>NZ_JAGSOH010000229.1 GCF_018139625.1 Actinospica acidithermotolerans | reverse complement strand
GAGGTAGGAGGATGGCTCTCGCAGCCTTCTTATGAAGCAGCCAGACGCCGTCCGGGTCTCCGATCAGGGGCGGGAGTTGCGGCAGGTAGTGCAGGTGCCGGGGGGCGGTGGCCTGGTAGGCGAACGGCGTGAGCGTGAACGTCTCGTTGGGGCGGTCGTGCTTCCAGTGATGGTCGAAGACGCCGTGGACACTGGTGCGCAATTCCTCGTGCGACGCCAGGTGGCGCAGGATCGCGCTGAGCGCGTCGTCTGGATCGGGGAGCTCGGCGAGGGCGCCTTCGATGGCGATGAGGTCGAGGTGGCCGCGGGTGTCGTCGAGGTCGGAGATCAGGCGGTCGGTGAGGTCGGCGACCGTGGCGTGGATCTCCGTGTCGGACAGGGTGCGGACGGCCGGCTCGGGCTCTTCCAGGAGCCATGCCGCCTGGTACGGGTGGTGGTGCGGGATCGGGACCGGCGGCGCGAAGGGGCGGCCCGACTGGGACGACCAGCCCGTCTCGATGAAGCAGCGGTGCACCATCGCGGGTCCGGTGCGCTCGATCACCGGCAGACGCAGTGCGGCGTTGAGGTTGACCGCGGTGATGTCTACCCCCTGATAGGAGAATCCGTCGCGGGCGAGCTCGACCTGGTCCTTGCGGAAGTTGGCCCTGACCTGCTCGAGCATGGTGCGCAGCAGCGGGTGGCGCGGGAACGCCAGGAACGCCGCGTTACTGTCGTCGCCGCCGCCGAAGCCAGGCACGCTCGCCGCGACGACCGAGAACACGGTGTCTGACAGCAGCGGCTTGTTTCCGTCGAGGTAGAGGCCGCCGAACCGGTACACGAGCCACAGGCGCAGCAGGTCGCTGAACTCGGCCAGGCTCGGTCCGTCGCGTCGGGCACGGCGTGCACGCAGTGTTCGACGAATCCAACCCGAGTCGTCGACGCTGAGAAGCTCATCGGTGCTGATCAGGATGATGCGGTTGGCCTCCGCCCAGCGGACGAGTTGCCGGACGTCGGCGAAGGCCGGGTCATCTGCGACGGCGGGCTCCTGCTCCGGCGCCAGGGCGGCGCGGACCTCCGCGCGGGTGGCCTCGGTGAGGTGGACGAACGTCACGTCGCCGTGGATCTGCGCGCTCTTGGACCACTGCTCCCAGAACATCGCGCTTCTGCCAACCGGTCGCAGGACCCTGTTGGCGCCCCAGCCGGTCCAGATCGTGAACCAGACCTTCGGGATCCCGGCCCCGACGCTCGCCGGCAGCGGCTCGGCGCCGGAGCGCGGCGACCAGTCGGCGCGGCCGCGGCCCGGCGGCGGCAGTGCGATGCGTTCGCTGCCGGACAGGTCCGTGAGGTCCCAGGCTGCCGGGTCGCACTGGTCGCGGGACGGCGCCGGCTTCAGCAGGTTCATCAGCTCGAAGAAGCGCAGGACCTGGGCCGGGGACAGGTCGGCGTAGTCGTGGCCAGCCAAAAAGTCCAGGACGCCGTCTGCCCGCTCACGCCCTTGGTCAGGGGTCTGCGCGCGCCGCGTCAGCTCCGCCAGCATCTCGTCCGCATCCAGGCTCATCGTCCTGGGTTACGGAGCGGACCGGCGGAGCGTTCATCCGCGGCGCGCGGGTGAACGGGCCCGGCGGAGCGTCAGACGCGGTACACGTCGTAGACGCCCTCGATGCCGCGGACGGCCTTCAGGACGTGGCCGAGGTGCTTCGGGTCGCCCATCTCGAAGGTGAACCGGCTCATCGCGACCCGGTCGCGCGAGGTGTTCACCGTCGCGGCCAGGATGTTGACGTGCTGGTCGGAGAGCACGCGGGTGACATCCGAGAGCAGCCGGGCCCGGTCCAGCGCCTCGATCTGGATCGAGACCAGGAAGACCGACGAGGCCGTCGGCGCCCACTCGACCTCGAGCATGCGCTCGGGCTGGGCCTTGAGCTGCTCGATGTTGGTGCAGTCGGCGCGGTGCACGGAGACGCCGTTGCCGCGGGTGACGAAGCCGAGGATGCGGTCGCCCGGGACCGGGGTGCAGCAGCGGGAGAGCTTGACCCAGACATCCTCGACGCCCTTGACCAGCACGCCGGGGTCGCCCGCGGAGCGCTTGCGCTCGCGGCGGTCGCCGGGCAGCGTCGGGATCGTCGATTCGGCGAGGTCCTCTTCCGCGCCCTCCTCGCCGCCGAGGGTCTGCAGCAGCCGCTGGACGACCGACTGGGCGGAGACGTGGTTCTCGCCCACCGCGGCGTACAGGGCGCTGATGTCGGCGTGGTGCAGGTCGAGCGCGATCGAGGAGAGCGCCTCGCTGGAGAGCAGGCGCTGCAGCGGCAGGCCCTGCTTGCGGATCGCCTTGGCGATCTGCTCGCGGCCCTGCTCGATGGCCTCCTCGCGCCGCTCCTTGGTGAAGTGCGCGCGGATCTTGTTCCTGGCCCGCGGCGAGGCGACGAAGCCCAGCCAGTCGCGGCTCGGGCCCGCGTTCGGCGCCTTCGAGGTGAAGATCTCGACCACGTCGCCGTTGTCCAGCTTGGACTCCAGCGGCACCAGCCGCCCGTTCACCCGGGCGCCGATGCAGTGGTGGCCGACCTCGGTGTGCACGGCGTACGCGAAGTCCACCGGGGTCGAGCCGGAGGGCAGCGGGACGACGTCGCCCTTCGGGGTGAAGACGTACACCTCGGAGGCGGACAGGTCGAAGCGCAGCGCGTCCAGGAACTCGCCCGGGTCGGCGGTCTCGCGCTGCCAGTCCAGCAGCTGCCGCAGCCAGGCCATGTCGCCGGGGCCGGCGTCCGCGGTCTTGGCGCCGGAGCCGCCGCCGGTGCGGCCGTCCTCCTTGTACTTCCAGTGCGCCGCGACGCCGTACTCCGCGCGGCGGTGCATCGCGTGCGTGCGGATCTGCAGCTCGACCGGCTTGCCCTCGGGCCCGATGACCGTCGTGTGCAGCGACTGGTACATGTTGAACTTGGGCATCGCGATGTAGTCCTTGAACCGGCCGGGGACCGGGTTCCACCGCGCGTGGATGGTGCCGAGCGCCGCGTAGCAGTCGCGCACCGACTCCACCAGGACCCTGATGCCCACCAGGTCGTAGATGTCGGCGAAGTCGCGGCCGCGCACGATCATCTTCTGGTAGACCGAGTAGTAGTGCTTCGGCCGGCCGGTGACCGTGGCCTTGATCCGGGCCGCGTGCAGGTCGCCCTGGACGATGTCGGTGACCTGGGCCAGGAACTCCTCGCGCTTGGGCGCGCGCTCGGCGACCAGGTGCACGATCTCGTCGTACATCTTCGGGTAGAGGATCGCGAAGGCGAGGTCCTCGAGCTCCCACTTGATCGTGTTCATGCCCAGCCGGTGCGCCAGCGGGGCGTAGATCTCGAGGGTCTCGCGGGACTTCTGCTCCTGCTTCTCCCGCTTCATGTAGCGCATGGTGCGCATGTTGTGCAGCCGGTCGGCGAGCTTGATGACCAGCACGCGGATGTCGCGGGCCATCGCCACGACCATCTTGCGCACTGTCTCGGCCTGCGCGGCCTCGCCCAGCTTGACCTTGTCCAGCTTGGTCACGCCGTCGACCAGCAGGGCGACGGTGTCGCCGAAGTCGCGGCGCAGCATGTCCAGGCTGTAGTCGGTGTCCTCGACGGTGTCGTGCAGCAGGCCCGCGCACAGCGTCGGGACGTCCATGCCGAGCTCGGCCAGGATCGTGGTCACCGACAGCGGGTGGGTGATGTACGGGTCGCCGCTCTTGCGCCGCTGGCCGCGGTGGTACTTCTCCGCGACCTGGTAGGCCCGCTCGAGCAGCCGCAGGTCGGCCTTCGGATCGGAGGCGCGCACGATGCGGAACAGCGGTTCGAGCACCGGGTTCGGGCCGCCGGCCCGGGAGCCGCCGAGGCGGGCGAGCCTGGCCCGGACGCGGCTCGGGGGCTGGTGCGGCGCCGGCGGGGGCACGGCGGGCAGCGGCCGCGGGACGGCGGGTCCGGCGGCCGGGGCGCCCTGCTGCGGCCCGGAGGCGGGCGCGGGCTGGGGT
>NZ_JAGSOH010000228.1 GCF_018139625.1 Actinospica acidithermotolerans | reverse complement strand
CGTCGGTCGTGAGGGCTGGTCGGCGGGGGCTGCTACGGTCGGGACATGCCCAAGACTCCTGTGCCCGGTCCGATCGCCGAGTTCCTCAGCCGCCCGAATCCCGCCGTGTTCGCGTCGAACCGGCCTGATGGACAGCCGGTGTCCGTCGCGACGTGGTATCTGTACGAGAACGGAAGGATCTTGGTGAACCTGGCGTCCGTGCGGAAGCGGCTGGATTACCTGGCGGCGGATCCGCGAGTCAGCCTGACGGTCCTCGACGGGGATACGTGGTACTCGCACGTGAGTCTGCAGGGGCGGGTCGTATCCACCGAGCAGGATCCGGATCTTTCAGTCATCGACCGGATCTCCCGGCACTACACCGGGTCCGACTACTCGGCCCGCGATCAGCAGCGGGTGAGCTGCTGGATCGAGATCGACCGGTGGCATGCGTGGGGTAAGGCCGCCAAGTTGGCTACGCAGGCGTAGTCCGAGGGACGGTCGCGGTCGTGCAATGGGGACGGGCCGAATTTGCCGCCCCTCCCCCGATGGCGCGGCTGCTGCCTCGTGGTCGCTACCAGGCCTTCTAAGCTGAGCGGCGGACGAAGAGCAGGACGGGAATCCCGGCCAACAGGTCACAGAGCGCCGTACGGAGGCGGCTGGCGTTCTGCGCGCGTCGGGTGTGGTGTAACTGGACACCTTCGCTGTGCGACCAGCTGACGACGCCAATGGCGAACCTGGAAGTTCGGCAGATCGGGATCTCGCCAATCGTGCGCGCGCTCAAGGGGCCGGCGATGCGCGGAGCACGGTGAACGATAGGCGACGGAAGGCGGTGCGCGCTAAGCGGTTGCACGCTAAAGGCGGTGCGCGGCCGAACCGTGGGGCGGCGGTCGGCCGTGCATGGTTCTGTTCCTGCATCTCGCGTGATGAGGCGAAGCGACCTTGCGCCAGCGTCCCGACCGGTAAGCGTTAACGGTGGCGAAGCGCGGCAGAAATGGGTTGCTTGGGAGATTACAGTGGCGCTAGCCTTGTATTACTTCAATCGCCATGTTGTACTAGTACATAGGTGGAGCCCATGGCCTCGACAATGCTCGACTCGCCGCCGTACGAACGTCACCCGCTCGTGCCCGAATCGCCGTGGCTTGAGGCGCCGACGCTGACGGGGCGTCATGTCGTCCTCGAGGCACTGCGACTGGAGCACGCAGCAGAGCTCTTTCACGCTCTCGACGATGAGGAGGTTTGGCGATACATCCCGTCCACACAGCCGCGGACCGAGGACGAGATGACCGCGTACGTCGCGGGGATCCTTCAGGCGTGGGCGTTGGGAACGCGAGTGGCGTGGGTGTACCGCGAGCCGAGCACTCAGGAGCTGATCGGCATGTCCAGCTACGTACCACCCGAGGAGAAGACGAAGTCGGTTCACATCGGCGGGACGATGACGGCGCGTGGATATTGGCGAAGCGGGGTGAACACCGAGGCGAAACTGCTGCTGATGACGCGTGCGTTCGAGACGTTGGGCGCGGTACGGGTCGAATGGCAGGCGGACAATCTCAACCTGCGCTCGCAGGCGGCGATCGAGCGGCTCGGCGCCGTACGGGAGGGCGTGCTGCGCAGTCACAAGCCGCGAGGGGACGGATCACGACGGGACTCGGTGTTCTACGGGTTGCTGGTGGAGGAATGGCCAGCGGCGAAGGAACGACTGGTCCAGAGACTCGCAGCGCATGGCTGACGACGGGTAGAGGCGCCAGCACGGCCCACAGGTACGCGCACCAGGTCCGCGTGCCGGCGGCCGATCTCGCGCAGCGACCCCGGGCTTCCGGCATCAGGCACCCGGCATCCGGCTTCCGGCTTCCGGCTTCCGGCAACACGGTGACGATCAGCCCGCCGTCCGGGACCAGCGCCCGCCGCGTCCATCCGCGCGGCGGCCAGGTTGGGGCAAGGTGCAGCTGAAGGCAGCGCAATACTGACGCGACACGACACAGTGCCAGCGCTGGCGGTTGTGGAGGACTCGAGGTGCCGAAGATCGCGTTGGCGAGCTCGAGCGGGTGCGCCAGCGCTACCCCTTGAGCAGTTCGGTCTGCACCCGGCCCGAGAACAACTCCATCATGGCATTGTCATAGCAGCCGGCTATCGAGCCCGCAGTCGGCGGCTCGCCTGGCTGAGGCCCACCACACACAAGTCGGTGTTGAGCTCGAACGCCAGGGCGAGGCGCGCTGGCTCGAATGAGGGCTAGGAGTTGATGCCGCTCTGGCGCTTGCGGTTCTTCAGCAGGCGGATCAGGCGGCGGATGAGAAAGTACATGGTCTGCTCCTGTAGATCGAGATCGCTCGGATTGATTGGGATGGGTTGGACTAGTCGCACTGCTGGGTGGCGGGTCTCAACGTACGGCGCCGGGCGCCGGCGGGCCTCAGCCCTGGAGTTGATTCGCGGGTGGACAGGGAGGGTTGACGGGCCCCGGATCGCGGGGCACTCAGGCGCCGCTAAGCCTCGTTAAGAACTTGCTAAGGCTTCGATGCTTGACCGTGGCTTTGCGTTACGGGATACGCGATTTGCGACCTGCGGACAACTGTTTTGCCTGGGTTTCGGGTGACATTCAGGGTTCACGGCCCTAGGTTCACAGACATCAACCAAGGATCGTCCCGGCAGACGCGCCACTACCCACGACGCGCCCGCTGCCGACTCCTGCCCACGGACCCCACACCCAAGAGGAGTTTCTCCCATGCCCACGAGGAGATGGCTCGCCCCGGCGATCGGCCTCAGTGCCGTCGCGCTGGCGGCCGGAACGTCCACGGCCGCGTTCGCCGCGGTTCCGGCGCGCGACGACGCGGCGTCGGCCGGCGCGACGTCCCAGCACCACGTGCACAGCCGCGGGGACGTGATGCGCCATCACGGCACGTCCGCCGCGCATCTCACGCCGGTCAGCTCCGTCCACCACAACGGCAAGATCGTCCTCCACGACACCAGCGACAACTGGGCCGGCTACGCCGCGACCGGCAGCACGTACACCAGCGTCTCGGCGAGCTGGGTGCAGCCCTCGGTCAGCTGCGGCAGCGAGGACACGTACTCGAGCTTCTGGGTCGGCATCGACGGCGACGGCACGAGCTCGGTCGAGCAGACCGGCACCGAGGCCGACTGCTCGAGCGGCCAGGCCGAGTACTCGTCATGGTACGAGATGTACCCGGCCAACCCGGTGAACTTCAGCGACACGGTCACGCCGGGCGACTCGTTCACCGCATCCGTCAGCGACGACGGATCGGGCACGTTCACACTGACGCTGACCGACAACACGGCCGGTTGGTCGGAGACAACGAACCAGAGCTCGTCGACCGCTCAGGACGGCTCGGCGGAGGTCATCGCCGAAGCGCCGTACAGCAACGGCGTGCTGCCGCTGTCGGACTTCGGCACGGTGGACTTCACCGGCGCGACCGCGAACGGGAGTCCGATCGGCGACGCCAGCCCGACCCAGATCAACCTGGTCTCGGACGGCGGCGTCACCGAGGCGACCACGTCCGGCCTGGACAGCAGCGGTGAGGACTTCTCCGTGACCTGGGAGAGCACCGGCAGCTGAGCACCAGAACGGCTGAGTGGATTGGCAGACACCGGCCGCCGAAAAGGCGAACGGCGGGTAGGAGAGTACGCGGAGCGGCCGGTGCCGAGTGGCCGGTATCGAGTGCCCAGTAGCGAGTACCGGGCACTCGGCACCGGGCAACGTGGAAACGCCAAGAAGGGATGACGGCGGGGTCGGTGCCGAGCACCTGAGACCGCCTGCTGCAGGAACACTGGAGGATGAGTGCAGGGCTGGCGCCGAGTACCTGATATCGGCTGCCGCGGGAACGCTGAAAAGGTGAGGGGCGCGGGCGGTAACGAGAACCTGAGGCCGCCTGCTCCGGGAACGCTGAGAAGGTGACGGGCGCGGGCGGTAACGAGAACCTGAGACCAGTTGCCGCAGGAACGCGAAGAACGTGAGCCGCGCGGACGGTACCGAGTACCTGAGGCCGCCTGCTCCGGGAAGGCTGAGATGGTGGGGGGATTTACTGCCGTTACCGAGTGGCTGGTGCTAGGTGCTGCGTAGCGCTGAGACGCAGCGAAGCTGGGTGGGATTGATTGGCTGGTGCCGGAGCCGAATGAGTGGGCCTGGG
>NZ_JAGSOH010000227.1 GCF_018139625.1 Actinospica acidithermotolerans | reverse complement strand
CATTGAGGGCCTGTCTGTCTTCGGCGTGCGAGTTTGGTCGCTACACACCGAGCCAGAAGGCCCTCACCCATTTCAAGATCCACCGCCAGTGAGCCGTGTCACTAACCTCTGTGGTCAGTACAACTAGAGCTCTGTTCTTTAAGTGATGTGTATGTTCCAACTCCTAGAAACACTGTAGGAAAACCATAAGCAAATCTAGGGACCGAGAACCGATCCCACAGTTAAGGAACACCCGTGAGCGAACGACGCAATGACTGCCTAGTGTGTGGGGACAATCTCCCAGACTCACCCAAGGACCGCCGTGCGAGGTCAGACAAACTCTACTGCTCCGACCGGTGCCGGGTTCGCCACTTTCGCGAAGCTCGTGCCGAACCCACAGCGCGCGCTGTGAAGCTCTGCAAGTACTGCATAGAGCCCTTCACGCCGACCTACCACGGACAGACCGCGTGCGTCTCGCCTAGCGACGCGTGTAGAACCCTGCGAGACGAGCACAGACGCCGCGTAGCGGATTGGGAGCGTCTTAAGGACGAGATGGTTTGGCCGTGCGCCCGCGAGGGTTGCGCGAACGAGACACCCGAATACGAGCGCGGACGGCCGCCTAAGTTCTGCTCTGACCGCTGTAAGACTGCCCATTATCGGGCCACACGAAAGGCCAACGCATGACAAGCGCCGTGAAGTCCTGTCGGCTCTGCGCCGGATCACTACCCGCCGACGCTGCGCCATACTGCTCCGACTGTCTCAAGTGTGAGGGATGCGGCGAGGAAATCGTGTACGACGGACACCGCAAGCGTTATCACGACCCAAAGTGTCAGCGGCGAGCCCTGCGGCGGCGAAAGTTGCTCGGAACATAGGCGCGCTGACCTGCATTCCAAATACTGAGATATGAAGTTTTCCGCAGGTCAGCGGCTTAATTGGCCGAAAATCGTACCTTTCGCTCGTTAGATAGAGAGTGGAAGGGAATTGCCACCCCTTCTGTCGTCAACGGGCGCGCTAGCCGCGTCATTCCGGGTAGCTACTCGCAGTGGCGTAATCGCCGTGGCTACCCGGCCAAAGCCTCGCGCCGTCCAAGTTGCTGCTTATCCAGCGGCGCGCAGAAACACAACTGAATAGCGTCTGAGTCGGAGAGAGCTCGGCGCTCACGGAAGTGACCCACCTAGTCATGTGACTCGGTGGTCCGTGAGCGCTGGGCTCTCTCTCTGCATTCCGGCGCACTGCGAAAGGAACGCGCAGTGGCGTACAACACTGAATACGAACGCGCCGTCAACAACGGTGGCGCCGTTGACCCTGACTTTTCCGCGCTGGTGTCCGCGCGCTACGCATTCTCGACGAAAACACGGTAGTTCCGCGCGAGCCGCGCAACCGCGCTGAGCTCTACAACGCGCGTCGAATGCTTGTCTCATTAGTCGAGGGATACCGCGACACCGCTCCGCTGGAAACGCGCGAAGCGGCTTAAATAACGTGTTCGCACTCGCGAACCATTATCAGCGCTGATCAGCGCAGAAATCACAAATCATGCTCGATACCAAGGTCTGTGAGCGGTGCACTGTCGCGTACCCGCTGAACGACTTCTACACGGCGCCCGGCAATGCCGATCTCCGCGCTTCCCGGTGCATCCGTTGTTGCATTCTCGATGGTCACTATGACCTTGAGGGGCGCGTTAACTCGGTCCCTGACTCTGTGCGCCGGAACTCGCCCGCGCCGACTACTCGACCGGCCAAGACGCAGCCCATCCGCAAGCTCGTCATTCCTCGCGCCGGTACCCGTAATGCGAGGGGGCGCAAGCGATGATTCCTGAGTTTGCACGACACATCGGACGCAAGGAACGCGAACTATCCGAGTGTATCGCGCGGGCCGATTCGCTGGGCAGCGCAATGCGCGAGATGACAGATAGCGCGCGGAGCGAGAATCGCAACCTGTCCGACGCCGAGGCCGAACTCTTCGACGAGTTTGAGGCCGAGATGAGGCATCTCCGGACCTACATTCCACTACTCCGCGAATCTCTCGACGCTGACCGGCAGCACGCCGAATGCGTGCGCGGCATGGCCGATTGGAACGGCTAGGCGATGACCACCGAAATTGAGATGCGCACAATGCGCGCCGCCAAGGCCACGAAACTCGGCCAAATGCAGGCAATCCTAGACCGCGCTAAGCGCAACGGAACAGCGCTGACCAGTGCGGATATTGCGCGATTCGATGCGCTCGAATCTGAAGTCCTGGCGCTGAACGAGCAGATTCGCGCCGCTGAGAATCCACCGAAGGAACCCCACAAGATGACTGACAACCTCATTCGCAAGGTCGGCGGCGACGTTGAGCAGCCTAGCAAGGCTTCTCAGCTAGGTTTCCGCTGGTACGCAGGCCCGAATAAGGGCGATGTCTACCGGCGCGACAACGGTAGCCACTCGTATTTCCTCGACCTGGCCCGAAAGGACATCGATTCGACGGGTGAGGCTCGTAAGCGGCTGGAGACTAACTCCAAGATGCGCTCCGACGCAGAGGCTCGCGCCGGTATTTCGACCGTCAATGGTTCCGGTGGCGAGTTCGTTCCTCCGCTGTGGCTTGAAGAGGACTTTATCTCGTATGCGCGCCCCGGCCGGCCGACCGCTAATCTGTGCCAGAAATTCCCGCTACCGGCTGGTACTGACACTATCAACCTGCCGAAGGTAGCGACCGGTACCGCTGTTGCTCCGCAGGTTACGCAGAACACCGGAGTGCAGGAAACCGACATAACCACCACCTCGGTTGCCTCGCCGGTCATCACTATCGCGGGTGGGCAGACTGTCTCTCTCCAGCTCGTTGAACAGTCGCCGATCAACATTGACATGATCGTGCTTCAGGATCTCGCCAAGGCGTACGCCGTTACGCTCAATGGCCAGATTCTCAGCGGATCGGGCGCGAGCGGCAATCTGACTGGTCTGCTGACTCTCAGCGGTACTAACGCCGTGACGTTCAGCGGAACGGCTCTTACCGGTTCCGGCTCGCTGTACAGCGCGATTCTCAAGGGCTCTCAGCTCGTTCAGACCGGTATCTTCCTACCGGCTGACTCGATCATTATGCACCCGCGCCGTTGGTCGTGGATGCTTGAGCAGGTTGACACCCTCGGCCGTCCGATCATTCCGCCGCGCGACGGCGACAATCAGAACTCGATCGGTGTCTATGAGATGGACGCCGCCGCTCAGGGTTACGTCGGAACCATCGGCGGACTGCGCATCTACACTGACGCGACGATTCCGACCAACCTGGGCGCTGGGACCAATCAGGATGCGATCCTTGTTGCGCGCATGAGTGAGAACTACCTGTGGGAGTCCGACATTCGTGCTGAGGCTTTCCAGCAGACCTACGCACAGAACATGAGCGTGTACGTCCGTCTCTACAACTATGCCGCGTTCCAGCCTGCCCGTTACCCCGCTGCCATGAGCGTGATCAACGGTACGGGTCTGAACCTCGCCGACTAACCAACGGGTCATGTGACTCGGTGGGTGCCGAGACAAGCCAAGCTAGCGCCGACTTGCTTTGCCCTTACGATTCGCGACAGCGCGGCTCGCGGGCTTAGCTGGTCGGCGCTCTCTGCTTTCTCGGCCTGTAGTGCGCTGGCTTGCCTCGGTGCGTGGCGAGAGTCGGCCGGACTGGTCGGCGCACTACTCTGTAAGCGAGAACGTTGGGCCGCTCGCTGACTCGCGCCGTGGTCGGCTGGCCGTGGTCATCTAGCCTATGCGCTAGCTATGTATATATGCAGAGCTCTGCATACTCTATGTACTAGCACACAAGAGAGCTTGTCAAGGCACTGCCTTGCTCTGCAAACGTGCAGGTCAGAGTATTTGTTGTGGGCTTTGGGTATCAACAATCTGTTGACTACAAACATGCAGGTCAAAGCGCTATGGGGGGTACTGCAATTTGTCAGCGAAGATCATCCCAGGGGACCCGGCCCCTGGCTTTGCACATTTTCGCGAAATGCCGACCCCGATTTAGTTGATCTTGGATGGTTCGGATGGTCGCCACTCCATCGCAAAATCCGCATAAACTTGCAGAATGTCCGTGGAAGGAACGGAAAGTGAATCTCTCCATCGCTGACTCAGCGAGGTACCTCGCGCTACTCGGCGCAATGCTCATCAGCTTCAGCGTGGAACAGCACTTGGCCGCCACTCACGGTGTGAGCTTGCCCCGGTCTTCCGGACGGTTCCGGTGTGTCACGTCTGCACGAGGCTGGCGTGTATCTGTTCATACTGTATGGGGCTGAGCATGTCGAGTGTCGAGTGACGCCGTCGTGGGTTGTACCAG
>NZ_JAGSOH010000226.1 GCF_018139625.1 Actinospica acidithermotolerans | reverse complement strand
CGCGCTCTGGCTGATCGCGAGGGTCGGCGACCACCCCGTCCTCGAGTTCGTCATCCTGGTCAGCCTGCGCACGGCGATATCAGACTTCGTGTACGTGCTGCTCGGCCTGTGCAGATGGGCCGGCGGCACCCGCCGCCGCGCCGAGCCCTCGGTCGATGACGCGGTCCCCGAGCCCGTCCAGGCCGGCCAGCCGGTGCTGCTCGACCCGGAGCCCGGCGAGGAGGAGGACTTCGGCCACCGTTCCGGCGCGTACGAGCCCGAACTCGAGCACGGCCAGCCCGAGCCGGACGAGCCGCAGCAGAACGAGCCCGCGCAGCCGCAGGCCGCGGTCCCGCACCAGCAGCAGGCGCCGCAGCCGCAGCAGGTCGGCCAGCAGGCGGCGCAGGCCGGACAGCAGGCGCAGCAGGCCGGACAGCAGGCGCAGCAGGCCGGACAGCAGGCGGCGCAGGCCGGACAGCAGGCGCAGCAGGCCGCCGAGCACCCGCAGCCGGTTCAGCCGCAGCCGAAGCAGCCGCGCCAGCGCGTCGCGCCGCAGGTCCGGCAGCCGCAGGAGCAGCACGAGGACGACCCGCTGTCCGGCTCCGGCTCGCACGCCCGCCCGCAGCCGAACCAGCAGCAGCCGCAGCAGCAGGTCCAGCAGTCCGCCACACCACAGCAAGTCCAGCAGCAGTCGCAGCAGGTCCCGCAGCCTCAGTCCGCGCGCCAGTCGCAGCAGTCCGCCGCACCGCAGCAGGTCCAGCAGCAGTCCGCGCCGCAGCAGGCTCAACCGCAGACCGCCCCGCCGCAGCAGACCGCGCGCCAGTCGCAGCAGTCCGCGCCACAGCAGGCCCAGCCGCAGACGGCCGCGCAGCAGCAGTCCGCGCGCCAGTCGCAGCAGTCCGCCGCACCGCAACAGGTCCAGCAGCAGTCCGCGCGCCAGTCGCAGCAGTCCGCGCCGCAGCAGGCTCAACCGCAGACCGCCGCGCCGCGGCCGTCCGCTCCGCAGCCCCAGGCCCAGCCCCAGCCCCAGGCGAAGGCCAAGCCGAAGCAGCACTCCCAGGCCCAGACCTCCGCCCAGCAGGCCCAGGGTGCCCAGGCCCAGACCCCGGCCGAGGCGCCCGTCGCCGCGCCGGCCGCCAAGCCCGCGAAGCAGGCAGCGGCCAAGCGGACCGCGCCCGCGTCCGCCGCAGCCGCCAAGGCCGCGTCCGCCGCGTCCGCCGCGGCCGCCGACCGCGCGCCGAGCTACGGCGAGGTCGAGATGGAGGCGGTCTACCGCGTCATCCACGAGCGCCGCGACATCCGCAACGACTTCCTGCCCGACGAGCTGCCCACCGAGGTGCTCACCCGCATCCTCGAGGCCGCGCACACCGCGCCGTCCGTCGGCTTCTCGCAGCCCTGGGACTTCCTGGTGCTGCGCGACGAGGAGCGCCGCCAGGCCGTGCACGACCTCGCGGTCCGCCAGCGCAAGGCGTACGCCGCGTCGCTGCCCAAGGCGCGCGCCAAGGCCTTCGCCGCGCTGAAGATCGAGGCCATCCTCGACACGCCCGTCAACATCGTCGTCACCTGCGACCCGACGCGCGGCGGCCGGCACACCCTCGGCCGCTACACGCAGCCGATGATGGCGCCGTTCTCCACCTGCCTCGCCGTCGAGAACCTGTGGCTCGCCGCGCGCGCCGAGGGACTCGGCGTGGGCTGGGTGTCCTTCTTCGACGAGCGCGAGCTCGCCGAGACCCTCGGCCTGCCCGAGCACCTGCAGATCGTCGCTTACCTGTGCGTCGGCTACGTCAAGCGCTTCCCGGACGAGCCGGAGCTGGCCGGCGCCGGCTGGGCCCGTCGCAGGCCCCTGTCATGGGCCGTACACGAGGACGACTACGGCCGCCGCGGCATGCCCGGCGGCGACCCGGTCTCGCTGCTCGACGCCACCGTCGACGCCGTGCGCGGCCTCGACGAGGACGCCGCGTCCGCCGCCCGCGAACGGCAGGGCCGGATGACCAAGCCCCCCGGCTCGCTCGGCGTGCTCGAGCACGTGGCCGAGCAGCTCGCCGGGCTGGCCGGCGAGTGCCCGCCGCCGCTGCCCGAGCCGGCCGCGCTGGCCGTGTTCGCCGCGGACCACGGCGTGCACGCCCAGGGCGTCACCCCCTGGCCGCAGGAGGTCACCGCGCAGATGGTGTCCAACTTCCTGGCCGGCGGCGCCGTGGTCAACGCCTTCGCCAAGCAGGTCGGCGCCGAGGTCTGCGTCGTGGACGTGGGCGTGAACGCCAACCTGGGCAACGCCTCCGGGCTGATCCCGCGCAAGATCCGCTTCGGCACCGCCGATATGACGCAGGGCCCTGCGATGAGCAGGGACGAGGCGACGGCCGCGATCGAGGCGGGCATCGAGACCGCGCGCGACCTGGTCGCCGCGGGCAACCGCTGCCTGCTCACCGGCGACATGGGCATCGCCAACACGACCGCGTCGGCCGCGCTGATCGCCGCGTTCACCGGCGCCTCCCCGGCGCAGGTGACCGGCTACGGCACCGGCATCGACGAGCAGACGTATGCGCACAAGGTGGAGATCGTCCGCCGCGCCCTCGAACTGCACCGCCCCGACCCGCAGGACCCGATCGGCGTCCTCGCGGCCTTCGGCGGGCTCGAGCACGCGGCGCTGGCCGGCTTCATCCTCGGCGGCGCGGCGCTGCGCGTCCCGGTCGTGCTGGACGGCGTGATCGCCGGCGCCGCGGCCCTGGTCGCGCAGGCCATCGCGCCCGAGGTCACGGTCGGCTGCGTGGCCGGGCACCGCTCCGCCGAGCCGGGCCACGCGCTCGCCCTCGAGGCGCTCGGCGTCAACCCGCTGATCGATCTGGAGCTGCGCCTCGGCGAGGGCTCGGGCGCGGTGCTCGCGCTGCCGCTGGTCGCCTCGGCGGTCCGCGCGCTGCGCGAGGTCGCCACGTTCGACTCGGCGGGCGTCGCGGACGCCAGCGCGGAGGCCGTCCCGCCCGCGGAGCGCGGCCGGTAACCCGTCCGGCGCCCGCCATGCGGTCACCGGATGAGGCCTCCGACCAGCGATGAGTATGCTCAACGTGTCATAGGACGTCGGGCATGGAAGAGGCACTTGTGGTGAGCACCGCCGAGACCCCGTCGGACCCGCGACCGGAGGCGCCCGAGGTCTACCCCCTCGGTCTGCGCCTGTCGGGACGCCGGGTCGTGGTCGTCGGCGGCGGTGCCGTCGCCGCCCGCCGCGTGGCCGGGCTGCTACACGCGGGCGCCCGGGTCCAGGTCGTCTCACCGGCCGTGACCGCCGCCGTCGAGGGCTACATCACCGCCGGCCATGTCGACTGGGCCGAACGCCCTTACCAGCCCGGCGATCTCGCTGGCGCGTGGTACGCGGTGGCCGCCACCGACGACCACGCCGTGAACGAGGCCGTCGCCGCGGAGGCCGAGCACGCGCGCGTGTTCTGCTCGCGCGCCGACGACGCCGTGGCCTCGACCGCGTGGACCCCCGCCGTCGGCACGCACGCCGGCGTCACCGTGTCCGTGCTCGGCGCCGACACCGCCGACCCGCGCCGGTCCAGCGCCGTGCGCGACGCCGTCGTCGAAGGCTTGCGCGAGGGAACCCTCGCCGCACCCCGCTTCCGCGGCCGCGCCCCCGGCGTCGCGCTCGTCGGCGGCGGTCCCGGCGACCCCGACCTGATCACCGTGCGCGGCCGCCGACTGCTCGCCGAGGCCGATGTCGTCGTCGCGGACCGGCTCGCCCCGCTCGGGCTGCTCGACGAGTTGCCCGCCGACGTCGAGATCGTGGACGCGTCGAAGATCCCTTACGGCCGCTCGATGCCGCAGGAGGAGATCAACCGGGTCCTGGTCGAGCGGGCGAAGGCCGGGAAGTTCGTGGTGCGCCTCAAGGGCGGCGACCCCTTCGTCTTCGGCCGCGGCCAGGAGGAGATCGTCGCGTGCGCCGAAGCCGGCGTCGCGGTGACGGTCGTGCCCGGCCTGACCAGCGCTGTATCAGTACCCGGGCTCGCTGGCGTGCCGGTCACGCATCGCGGTGTGGCGCACGAGTTCACCGTCGTGTCCGGCCACGTCGCCCCCGACCACCCGAAGTCGCTCGTCGACTGGGCCGCGCTCGCCCGGCTGCGCGGCACCCTCGTGATGCTGATGGCCGTGGAACGCCTCGGCCCCATCGGCGACGCCCTGCTCGCCGGCGGCAAGGACCCGCGCACGCCCGTCGTGGTCGTCCAGGACGGATCCCGGCCCGGGGAAAGGGTTTTGCGCACATGCCTTGAGACGATGGCCGCCGACGTCGCCGCGGCCGGCATCGCGCCCCCCGCGATCGTCGTCCTCGGACCCGTCGCCGCGCTCTGACCCGGCGCCCCCGTTCGCAACCC
>NZ_JAGSOH010000225.1 GCF_018139625.1 Actinospica acidithermotolerans | reverse complement strand
TCCCCGAGCCGGGTCCGGACATCCCGCCGATCCCGACCCCCGCCTGACCGGCGGCGCGACCCGCGTCGACGAATCCTGATCCCGTTCGGCCCCGCGGCCGCCCGGCCGCCGGGCCGAACGGCTACACTGTGCGCCGAGCGGCCCGCCGCCCGACCTGCCGCCCGACCCGCCTCACCTTGAGCCCAAGGAGCGTGTTTCAGCACTATGGACCGCCTCGCTGTCGCCGTGGCGCCGGACGGCCCCGGCCGATTCGTGGTCACGCTCGCGGGCGAGCTCGACCTGGCCGCGGCCGACGGGTTCTGGGCAGAACTGGAGCCGCTGATCGAACCCGCCGGAATGGTCGTGCTCGACGGCACCGAACTGAGCTTCCTCGACTCCAGCGGCCTGCGCGTGCTGCTGCTGGCCAACGCCCGGGCCAAGGAGGTCGGCGCCAAGCTGCGGCTCGTCGCCCCGCACCGCGCCGTGCGGCGCACCCTCGAGCTCACCGGCGCGGACGACCTGGTGACCACGTGCGCCACCGTGGACGAGGCGCTCGTCGAGGACTAGGCGGGGTCAAGGTCGAGCCGATCGCGAGCCGCCCGATCGCGGACCGACTAATCGCGATCCGACTGATCGCGGGCCGACTGATCGCTGGACTGCGGCGCAGGTCGCGGTCCTGCCGCGGATTGCAGCCCAGGCCGTCGGCCCAGCCGCAGCCGACGGCACAGGCGACGGTCTAACTGCGGATGGCGGCACAAACGACGGTCTACCTGCGGATCGCGGCGTAGGCCGCGGTCACTCTGCGGTTCGCGACACCGACCGCGGTCCAGTCGCGGCCGACGGAAAAAACCTTGCCGCGCTCCGGTCACGTCTGCTCGCCGGTTACGTCTGCTTACCGGTCACGCTCCTCGGCGCCCGGCGCGAGCGTCATCTGCATCCGAACCGCCGTGCCCTCACCCGGCACGCTGCGGATCCGGACCGAGTCGCATGCCTGACGCACGATCCACAGTCCCGCGCCGCCGCGCCCGGACAGATCGGGCCGGCGCTGCCCGGCCGCCGCGTCCGCGAGCATCCCGTTGTCGGCGACCTCGCAGATCAGGCTGCCGTTCTCCGTCCAGAGCCGTAGCACGCCGCCGCCCTCGGTGTGCATCACGCTGTTCGCCGCCAGCTCGTGCGCGGAGAGCACGAAGTCGGGTATCCGGCGCCGGTCCAGCCCGGCCGCCTCCGCCGCCTTGCCGACCTCGTGGCGCACGTGCGGCAGGTCGTCCGCGTCGTCGAAGCGCAGCACGCACAGCGGTACGCTCGCAGGTTCGGGGAACGCGTTCTGTGACATCAGGGTCTGCCGACAGCTCGATGGGGTTGATTGTTCACGGTGGCGGAACGGCGTCGTCGGGCGCCAGCGGACAGCGTAGCCCCTTCGGCGCCCATCCGTGCCGGGTCTTGCGCTCCCGACTACCCCGGCCGAGGCAGATCATGCGCCGCAGGGGATCACCACCCGATCACCACACGACCCCCGCGCGATCACCGCGTTATCTGCCCGCAACCCCCGGTGCGATCACCACGCCATCCCTGCGCGATTCGCGCGCGAGCCCCGAGCATCACCCAGTCCCTGCGCGATCACCAGCCGAGAGCCGGGACCCGCGTCAGCACGCCGTCGAAGTCGACGCCCGAGGACAGCGTGCCGAACGCCGCGCCGTGATCGCCGTCGAGGCGCGAGGCGCAGAACGCATCGGCGACCGCGGACGGAGCGTGCCGCACTAGGAGCGCCCCCTGCAGCACCAACGCCATCCGCTCGACGAGGCGCCGAGCGCGCAACTCGGCGTCCTCGGAGAGCACGAGCTCCGCCTGAAGTCCTCGCCAGGCCGCATCCAACCGACCGTCTCCGCCGGCCGCGGCGTCGACCTCGGCGCGGAACGCCGCGACCGCCTCGGGCTCGCGGACCAGGGCCCGGAGCACGTCAAGCGCGTTGACGTTGCCGGATCCCTCCCAGATGCCGTTGAGCGGCGCCTCGCGGTAGAGCCGCGGCATACCGGAGGCCTCGTCGTACCCGTTGCCGCCGAGACACTCCAGCGCCTCGGCCACCGCCGCCGGCTGGCGCTTGCACACCCAGTACTTGCCCACGACCGTGGCCAGGCGCAGGAACGCCCGCTCGCCCTCGTGTCCGTGCAGCGACCGGTCGGCGGCCCCGGCCACCCGCAGCGCAAGCGTGGTCGCCGCCTCGGACTCGAGCGCCAGGTCCGCGATCACATTGCGCATCAGCGCCTTATCGATCAGCCGCGAGCCGAACGCCTCGCGGTACCGCACGTGATGCGCCGCCTGGTTGAGTGCGGCACGCGTGCCGGACGCGGCGCCGAGGATGCAGTCGAGGCGCGTCATCGTGACCATCTCGATGATCATCCGCACGCCGCGCCCCTCGGCCCCGACCAGCCACGCGACCGTGTCGTCGAACTCCGGCTCGCTACTGGCGTTGCTGCGGTTGCCGAGCTTGTCCTTGAGCCGCTGGATCAGGAACGTGTTCCGGGTGCCGTCCGGCAGCACGCGCGGCACGAAGAAGCACGAGAGCCCGCCGGGCGCCTGCGCGAGCACGAGGAAGACGTCGTTCATCGGCGCACTGGTGAACCACTTGTGCCCCCGAAGCCGCCATGTACCGTCCGGCGCCGGAGTCGCAGTGGTCGTATTCGCCCGCACGTCCGAGCCGCCCTGCTTCTCGGTCATCCCCATACCCGCCAGCAGTCCGCGCTTGCCCAGCGGCGCACGCAGGCCCGGGTCGTACACGCGACTGGTGAGCAAGGGCTCGTACTCGGCGGCGAGCTCCGCGTTCGCGCGCAGGGCAGGCACGACGGCGTACGTCATCGAGATCGGGCACCCGTGCCCCTGCTCGACGCTCGACCACACCATGAACCCGGCCGCGCGGGCCACGTGCGTCCCCGGCTTGTGCTGGCCCCACGGCGCCCCGGCCAGCCCCTCGCGCACGGCGACGTCCATCAGCGCGTGGTACGAGGGATGGAAGCCGACCTCGTCGACCCGGTTCCCGTACCGATCGTGGGTCCGCAGCTCCGGCTCGAACCGATTGGCCTCGTCACCCCACCGCTGCACCTCCTCGGTCCCGGCGAGCACGCCGATCCGGTGCAGGTCGTCGGCATACCAGTCGGCGCCTTCCCGCTTCAGGCCCTCCAACAGCACGGGGTCGGCGGCCACGTCGTGCCCGACGAGCGGCGGCACCTGGTTCGTGACCTCGTGGGTACGGCCTGCCACGGTCTCCACCTCCGGATCGGTTACCTACGGGTAACTTGATCCTGCCACCCAGCGCTGGAATGCGGAAGTACCGCCGTTCCAGGCAGACGAACGCGCTCCGCCCCAACCTCGCGACGCGCTCCGCCCCGGCTTTTTACGACGCGGTGGCAGTCGCTGTGCTGATGACACTGGACCACACCGTCACGTCGGTCATGATCCCCTCGCCGCTGTCCGCCTGGTCGTCGACCACCTTGATCAGAGCGACCCGGTCCTGCGCCGTGATCACGCAGACCATGGTGCCGTTCGTAACTGGAAGCTCATTCACGCCTTGGCTCGCCACCTGGTCGTAGCACTGCGTGCGATTAGGCGTAGACGAGCCGGTCCACGTGGCCAGTGTCGCATTGCCGTACGGCAGCGCGCTGAGCTGATACGGATTGGCGCCCAGTCCCGTGGACGAGTCATAGACGCTGGCCTGCGAACTGGCTCCGTTGTTCACCGGCACGGAGTCCAGATCGACCTCATTGACGGTGATCAGCACCCGCCCCTGAAACTGCACTGCATTCGCTCCGGAGAGCGCCGCAGACGAATCAGAGGGCGTAGACGAGGCGGACGCCGACGTCGCAGCACTCGATGACTGCGTACCAGAGTGATTCACCGGCTGACTCGTGTGCTGCACAGGATTGTTGCCACTGGACGCATGCGGCCAGATCACCACCGCGACGGCCACGGCCACGACGGCGGTCGCCAGCGAACTGGTGACCGCGGCCAACGCCGTCCGCCCCCGCCGAGGCCGGCGCGGAGCAGCCGGTGCACTGGCAAGTTCAAGGACTCTTTCCGGTTCAAGGACAGGAGTCGGTTCCGGCGTCACCGTAGTCGCCGAGTGCACGTCACGCTGCGGCGGCAGCAGCGGCGTTCGCCCGTCTCCGGTCGTGGTGGCGAGAGGCTCCCCGTACGTAGACCCGATCACCTCCCCCGCCGTCTCACCGACCGCGCCCATGCCGGCAGCGTCGCCCGCAGCACCCCCGGCCCCCGAGTTCGTCCCACGCGCTGACTGCTGAACAACTCGCCCTGCCTGCGCCGCCCCGACAGCCGCCCCAGCCGAAGGCCCTCCTGCTGTAGACCCTTCCGCCGCCGTTTCCCCGACCGAAATCTCCCCTGCCCTCGTC
>NZ_JAGSOH010000224.1 GCF_018139625.1 Actinospica acidithermotolerans | reverse complement strand
GTGCACGCGCAGGTCTCGCTTCCATGACCAGAGCCCCTAAGCGACCACGCGCAGCGCGCGGCTGTGGCTCCCGGACACCGACGGGGCCGCACGCGTAATCGACGACACTGTCCGGGCTGTAACCGTCCCGGATGCCGACGAGGCGGCGGGCGGGCGCGCGCTGCGCGTGGTCGCTTAGGGGCTCTGGTCATGGAAGCGAGACCTGCGCGTGCACTGGTCGCGTGGTGCCCGGATTTTCCCGTGACCGCGCTCGGCGCCGATCTGGATGAACAGGTCGCGGTGCTCTCAGGCGAGGGTGCGCGCCGGAGGGTGGTGGCGTGTTCTCCGGCGGCGCGGGCGGCAGGGGTCCGGCGCGGCCAGCGGCTGCGCGACGCCCAGCGCCTGGCACCTGAACTCAGGGCGTTCGCGCGGGACGAAGCCGCGGAGGCGCGCGCGTTCGAGCCGGTGGTGGTCGCGGCCGAGCAGGTCGCGGCCGGGATGGAGGTGATCCGTCCGGGGCTTCTCGCGCTCTCGGCGCGCGGGCCTGCCCGCTACTACGGCGGGGAGCGTGCTCTCGGGGTGGTGCTGCGTGACCGGATCGCGCAGGTGGAGACCGGCGCGGGTGGTGCGATCGTCGCGGGGATCGGTATCGCGGACGGTGTCACGGCTGCCGGGATCGCGGCGCGGACCCCGGGCGCGGACGAGCCGGTGATCATCGAGCCGGGTGGCAGCGCGGCGTATCTCGCCCCGTTCCCGCTCTCGGTCCTCGGCGCCCCGGTCGAGCTGGTCACGATCCTGGACCAGCTCGGGGTGCGTAGCGTCGGCCGGTTCGCGGCGTTGCCGGCCGGCGATGTCGCGGGCCGGTTCGGCGCTGAGGGCGTGCTGCTGCACCGGCTCGCGCGCGGGCTCGACCTTCGCCCGCCGGCCTCGCGTCGGCCGGCTGAGGATCTTGCCGTCGAGCACGAGTTCGATCCGCCAGCCGAGACCGATCAGCCGGTGGTCTTCGTCGCGAAGATGCTCGCCGCCCGGCTGCACGCGGGTCTTTCCGCGGCCGGTCTCGCGTGCGTGCGGGTGGGGATCGAAGCGGAGACGGTCAGTGGGCGGGTCAGCTACCGGCTGTGGCGGCACGCGGACGCGACCGGCGGCCGCCTGTCCTCGGCCGGGCTTGCTCAACGCGCGGCCTGGCAGCTCGACGGGTGGCGTACGCGTGAGGCGTATCCGGTGCCGGATCCGGTCGCGCTGCTGCGGCTGGTGCCGGATCAGCTCGTGCTCGATACCGGCATACAGCAGGTGCTGTGGGGCGCGGAGGAGGTCCCGGACCGGGTGGCGCGGGCGGCCGAGCGGGTCCAAGCGCTGCTCGGGCACGAGAGCGTCGCGCGGCTGCGGATCGTCGGCGGCCGCAGCCCGGCGGAGATGATCGCGCGCGTGCCGTGGGGCGAGGAACCGGACGCCGAGCACGACTCTGCGCCGTGGCCGGGAGCCGTGCTGCGGCCCGCACCGTCAACGGTTCCCGTGGAGCCGATCCCCGCCGATCTCCTGGATGCGCGCCAGGTGCCGGTCGAGGTCTCCGGGCGAGCCCGGCTCTCGGCCCCGCCCGCCTGGGTGGTGCTCGAGGGTCGGGAGATCGGGGTGTCCGGGTATGCCGGGCCGTGGGGGTATGAGCGCAGTTGGGATCCGGCGGGCCGGCTCCGCCGGGCCCGGATGCAGTGCCGGCTCGCGGACGGCCGGGTGCTGCTGCTCGTGCTCGAAGCAAGCGCGTGGCGGGTGGAGGCGATCCACCAGTGAGCGGCTTCAACCCCGTCGTGCCGTGGCGGGAGGTGGACAAGCGCCTGTCCTGGGGCAGGTACGGCGAACTCGCCCCGGCCAAATCTCCGCCACCTGGGCAACGGTCGCTGCCGGGACCAGGCCCGGGGCGCGTGGCCTACGCGGAGCTGCACGTGCACTCCAGTTTCTCCTTCCAGGACGGGGCATCTGACCCGGCCGTCTTAGCGGGTGAAGCCGCCCGGTTGGGGCTGGAAGCGCTGGCGATCACGGATCACGACGGGCTCTACGGCGCGGTGCGGTTTGCTGAAGCCACGCGCGCGGCGGGCCTGAAAACGGTGTTCGGGGCCGAGCTCTCCCTCGGCGCGGCCAGCGCCGAGCGCACCGGCGTTCCGGACCCGCCCGGCGCGCACCTGCTGCTGCTCGCCCGCGACCTGGACGGTTACCGCGCCCTTTCGCGCGCGATCGGCGAGGCCAAGCTCGCCGGCGCGGGCAAGGGCCGCGCCGTCTACGACCTCGAACACCTCGCCGAACGCGCGGCCGGGAAGTGGGCGGTGCTCACCGGCTGCCGCAAAGGCCTGGTTCCTGCGGCCCTGCAGCGCAGTGGCATGCAGGAGGCCGGGGTGCAGTTGGCGAGGTTGCAGGCGCTGTTCGGGCGGGAGAACGTCTACGTCGAGCTCGTCGACCACGACACGCCCGGCGAGGACGAGCGCAACGACGCCCTCGCCCACCTCGCCGAACTTCACGGCGCGCCGACGATCGCGACCAACCAGGTGCACTTCGCGCGCCCTGGCGAGTTCCCGACCGCCGCGGCGCTGGCCGCGCTGCGCGCGCGGCGCACCGTGCAGGAGATCGACGGGTGGCTGCCGGCCGGCGCGAACGCGCACCTGCGCTCGGGCGAGGAGATGGCCGAACGCTTCGCCCGCTTCCCCGGCATCCTGGAGCGCACCCTCGAGCTCGCCCGCGCCTGCGCGTTCGACTTCGCCGCGGTCACCCCCAGCCTGCCGCGCCAACCGGTACCCGCCGGACACGACGAATCCTCCTGGCTGCGCGAACTCGCCCTCGCCGGCGCCCGGAAACGCTACGGACCGCGCCCGGAGAACCCCAAGGCCTACCGGCAGCTCGACTACGAACTCGGGGTGATCGCGAAAAGGGAGTTCGCCGGCTACTTCCTGATCGTCAACGAGATCGCGGCGTTCTGCCGCGAGAACAACATCCTCGCCCAGGGCCGCGGCTCGGCCGCGAACTCCGCGGTCTGCTACGCCCTGGGCATCACCGGCTGCGACCCGGTCTCCTTCAACCTCGTGTTCGAACGCTTCCTATCCCCCGAACGCGAGGGATATCCGGACATCGACTTAGATATCGAGGCGGGCAAGAGGGAGCTGGTCATCCAGCACGTGTACGCCCTCTACGGCCGCGAGTACGCCGCACAGGTCGCCAACGTGATCACCTACCGGCCCAAACTCGCCCTGCGGGATGCCGCCCGGGCCCTGGGATACTCCGTCGGCGCCCAGGACTCCTGGTCCGCCGCCCTCGGCCCCTACTCACCCCTGCCCGAGGATGACGCGGACGGGGTGCCGGCCGACGTGCGCGACCTGGCCGGGCGCCTGCTCGGTCTGCCGCGTCACCTCGGCATCCACTCCGGCGGAATGATCATCACCGACCGGCCGATCGCCGAGGTCTGCCCGACCGAGTGGGCCCGGATGGAAAAAAGATCAGTAGTTCAGTGGGACAAGGACGACTGCGCCGATGCAGGCCTGGTGAAGTTCGATCTTCTCGGGCTCGGGATGCTCGGCGCGCTGCACGACGCGTTCGACCTGATCCGCGACCACCACGGCGAAGACCTCTGGCTCGGACGCATCCCGGCCGAGGACCCGGCCGTCTACGCCATGCTCCAAGACACGAACTCAATAGGTTTATTTCAAGTTGAGTCGAGGGCGCAGCAGGCGACGTTGCCGAGGCTGCGGCCGGAGTGCTTCTACGACCTGGTGATCGAAGTCGCGCTCATCCGCCCCGGCCCGATCCAGGGCGGCGCGGTCCACCCCTACCTGCGCCGACGCAACCACATGGAGAAACCCGACCCGCCGCACCCGCTGCTGGCCGACGCCCTCGAGCGCACCCTCGGTGTCCCGCTGTTCCAGGAGCAGGTCATGCAGATGGCGTGCGCCGCGGCGAACTTCTCCCCCGCCGAGGCCGACCAACTGCGCCGGGCGATGGGATCGAAACGCTCAACAGGACGCATGCGGGCCCTGAAAGCCCGGCTGATGTCCGGCATGGCCGCCAACGGGATCAACGCGGAACTCGCCGAGGACATCTACCAGAAGCTCGAGGCCTTCAGCTCGTACGGGTTCCCGGAAGCGCACTCGATCTCCTTCGCGTACCTGGTGTACGCCAGCTCCTACCTCAAGCGCTACTACCCGGCCGCGTTCACCACCGCGCTGATCCGCAACCAGCCGATGGGCTTCTACTCCGTCGCCACCCTCGTGGCCGACGCCCGCCGCCACGACGTCGAAGTCCGCGGCCCCGACGTCAACACCTCCGCCGACACCACCAGCCTCGAACCAGCCGACGGCCTCTACACGACGACCCACAAGCACTCCTCGCCCCACCCCCAGCCCGCCATCCGCCTCGGACTCGACCAGGTCCGCGCACTCGGCGCCGAGCGGGCCCAACGCGTCGCCGCCGAACGCACCGAGCACGGCCCCTACCGCGACATCGAGGACTTCGTGCGCCGCACCGGCGTCCCGCGCGCCGGACTCGAAGCACTCGCCACCGCCGGAGCCTTCCGCAGCATGCGCGTCGGCCGCCGCCAGGCACTCTGGCAGGCAGGAGCCCTCGCCGGCACCACCACCGCACACCTGCCCGGCACCTCCGGAGCCGGACCCGCCCCCGAAC
>NZ_JAGSOH010000223.1 GCF_018139625.1 Actinospica acidithermotolerans | reverse complement strand
GCCGAGCACGCTGGGGGTGGCGGCCTCGTCCCACTGCGCGAAGCGCGCGTCGAGGTCGAGGCGCGCGTCGTGCGTGGCGCGGATGCGGACGGCGGATTCGAGCCGCCGGCGGGCCTCGGCGGGGTCGAGCCGGGTGACGGTGACGGTGTCGAGCTCGTCGCGGGGCACGAGTTCGTTGACGATGTCGGCGAGGTGGCCGGGCAGGACCTCGGCGGGCAGCGGGACGATGGCCTCGGCCGGGCCGTGCTCCTCGTCGCGGACGATGACGGCGAAGGCGTGCCGTCGGGCGGCGCGGCGGAAGGAGAGCAGGTAGAGCAGGTCGCCGTCGAGTTCCCGGTGCACGCACAGGCTTTCCTCGACGTGCAGCGCGCGGTCGAGCTCCTCGAACCAGTCCGGGGGCAGCACGCCGGCGCGCCAGAGGCGGGCCGCGCCGCGGGCCGCGGCGGCTCCGGCCTCGCCGTCGGCGAGCAGCGCGAGGCTGGCGAGGACGGCGAGGGCGAGCGGGTCGTGGCGCTGCTCGAACTGGGTGACGAGCATCTGCACGATGTCGGGCGGGAGCGAGCCGACGAGGGCCGCGGCCTGGGCCATGTCGAGGATTCCGCAGAAGCTCGAGACCATCATCTCGAACTCGAACGGGTCGTCCTGGTCGGTGATCTCGGCGAGGTCGGCCAGCAGGGCGCCGGCGAGGTCGGCCGGGTCGAGGCCGAGCGCGCGGGGGCGGGGCGTCGTCACCTCGGGCTGCGTGGGCTCGGGCTGGGCGGCCGGCCTGCGCCGGGTGCGCCGCACGATCCGCGCGGGTCGGCGGAGCCGGTCGGCTGCCTCGCCCTCGGGAGAGTCTTTGCTCACGTCGCCAGTCTTCCACAGCGGCGGGGGCGTTGAATCCACTTTGACCGAGGCGGTACGTGCGGTTGAGCGTGCCGGAGCGTGAATTCTCAGGGAGTTTCAGCGGAATCCCAGAAACCGTTCAGCGCCACTGCATTCCACACCGCCGAGTACGGCCACGCCCCGTGTTCGCAGTGTTCTTTTTCGGTTAGCCCGGGAGCGAGTCGGGGCTGTACTTCTCGATGTGTTCGAGGCTGATTCGGGCGTCGAGGGCGGCGGCGTGCCGGAGCGGGTCGGTGCCGGTGTAGGAGCCGGATTCGGCGAGGGTGGCGGCGACCTCGCGGTGTGCGCGGTGCAGTACGGCGCCCTGGTCGGCGCCCTCGGGGTTGGCGACCATGAGGTATTCGCCGGTGCTGCAGCCGAAGTTGCCGGCCGTCAGGTTGTCCGCGTCCGCCTCGATGCGCTGGGACAGCAGGTGTCCGCCGAGCAGGTCGAGGACCTGCTGGTCGAAGGCGCCGGGCAGTCGCGGCTTGACCAGGCGGAGATCGCATACGTACAGCTCGGTGGCGCCGGTCGAGGCGTACGTCTCAGTGATCTGCTCGGGGGACGAGGCGGCCGCGAGGGCGGGTTCGATCAGTTCGAGCGCGGCTTCGGCGGAGTGCAGGTTGTACTGCCCGCAGGCCTCCGGCGTGGAGAAGGGTACGGGTTCGCCGGCGCGGAACTTCTCCCGGATCAGCTCGAGCGCGGCGCGGTAGGCGGCCAGCAGCGTCTGCGCCGAGAGCTCGCTCTCCGCACCGTCGAGTTCCACGAACGTGGACCGGAATCCCAGCGGCAGCCCGGCGCCGTCCGCCGCGTCCAGCAGGCCTGGAATATAAGGGCTCATATCGATGAGCCGTGCGGCGTGTCCGGCGCCGAGGCCGGTGGCCTCCGCGAGCCGCGCCCGCAGGTCCCCGCCCTCGGGCGAGGCGAGCGCGTGCTCGATCGAGTGGATGCCCGCGAACAGCCGGTCGCGGCCCGGGCCCGGCTCGGCCGGGTCCACCGTCGTGACGGGGAAGAAGTCGTGCCGCAGCACGAGCGGCGCGCTCCCGGTGATCTTCTTGTCGGCACCGAGGGTGCCGCCGGTCATCGCGATGTGGTCCTTGCCCGAGGAGTGCTTGGCGAGCAGTTCGACGCGGACGGACGGCGCGGTCATCGGGCGGCTCCCACCGGCTCGGCGAGGGCGGCGGAGATCCCGCGCGCCTCGAGGATCTGCTCGGCGACGAGCGCGAGCCTGCTCAGAGCGTAGGGCAGGTTCTCGTCGAACGCCTCGGGCGAGTCGCTGTCGCAGTAGTCGGACGGCGCCTTGTAGCTCTCGAGCTGCTCGAGCTGGCCGTTGCGCAGCAGGGTGTGCGCGATCGCGGTCAGCTCCATGTCGACGAAGTCGGCGTCGAAGCCGGCGAGCTCGGGGTGGAAGCCGTCGCGGCCGGTGACGAACGTGTCGCCGGACAGCAGGCGCGCGGTCGGCACGGGCTTGGGCGCGTTGCCGGTGAGCGGGTACTCGTGCACCTCGGTCTGCGGGATCTGGCCGATCTTGTAGCCGAAGGCGGTGACGTCGACGTCGAAGAACGCGCAGGTGGACACGGCGTGCACGGCGCCGATCTCGATGTCGTGGTTCAGGCAGCCGACGACGCCCATGTTCACCACGCGCTCGGGGTCGAACCGGTCGATCACGTGCTGGGTGGCCGCGGCCGCGTTGGTGGTGCCGATGCCGCTGACGACGACGACGGCCTGCGCGGTGTCGTCGCCGCGCCGGTAGACGGGGAAGGGCGCGAGGCTGAGCTCGGTCCACGAGGGCAGGTCGAAGATGCCCTCCGCCTCCTCCATCATCGCGATCACGAACGCCACCGGTGTCGAAGTCATACGATCATGCTACCCAACGGGGCCCGCCGCCCCCCGCCGGGCCAGCGGTCCAGCGCGACCCGATTGGCCCTCGTGCCCGGGTCCGCGCGCCCCGTACGCTGGCCGGCATGACGATGAATGTGCTGGTGGTGCGGGTTTTCGCGGCCGAGGACGGCCGCCACGGCAACGAACTCGGCGTCGTGCTCGACGCCCAGGGCCTCGACTCCGCCCTCGGCCCCGAACTGACCGCCCGCCTCGGCTTCAGCGAGACCGTCTTCGTCGACCGCGTCGACGAGCACGGCGCCGACGTGCGCATCTTCAACCCGACGGCCGAGATGAAGCTCGCCGGCCACCCCCTCGTCGGCGTCTCCCGCGTCATCGCCGACGCCACCGGCGGCCAGCCCCGCGTCCTGCGCCCCCGCCTGGCCGACCCCGTCGACACCTGGCGCGAGGGCGAGATCACCTGGATCCGCGCCAACTCCGCCTTCGCCCCCGACTTCGAGTTCGTCCGGCACCCCACCGCGGCGCAGGTCGAGGCGCTGCCCGTCCCCCCGCTGGACGAGAAGACCCACCACCAGCACTGGTCCTGGATCGACGAGCAGGCCGGCGTCCTGCGCGCCCGCACCTTCGTCGGCCGCATGGGCATCCCCGAGGACGAGGCCACCGGCGCCGCCGCCATCCACCAGGCCCAGCGCCTCTCCCGCCCCGTCACCATCCGCCAGGGCCGCGGTTCCGTCATCCACGCCCGCCCCGCCGCCGCCGCGGGCTGGTCCGAGGTCGGCGGCCGGGTGGTGGCCGAGCCGGCGAGGCTCGTCGAGCTCTGAGTCGGCGGCCGCGCGCGGTTGACGAGCGATGACCGGCCCGGCCCACGTCCCGCCGACGACCTGTCGGCGGCCCGCGGCCCACGATCCGCGGCGCGGCGATGCCGGCTACTTCGCGTCGGCGTAGCAGGCGACGGTGGCCAGGTGGAGGGGGAAGCGGACGGGGGTGTCGCCGAAGACGAGGCGGGTGGCTTCGAGGGCTGATTCGGTGACGGCGGCGCGGACGAGGTCGGCCTCGGGCTCGGGGCAGTGCAGGACGACCTCGTCGTGCAGGAAGAAGACGAGTTCGGCGCCGGTATCGGCGAGTTTGCGGCGGAGGGTCGCGATCAGGGCCAGCGCCCATTCGGCGGCGCTGCCCTGGACGACGAAGTTGCGGGTGAAGCGGCCGCGGTCGTGGCGGACCTGGTCGGCCTTGGCCTCGCCCTCGGCGCCGCCGACCAGCCGCCGCCAGCGGGCGGAGGGCGGCGGGCAGGCCCGGCCCAGGCGGGTGTGGACCACGCGGCCTTCGACGCCTGCCTTGGCGGCGTCGTCGACGAGGCCGATGGCGCGGGGGAAGCGGCGGCGCAGGGTGGCGAGCAGCGGGCCGACTTCGCCGCTGGTCTGGCCGTACATCGCGCCGAGCAGGCCGAGCTTGGCCTTGCTCCGGTCGCCGCCGAACACGTCGCCGAGCTCGGTGTAGAGGTCCTCCGCGCGGGCGGCGTCGGCGAGGCCGCGGTCTCCGGAGATCGCGGCGAGCACGCGCGGTTCGAGCTGGCCCGCGTCGGCCACGACGAACGTCCAGCCCGGGTCGGCGACGACGGCGCGGCGCACCATCGCGGGCAGTTGCAGCGCGCCTCCGCCGCGGCTGGCCCACCGGCCGGTGACGACGCCGCCGACGACGTACTCGGGGCGGAAGCGGCCCGCGCGCACCCACGCGCGCAGCCACGTCCAGCCGTTGGCCGAGTACAGGCGGGCCAGTTCCTTGTATTCGAGGAGCAGCGGCACGCCGGGGTGTTCGAAGCCGCGCAGCTCCCAGGCTCGCGTGGTGTGCGCGGGCAGGCCGGCCGTGGACAGGGCCTTGAGAAGCTGGGCGGGGGAGTCCGGATTGAGGCTCGGGGTGTGGAAGGCCTCGGCGACGCGTTCGACGAGCGCTTGGAGTTTCGCGGGACGGGCGGTGGGGCCGCCGAACGCGGGCATGGGGCCGAGGGCCTCGGTGAGGTTCGCCGAGTGCAGGGCGGGGTCGAGGGGGAGTCCGGCGTGGGTCATCTCGGCGGCGGCGAGCCCGCCGGCCGACTCGGCGGCCGCCAGAAGCCGCACGCGCGGTCCGGCGGCATCGAGTTCGGCGAGCTGC
>NZ_JAGSOH010000222.1 GCF_018139625.1 Actinospica acidithermotolerans | reverse complement strand
GCGACGACATCTTCGGCCTCCTGGAGAAGCTCTGGCAGGAGCGCGGGCTGACCGTCATCATGGTCACCCACGACTCCGAGCTCTCCCGCCGCGTCCCCCGGCTGGCCCAGATCAAGAACGGCAAGCTGACGATCAAGCGCGACGGGATCGCGGTCCAATAACGCGCTCATCAGCCCCGGAAAACACGGCAGCCTGCCTTTAGACCGCTCTCACGGCTTTCTCATGAGAGCTTGGCAGGCTGCCGTGCGGGGTATCCGAGAGATCTAAGGCAGTGGAAGTGAAGGTGTGATCGTGTCGACAGCTGAGACCACGCAGTCCGGGCCGTCCATTCTCGTCGTGGACGACGAGCCGGCGGTGCGCGAGGCGCTGCGCGCCGGCCTGGAGTTCGAGGGCTACCAGGTGACCACGGCCGCCGACGGCCTCGGGGCGCTCGAGCAGATCGCCAAGGCGATGCCCGACGGCCTGGTGCTCGACGTGATGATGCCGCGGATGGACGGGCTGACCGTGCTGCGGCGCCTGCGCTCGTTCAACCCGAGCCTGCCGGTGCTGCTGCTCACCGCGCGCGACACCGTCGGCGACCGGGTCACCGGCCTCGACGTCGGCGCCGACGACTACCTGACCAAGCCCTTCGACCTCGACGAGCTGCTCGCCCGCATCCGCGCCATGCTGCGCCGCGGCGCGCTGCTGACCGAGGCCGCGCAGGCCGCCGAGGAGCCGGAGGAGGTCCTCGAGTACCAGGACCTGCGAATGGACCTGCTCACCCGCGACGTCTTCCGCGGCGAGCGGCGCATCGAGCTGACCCGTACCGAGTTCTCGCTGCTGGAGATGTTCCTGCGCCACCCCCGCCAGGTGCTCGCCCGCGAGCAGCTGCTCACCTCGATCTGGGGCTTCGACTTCGGCCCGACCTCGAACTCGCTCGACGTCTACGTGATGTACCTGCGCCGCAAGACCGAGGCCGACGGCGAGGCCCGCCTGCTGCACACCGTGCGCGGCGTCGGCTACGTGCTGCGCGCCGACGCGGCCACCGCCGGCGCGGGCGCCTCCGCCGGTTCCGACAAGTCCGCGAAGGCCGACGATCAGTGATCAAGCGCCCGCGGACCGTCCAGGTGCTGCGCAAGCTCACCCTCCAGGGACGGTTCGCCCTACTCGCCGCGCTCGCGGTGTCCGTGGCCGTGATCGGCGCCGCGGTGATCTCGTACTTCCTGGTCCGCAACCAGCTCGACGAGCAGATCAACTCCCAGCTGATGGGCGGGTCGTCCATCTCGCAGCAGCACGGGCCGGGCAATCAGGCCCCGGGCTCGCAGCCGAGCGCCAGCGCCACGTCGAGCGTCTCCAGCAACGGAACCGGCGGCGTGAACGTGGGCCCCGGCGATCTGCAGAACCTGACGGCCGCCCAGAAGTACACCTACTGCCGGCAGAACATCCTGCGGGCCTTCGGCGGTGACCCGACGCTCGCGCACTCCGGCACGCAGATCATCTCCAGCGCCGACGGCGGAACCTGCATGTTCGGGGACAACTCGGACTACAGCCTCGGCAGCACCGCCACCGAGACGCAGATCGCGGTCGCCAAGGGCACGGAGAGCGCCCAGCTCTACGACACGTACACGACCAGCGGCATCCACGTCCGCGTCTACACGTACCCGGCCGAGCAGACCGGCTACTCGTACTCGCTCGTCATCGACCTGACCCACACGGACAGCTCGCTGCACAGCCTGGCGATCGGCCTCTCCTTCGCCGCGCTCGGCGGAGTGATCCTCGCCGCCGCGGCCGGCTTCCTCGTGGCACGCAGCGCCCTGAAGCCGGTCCGCCGGCTCACCAAGGCCGCCGAGTACGTGGCCGCGACAGACGACCTGTCGGTGCAGCTTCCGGTCGACGGCGCCGACGAGCTCAGCCGGCTCGGCCGCGCGTTCAACCGGATGACGAAATCCCTCGCGGGCTCCCGGGAACGCCAGCAGCGCCTGATCGCGGACGCCGGCCACGAGCTGCGCACCCCGCTCACGTCGCTGCGCACCAACGTCGACCTGCTGCTGCGCAGCCGGCGCACCGGCCGCGCGCTGCCGCCGGGCCGCGAGGAGTCGATGCTGGAGAGCGTGGACCAGCAGCTGCACGAGCTCTCCGGCCTGGTCATCGACCTGCTCGAGCTCTCCCGCAACGTCGAGGGCGGAATGCGCCGCACGATGCGCGTCGCGATGCACGAGTCCGTCGGCCGGGCCGTCGAGCGGGCCAAGCTGCGCGGACCGGGCCTGGAGTTCGACGTGGAGATCGAACCCTGGTTCGTCCAGGGCGACCCGACCGGCCTGGACCGGGCCGTGGTCAATCTGCTGGACAACGCGGTGAAGTTCTCGCCGGCCGGCGGCAAGGTCGTGGTCCGGCTGCACGCCGGCGAGTACACCGTGCGCGACCAGGGCCCCGGCATCGACCCGGCCGACCTGCCGCGCGTGTTCGAGCGCTTCTACCGCTCGGACTCGGCCCGCCAGCTCCCGGGCTCCGGCCTCGGCCTGGCGATCGTCGCCCAGGTGGCCGAGGAGACCGGCGGCTCGATCAAGCTGGAGCCCGCGCCCGGCGGCGGCACCCTCGCGCGGCTGAAGGTGCCCGGCGACCCGGGTAAGGAGGACGACCGGCTGCCGGACCGTACGTGATCCAGCCGTCGAGCACCCGTTACGCTGGATCGGTGGCAGACAACGCGGAGCCGGACGCGGCTCGGGTGACCCAGCAGGACAACGGCATGCGCCGGGCGCTCGCCCGGGCCCGGCGCGGCGACACGCTCGACGTGGCCGAGGCCGAGATCCTGCTCCAGGCGCGGGGCGCCGATCTCGACGCCCTGCGCGCGATCGCCGCGCGGGTGCGCGACGCGGGCCTCGAGGCCGCCGGGCGCCCCGGGGTGATCACGTACTCGAAGAAGGTCTTCATCCCGCTGACCCGGCTGTGCCGGGACAAGTGCCACTACTGCACCTTCGTGACCGTCCCCGGCAAGCTGCGGCGCGACGGCCACGGGATGTTCCTGAGCCCGGACGAGGTCCTCGACATCGCCCGCAAGGGGGCGGCCCTGGGCTGCAAGGAGGCGCTGTTCACGCTGGGGGACAAGCCGGAGGACCGCTGGCCCGAGGCGCGCGAGTGGCTCGACGCGCACGGTTACGACGACACCCTCGCCTACGTGCGCGCGATGGCCGTCAGGGTGCTGGAGGAGACCGGCCTGCTGCCGCACCTGAACCCCGGCGTGCTGTCCTGGACCGACGTGCAGCGGCTCAAGCCCGTCGCCCCGTCGATGGGCATGATGCTGGAGACCACCGCGACCCGCCTGTGGTCCGAGCCCGGCGGCCCGCATTACGGCTCGCCGGACAAGGACCCGGCCGTGCGCCTGCGCGTGCTCGAGGACGCGGGCCGCTCGAGCGTCCCGTTCACGACCGGCCTGCTGATCGGCATCGGCGAGAACTATGCCGAGCGCGCCGAGGGCCTGTTCGCGATCCGCCGGGTGGCCCGGCAGTATCAGGGCATTCAGGAAGTCATCGTGCAGAACTTCCGCGCCAAGCCGGACACCGCGATGCGCGGCATGCCCGACGCCGAGCTGAACGAGCTGGCCGCGGCCGTCGCCGTGGCCCGGCTGATCCTCGGCCCCGCAGCGCGCATCCAGGCCCCGCCGAACCTCGTCGAGGACGAATACGCCCTGCTGATCGGCGCGGGCATCGACGACTGGGGCGGGGTCTCGCCGCTGACGCCGGATCACGTCAACCCGGAGCGTCCGTGGCCGCACATCGAGGAGCTGGCCGCGCGCACCGCCGCCGCCGGCTTCGAGCTGCGCGAGCGGCTGACGATCTACCCGGAGTACCTGCGCCGGGGCGAGCCCTGGCTGGACCCGCGCCTGCTCCCGCACGTCAGGGCCCTGGCCGACCCGGAGACCGGCCTCGCGAACGAGAACGCGATGCCCGAGGGCCTGCCGTGGCAGGAGACCGAGGCACTGATCGACTCCGGCCGCGTGGACCTGCACTCCAGCATCGACACCGCCGGGCGCACCGGCGACCGCCGCGCCGACTTCGACGACGTCTACGGCGACTGGAACGAACTGCGTTCCCAGGTGACGCACTCCGCCGCGCCGGAGCGCCTCGCCTCCGAGGTCCGCTCCGCGCTCGACGTAGCCGCCGCCGACCCCACGAAGCTCACCGACCCCCAAGCCCTGGCTCTGTTCACCGCCGATGGCGCCGCGCTCGACGAACTGTGCCGCATCGCCGACGACGTGCGCCGCGACACCGTCGGCGAGGACGTGACCTACCTCGTCACCCGGAACATCAACTTCACCAACGTCTGCTACACCGGCTGCCGCTTCTGCGCCTTCGCCCAGCGCCGCACCGACGCCGACGCGTACACGCTCTCCCTGGAGCAGATCGCCGACCGCGCCGAGCAGGCCTGGGACGTCGGCGCGACCGAGGTGTGCATGCAGGGCGGCATCCACCCCGACCTGCCCGGCACCGCGTATTTCGACATCGCCCGCGCCGTCAAGAAGCGCGTGCCCGGCATGCACGTCCACGCCTTCTCGCCGATGGAGGTCGTCAACGGCGCGACCCGCACCGGTATGTCCATCGGCGACTGGCTCACCGCCGCCAAGGAGGCGGGCCTGGACACGATCCCCGGCACCGCCGCCGAGATCCTCGACGACGAGGTCCGCTGGATCCTCACCAAGGGCAAGCTCCCCGCCGCCACCTGGATCGAAGTCATCGCCACCGCGCACGAACTGGGCATCCGCTCCTCGTCCACGATGATGTACGGCCACGTGGACGAACCCCGCCACTGGCTAGGCCATCTGCGCCTCCTGGCAGACATGCAGCGGCGCAACCTCGAGAACGGCCACGAGGGCTTCACCGAGTTCGTGACGCTGCCCTTCATCCACACCAACGCCCCCGTCTACCTGGCCGGCATCTCCCGCCCCGGCCC
>NZ_JAGSOH010000221.1 GCF_018139625.1 Actinospica acidithermotolerans | reverse complement strand
GTGCTCGCCCCCGTTCTGTGCGCGCCGTGTGCCGTGCGGGCCGCCTCCCGCCCCTCCCCGCTAATCCGGTTTCCTCCGTACGCGGGTGTCCGGGACACTGCTGCGCATGCTTGTCACGATCACCGCCACGCGGCCGCCCGGAGCGGACTGGCCCGCGACCGACCTCGGCTACCTGCTGGCGAAGAACCCCGCCGCCGTGCAGGACTTCTCGCACGGCTTCGGCCGCTCGCGGGTGTTCTACCCCGAGGCGGACGAGACGCGGTGCACGGCGGCGCTCTACCTGGAGATCGACCCGATCGGCCTGATCAAGAGCCGCAACCTGGACTCCGCCGACTTCTCGCTCTCGCAGTACGTCAACGACCGGCCGTACGCGGCGACCTCGCTGCTCGCGGGCGCCATCGGCCAGGTCTTCCGCACCGCGATCCGCGGCACCTCGAAGGACCGGCCCGAACTCGCCGCGACCGCGCTGCCGCTGAGCCTGCACCTGCCGGTCGTCCCGGCCGGCGCCGCCTTCGTCACGCGCCTGTTCGGCCCGCTCGGCTGGGACGTGCGGGCCGAGCCGCTGCCGCTGGACCCGGCGTTCCCCGAGTGGGGCGAGTCGCGGTACTGCGACGTCACGCTGGCCGGCGTGCAGCGCGTGTCCGACGCGCTCAGCCAGCTGTACGTGCTGCTGCCGGTCCTCGACGGTTCCAAGCACTACTGGATCGACCCGACCGAGGTCGAGAAGCTGCTGCGCGCGGGCGAGGCCTGGCTGCCCGGCCACCCGGACCGCGAGCTGATCACGCGCCGCTACCTCGGCCGACGCCCGACCCTGGTGCGCAGCGCCCTGGCCCGCCTCGCCGAGGCCGACGAGGTACCCGAGTCCGAGCTCGACAACGCGATCGAGATCGACGCCGCCGAGGCCGCCGAAGCGGTCGAAGCCGCCGACGCGGCCGACGCCCCTGGCGCGGTCGGCCATGAGGCCGTGGAGACGGTCGGCAACGTGGCCGTGGAGACGGTCGGCAATGAGGCCGCGAAAGTGGCCGCCGAAGTGGCCGAGCCTCCCCGCCTCTCCCTCGCCGCGCACCGTCGCGAGGCGGTGATCGCGGCGCTCAAGGACGTCGGCGGACGGCGGGTGCTCGACCTCGGCTGCGGCGGCGGCGCGCTGCTCAGGCCCCTGCTGCACGACCGGTACTTCACCGAGATCGTCGGCGTGGACGTGTCGGTGCGCGCGCTGCAGTACGCCGCGCGCAAGCTGCACCTCGACCGGCTTCCGGCGCAGGTCGCCGAGCGGCTGACGCTGAAGCAGGGGTCGCTGACGTACACGGACGCCGATCTGAAGGGCTACGACGCGGCCGTGCTGATGGAGGTCATCGAGCACGTCGATCCGCCGCGCCTGGCCTCGCTCGAGCACGCCGTGTTCGGGTCCGCCCGGCCGCGCGCGGTCGTGGTGACGACGCCGAACGCCGAGTACAACGTGCGGTACGAGACCCTCGAGGAGGGCCGGATGCGGCACCGCGACCACCGGTTCGAGTGGACGCGGGCCGAGTTCGCGGCGTGGGCCGACGGAGTCGCGGCGCGGCGGGGCTACGCCGTCGAGTACCGGCAGGTCGGCGACGTCGATCCCGAGCTCGGGCCGGCGACCCAACTGGCCCTCTTCATAGAGATAACAGGCCCGACCAGTGCGCAGGATGCGTCGGCGGGCAACCACGAAAACCGCACCGACGGCGGCAACGGTACCGGCAGCACCGGCAGCACCGGCAGCACCGGCAGCGGCGGCGGCAGCAGCACCTCCGGCGGCACCGAACCCGCAAACCGCGCCACCGCGATCAGCAGCGGTACTGGCAGCGCCAGCAGCAGCACCTCCACCGTTAGCACCGAATCCACGCCCACAACCGGCACCTCAACCGGCACCGCAACCGGCACCACGACCCGCACCGCAACCGGCTCCGCAATCTCAGCGAAGGAGGCGAACTGACTCATGCGTACTCTGACGGTCCCCGAGCTTTCCCTCGTGGTCCTCGTCGGCACCACCGGATCCGGGAAGTCGACGTTCGCCGCCCGGCACTTCGCGCCGACGCAGGTGCTGTCCTCGGACTACTGCCGCGGCCTGGTCAGCGACGACGAGAACGACCAGTCGGCGAGTGCCGACGCGTTCGCGTTGCTGCACCACATCGCCGGGATCCGGCTGCGGCGCGGGCTGCTGACGGTGGTGGACGCGACGAACGTGCAGCCGAAGGCGCGGGCCGCGCTGGTCGAGGTGGCGCGGTCGCAGGACGTGCTGCCGGTGGCGGTCGTGCTGGACGTGCCGGAGGAGGTGTGCCGGGCGCGTAACGAGGTGCGGCCGGATCGGGCGATGGGGCCGCACGTGATCGCGCGTCAGCGGCGGGAGATGCGGGCCAACCTGCGCAACCTGGAGCGCGAGGGCTTTCGCAAGGTGCACATCCTGCGCGGCGTCGAGGAGATCGACGACGCGGTGTTCGCGTTCGAGAAGGCGTACAACGACAAGCGCGAGCTGGCCGGCCCGTTCGACGTGATCGGCGACGTCCACGGCTGCCGCTCGGAGCTGGAGACGCTGCTGACCGAGCTCGGTTACCGCTTGGTCCCGGACGCCGAGGGCCGTCCCGTGGACGCGGTTCCGCCGGAGTCGCGCACGGCCGTGTTCGTCGGCGACCTGGTCGACCGCGGGCCGGACACGCCGGGTGTGCTGCGGCTGGTCATGGGCATGGTCGAGGCCGGGCACGCGCTGTGCGTTCCCGGCAACCACGAGAGCAAGCTGGTCAAGGCGCTCACGGGTCGCAAGGTTCAGCACCGGCACGGCTTGGCGGAGTCGCTGGAGCAGCTCTCCGCGGAGTCGGAGGAGTTCCGGGCGCGGGTCGTCGAGTTCTGCCGCGGCCTGGTCAGCCACTACGTGCTCGACGGCGGCCGGCTCGTGGTCGCGCACGCGGGCCTGAAGGAGGCCTACCAGGGCCGGGCGTCCGGCCGGGTGCGCTCGTTCGCGATGTACGGCGAGACCACCGGCGAGACGGACGAGTACGGCCTGCCGGTGCGCTACCCGTGGGCGGAGGAGTACCGCGGGTCGGCGATGGTCCTGTACGGGCACACGCCGACCGTCGAGCCCGAATGGGTGAACAACACGCTCTGCCTGGACACCGGCTGCGTGTTCGGCGGCGAACTCACGGCTCTGCGGTACCCCGAGCGGGCCATCGTCGCGGTGCCGGCCGAGCGGGTCTGGTACGAGCCGGCGAAGCCGCTCGGGCCGGCGCGCGCGGTCCGCGATCCCGGGGTGCTTGACCTCGGCGACGTGCTCGGCCGCCGGGTCGTCGGGACGCGGCTGATGGGGAACCTGTCGGTGCGGGAGGAGAACGCGGCGGCGGCGCTGGAGGTGATGAGCCGGTTCGCGGTGGATCCGCGCTGGCTGGTGTACCTGCCGCCGACGATGGCCCCGGTGGCGACGTCGGCGCGGCCGGGTCTGCTGGAGGCGCCGGCCGAGGCGTTCGGGTACTTCTCCGCCGCGGGCGTGGCGCGGGTCGTGTGCGAGGAGAAGCACATGGGTTCGCGTGCGGTGGTGCTGGTGACGCGGGATGCGGCCGGGTCGGTGGCGGCGAAGCGGTTCGGCGTGGAGGACGGTTCGACCGGGATCGTGGTGACGCGTACGGGCCGGCCGTTCTTCGACGCGTCGGAGACGACCGAGGCGTTGCTGGCGCGGGTGCGTGCCGCGGTGGACGCGGCCGGGCTCTGGGACGAGCTGGGTACGGACTGGCTGCTGCTGGACTGCGAGCTGCTGCCGTGGTCAGCGAAGGCGATGGGTCTGCTGCGCGATCAGTACGCGGCGGTCGGTGCGGCTGCGCGTGCCGGGCTCGGCGCGACGATCGGTGTGCTGGAGCGGGCGGCGGCGCGCGGGCTGGATGTCGGTGAGCTTCTGGAGGCGCAGGGCGGTCGTCGGGCCGCGGCGGAGGCGTTCACGGCGGCGTACGGCCGGTACTGCTGGCCGACGTCAGGGCTCGAGGGTGTGCGGCTGGCGCCGTTCCAGGTGCTGGCGGGTGAGGGTTCGGTGTACGCCGTGCGGGATCACGGATGGCACCTGGACGTGCTGGATCGGCTGTGTGCGGCGGATCCGGGGTTCTTCCGGGCCACCGGCCGTCGGATCGTCGATCTGGCCGACGGGTCGTCGGTCGCGGCGGCGTCGGCGTGGTGGGAGGAGCTGACCGGGGCCGGCGGCGAGGGGATGGTGGTCAAGCCGTTCGAGGCGCTGGTGCGGGAGGGCCGCCGGATCGTGCAGCCGGGGGTGAAGTGCCGTGGGCCGGAGTACCTGCGGATCATCTACGGTCCCGAGTACCTGGAGGAGCGGAACCGGGAGCGGCTGCGCCGGCGTTCGCTGGGCCGGAAGCAGTCGCTGGCGCTGCGGGAGTACGCGCTCGGGCTCGAGGCGCTGGAGCGTTTCACGGCCGGGGAGCCTCTGTACCGGGTGCACGAGGCGGTGTTCGCGGTTTTGGCGCTGGAATCAGAGCCGGTGGACCCGCGGTTGTGAGCGGCGTGCGCGAGGGCTGAGGGTATTGCGGATGAGCCCCGGCTGAGGATTCTCACCGGCCTCGCTCAACCGTCGGGTGTGATGACTCGTCTATCCGGAGGACAGCCATTCGGACCATACGGTGAGTGAGGCCGGTTTTCCGGGGCAAATCGCTCTCAGGTACGCGCTGACGCCGGATTCAGAGTCCCCTGGGGAGGCGTTAACATGCACCTCGTACGCTGACCGAATGTGCACATCATCGGGTGACCGCGCGGGCTCGAGAGGACCGGCGCGGCCCTGTGAGCCGAGGAGATGGGGAGCGAAGGAATGTCAGGTCTCAGCGACGTTCTGAAGAACGAGTACACCGGGAAGCTGTTGGACCTCACGGGTGTGCGCAAGCCGCCGTTCGTGCCGGATCTGAACACGAAGCACTACCGTG
>NZ_JAGSOH010000220.1 GCF_018139625.1 Actinospica acidithermotolerans | reverse complement strand
CTCCCCGACCCTCCCCTGCTGATCCACCGGCAGGCCCGAAGGAGCAAGGCATGTCTCCCCGTTCCCCGCGAAGAACACGATGGCAGGCGACCACCGCGACCGTGACCGCCGGCCTCGTCGCAGCCGGCACCCTGGGCGCCGCCCTGCCCGCCTCGGCCGCCGCCGCGCCGAGCGCCGCGCAGCACGCCGTCGTCTCCGGCGACGCGCGGTTCGAAGTGCTCTCGCCCACCCTCATCCGCACCGAGTACGCCGGGAACGGCGTCTTCGAGGACGACCCCACGTTCAACGCCGTCGGCCGCGACGGCTTCGCCCGCACCGCCTTCACTGACAACGTTGTCAACGGCTGGCTGACGATCGACACCGGCCAGGTGCGCCTGCGGTACAAGGTCGGTTCCGGCCCGTTCGGCTCGGACAACCTGCAGATCACGGAGCGGGCCGGCCGGCAGAGCGTCACCGCCGCCCCCTGGGCGTCGGCGGCGGTTCCGTCCTGTCAGCTCGGAACCCTGTGCGAGGCAGAGGACCTGGAACTCTCGGGGCCGACCGTCGCCAGCAACCACGCCGGGTACACCGGCACCGGCTTCGCCGCCGGGTTCCAGAACACCGGCGACTCGCTGACCTTCCAGATCAACGCGGCGACGGCGGGCACCTACGACCTCGACACCCGCTACGCCAACAGCACCGGCGGCGACGGCCAGAACGTCACCCGAACGCTGAGCGCGACCGTGAACAACGGCACCGCGACGACGCTGAGCATGCCCACCACGGCCAACTGGGACACCTGGGCCGTCGCGACCGTGCCGGTGACGCTGAGCGCGGGCGCCAACACCGTCACCCTCGCCCGCTCGGCCTCCGACTCGGGCAACGTCAACATCGACAGCCTCGCCGTGGTCACGCCGGGCGCGGCCTACCCGGGCCCGGCCGCGCCGCAGGCGCAGCCCTGCTCCTTCGGGACGGTCTGCCAGGCCGAGTCGGGCGCGCTCACCGGCGGCGCCGCGGTGCAGAACAACCACAACGACTTCGCCGGAGCCGGCTTCGTCGGCGGCCTGAGCTCGACCTCTGCCAGCGACGCCATCGACGTGACCGGCGTGCCGAAGCCCGGCACCTACCAGTTGCAGCTGCGCTACGCGAACTGGCAGACCGACCTCTCCGCGACCGGCGCCGCCGCCCCGCGGACGATCTCGGTCGCCGTCGGCAGCGGCACTCCGGCCACCACGACGCTCCCGGCGACCAGCAGCTGGGACAGCTGGAACACCGTCTCGATCCCGGTCACGCTCGCGGCGGGCGAGAACACGGTGACCCTCGGCTGCCCCACCGCGGACGCCTGCCACGTCAACCTCGACACCGTCGCCTTCGCCAAGAGCGGCACGCCCCTGCTCGCCCCGCACGCCGCGCTCGGCGGCTACCGGCGCGGCCTCGACGGCCAGAACGGTGAGGTGCAGACCACGCCCGGCATCCTCTACCAGGACGGCTGGTCGCTGCTGAACGACACCGCCTCCGCGATCTTCAACGAGGCCACGCACCAGGTGACGCAGCGTCCGTCGAACGGCGGCAAGCCGTACCAGGACGGATACGTGTTCGGATACGGCCAGGACTACCAGCAGGGCCTCACCGATCTGGCCACGCTGACCGGGCCGTCCGAGCTGCTTCCGCGCTGGGCCTACGGGGTCTGGTACTCGGAGTACTACGACCACACCGCTGCCGACTACGAGAACACCATTCTGCCGACCTTCCGGTCGCAGGGCGTGCCGCTCGACGTCCTGGTCACCGACACGGACTTCAAGGCCGGCAGCACCTGGGACGGCTGGGAGATGGATCCGGCCAAGTTCCCCGACCCGGCCGCGTACTTCGCCTGGGCGCACGCGGAGGGGCTGCACACCACGCTGAACGTGCACCCGAGCGTCCAGCAGACCGACCCGCAGTACCCGCAGGCGCTCGCGGCGGCCGGCGGCACGCTGCCGTCCTGCGGCACCGGGCAGTACTGCTTCGACTGGGGCAACCCGGCCCAGCTCTCGGCGTACTTCGGCCTGCATCAGCAGATCCAGAACCAGGGCAACGACTTCTGGTGGCTGGACTGGTGCTGCGACAGCTCCACCTCGTCGCTGGCCGGGGTCACCCCGGACGCGTGGATCAACCAGAACTACGCGTGGGACACCGACGCCACCGTCGGCCGCGGCTTCGCCTTCTCCCGGGCGTACTCGTCGCTGAACGCCGGCGGCTACAGCGGTTCGGTCGGGCTCGCCACCGGGCCGTGGGCGGACAAGCGCACCACGGTGCACTTCACCGGCGACACCACGTCGAGCTGGGCCACGCTGGCCATGGAGGTCGGGTACACGCCGGGTGAGTCGGCCTCGACCGGGCTGTCCGCGGTGAGCAACGACATCGGCGGGTTCAACAACGCCGGCGACCAGACCGCCGGCGCCGAGCCGGGCAGCACCAAGCTGCCCGACGACCTCTACGCGCGCTGGGTGCAGCTGGGCACCTTCCAGCCCGTCGACCGGCTGCACGGCAACCACAGCGACCGGCTGCCGTGGCAGTACGGCGCCGCGGCCGAGAGCTCCGCGGAGAAGTTCCTCAACCTGCGCGAGAACCTGGTGCCCTACACCTACACGCTCGCCCGGCAGGCCGACGCGACCGGCGTTCCGGTGACCCGTCCGACCTACCTGCAGTACCCGGACCAGCAGGACGCGTACGCGTTCGACGGCAGCGAGTACTTCTACGGGCCGGACGTGCTGGTGGCGCCGGTGACCACCTCGGGCGACTCGGCGACCACGCAGGTGTGGTTCCCCGCCGGCAGCTCCTGGACGGACTACTTCACCGGCAAGACGTACCAGGGCGGCACGGTGCAGAACGTCACCACCGGCCTGGACAGCATGCCGGTGTTCATCAAGTCCGGCGGGATCATGACGACCCGCTCCGGCGACGTCACCAACGACGACCAGAACCCGCTGACCAAGGCCACGGTCACGGTCGCCGAAGGCGCTCCGGGGTCCTTCACGCTGTACGAGGACAACGGTACGACCACGAACACCGCCCAGAGCGCGACGACCACGATCGCCTATGCCAATCACCAGGTGACCGTCGACCCGGTCAAGGGCTCGTTCGCCGGCCAAGTGGAGCAGCGGACCTGGACGGTCGCGTTCCAGAACGCCGTGGCGCCGACCTCGGTGTCGATCAACGGCCACAAGGCCACAGCCGACGAGTGGACGTGGGACAGCGCCACCCGCACCCTCACCGTCACAGCACCGATCCAGTCGGTGAACCAGCGGCTGGCGGTCAGCTACAAGTAGCCGCCGCCTGCCGGACCGCACGTCGGCCCCGCCCGGAGATCACTTCCTCCGGGCGGGGCCGACTTCGTACCTTGACACGTCGGCGCACGGCGCGCTGAATGTCGTCGGCAGCCGCACATTCCTGTGGAGCGATGGATGATCTCCATCACTTCCGGAGAATCGGAATACGCATGAGGTCGGCGCCGAGCAGCACGTCGCCGCGGTATCCGCTTGCTTTGGCGCTGGCGCGTAGCGCCTTGCTCCATGCGGCCTCTGAGACAAGCGAAGGGTCGCCCGGGCTGAGGTGCGTGACGACGAGGCGTCCGGCATCCGCGTCGGCGGCGATCCCGCCGAGCTTCGAGACGTCGGTGTGCACCTTCTCCAGGTGGTCCAGGAGCGTGGCCGGGGTCCCCGCCGCCTCGAAGTACGCGAGGTCGACGGCTTCGTGGACCAGGATGTCGGAGCCCGCGGCGAGCGTCGGGATGTTCGGGGTCGGCGCCGTGTCGCCGGAGAAGGTCACGCTGCCGTATTCGGTGTCGAACCGGTAGGCGTAGGCCGGGACTGCCGCGCCGTGGACGACGAGGATCGCACTCACCCTGACGTTCTCGTCCTCGAAGACGGTCACCGGCCCCGCGATCGACTGGGCTATCTCGTGCACGTCGACGAGCGAGGCCGGGTCGACGCCGAGGTGCTCCTGCAGGAAGAACGTGGTGCTCGCGGCGAACGCCTGGTTCGAGAGCGTGGTCAACGCCGCCGTCCCCGGTATCTGGCCGGGCGCGTCCGCGACCAGCGAGAGCTCGCCTGCGGGACCGGGGCCGTAGACGGGGATCGGCTTGGTCAGGCCCGCGGTGGTCGCCAGCAGCGGGAACGAGAAGTAGTCGACGGTGTGGTCGGAGTGCAGGTGGGTCAGGAAGATCCCGGCGAGCGACGTGAAGTCGAGCCCGGCTCGGAAGTACTGGCTCACCGCACCGCGGCCGCAGTCGATCACATATGTCTTTCCGTTCACGATCAGCGCGGTGGAGATCCCGAAGCGGGCGGCGATCGGCGGCGGGCCGCCGTTGGTGCCGAGCAGCACGAGCGAGAAGCGGTCGCTCTCACTCGACGAGCCGCCGGAGGAGGTGGCCGCCGCAGCGGCCGCGGCGGGAGTGCCGATCAGGAGACCGGCAGCGGCTGCCGCCGCTGCCGCACCGAGCAGGCCACGCCGCGTACCGCCGTTTACCGCGGCGCCGTTGTCGCAGGTACACATCGTCATGCGGCGGAGGCTACTGGCGTACAGCCGCGTTGACATCAGGAACATCCGTAACCTGAGTCTTCACGATCCGACGAGGCGCCAAGCCCTGCCTCGCGGCACTGGATCAGCCGCTATGGCGACTGATCCAGTACTTTGTGGCCTCCCGGCGGTGCCATCGCCATCTCTCGGGGTCAGTCCTTGATCTCGCAGAGTACGGCGCCGGAGGAGACGGTCGCGCCGACCTCGGCGGAGAGCCCGACGACGGTGCCGGACTTGTGCGCGGTGATCGGCTGCTCCATCTTCATCGCCTCGAGCACGACGACCAGCTCGCCCGCCTCGACCGCCCGGCCCTCCTCGACCGCGACCTTCACGATCGTGCCCTGCATCGCGGCGACGGAGGCGAGCGCGAGCAGGCCGGTGCAGTCGCCCGCCGCGTAGACGTTGGAGGCGGTGGTGCGCGAGACGCGGTCGACGATGATGTGGCCGGACGGCGTCGTCTGCACGCCGGCC
>NZ_JAGSOH010000021.1 GCF_018139625.1 Actinospica acidithermotolerans | reverse complement strand
GCCCGGACCCACCCGCTGCTCGAACCCCGTATCACCGAACTGGATCCTGCCGCCGTCCCGGCCGCCCTGCGCGCGGCAGACCTCGATGTCGCCCTCATCCACGAGTACGACTTCGTCCCCGCCCACGCCGAGCCGGGCCTGAGCAGCCGAGAACTCTTCACCGAACCGCTCTACCTGGCCGCGCCCGAGCCCGGCGCGCTCGGCGACCACAGCCATAGTCCGTGGATCGTCTCGCCGTCCGGGACGCTGTGCCGCACGATGGCGGAGCGGGCGTGCGAGGCGAACGGCTTCAGTCCGCGCGTACGGCACGAAGCCGACGACTTCGACACCGTGCTCGCGCTCGTCGCCCTCGGCCAGGGCGTCGCGATCATTCCCCACCTCGGCGCCCTCGACCCGCCCGCAGGCGTGACCCTCACGCGCCTGCCCGCCTTCCGCCGCACCCAGGTCGCCTACCGAACCGGCGCCGCCGGCCACCCCGCGATCGCCGCCGTCACCCGCGCGCTTCGCGACGCCGTCCCCGCCGACCTACGGTCCGAAGCCGGTCAAGAACCCTGATCGCTCTCAACGTCCCTTTTCCACGAAAGGGCCCCGCACGCGCTCGTACCACGTGCGGGGCCGGCACCGCATTATTCTGGTCCTGCCACTGGCTGACGGCGCCTCAGTCGAGGCAGAACTCGTTGCCCTCGATGTCCTGCATCGGGATGCACGCATCGTCGCCGCCGTCGTACAACGTGGTGACATGCACCGCGCCGAGGGGAAGCAGCCGCGCGCATTCGGCCTCCAGCGCGGCGAGACGCTCCTCGCCGCGCAGCCCGGTGCCGACGCGCACGTCGAGGTGCACGCGGTTCTTCGCGGTCTTGCCCTCGGGGACGCGCTGGAAGTACAGCCGCGGGCCCACGCCTGAGGGATCGACGCAGGCGAACCAGGAATCGCGCTCCTCGGCCGGCTGCGCGGACTGGTACTCCTCCCACGTGGCGAAACCCCGCGGGGGCGGCGCGACGTAGCCCAGCACCTCGCACCAGAAGCGGGCGAGACGTTCGGGTTCCGCACAGTCGAACGTGACTTGGACCTGCCTGATCGGCGACATGGGGTCCACCATAACGGCGACCCGAACTCAGATCCCGTCAATATTCGCGAACAGCGCCCGGCCCCGCAGCGCCACCTCCATCTCGAAGCGCGTCTCGGGGTCCGCCAGCGCCTCCCCGAACAGGTCCTGCAGGCGGTGCAGCCGACTGCGCGCGGTCTGCGGGTGGATGCCGAGGCGCGCGGCGACCTGCGGCGCGCTGCCGCGGTTCGTCTCGAGCCACGCGGTCAACGTCGCTTCGAGGCGCTCGCGCTGCTTGGCCGTCATGGCGGACAGCGGCGCGAGGCGGCGCTCGCCGATCAGCCGGACGAGGGCCTCGTCGCCGAGCAGGAGCAGCGCGGGAAGCCGGCGGTCGCAGACGATCGGGGCCCGCTCGAGGAGGCGCTCGGGTAGCCGTTCGCGTGCGATCCGGGCCCAGCGCAGCGAATCAGCGGCCGCGTCCAGCGGCACGATCGGACCGAGCACGGCCCGGTGCGCGCCGAGGAACTCGAGAATCTCCGGCTTGCCGAGCCAGACCTCAGGTTCGGGCAGGAGGAGATACGGGCTCGGCGCCGAGAGGTCGGTCAGCGCCGCCTCCGGCAGCAGCCGGGTGCCCGCGCGCTCGACGGCGTCCGCGTGCTCCTGCGGATCGGGCTCGTCCGGCCTGCTCGCGGCCGGTCCGAGCGCCGCGCACGCGACGACGTTCGGCAACGCCCAGTCGGCCGCCTCCGCCGCCGCTTCGAGCAGCGTCCGATCGGCGCGCCGGAGCACGAGTTCCAGCAGGTTGCGGCGCCGGAGCCGGGTCTGCGCGATGTCCGCCTTGGCGCTCGCGTATCCGAGCACGGACGCGGTCGCGATCTGGTCGACGTGCGTGAACACGGCCTCGGCGAGCTCGATCATCTGATCGGGCCGCATGCCCACGCGCCTGGCCACCCGCGCATACCGGCGCCACGCGAGGCGTCCGCCGAGCCGAAGCGCCGACTGCAGCGAGTCCATGCTGCGGCCCTCGGCCAACTCGCTGCGGCCGAGCCCCCGGTAGACCTGGGCGCGGTCCTCGACCGGGCTGCCCCGGCCCTCGACCTCGTCCGCGAACTCGACCAGCGCCGTTTCGACCCCGTGCAGCAGCCCGGTGCTGAACAGCGAGTCGAGCGGACGGTCGTACTCCGGGATCATCAGCCGGATCTCGCGCAGGATCTCCGCGGCCAGGCTGGGGATCTCCCGCCGCAGCTGCTCGACGAAGCCGCGCGGCAGCACGGGCAGGGCGACGCGATCGCGGGCCACCGGCACCTCCGCTCCGGGCGGCAACAGCCGTATCCGCAGACTTCTACGCGCGGGTAAGTTACCGGTGAGTTTGCGCCCGGATGACCGTCCGGTCAACAAGCCCGCGCGTACCGGCACCGGCCCGGCGGCGGAAACACTCACCCGCGTGAGCACTCCGGTCCGCGGGCCGCGGCCGTTCCTATCAGGCCGCGCAGTCGTTCTCCAGGACGCGGGCCGCCTCCGTTGACGACCCGGGGGCCCGCTCTTAGCGTCCACTGCGGCTCGGCGTCCCACGCCCTGCCTGGTCCGCGACTCAAAGGAGAGTCAACCCATGCGAATCATCGTCAGGGCAGCCGCCGTAGGCGCGGCGTTGCTCGGCGCGGCCGGGCTCGCGCTCGGCGGCGCGTCCCCAGCTTCGGCGGCCGGCATCACCTACCCGGTGAACTACAGCTTCGCGAGCGGCTTCGTGGCCGGCTTCCTGGAGCCGAACACGCCGCCGGCCGGGGCGAACGACTGGAGCTGCAAGCCGAGCGCCGCGCATCCGTACCCGGTCGTCCTGGTGCACGGCACCTTCGAGAACGAGAACGACGACTGGGGCGCCGCCTCCCCGCTGCTGGCGGACAACGGCTACTGCGTCTTCGCGTTCGATTACGGCGGCGCGACGGCGGCCTCCGCCATCCAGGGCACCGGCGAGATCGCGGCGAGCGCGGCGCAGCTCGAGACGTTCGTCCACCAGGTCCTCGCGGCCACCGGCGCGTCGAAGGTGGACCTCGTCGGCCACTCCCAGGGCGGCATGATGCCGCGCTACTACATCAAGAACCTGGGCGGCGCGAGCACGGTGAACACCCTCGTCGCCCTGGCCCCGAGCAACAACGGCACGACCCTCGACGGCATCACCGAGCTCGGCGACGCGCTCGGCATCCTCGAACCGGCCAACGACTTCCTCTCGCTCAGCTGCGAGGCCTGCGTCGAGCAGGAGGCGGGCTCGCCGTTCCTCACCGCCCTGAACTCGGGCGCCGAGACTCTGCCCGGCGTGAACTACACGGTGATCGAGACAAAGTACGACGAGGTCGTCACGCCGTACACCAACGCATTCCTGCCGGCGGCATCCAACGTGACGAACATCCTCCTGCAGAACCAGTGCGGCCTCGACGCGAGCGATCACCTCGAGATCGCCTACGACCCGATCGCGATGGTCGACATGCTCAACGCCCTCGACCCCGCGCACCCGCAGCCCGTCCCCTGCGAAGTCGTACTCCCCGTCGCCTGACGAAACCCGACCCGACTCGCCGTCGGGCCCGACCACCGCGATGCGGCGGTCGGGCCCGACAGTGTCAATCAGCCTTGGCCCGTCAGTATCAATCAGCCTTCGATAGTCGCGACGCGGCAGTCAGGCCAGTCAGCATAAATCAGCCCTTGGGCCCGTCATGTATCAATCAGCCTTCGATAGTCGCTACGCGGCAGTCAGGCCCGTCAGCATAAATCAGCCTTCGGTTTTCGAGGCGATCGTCGTCAGGCCCGACAATATCAATTACCCTTCGATATCAATTACCCCTCGATCACCGCTCGATCATCTTCATCTGCGCCTCGTTGTGGTGGGCGCCCGCCGGCTCCCCGAGAGCGGTGAGCGCGGCGATCTGCTCGCTCGTCAGCTCGACGTCGTCTGCGGCGAGGTTCTCCTCCAGACGCGAGACGCGGCGCGTGCCGGGGATCGGGACGATGTGCTCCCCTTGGGACAGCAGCCACGCGATGGCGACCTGCGCGGGCGTGGCGCCGGTCTGCGCGGCGACAACCTCGACCTGTTCGACCAGGCGCAGGTTGTGCTCGAAGTTCCCGTCGGTGAAGCGCGGGTTGTTGTTGCGCGAGTCGTCGGCGGCGAGGTCGGCCCGGGAACGGAGCGCGCCGGTGAGCATGCCGCGGCCCAGCGGCGAGTAGGCGACGAAGCCGATGCCGAGTTCGCGCAGCAGCGGCAGCACGACCGGCTCCTGGTCCCTCGTGAACAGCGAGTACTCGGACTGCAGGGCGGTGACCGGATGCACGGCGTGGGCGCGCCGGATGGTCTCGGGCCCTGCCTCGGACAGCCCGTAGTGCCGGATCTTGCCCTCGGCCACGAGCTGCGCCAGCGTCCCGGCGACGTCCTCGATCGGGGTCTTCGGGTCCACGCGGTGCTGGTAGTAGAGGTCGATGTGGTCGGTGCCCAGGCGGCCGAGCGAGCCCTCCACCGCGGCGCGGATGTTCGCCGGGTCGGAGTCCAGGTTGCCCGGACCGCCGCCGGAGTGCGATACGAGCCCGAACTTCGTGGCGAGGACCACCTCGTCGCGACGGTCCTTGATGGCGCGGCCGACGAGCTCCTCGTTGGTGAAGGGCCCGTAGATCTCCGCCGTGTCGATGAGCGTGGCCCCGAGGTCGAGCGCGCGGTGGATGGTCCGGATCGCTTCGGCGTCGTCGAGTCCGCTGGCGCTGTAGACGCCCGCCATCGTCATCGCGCCCAGGCCGATGCGGCCGACTTCGAGGGTTCCGAGGGTGGTGTGCTTCACGGTTTTGGCCTTCCCTGTTTCCTGCTTCGGGTTCTACTGCGGCGTCAGGCGCATCGTCGTCGCGCGCGCCTCGGCCGCGGTGATCGATGCGACCGGACCGGAGTAGCGGGCGTACTTGGCACGGTAGACGGCGTCGATGCGCTCTTCGAGGCCTTCAGCGTTCTCGACGTCGGTGAACGCGACGTCTCGATCGACGGTCCCCGTGGCGATGTGTCCTTCGTGCCGAGCCCGCGTCGTGCGATACCAGGCACCCTCGCGCCCGCGGACCGACCGGATGTACACGTCGTCGTCGACACGCACGGCCCAGACGGTCCGCGGCCTGCTGAAGCTGCCGTCGGAGCGCCGCGGGGCGACCTCCAGCTCATCGCGCCGTTCGATCTCGGCCAGGTCCCGCCCGCTCCAAGCCGTCGTCGTCATGACTAGTCCTCCTCGGTCTCCGCGGTCTCCTCGTCCTGCTCGGTCTCCTCGACGATTGCCCGCAGGGCGGTGGCCGCGCTCATGGCGCTGGGCCATCCGGCGTAGAAGGCCAGATGGGTGATCGCCTCGGCCAGCTCCTCCCTGCTCAGGCCGTTGGCCAGGGCACGGCGCAGATGAGCGGGGAGCTGTTCGAGCCGGTAGAGCGAGACCAGCGCGGCGACGGTGATCAGGCTGCGGTCGCGCGGCGAGAGCTCAGGGCGCTCCCACACGTCGCCGAACAGGACTTCGTCGGTCAGCTCGACCAGCTTCGGAGCGCTGCCGCCGATCAGCTGCTGCGCGGGAGAGGGGGTTTCCGTCATGCCTCCACCGTTTCACCTCCGCTCCGAATACGCCTCCCACCAGGGGGATTCTGCTGTCCCAGGTACCAGCAGTGCCCCCCACCGCCGGCCGGGACGATGTAGCGTGGCCGGTACGGACGGACGGACGCACGCCGCGAGTTCGCCGACTTCCTCGCAGCCCCCCACCGCCGGCCGGGACGATGTAGCGTGGCCGGTACGGACGGACGGACGCACGCCGCGAGTTCGCCGACTTCCTCGCACTCCCGCCGGGCGAAGCTCACCCCAAGCAGGCCGGTCCGCCCAGCAGATCAGCTCCCTCTTGTCATGACGCGTCGCCCGTCGCCACGGCGAGGCCGCCCGGCTTATTCCACCAGCTCATAGACGCGCAGGCCGCGCGCATTGAGACGCCCTTCCTCCCACGTGAATCCCAACCGCCGCGCGACCCGCTGTGACACGACGTTCTCCGGCCGGATCAGCGCGAGCACCGGCAGCGTCCCGTGCCCGGCCGCTCCGCGGACCTCCAGCGCCGCCCGCGTCGCCTCGACCGCGTAGCCCTTGCCTCGCTCGGAGGCGACGATGTGGTAGTAGACGTTGAGGTTGTCGGTGCTGTCGAGCGATCCGAACCGCACCCCGGCGATCCCGATCGCGGGCCCTCGGCCATCGCCCAGCCGCACCAGGTGGTAGCCGATGCCCTCGTTCGCCCAGTCGGAGCCGAACTTGCCCATCGCCTCCGTCAGGAACGGTGTCGGCCATGGGGCGTCCGAGGCGCGTTCCGCCGCTGTGCGATTGTCGCTGAGCTCGTAGAAGAATGCTGCGTCGTCAGGGCCCAGCGGTGACAGGGTCAGGTTCGTGGTCGTCAGCATGGCGCGACGCTAACAGCCTCGGACCATGAAATGGCGTGCAAGCGCAGCAATTAGGGTTCGTACGGCGGCCAGCCGGGCCCGCGTCAACCGGTCACGACATCCCCCCGACTGTCGTAGCCGGTGATCTGCGTGAAGTCCGCCGAGCTCGTGACGTGATCCGCTGCTGGAATCCACACCGCATAGGCACCGGTCTCCGGCGAGCCCGGCACCGCGACCACGGCGGCGTCGTACGTATGTCCCCGAACCTTGACGGAGACCTTGGCGACATCACCGCTGACGAAGCCGATCGCCACCGGCGTACCCGGGTCAACGGTGCTCTGCGAATTCACCATCGGAGCGAGGACCGTAGGTACGGTCGCAGACAGCTCGTACGGCCGATTCGCGCACGTGTAATACGAGCTTTCCTTCCTGCTGCCGGTCACATTGGCGATTCCGTAACAGATCTGCGGTCCGGCACGCCACGCTACAGCGTCCAGCGTGGATCCCGTCTTTCCGTTAGAACGCGAGCTGATGATGGTGACGTGGCCGCCCGTGCCCGCAAGCGCCGAGTCCAGGAACGACTGACTCGACGTGGTCGACGGCGTCGCGCTGACGACCTCCGTGCTCCGCGAGGAGGCCGGCGCGAGGTACGCCGCTGAGGCCCCGAGCACACAGACCGCCGCCGCCGCGACGGCCCCCGCGAGCACCGTCCGGTTGCGCCGCATCCGGCGCCCGCTGCTCATGACCGCCTCGATGTCGACCGTCAGCACACGCTCATCCCGGAAGTGGAGGTTCACGGGAAGTGGCTCGTCCTCGTCCTCGTCCTCGAACTCGAACTCGAACTCGAGCTCGAACCCGGGCTCGTACTCGCTGCTCATGATCTCTTCCCTTCACGTGCGAGGTGCTGGTCTTCCCGGAGCTTGGCGAGCGCGCGGAAGACGGTCGTGCGAACCGTCGCCGCCGCGACGCCCAGTTCCAGCGCGATCTCCTCGGTCGAGAGGTCGTAGAAGTACTTCAGCGCAACGGCCGCCCGCTCCCGCTGCGTCAAACCCCCGAGCGCACGCAGCACCGCGTCCCGCTCGGCGTTCTCCTCCGACACGCTCTCCCGCGTCGCACGGTCGGCGTAATCGGCCGACTCCTCGACCGGCGACTCCTTCCAGATCCCGCGCCGCCACCGGTCCCGGTGACCGTTGACGATGCAGCGCCGCGCATATGCCTCGGGATGACCGCCCCGCAGCTTCGGCCACGACGCGAACACCTTCGCGTAGGCATGCTGAACGAGATCCTCCGCATGCCCAAGATCCCTGGTCAGCAGCTCGGCGAACTTGATCAGCCTCGTCTGAGACCCGATCACGAAGTCGCGGAACTCGCCGGCCGCCACTTCATCGAGTGCCCGTCGCACCTACCCCTCCGATCCCTACGCCGGTGCGGCAGAGCCGCTCACCCTTAATCAACGCAGTCTCGGTGGCAAGTGTTCTACCGGTACGGGGGCGCTCTACCGGTATTGCGGCCTCGCCGGTTTGATCGCGTGGTCGGCGGCGGTGGTTATCCCGATCAGCAGGGGAACGAGGGCGACGCAGACGGCGGCGATGAAGATCTGCGTCTGGATCAGCGCTTCCCGGTTGTTCCCCAGGCTCTGGCCCGCCGGGGTCATCCAGTCGCCGAGCAGGTCGAACAGCATGCCGAGGGTCGCCACGGCGCAGGCGAACGCGGCGAGAAAGAGAGTGAACGTGATGAGCCCGCGGACGAATCCCATGCCCACACCGATGGCGACGAGGTAGATGACGATCACCGCCGCCTCGGTGCCCACCGTCCAGCTCGCCGCGGGCGGCCAGGTCGCGCTCGACATGATGCTTTCGACGGCCCGCCAGGAGGTGATCCCGTTCTGGTTCGTCCGGTAGATGATGACAAGAGCGTTGATGAGCAGGGCCATCGTGTAGGACAGGGCCACGACGAGCGCCGAGTAGACGGCCAGCAGCGCGGCGGCCCGCTTCCGCTCCCCGATCGTCCGCCTGATCGCCTCCGTGAGCTCCCTGCCCGACCGCGCCGCCTCCGCCCAGCTCTTGGCGACTCCCTGCAATCCCAGCAACCAAACGACGATGCCGACCAACAGGGCCGGAACGCCCAGATGCAGTGCCAGGTAAACGACGACTTGCTGCGGGCTCGGCGGCGTCGGCAGCTGAAGGGCAACAGGCATACGTCATCCTTGGAATCGGGGGAGTCTCCCCTCCCGGCCCGACGAATCTGAGCTGATTGTCCCCCTCGCAAGGCCTTCACGTCCGGTGATTGGAGGAACTGCCGGGCCGCGCACCTCGTCTCCGCGGAAATGTCTCCGCGGAAATTCGGTTCCGCCGGCGATACGCGGTGCCCTACTGTCGTTCGCAGGTGCCCGCGGCTCTGCGGACGGGCTTTCGGAACGGGAGGGGCTGACGATGCGCGCGTGTCTCGCGGTGCACGCCTCCCGTGCTCGCTTCGAGGTGATCCTGGTGTCTCCGCCCGCTCGGCGCGGGCTGCGCGGCCAGCGCTGGGGACTGTCCGGACGCGGTCTCTGACCGGGTGTCCGGCGAAATCGCGCCGCCCTGATTCGGAGCGATCTTAAGGACATCAGATCATGCGACACGACCCTTCCCGGCCTCAACCTGCCGCCCTCATTCGCAACCTCGGAATCCTCGCGCATGTGGACGCGGGAAAGACCACTGTCACCGAGCGGATGCTGTTCGCGGCGGGCGTCGTGCACAAGCGCGGCGAGGTCCACGACGGCACGACCGTCACCGACTTCGACCCGCAGGAGCGCGATCGCGGCATCACGATCTTCGCCGCGGCGGTGAGCTGCGGCTGGAACGGGCATCGGCTGAACCTGATCGACACGCCCGGGCACGTCGACTTCTCCGACGAGGTGGAGCGCTCGCTGCGGGTGCTCGACGGCGCGGTCGCCGTGTTCGACGCGGTCGCGGGTGTCGAGCCGCAGAGCGAGGCCGTGTGGCGGCGCGCCGATCGGTACGGCGTGCCGCGGATCGCGTTCGTCAACAAGATGGACCGCGCCGGCGCCGACCTCGACGCCGCGCTGGCCTCGATCCGCGAGCGGCTGCACCCGCTGCCGCTCGCCGTTCAGCTGCCGATCGGGTCGGAGGCCGCGTTCACCGGCGTCGTCGATCTGCTGCGGATGCGGGCCACGCTGTGGGCCGACGGTTCCGGCGACCCGCGGGATTCGGCGATCCCGGAGGCGTTGGTCGAGCCGGCACGTGACCGCAGGCATGCGTTGGAAGAGGCGGTGGCCGAGCGGCATCCGGCAGCGTTCGACGAGTTCGTCGAGCAGTCGCAGGTGTCTGAGGAGACGCTGCGCGCCGCGCTGCGTGATCTGACGATCTCGGGTGAGGTCGTCGTCGTGCTCTGCGGAGCGGCCTACCGAAACCGAGGGATCGAACCGTTGCTCGACGCCGTCGTGGACTACCTGCCGTCTCCGTTGGACCGGCCGCCGGTCAGCGGCGTCAGCGGTATCAGCGACGTCGGTGACCTCGGTGACCCAAATGACAACGGTGACGACGTGAGCCGCGCCGCCGATCCGGCGCAGCCATTGGCCGCCTTGGCGTTCAAGGTGCAGTCGACCGGCACCGGCCGGCTCACCTACCTGCGCCTTTACTCGGGCACGCTGCGCAAGGGCGACTCCGTACTCGACGTCGGCACACGCCGCGTCGAGCGGATCGGCCGAGTGCTGCAGGTCCAGGCGGATCGGCACACGGAGGTGCCGCAGGCGGTCGCGGGCGACATCGTCGCGGTGGTCGGGCTGAAGTCGGCGCGGGTGGGGGCGACACTGTGCGCTCCCGAAGCGCCGATCCTGCTCGAGCCGCCGACATCTACGGAGCCGGTGGTCTCGGTTGCCGTCGAGGCGGCGCGCAACGCGGACACGGAGAAGCTCGCCGTGGCGCTCGCGCAGGCCGTCGAGGCAGATCCGTCGCTCGTCGTGCGCGCCGACCGGGAGACCGGGCAGACGCTGCTGTCCGGACTTGGTGAGCTGCATCTGGAGGTGGTACTGGAGAAGATCCGCCGCGATCGCGGCGTCGACGTGCGCGCGGGACGGCCGCAGGTGGCCTACCGCGAGGCGGTCGTGCAGGGCGTGTCAGGGCTCATCTACCGGCACGTCAAGCAGGACGGCGGCTCGGGCCAGTTCGCGCACATCGTGCTCGACGTCGAACCGCTGACGGACCATGTCGGCGACGTCGGGTTCGCCTTCGAGTCGACGGTCACGGGCGGACGCGTGCCGCGCGAGTTCATCCGAGCGGTGGAGGCCGGCGTTCGCGATGCACTGGCTTCGGGCCCGAAGGGCGGTCACCCGGTCACCGGCCTGCGCGTCACCCTCACGGATGGCGCCACGCACGTGAAGGACTCCTCCGAGCTCGCGTTCCGCGCGGCGGGCCGCTTCGGCGCGGAGGCGGCGTTGCGGGCCAGTGAACTCGCGGTGCTGGAACCGATCGCCGAGGTGACGGTCACGGCGCCGGAGGACGCGGTCGGCACGGTGCTCGGCGACCTGTCCGCACGACGTGCCCGGATCACGGCGTCGACCGTGCGCGGCGGCAGTGTGACTGTGACGGCTATGGTCCCGCTCGCCGAGGTGTTCGGCTATGCGACCGCGCTACGCAGCCGGACGCAGGGCCGCGGCACGTTCACCGCCACGCCGGCCGGCTACGCGCCGGCGCCGACATCGGCGGTCGCCGCCACAGCTGCGGCCGCGCGCCAGAACCGGTGACCTGACCGAGCGTGCTCCCGCTCCGCGCCTGCGCCCGCATCCGCATCGAAGCGGAGCGGATGCGGAGCGGGAGCACGTCGCGCCCCTCGCCGCCGGGCATGCGCGGCCGGGCCCCCGAGCATGCACGGCTGAGCCGCCGGCAGTCTGGGCCGCCGATTCTCCAGCGGCTCACCGCGATCGAGCAGCCGGTCTTCACTGCGAACGGCGACGACGTTCGCATGCTCCGCGAACACTGAGGTTGCACGTCTGGCCGATGCCGACGCGGCCTTGTGCTGAGTAGGATTGCTGATTGCGAGAACGCGTTAAGGAGTCAGATGGTCGCGGCCCGGCGGGTCACCCTCAACGACGTCGCCGCGGCGAGCGGGGTCTCGCGGTCCACGGCGGGGTTCGTGCTGGCCAACAACCCGAACCAGACGATCTCCGAAGCCACCCGGAACCGCGTGAGCGCCGCGGCGCGCCGCCTCGGCTACGTGCCCAACGGCGTGGCCAGGGCGCTGCGCGAAGGGTCGTCGCGCGTCGTGGTGCTGGAGATCGACTGGGCTTACGACGGAAACTACGCGAGCAGCTACGTGCGCGGCCTGGACGCCGAGCTCGCCGCGAACGGGCACGAACTGCTGGTCCGGCACGGTCCGCGCAGGCAGCAGGCCACCGAGCGGATCCTCAACGCCATCGCACCCCGCGCCATCCTCCGCTTCGCCGAGCCGTACATCACCGGCCACGAGCTGGAGGACGGAGGCGGCGGCTGGCGCGACGGGCTCGCCGCGCACGTCGCCTTGCAGGTGGGGCACCTCGTCCAGCACGGCCACACCCAGATCGCGCTCGCGCTGCCGGCCGTGCACTCCTCACTGACCGACGTACGCCGGCGCCTCACCCTCCAATGCGCGCAGTCGCTCGGCCTGCCGGCCCCGGCTTGCTTCGACCTGCCGAGCCCGCCCGCCGAAGGGGCGGCGGAGGTCGAACGCTTCCGCCGCGAGCATCCGTCCGTGACCGCGATCGCGGCGTTCACGGACGACGTCGCGCTGCGCGCCCTAGCCGCGCTGCGCCACCTCGGCGTGTCCGTGCCCGCCGATATGGCCGTCATGGGCTACGACGACAACGAGGCCGGCGCCCTGGTCAGTCCGGCGCTCACCTCCGTGCACATCGACGCCGAGGTGCACGGCCGGCTCGCCGCGCGCAACGCTCTCGGCCTCGCCACGGGTGACCTCTCCCCGAAGCCCGGGCACGTCATCGAGCGCGAGTCGGTCTGACTCGATGATGGGCAGCGCATCGAACGGCCGCGACGGCCATCGGCGCACGCAGATCCTGCGTGCCGCCGCGGAGCTGTTCATGGCCGGGGGATACGCGGGCGTGAGCATGGACGACGTGCAGGCGAAGGTCGGCGGCTCCAAATCGACGCTCTACCGGCACTTCGCCGACAAGCTCGACCTGTTCACCTCGGCCGTCGAGATGATGATCGACGAGCGGAACCGGCCGGTGCTCGACTTCCGGCCGAGCGGATCGGATCCGGCGGCCGCGCTCATCGAGTTCGGCCGCCACTTCGCCGCGATCGTGCTCGACCCCGGGGCCATCGCCGTGCACCGGCTGGTCGTCGCCGAGGCCGAGCGCGTGCCCGAGCTCGGCCAAGCGTTCTTCGAGCACGGTCCGCGGCGCGGCATCGAAGCGCTCGGCGGCCATCTGCGCGGCCTGCGCGAGCAGCGGGTCATCGAGGTCGATGACCCGCTGCTCGCCGCCTCGCAGCTCTACCAGGCGATGCTCGGCTCCCTGCAGATGCGGCTGCTGGTCAACGCCCCTCCCGCCCCGACCGAGGACGAGGTGGAACGCAGCATCACCACCGCGGTCGCGACGTTCCTCAGCTCTTGTCGGTCGGGAACGGCCGCTCGATGACCGTCGCGCGGATCGTGGTCTGCGTGTGGGACTCGACCGCGCCGCTCGACCTGGCGCCGTCCGGCTCGCCCCAGACGAGTTCGACCTCGTCGCCGTAGCCGACCTTCGCCGGGTCGATCATGACGATGGAGATCCAGCCGCGCACGTTCGCCGTGTAGCTGCACAGCGTCGACAGGCCCACGAGCTCGCCGCCCCGCTCCACCCGGTCGACCTGGGCCGCGGCGTAGAACGCGGCCGGCATCTCGATGTACTTGAAGCGCTTGTCCCCGGGCTCGTACATGCTCGCGAAGATCTTGGCGACGTCGTCCCGGTTCCAGGCGAGCCAGGCCTTCTTGCGGTGCGGGTCCGAGGCGCGCCGCTCCAGCGCCTCGCGCCCGATGAAGTCGTGGTCGAACTTCAGGATGTGGCCGTACCCGAGATCCCACGGGGTGACGTAGTAGTCCTCGATGTCCTCGGAGACGAAGCTGCCGCCGAGCGAGAGGTGCGCCTCGAACATCCGGCTGTCGAGCCAGTCGCGGTAATCCTTGAAGTGCGTGCTGCTGTAGATCGCCGGGACGGTGTTCGCGATCCAGCCCGACTCGGTCGCCACCGACGCGTACGCGCGGCCGCCGACCTGGCGCACCCCGAACTCGCGTCCGGCCTCGAGGATCGCACCGCGCACGGCGTCGAGTTCGGCGTAGGGGCCGAAGAACTCCAGCCCGGGGAAGCCGGACATGCGGTGGTTGAGCGCGGTCACCTCGTGGCCGCCGACCTTGAACTTCCCCATGGTGAAGAAGGGGATCTCCGGCATCGGGCCGCCGTTGACCTTCTCGAAGATCGCCGCCGCGTTCGGGCCCTGCAGCTGGAGCCGGTAGAGCTCGCGGCCGTGCGGGTTCTGCGCGGTGCGTTCGTCCCGCCGCACGGTCACGTCGTAGCCGCCGGTCTCCGCGTTGTACTGCAGCCAGTTGAGCGCCGGCGGACGCCCGACGATGCGCACGACCTTCTCGGCGAGGCAGAACAGGATGCAGTCGCCGATCATGAAGCCCTCGGGGGAGCAGGCCAGGAGCTGCTTCGCCTTCATCGGCCCGAAACCGGCGAAGCTGTTCGCGCCCACGTCGGAGAGCAGCCGGTAGGTGTCCGGGCCCTCGATCTGCAGGTCCGTCATGTGGTGCGAGAGGTCCATCAGCGCCGCGGTGTTGCGCCAGCTCTCCTGCTCGTCGCGCCAGTTCGTGAACTCCGCCCGGATCGGGAACGGGTAGGCGCCGCTGCGTCCGGATCGCAGCAGCCCGACCGGTCCTCCGGCCGCGCGGATCTCGTCGTTGAGGGTGGCCATCTCTCTCGCCTCCAGGAAACCGTACCGTACAGTACGAGGCACGTTAGGGGCGGCGCGGCGGGCCGACAAGGCGCCGCGGGTCCTGCGTCGTGAAAGCTAAGCTTGACGTCGTTCCCCACTAGATCGATCTAGCGATGGCGCGTAATGTGCTGCCGACGCCCCGATCACTAGATCGTTCTAGTGATGCGGTCTTTCAAGGGAGAAGGAAGCGCATGAGCATGCCCAGCCTGCAGGACGGAATCGACAAGGCCGGATCCGCGGTGAACCTGCTGTGGAAGCCCGGCGCCGCGCCCTGGACGCCCGAGGTCGTCGAGCGCGAATACGAGCACGGCTGGCGCGCCGAGCAGAACGCCTGGCACGAGGGCGTCGCGCTGCTGAACCTCTCGCACCACATGTACGACCTTTTCATCGACGGCCCGGACGCGCTGCGGCTGCTCGCCGACCTCGGCGCCAACAGCTTCGAGAACTTCGCGATCGGCCAGGCCAAGCAGTTCCTCCCGGTGACCGCGCGCGGGAACATCGTGACCGACGGGATCCTGGCCCGCGACGGCGAGGAGTCGTTCACGCTCAGCGGGATCCCGGCCGCGCAGCACTGGGTGCAGTACCACGGCGAGCGCGGCGGCTACGACGTCGCCTTCCGCACCGACCCGTCCTCGGCCTTCCGCAAGCCGGCCGGCGACCCGACGCTGTTCCGCTACCAGGTGCAGGGACCGCGCGCGGCAGAGCTCGTCGAGAGCGTGTTCGGCGGCCCGATGCCCGCCGTGAAGTTCTTCCACTCCGCCCCCGTCGAGCTCGACGGACGCCGGTTCAAGGCCCTGCGTCACGGAATGGCGGGACAGGCCGGCTGGGAGTTCATCGGACCTTGGGAGCACGCCGCGGCCGTCTACGACGCGCTGCTCGCGGCCGGCGAGCCGCTCGGCCTGGTCCGCGTCGGCGCGCTCGCCTACACCACACCCAGCGTGGAAAGCGGCTGGATACCGTCGCCGGTCCCCGGCATCTACACCGATCCCGAGCTCGCCGAATACCGGCGCTACGTGCCGCTGTTCGGCATCGAGGGACAGCGGCCGCTCAACGGCAGCCTCTACTCGCCTGACATCGAGGACTTCTACTGCTCGCCCTACGAGCTCGGCTACGGCAAGATGGTCGCCTTCAACCACGACTTCATCGGCCGCGACGCGTTGGAGAAGGCGAAGGACTCCGTGCGGCGCACGAAGGTGACGCTCGTCTTCGACATCGACGACGCACGCCGTGTCCTCGGCCTCGGCGACGGACTCGAGTTCCACCTCACTTACGCCCGCAACCGGGTCGAGCGCAACGGCGAGCTGGCCGGCGTGACGATGCAGACCGCGAGCATCGACCCGGTCGGCACGATCCTGGCCCTGACGCTGATCGACAAGGAGCACGCCGAGCCCGGCACCGAGGTCGAGGTCGTCTGGGGCGAGCACCCCGGCGCGGGCACCGACCCGAACGCCGACCTCGGCTTCCCGCGGATCCGCGCGACGGTCCAGCCCGCGCCCTTCAACCAGCACGCCCGCACGCTCTACCGGAGGAACGCGCGATGAGCCCGACTCCGGAGACCGCGCTTCGCACCGGCGTGCTGCGCGACTTCTCGCTCGAGATGACCGGCAAGGACGTCACAGGGCTCGAGGATGCCCGGTCCGCGATACCCGCCGGCACGCGCGTCAATGTGACCTACCTCGGCAACGAGGACCCGCAGCTGCGCCTGGACGCCGCACGCGCGGTCCGGCGCCTCGGGTTCGTCCCGGTCCCGCACATCTCCGCCCGCCGGCTGCCCACGCGGGAGACCCTGGAGCAGTACCTCGCCGGACTGCGTGCCGACGGCGCCGGCGAGGACGTGTTCGTGATCGGCGGCGATCCGTCCACGCCGCACGGTCCGTACCCCGACGCGCTCTCCGTCATCCGCAGCGGCCTGCTGCAGGAGTACGGCGTGCGGCACGTCGGGATCAGCGGCTACCCGGAGGGGCATCCGGCGATCGCCGACCACGCGCTGTGGGGCGCGCTCGCCGACAAGCAGGCCGAACTCGAGGCGCAGGGGCTGGCCGGGAGCATCATCACCCAGTTCGGCTTCGACGTGGACGTGGTGCTGGGCTGGGTCCGGCAGGTGCGCGAGGTCGGCATCGACCTGCCCGTGCGCATCGGCGTGCCCGGGCCGGCCGGCGTACGACGCCTGATGTCGTACGCCGCCCGGTTCGGCGTCGGCACCAGCGCGTCGATCGCGAAGAAGTACGGGTTCTCCCTGGCGAACCTGATGGGCACCGCCGGGCCCGACCGCTTTCTGCGCGGGCTCGCGGCGGACTACGACCCGGCCGTGCACGGCGAGGTGAAGGTGCACTTCTACACGTTCGGCGGTATCAAGGCGACCGCCGAATGGGCCGCCCGGTTCAAGGAAGAAGGCTGAGTTGACCGTCACGCTCGACACCCCCGCCGCGCGCACGCAGCCGTCCTCCGGCGGCCGCCGCACCCTCGCCTCGCTGATCGTGCAGGGCGCGGACCGCACCGGCATCGTCTCGGCGGTCGCCGCCGTGCTCGCCCGGCACCAGGCGAACATCGTCTCGCTCGACCAGTACTCGGACGACCCGCTCGGCGGCGCGTTCTTCCAGCGCACCGTGTTCAGCCTGGACAACCTGCCGCTCGTGCTGCCGGAGATCGCACGCGACCTCGACAAGCAGGTCAAGCGGCCGTACGCGCTGGACTACACGCTGCGCGACCTGTCCGTCCCGCTGCGGATGGCGGTGTTCGCGTCCAAGGCGGACCACTGCCTGCTCGATCTGCTCTGGCGCCACCGGCGCGGCGAGCTGCCGGTGAGCATCCCGATGGTGATCTCGAACCACCCGGACATGGCCGAGGAGGTGCGCGGCTTCGGGATCCCGTTCTTCCATGTCCCGTCCGCGGGTCCGGACAAGTCGGCCGCCGAGGCCGAGCATCTCAGGCTCCTGAAGGGCAACGTCGACTTCGTGGTCCTCGCGCGCTACATGCAGATCCTGTCCGGCTCGTTCATCGAGCAGGCGGGGGTGCCCATCATCAACATCCACCACTCGTTCCTGCCCGCCTTCATCGGCGCCGGCCCGTACGCCAAGGCCAAGGAACGCGGCGTGAAGCTGATCGGCGCCACCGCGCACTACGTGACCGAGGACCTCGACGAGGGCCCGATCATCGAACAGGACGTCGTCCGGGTCACGCACGCCGACACCGCCGCCGACCTCATGCGACGCGGCGCCGACGTCGAACGCGCCGTCCTGTCCCGAGCCGTGCTCTGGCACGCCGAGGACCGCGTGATCCGCAGCGGAAACCACACGATCGTCTTCGCCTAGGATGCGCGCGCAGCCGTTCGGGCGGAGAGTGGAAGGCGCGAGCCCGTAGCAGCCTCGGCGACAAACGAGCGAGGGAGTGCGCGCCCATGCAGGCGAACACGGCGGCCGGCCCGACCCTCGGGCGGAAGGTGTCCGGCGAGCTTTCGAGGGTCTTCGCGCCGGATCCCGCCGGGCTCAACTGGCCGCGCGCAATGCTGATCTTGGACATCGCGCTCGTGCCCCTGATCGTGTTCTGGGCGATCGGCCACGAGGTGTACCTGCTCAGCGCGCTGTTCGGCCTGCTGTTCTCGGCGATGGTCGACCCGGGCGGCGGCTTCGGGCACCGTTCGTCGCACGTCGCCGTCTTCGCGCTGCTCGGCGCGGGTTTGACCGCGCTCGGATTCGGCATCGGCGGCGACGACTGGGGCTGGCTGGTGCTGGCGGGCTTCGCGGTCACCCTGCTGGCCGGCCTGGCCGCCGCGCTGGGCATCCACCGGTTCGTCGCGGCCCTGCTGCTGAACCTGTGGTTCATCGTCTGCCTCGGGGTCGCCGCGAGCCTCCACCACACGAGCGTCGTCACGAGCTACACCTGGGCTCAGACGCTCGCGTGGGCCGGGGGAGCGGCGCTGTGGATAGCGGTCACGTTCGCCTGGTGGCTGATCCGCGGACGCGAGGACCGTCCACCGCTCGTCGCCGAGCTCCCCGGCGACACGGCGCGCCGGAGCCTGACCCGGCCGATGATCATGTTCGCGGTGCTCCGCGCCCTGGTCATCGCCGGCACCGCCGCGCTCGCCTTCGGACTGAGCATCTCGCACGGCTACTGGATGCCGATCGCGGCCCTGGTCGCGATGAAGCCGAGCCTCGACCAGGCCACGCTCGTCGCCGCCCAGCGCGTGGCCGGTGCGCTGATCGGCGGCATCGTCGCCGCCCTGGTGCTCCTGATCCCGGCCGACGAACACGGGCTCAGGCTGTTCGCGATCGACCGCGGACTCGAAGTGGTCGCCCTCGTCCTGTTCGCGCACGCGGTCGGAATCCGCTTCTGGAACTACGCCGTCTACTGTGCGGCCATCGCCGCGGGTGTGCTGATACTCGTCGACCTCCCGCAGCCCTCCGACTACGGCGCCGAAGGCGACCGCGTGCTGTGGACGGTGTGCGGTGCCGGCATCGGCGTACTCGTCATGCTCCTCGCGGGCCTGCTCGGCAAGAGGCGGGAAGCCTCCGGCGATCGCACGTGATCACGAACCCGCTCACCGTCACCCTCGACCACGGCCAGGTCACCGAGATCACCGGCGGCGCGTGGACCCCGGCCGTCTACGTGCTCCTGGTCGTCGGCACCGTCATCTGCGGCCGCCTCTGGCGCCTGCTGCCCAGCATGCGGAAAGGGAGCGAAAGCCGGTCCTGATCCCGCTGCTCAGCCGGCCGAGCAGGTCGCGGACGTCGGCGGCGGCCCGCTCCCGTTCACCGTCATACCCCAGCTCGTCGACGCTCCCGCCGCCACAGCGCCGTCGTACGACGCCGCGACGGCGGTGACCGTCTGGCCCGACTGAGCGGTAGTCGCGTTCCACGAGCTCGCGATCGTGTCGGACCCGGGCAGCGCGAGCACGGTCTTCCACGTGGTGGTCGCCGCGGTCCCGGTGTTCGCGACATTGATCGAGACCTGATAACCGCCGGTCCAGCTGGACACGGTCGAGACGGTCGCCGCGCACTGCGCACCAGCGCTCGCCCCCGTCGTTCCTCCCGTCGCCCCGGTGGCCGTTGGACCAGCCGACGAAGAGCTCGTACCGCTGGTACTGGTACTGGCACTGGCACTGGCGCTCGTACTCTGGCTGGCGCTCGCAGTCGGTCCGGTGGAGGTCGTGTACGTCGTCGCCGTGTACGCCGCGCTGCACTGGGTCCCGCAGGAGGACGGCATCGAGAACGAGTACACCTCGCCGTTGTTGAGCAGGCTGTCGGAGGCGTCGATCACCTGGATCTCGTACTGGCTGCCGCCGCTGGTCGTCGGGGCGATGATGTAGTCGTCGCCCATGTCGCTGTCCATCGTGCCGGACTGCCACGTGCCGTTCGCGTAGTAGCGCACACCGTGGATTCCGTTGGGCAGGTGCGAGATCGCGATCGCCGACCACCACGCCTGCGCGCCCTGGATGAACCCGATGTTGATGTCACCGCTGTAGTTCGGCGCCGACACGAACTGCCAGCTGACCTGCCGGTTGTTCCACTTGCCCGGCAGGCCGGCGGTCGTTGCGCCGTTGAGCAGGAACTGGCTCAGCGAGTTCTGCGCGAGATCCACGTGGTACGGGTCGTCGCGGCACCACGCGTTGGCGTCCGCGCAACTGTCCGCGACGACGAACGTGAGCGTGGCGCCGTTGTACTGGTCCGCGACCCAGGAGCCGTTGCGGCAGAACGATTCGTTCTGCGCGCCGTCGTTGGTGCCCGTGCAGTAGTCACCGATGGTGACCTGCACGTAGCGGCCGCAGTTGAGTCCGTTGTCGAACATGCCCGTCATCGACGCGTCGGCCGCCGGAATAGGCCGCGGCTCGCTGCCGTAGTTGCCCGGCGTGTTGTAGACGTTCAGCGCGAGGAAGTCCTGCGTATCCAGGTCCGCCTGCGGCAGCCCGCAGCCGCCGTACGGCGAGCCGAGCCCGGAGAAGTAAGTGGCGTTCCCGGTGACCGGCGAACCGCTGCCGGTCACGTCCAGCGCGTCCGCGGGCGCCGAACCCGCGATCACCGCCATCGCGGCCAGCCCCACGGCGCAGAGGACGGCGATCAGCGTACGAATGCTGACGGCGGTGGCGTGGCGCCCCCGCACGGACGCATGAGTTCGGCTACGCATCGGCAGGTTCCCCGCATCTCCTCGCGACGGGTCGGATGCCGGAATGGTCGCGCCGGGCGCGGGACTATGTCAAAAGTCTGTGAAACTTTCAACGCGCCAACACACGGGATGCGGCCTGCGCCCACGGCGGATCCAGGTGCATCATTGCCTGGTGAACGCTTGGATACGCACGCAGTCGCTACCGAAGCTCTTCCTCGTCTCCGCGGGCATCGTGCTCGTGCCGTTAGCGGTCGTGCTAAGCGCCTTCACACTGCTGATCGTGCACCATCAGGTGACGCTGTTTGCCGTATCGGTGATCATCTATGGGACGCTGCAGTCGGCAGCCATCATCACCCTCAGTGAGCATGTCCGTCGCCGGCGGCGGGTCGCCGCCAACAGATAGCCGGGGCACGCCGCATTGAAACAGTGGTGGTGCTTGTGCCCGCGTTCGGCGTCGGCGGCGATCTCGGCTTGGGCGCGGGCTACGCGCTCCTCCTCGTAGTGCTTGAGGGTGGCCTTCGCGTCGGCGATCTGCTTGGCGTGCGCGGCTTCGAGGGCGGGCATGTCGATGACCGCCTTGGAGTGGTCGTCCGGGTCGTAGCGGACCGGGACCTTGTCGCCGACGCGGAGGATGCCGACCTGCGCGCGCTTGGTCCAGCGGTGGACGATCTCGGTCTCGCCGCCGTCCTCGAACCTGACCTTGACGCGGATCGAGTAGTCGAGTTCGCTGCCGAACTGGTCCCGCGCGATCTCCTTGTGGTCCGTGACCACGCCGTGGGTCGCGGCACCGTGCTTGAGCAGGTGGTTTCGCTCGAACATCCTGATCTTCCTCAGTCTCCTGCGGCCAGGTCGTCGGCGGGTGCGCCGATGACGGTCCATGAGGTGCCGGTGCCGGTGCCTGTGCAGACCTCCGCGCGGGATCTCCCACGCTGATACTCCAAGCGTGGGGACGAGGTGTCTTGAGTAGTGCGTACTCAGACAGAAGGTCGGTGGCAGGTAGCTCGCCGCAGGTAGCTCCTTACCCGAGCTAAATATACAGTGAGGGTTGTGCGCATAATCTCCTCGCTGGCCCATCGGAACTACCGGCTGTACTTCGCGGGCCAGCTCGTGTCCGTGATGGGCACGTGGATGCAGACGGTGGCCCAGTCGTTCCTGGTGCTCGGCCTCACGCACAGCGGCACGGTGCTCGGGCTGGCGACGGCGGCGCGGTTCGTGCCGATGCTGCTGTTCGGGCCGATGGGCGGATTGATCGCGGATCGGTCGAACAAGAGGCGCATCCTCTACGTCACGCAGACGCTGGCCGGCGTCGTCGCCGCGGTCTTCGCGATCCTCACCGGCACGCACGTCATCCGGGTCTGGTCGGTCGTGATGCTCGCGCTCGCGCTCGGGTTCGTGAACGTCTTCGACAATCCGGCGCGGCAGAGCTTCATCACCGAGATGGTGCCGCCGCAGGACCTGGCGAACGCCGTCACGCTCAACTCGGTGGCGATGAACCTGGCCCGCGTCTTCGGTGCCGCGCTCGGCGGAGTCCTGGTCGCCTCGCTCGGGCTCGCGACGTGCTTCGCGTGCAACGCGGTCTCCTACGGCGCGGTGCTGGCGTCGCTCGCGCTGATGAACTCGGCGCTGCTGTATCCGGCGCGGCCGGTCAAGCAGCGGAAGGGGCAGATCAGAGCCGGGCTGGCCTACGTCCGCGAGACGCCGGAGCTGCTGGTTCCGCTCCTGATGATCGGGCTGATCGGCGCGCTCGCCTGGGAGTTCCCGGTGACGCTGCCGCTGATGGCGAGCGGGGTGTTCAGGGGCGGAGCCGGGACGTACGGCCTGATGACCTCGGTGATGGGAGCCGGCGCGGTCGTCGGCGGACTCGTGTCGGCGTCAAGGGCGAGGTTGCGGGCCCGCTCGCTGTGCCTGGCGGCGATCGGCTGGGGGATCGCGATCACGGTGGCGGCGCTCGCGTCGTCGCTGTGGGCTGAGTTGGTGGTCCTGCTGTTCGTCGGGTACGGCAGCATCACGTTCAACTCGTACGCCAAGACCACGCTCCAACTGGGGGCGCGACCCGAGATGCGCGGCCGGGTCATGGCGCTGTGGGCGCTGGCGTGGCAGGGCTCGACGCCGATCGGCGGCCCGCTCGTCGGCTGGATCGCGCAGGCTGAGGGCCCTCGCTGGTCGCTGATCGCCGGCGGGGTGCCGACAGTGCTCTGCGGGCTGCTGGCGCTGCCCGCGCTCACCCGCATCGACAATCGGGTCGAAGCCTGACTGCGGCTTCGACCACCGACCTCCTTCCTGCGGTTCGACTCAGATTGTCGAACAAGAAGTAGTTTTAAGCTAACACTGCCCCTGGGGCGTGGCAAGCTACGTGCGAAGACATCTCTTTCGCGCCCAAGGTTGACCAACATGTATGGCTAAGTGTCTGCCAATCTGCCCTGAACAGGCCAGATGTTCCCGACCAGCCCGCGCCACCCGACGTCTCTAGCGACGATTGTTGGACAAAATACTTCGCCCGAGCAGGCGCATATCGGGCTAAAAATGCACGAGACCAGGTTCTTGCTGTTGGCTGAGGGCTCCTGCTACGGTGACGGAGGAGTTTGTAGGACAATCACTCTCCCGTGTTGGCGGAGACTCCCCGGCGCGCCGACCTCACCGGCCGGCGCCGCCCGCCCCACCGATGACTCGGCAAGCGAGGTCCCAGCTTTGATCAAGATCGAGGAAGCGATCCCCGTCCCGGCTCCGCCCGACCGGGTCTGGGCCGTCGTGTCCGACCCGTCCGAGGTGGTGTCCTGCATCCACGGGGCCGAGCTCGGCGAGTACCACGACGACGGCTCGTTCGACGGCGCGCTGGTCGTGAAGTTCGGCGCGGTGCGGGTGAAGTTCGGTGCCCGTCTCTCGCTGGAGCTGGACGAGCCCGCGCACGAAGGGCGGTTGGCCGCGCGCGGCCGGGACGGCCAGGGGGCGACCCGGTTCTCCGCGCAGGCCACGTTCCGGGTCGCCGAGGACCGGGAGGGCGGCGGGTCCTGGGTGCACATGTCCGGGGAGGTGACGCTCGCGGGCCGGCTGGCGTCCGTGATCGAGGCCGGCGCCGGCGCCGTCGTCGCCCGGATGACCCGGGAGTTCACCGAGGAGCTCGTCCGCCGGTGCGTCGTCGACGAAGCGGCCGCGCCGGTCACGGTCGCCCGGCAGGCGCCCGTGCGGCGCTCCTGGTGGACGGCCCTGCGTGCCTGGTGGCGCCGCGCGGTGAGCAAGCGACAGACCGAAGAGGCAGGGAGTGCTCGATGACGAGGCTCAACGGGCGCTCCTGGTGGACGGCCCTGCGTGCCTGGTGGCGCCGCGCGGTGAGCAAGCGACAGACCGAAGAGGCAGGGAGTGCTCGATGACGAGGCTCAACGGGCGCTCCTGGTGGACGGCCCTGCGTGCCTGGTGGCGCCGCGCGGTGAGCAAGCGACAGACCGAAGAGGCAGGGAGTGCTCGATGACGAGGCTCAACGGGCGCTCCTGGTGGGCGGCCCTGCGTGCCTGGTGGCGCCGCGCGGTGAGCAAGCGACAGACCGAAGAGGCAGGGAGTGCTCGATGACGAGGCTCAACGGGCGCTCCTGGTGGACGGCCCTGCGTGCCTGGTGGCGCCGCGCGGTGAGCAAGCGACAGACCGAAGAGGCAGGGAGTGCTCGATGACGAGGCTCAACGGGCGCTCCTGGTGGACGGCCCTGCGTGCCTGGTGGCGCCGCGCGGTGAGCAAGCGACAGACCGAACAGGCAGGGAGTGCTCGATGACGAGGCTCAACAGTGTGATCGGCGCGCTGGAATCGGGACGGCACGCCTTCGGCGCGTTCGCCGCGCCCGAGCCGGCCGCAGCCCTCGAATTCGCCGCGACCGACTACGACGGCCTCGTCTTCGAGGCCGAACACAAGGCGTGGGACGCGGCGATCCTCCGGGACAGCCTGCAGTACCTGCTCGACCGGCGGCGGATCTTCTCGGGCGAGACGCTCGCCGCGGCGCCCACGCCGCTGGTCCGGGTGCCGGTCAACGGTGCCGAGTACGGCCAGTGGCACGCCAAGCAGGCGCTCGACCTCGGCGCGTACGGCATCGTCTGGCCGCACATCACCCGAGTCGAGGAGGCGCGCAACGCCGTCGCGGCCTGCCGGTACCCGCGGCTGCCCGGCGAGAAGCTCTACGAGCCGGCCGGGGTGCGCGGCGACGCGCCCGCCGCGGCGGCGCGCTACTGGGGTGTGTCGAACCAGGAGTACTACGCGAAGGCCGATGTCTGGCCGCTCGATCCGGACGGCGAAATCCTCGTCGTGCTGATGATCGAGGACCAGCTCGGCATCGAGAACCTGCCGGCGATCCTCGAGCAGGTGCCCGGCATCGGCATGGTCATGATCGGCGAGGGCGACCTGAGCCAGGAGCTCGGCGTCCCCCGCCAGCTGGAGCACCCGCTGATGGTCGAGGCCCGCAGGCGCATCGTCGGGATATGCCTCGAGCACGACGTCGTGGTCGGGCACCCGCACGTCACCGAGGGCAACGTCGAACGGGTCCTCGGCGAGGGCTACCGCTTCCTGATGTCCGCCCCGACCCGCAGCTTCCCCGGCCTGGACGCGGGCCGCAGGCTCACCGGCCGCGGCTGAGCGGGCGGCTGAACGAAAGGCACACATGATCACCATCGACAGTCACGGCCATTTCACCACCGCCCCGCCTGCCCTCGGCGCCTGGCGCGCCCGCCAGATCAAGGACTTCGAGGACTCGGGCGCCCGCGTGCGCCCGGACGAGCTGCGGATCACCGACGACGAGATCACCGCCGCGATCGACGGCGGCCAGCTCAGGCTCCAGCAGGAGCGGGGCACCGACCTCACGGTCTTCTCGCCCGGCGCGGGCAAGATGGCCCACCACTACGGCGACGCGCGGACCAGCCTGGACTGGTCGCGCGTGAGCAACGACCTGATCGCGCGGGTCTGCGGCCTCTACCCCGACCGCTTCGCCGGTGCCTGCCAGCTCCCGCAGTCGCCCGGTGACGCACTGGCCGGCTCCGTGCGCGCGTCCGCCGTCGAGCTCGAACGCTGCGTCGAAGAACTCGGATTCGTCGGCTGCCTGCTCAACCCCGATCCCTCGGACGGGTACTGGCAGGCGCCGCCGCTGACCGACCGGGTCTACTACCCGCTCTACGAGAAGATGGCCGAGCTCGACGTACCGGCGATGGTGCACGTGGCGATGTCGCGCAACCCTGCGATTCAGGGCACGTGCGGGCACTATCTCGGCGGCGACACGACCGCGTTCATGCAGCTGTGCCAGTCCGACCTGTTCCGCGACTTCCCGACGCTGCGGCTGATCATCCCGCACGGCGGCGGCGCGGTGCCGTACCACTGGGGCCGCTACCGCGGGGTCATGCAGGATCAGGGCCGTCCGCCGCTGGAGGAACTGGTGCTGAACAACGTCTTCTTCGACACCTGCGTGTACCACAAGCGAGGCCTCGAACTGCTGACGGACGTCATTCCGGCGGCCAACATCCTGTTCGCCTCGGAGATGATCGGCGCCGTCCGCGGCATCGATCCGGAGACCGGCCACCACTTCGACGACACCAAGGCGCTGCTCGACTCCATCGACTCCATCGCGGACGCGGACCGGCAGGCGATCTACGGCGGCAACGCGCTGCGCGTCTTCCCGCGCTTGAGCCGCATCCCGCACATCGGCAAGCAGCAGGAGGTCGCACGGTGAAGGTCTACGAAGCCCTCGCGAACGCGTTCGCCGCCGAGGGCACGACGGACGTCTTCGGCATGATGGGCGACGCCAACATGCACTGGATGAACGCGCTCGCCGAGCGCGGCGTGAACCTCTACGAAGTGCGGCACGAGGGCTCCGGCCTCGGCATGGCTGACGGATTCGCCCGCGCGGCCGGCCGTCCCGGCGTGCTGACGGCCACCAGCGGCCCCGGCACCGCGCAGCTGGCCACCTCCATGATCGTGGCGGCCCGCGCGCGCACGCCGCTCATCGCGTTCTGCGGCGAGGTCGCGAGCGGCGACGAGAGCGCCGTGCAGTACCTCGACCAGCGGCGCTTCGCGGCGGCGATCGAGTGCGAGTTCGTCCACGTCACCCGCGCCGAGCAGGCCGAAGAGGCGGTCCAGCGGGCGTTCTACATCGCCCGCACGCAGTCGCGCCCGGTGATGATCAGCGCGCCGATCGACGTCCAGCTGCAGGAGTTCGACGACGCCGGGCCGTACACCCCGTCGACCGAGCTGGTCCGCGCGCCGAAGCTGGTTCCCCCCGCCGATCGCCTCGCGCGGGCGGTCGAGATCATCGCGTCCAGCAAGCGCGTCGTGATCGTCGCCGGACGCGGTGCACGCAGCGCCGGTGCCGGCGAGCAGATCCTCGCGCTCCAGCGTCGGACCGGCGCGATGCTCGCCACGACCTTGCAGGCCAAGAACTGGCTGTGCGCCGAGTCCGAGTACCACGTCGGCATCGCGGGCCTGTTCGGCAGCAAGCTGGCGATGGAGCTGCTGCAGGAGGCCGACTGCGTCGTCGCGGTCGGCGCGAGCCTGAACCACTACACGATCGAGAGCGGCTACCTCTTCCCCGAGGCCAAGTACGTGCAGATCGACATCGCGCCGCACCTCGTGATGGGCAACGGCCGCGTCGCCGACTGCTACCTCCAGGCCGACGCCGTCACCGCGCTCACCGACCTGACGCGGGCCTTGGAAGTGCGCGGTGTGCAGATCGAAGGCTTCCAGACCTCCGACGTGCGGCGACGCCTGTCCGAGCCGCTGATCGACCCGGCCGAGTTCCAGCGTCGGCCCGGCCTGCTCGACCCGCGCGAGGCCATTTCGATCCTGGACGCCGAACTGCCCGGCGAGATCGGCCTCGTCCTCGGCAGCGGCCACCAGGTCGACTTCGGGACGATGCTCTTCCAGCGCTCCCGCGAGATCACCTCGAACTACGGCATGTTCGGAGCCATCGGCCAGGCGCCGCTGATCACCATCGGGGCCGTCGTCGCCGACCGCAAGCCGATGTTCGTGGTCGAAGGCGACGCCAGCTTCCTGATGCACCTGTCCGAGTTCGAGACGGCCTGCCGCTACCGGCTGCCCGTTCTCGTCGTGGTCATGAACGACGAAGGCCTCGGCGCGGAGTACCACAAGGCGCGCGCGAAGGGCCTCGACCCCGAGCTCGCCGTGATCCCGACCCCGGAGCTCGGCGCGGTCGCCCGGGCCCTCGGCGGAGGCGGCGCGACCGTGCGTACGCCGGACGAACTGCGCGCCGCGCTGGCCGAGTACGTCCGCGACCCGCGGCCGTCCGTGATCGACGTGCGCATCACCCGCGACGTGCTCAGCGTGCCCTACCGCCGGATCCAGTACGGAGAGGATGTCTGATGAAGATCGTCTTGGGAAGGGACGAGCCGGCCGCGGCCGCCGTCGGCGCCGCGGTGTCGGCCGGAGCCGCCGCCGAGCGCGTCGAGGTCCGCCCGGTCCACAAGGCCTCGCGGGGGTTCGTCAACGACGGGTCCGTCGACGTGTGCGAGGTCGCCATCGTGACGCTCCTTCAGGCCTTCGCCTACGGCAAGCCGGTCGCATTGCTGCCGATCACCATGCTCGGCCGCTTCCAGCACCAGACCCTGGTGACGATGGGCTCGCTGACCGTCGACGAGATCGCCGGCCGCACCGTGGGCGTCAGGTCGTGGAGCCAGACCACCGGCGTGTGGGTGCGCGGTTTCCTCACCGAGCAATACGGCGTCAAGCTCACCGACGTCAATTGGCGCACCTACGAGGACGGACACGTCGACGGCTACACCGACCCGGCCTGGGTCGGCCGGGCCCCGGAGGGCGCGAAGCTGCCTCTCGACTTCCTCGAAGGCCGGCTCGACTACGGGATCATGGGCAACGAACTGCCCGCCGACGACCGCATCCGCACCGCGATTCCGGAGGCGTCGAGTGTCGCCGCCGACTGGTCGGCGCGCAAGGGCTTCGCGCCCATCAACCACGTCGTCGGCATGAGCCTGACCGCCGCGCGCGAGAACCCCAAAGCAATCCTCGCCGCGTACGACGCGCTCCGCGAAGCCGCCGCCGCCGGGAAGTCCGCCGCCGGGAAGCAGGAGCCGGTCGACCTGGCCCCGGCGGGCTTCTCCGCGCTGCGCGGCCCGGTCACCCAGGCCGCGATCTACGCCTACGAACAGGGCGTGCTGCCGCGTCCCGTGCAGTTCGACGAGCTGGTCGGGCAGACCTGTTCCGCGCTCGGCGTCGATCCCGCGCGGCTGGACTGAACCCGGCGACCCTCGAAACGATAGAAAGGCATGAAATGGCACAGCTTTCCGTCGTCCTCGGCGACTACGCCCACGGCCGCGCGCTGCTCGCGGGCGAGGTCCCGGTGCCGGGGCACGAGGTGCGGCCGGTCGAGGTCAAACCGGTCATCGGCGCCTACCGGCGGATGATCCGCGACCTCGAATTCGACGTCTGCGAACTCGCCCCGACCTCGTATCTCATGGCCCTGCAGACCGGCGTGCCGCTCACCGGCATCCCGGTGTTCCTCAACCGCCGCTTCCACCACGGCGACGTGCAGTGCGGCGTGAACTCCGGCATCCGCGTCCCGACCGACCTGAAAGGCAAGCGCATCGGAGTGCGCGCCTACACGGTCACGACCGGCGTGTGGATGCGCGGGATCCTGCGCGACGAATACGACGTCGACGTCGATTCCGTCACCTGGGTCGTGGACGACGAGGACCACATCGAAGGCCGCAACCCGCCGAACGTCGAGCACGTCGCCGACAGCCGGTCGCTCGGCGAGCTGCTGCGCGCGGGAGAGCTGGACGCGGCGTTCACCGGCAACGCGGGAACCGGCCGGGCCGGGGCGCCGAAGGCGGGCTGGGCCGCCGCCGCGGAGCAGCCCGCCGCCGAGGACGGACCGTACCCGCTGTTCCCGGACCACGACGTGCTCGCCGTCGACTGGTATCTGCGGACCGGCGTGTACCCGCTGCATTCGGTGATCGCGATCCGCCGCGAGCTGGTCGACGCCGAACCCGAACTGCCCACCAGGCTGTACGCGGCGTTCGCGGAGAGCAAGCGGCGGCAGGTCGCGGCGGACCCGCGGTGGAGCGCGCTGCCGCGGCTCGCCGAGCAGGAGAGGCAGATCGGCGGCGATCCGATCCCGTACGGACTGGCCGCCAACGAGGCGAGCATCCGCGCGCTGGTCAAATTCTCCCGCGACCAGGGACTGCTGGACGCGGACTTCCCCGACGACCCGGCCGGCGTGTTCGCCGCCGGCGACTACCCGGACGCGTGAGTGAGGAGAGGCGAAGCCATGGAGATCATCGACACGCACTGCCACGTCGTCTCGGCCGACGTGGACCGCTACCCGCGCGCCCCGATCGGCGGCAGGCAGTCCGGCTGGGCCACGACCCGGCCGGTGACCGCGGAGGGCATGGCCGAGCAGATGGACCGCGCCGGAGTCAGCCGGTCCGTGCTCGTCCAGGCGACGACCGCGTACGGATACGACAACTCCTACGTCCTGGACAGCGCGGCCCAGCGTCCCGAGCGCTTCATCGTGGTCGGCACGGTGGACCCGCTGCGTCCCGAGACCGCGGACGAGCTCGCCGTGACCTGCGGCAAGGGCGGCCTGTCCGGCGTGCGGCTGTTCACCAGCGGAAGCACCGTGCCCACGCAGGGGGAGTGGTTCGCCGCTCCGGAGACCTACCGGTTCTGGGAGCAGGCGACGGCGCTCGGCGTCACGGTGTGCCTGCAGATGCGCCTCGGAGCGGCGACCGCGCAGCTCAACGAGCTGCTGCTGCGGTTCCCGGCCGTCCGCGTGCTGCTGGACCACATGGCGTACCCCGACATCGACGCCTCCCCCGCCGACGCGGGCAAGCAGGTCGCCCTGCTGGCCACGCACCCGAACCTCTACCTGAAGCTCACGCACCGCAACCTGGAACCGCTCCAGCGCGCGGGCGCCGAGGCCGCGGCGTTCCTCGACCCGGTGGTCTCGGCCTTCGGCGCCAACCGGATCGCCTGGGGTTCCAACCTGCCCGCGGCGGAGCAGTCGCTCCCCGAACTGGTCGCGCTGGCCCGCGGCGTGCTGAGCGGCCTGCCGGAGCGCGAGCAGCAGGAAATCTTCGCGGCCACAGCGCGTCGGCTGTACCCTGACCTGGCCGATTAGGCGAGAGACTGAGGGTCTTCGAGACAGTTGGACGAGCACCGGGGCGCACACGTGGACGATAGCGACAAGATCAGCACGACCAGATCGACCCAGGTCTACGAGGAGTTGCGCTCGCTGCTGCTTTCGGGCAGCTTCGAGCCCAACACCCGGCTGACCGAGGCCGACCTGACGCGCATGTTCACGGTGTCGCGCGGCACGATCCGGCCGGTGCTCGTCCGGCTGGCCCACGAGGGCTACGTCACCAGCGAGGCCAACCGCGGCGTGCGGACCCGCAGCTTCAGCGTGGAGGACGCCGCCGACATCCTCGAGGCGCGCGAGACGCTGGAGGCGGCGCTGGCCGGCAAGGCGGCCGAGCGCGCCACCGACGCGGAGATCGAGGAGCTGCGCCGGACGCTCACCGAGATGGAGCAGGCCCAGCAGCGCGGCGACCAGCAGGCGTACTCGGCGGGCAACCGCCGCTTCCACCAGCAGGTCAAGCACGCCGCCCATCAGCACACTCTCGCGCAGGCGTACGACACGCTGCTCTACCCGCTCGTCATGCGCCAATACCGCGACCTCACGGCCCGGCACCCGCGCGGCGGATCGCTGCAGGAGCACCAGGCGATCTTCCTGGCGATCGTCACCCGCAACCCGCCGGCCGCCGAGGCCGCCATGCGCCACCACGTCGGCTCGGCCCGGCAGGCGCTGCTGCTCAACCACGCCGCGAACGGTTCCCCCCGGGACTGATCCGCGGCCCGCCGGCCCATCGGAAGGAACTGATGCACAGCCCGCTGGACATCGAAACCGGTCTCCTGCAGGGAATCCCCGGCCGGGACCGGTCGGTGACCGTCTACCGCGGCATCCCGTACGCGGCTCCGCCGACCGGCGACCTGCGCTGGCGCGCGCCGGGCCCGGCAGAGCCGTGGACCGGCGTGCGCGACGCCGCCCACTTCGGCCCGATGTGCCCGCAGTCGCCGCAGGACCGCGTCGCGGCCGGCATCGACCTGCCGCTGTCAGAGGACTGCCTGAGCCTCAACGTGTGGACCGCCGCCAGGGACGAATCGGAGCGCCTGCCGGTCCTGGTCTGGATCTACGGCGGCCTGTTCCGGGCGGGCACCGGCGCGAACCCGCGCTACGACGGCGAACGGCTGGCGGGCAAGGGCGTCGTCGTGGTGACCTTCAACTACCGCCTCGGCGTCTTCGGCTTCCTGTCCACGCCCGAGCTGAGCGCCGAATCCGGCCACGAGGCGTCCGGCAATTACGGCCTGCTGGACTGCATCGCCGTACTGGGGTGGGTGCAGCGCAACATCGCGGCTTTCGGCGGCGACCCGTCCCGGGTCACCGTCGCCGGCCAGTCCGCGGGCGCCGGGACGGTCAACTTCCTGTCCATGTCGCCGCTGGCCCGAGGCCTGTTCCACCGGTCGATCGTGCAGAGCCACGCGCGCTACTCCGCCGACCCGGAACTGCGCTACCTGTCCACCTCGTACCGCGCGCTCGCCGACGCCGAACAGGCCGGCGAACGCTACGTCAGGGAGCACGGCGGCGGCGGGCTGCGCCGCCTGCGCAAGCTGCCCTGGCAGAAGCTCGTCGACGGACACGCCGCGGTCGACGACGCGGTCGATTCGCTCAGCGTCGCCAAGCCCCCGCTGTTCCGGCCCGTCGTCGACGGCTACGTCATCCCGCACGGGTACGCGGAGACGTACGCGCTCGGCGAGCAGAACGACGTGTTCTACATCGCCGGCAACAACCTCGACGAGAGCGGCGCCGTTCCGGACGCCGCGTTCGCCGAGTACCGACGAGCGGGTGCCGGCACGTTCCGCCCCGGCGCGCCGCCGGTCTACGTCACGCGCGCGGACTTCGTCGCCGCCGCCGAGCGCAGGTTCGGCCCGATGACCGAGGAGTTCTTCCGCCTCTACCCGGCCGACGACGAGGACCAGGCGGCCCGCTCCGCCGCCGCGGCCGCCCGTGACAACGCCCGCGTCTCGACGTACCTGTGGGGCGCCGAGTGGACCAGGCACGCGACCAAGCCGCTCTACACCTACCTCTGGGCGTACCCCGCGCCGCCGCTCAACGGCGCAGGAGGCACAAGGCGCGCGGGCCACGGCTCGGAGATCGAATTCGTGTTCGGCAACCTCGACCCCGACGATCCCCGCTGGAGCTACGAGGACCGCCGCGTCTCCGAGACCATGACGTCGTACTGGGCGAACTTCATCGCCACCGGCAACCCGAACGGACCCGGCCTGCCCGACTGGCCGCCGTACGTCCCGGGCAGCGGCACCGTGATGCGCTTCGGCGAGAAGTTCGCGCCCGAGCCGGTCGCCGAGGCCGCCCGGTTCGAGTTCTGGCAGCGCTTCTTCGCGACGCAGAAACCCTGGTGACGGCCGGCTCCCGGCGCCCGAAGGAAGCAGAACTCTGCGATTCACCCTGTTCGAGCACGCGGGCGCGCGGCGGCGCCGCCGGCTCAGCGCACGATGCCGTTCTCGGTGCGGTCGAGTTCGTGGGTGAACCGCCGTTGCGCGGCGTCGTTGATCCGGCCGTCGGCGTACAGCCGGCGCAGCTCCGCGCGCTGCACGTCGATCACCGCCCGCTGCAGCCGGGCGAAATCGCCGACCGGCCACGCGCCGTCCTCGTGGCCGCCCAGCCGGGCGTTGTACCGGCGGCGGAGCCGATCGACCACCTGCGGCGGTATGCCGTCGCCGAGGTTGTCGAGGAATTCGAGCGCCGCCTCGTCGAGCGAGGTGCGCACCTCGGCTTCCTGCGCGGCGAGAAGCTCCGGATCGACGGCCAGGCCCGAACTGCGCACGACGCGGCCGAGAGTCAGGCCTTGAACCGTCAGCGTGATCGCGACCACGGTCGTCGTGAGCACCAGGACCAGGGGCCGATCGGTCAGCGGCGCACCGCCGTCAGCCGTCAGAGGGATGGACAGGGCGGCGGCCAGCGGCATCACCCCGCGCGTGCCGGCCCAGGCCATCACCCGCGCCAGCGGCCAGGCCGGATACCCGCGGGTGGGTGCCGCGAGCGCGACCGTCGGCCGCATCCACGCCACGCGCACCACGATCAGCGCCCCAGCCAGCGCGGCGGCCTCCAGCGGCCACCACGAGGTGCCCGGCGGAAGGTCGCGCACGAACGTGGGCAGCTGCAGGCCGATCAGCGCGAACACCACCGATTCGAGCAGGAAGACGATGACGCCGTACACCGCGTGCACCTGCAGGCGGATGCGCGCGTCGGTGACCCGGTGCCCCGCGCTGCCGACCACGACCCCGGCGACGACGACGGCGGTGACGCCGGAGACCCCGGCGCCCTGGGCGAGCACGTACGCGGCATACGGCGTGACCAGCGCGATCACCGTCTGCAGCATCGGATCGGCGGTTCGGGCCCGTAGCGCGATGACCAACAGCGCCAGCGCCGCACCGACCCCCATCCCGCCGCCGGCGAGCACCACGAACCGGCCCGACGCCGCGAGCAGGTTCACGCCGTCCGTCCCCACGGCGACGCCGACCGCGACCTGGAAGAGCACCAGCGAGGTCGCGTCGTTGAACAGGCTCTCCGTCTGCACGAGCGCCTGAATGCGCGGCGGAAGCGGAAGCCTGCGCCCCAGCGCGGTGACCGCGACCGGGTCGGTGGACGCGAGCACCGCCCCGAGCACGAACGCCATCGGCGCGGCCAGCGATGTGACCCAGAGCGCGATGCCGCCGATCGCGAAGGCGGTGGCCAGCACCAAGCCCAGCGCCAGCGCCGCCACCGGACGCCAGATATCGCGCAGTTCCCGCGCGGAGATGTCCTGAGCCGAGGCGTAGAGCAGTGGCGGGAGCACGACGAGACTGATGAGCTCCGGCGTCGTACGCACGGCCGGAACCCCGGGGATCAGCGCCACGAGAAGGCCGAAGACCACGAGCACCGAAGGCGCCGGAACCCGCCACCGATTCGCGTACGTGGCCACCAGCGTGCTCGCCACCACCAGTGCCACCACGATTCCGGCTTCGCGCACGCGGGCACCTCTCGAGTCCACCGGGCCCCCAAGCCGATCCGGCGAGGTTCTTCCCGAGCCGACCAGACTTCCCGGCACACCACCGGCCAGTATAGCGATCACCGCATCAAGCGCTTGGCCACCTGCGCAGGCCGTTCTCCGGGACCTCGTCGCCCGGCCGATCGCGGGCAACTGCTGCGTGCCGCCGGAGAGCCGTCGGCGGCATTTCGGCGGGACGGCTGTCGAAATCCGAATACCGGCACGTCATCGCCGGGTTGGGCTGAAATTTCATAAGGCTCGTTGCCGAAGTCCGGCATCGACTCTACCGTGCGGTTCGCACCGGTAATCGAAGCGCTTCGACGATGTGCCGCCGCGGCGTCAGCGTGCTGCGCGCAGCGTCCGACGCGCCCTTCCCTCGCTGTTTCGAAAGGGCGGACGACCACCTATGCACGTGCGTATCCCTCGCATCTCCGCGCCGCGGGCGCTGCTGCCCGGGCGCCGCGCCGCCCGCGGGTTCGCCGCCGCGGCCACGGCGCTGGCCGCCGCCGCGGCGCCGCTGCTGGTCCAGGCCGCGGCCAGCCCGGCCGCGGCGGCCACCCCCGCCTCCACCGCCTACACGTGGAGCAACGTCCCGATCGGCGGCGGCGGATTCGTTCCCGACATCGTCTTCGACCAGGGCGCGGCGAACATCGCCTACGCCCGCACCGACATCGGCGGCGTCTACCGGTGGAATCAGAGCTCGAGTTCGTGGACCCCGCTGATGGACTGGGTCGGCCAGGCCAACTGGAACCTGATGGGCGCCGTCTCGGTGGCCGCTGACCCGATCAACACGAACAAGGTCTGGGTCGCGGCGGGAATGTACACGAATTCCTGGGACCCGAACGACGGCGCGATTCTGCGCTCGTCGGACCAGGGCAGCACGTGGAGCGAGACGACGCTGCCGTTCAAGCTCGGCGGGAACATGCCGGGCCGGGGGATGGGCGAGCGGCTGGCCGTCGACCCCAACGACGACAACATCCTCTACCTCGGCACGCCGAGCGGGCACGGACTGTGGAAGTCCACTGACTCCGGTGTCACCTGGTCGCAGGTCACGAGCTTCCCGAACGTCGGCGACTACGTGCAGGACTCCACCGACACGACCGGCTACCTCGCCGACGACCAGGGCGTGACCTGGGTCGCGTTCGACAAGGCCTCGGGCACCTCGGGCAGCGCCACCCCGACGATCTTCGTGGGCGTCGCCGACCTGCAGAACACGGTCTACGAGAGCACCGACGGCGGCACCACGTGGTCCCGCGTGGCCGGCCAGCCGACCGGCTTCCTGGCGCACAAGGGCGAGGTCGACCCGAGCGGCTCCTACCTGTACATCACCACCAGCAACAAGGGCGGCCCCTACGACGGCTCGTCCGGCGACGTGTGGAAGTACGCGCTGTCCACCGGCACGTGGACGCAGATCAGCCCGGTCCCGTCGTCGAACACGTCAGGGGACTACTTCGGCTATTCGGGCCTGTCCATCGACGCGGAGCACCCGAACACGATCATGGTGACGGGCTACAGCTCCTGGTGGCCGGACACCTTCGTCTACCGGAGCACCGACGGCGGCGCGACGTGGAAATCGGCGTGGAGCTACACGAGCTACCCGAACCGCTCCGACGCGTACACGATGAACATCTCCGCGACGCCCTGGCTGACGTTCGGGAGCTCGACGGCCGAGCCGGTCGAGTCGCCGAAGCTCGGCTGGATGACCGAGGGCCTGGCGATCGACCCGTTCAACAGCAACCGGATGTTCTTCGGCACCGGCGCGACGCTGTTCGGCACGACCAACCTGACCAACTGGGACAGCGGGACGACGTTCACCATCCAGCCGTTCGTCAGCGGGCTCGAGGAGACCGCCGTCAATGATCTGATCAGCCCGCCGAGCGGAGCGCCGCTGCTCTCGGCGCTGGGCGATCTGGACGGCTTCGTGCACACGTCGCTGACCAGCGTTCCGTCGATGATGTACACCGCGCCGAACCTCTCCAGCGGCGACAGCATCGACTACGCAGGACTCGACGCGTCCGACATCGTGCGTACCGGGGACATCGACAAGACCTCGAATCCGAGCGTGAACCGGATCGGCTTCTCCACCAACGGCGGCACGAGCTGGTGGCAGGCCTCGACCGAGCCGCCGGGCGTCACCGGCGGCGGGCACGCGGCGATCGCGGCGGACGGCAGCAGCGTCGTCTGGAGCCCGGCGGGCACCGGCGTGTACCACTCGACCGACTACGGCAGCTCGTGGACCGCGTCGAGCGGTATCCCGGCGGGCGCGGTGATCGCCTCCGACCGGGTGAATCCGAAGGTGTACTACGGCTACTCGGCCGGCACGTTCTACGTCAGCACCGACGGCGGCGCGACCTTCGCCGCGACGGCCGCCACCGGGCTGCCGTCCACCGGCACCGTGTACATCAAGGCCCTGCCGGGCGTGGCGGGCGACGTCTGGGTGACCGGCGGATCGTCTACCGGAAGCTCGGGCATCTGGCACTCGACCAACCAGGGCACGAGCTTCACCCAGCTCGGCAGCGTCTCCGCGGCCGTCAACCTGGGCTTCGGCAAGTCCGCGACCACCGGCGGCTACCTCGCGCTCTACTCGATCGCGACCGTCAACGGCGTGCAGGGCGTCTTCCGCTCGGACGACGAGGGCGCGACCTGGACGCGGATCAACGACAACGCGCACCAGTGGGGCAACATCGGCGCGGCGATCACCGGCGACCTCAACGTCTACGGCCGCGTCTACGTGGGCACCAACGGCCGCGGGATCATGATGGGCGTCCAGAGCGGGACGAGTACCACGACCGCCTCGGCGTCCGCCTCGAGCACGGCCACCGCGAGCTCGACGGCGACGGCCACGGCTACGGCGTCTGCCTCCGCTTCGTCGACCGCCTCCGCCACGGCGAGTTCGACCCCGACGACGTCCGCGACCGGGTTCGCCTGCCACGTCGTCTACACGAAGAACAGCGAGTGGTCCGGCGGCTTCACCGCATCGGTGGCGATCGACAACACCGGAAGCACGACTATCAGCGGCTGGACCGTGGGCTTCACCTTCGGCGGCGACCAGAAGATCACCAGTGCGTGGAACGAGGGCTCGTACACCCAATCCGGCGCGGCGGTCAGCGTGACCAACGCCGGCTACAACGGCTCGATCGCACCAGGCGGCAACACGAGCTTCGGATTCCAGGGAACCTGGACATCCAGTGACGCCGCGCCGACGGCCTTCACCGTCAACGGGACGACGTGCACATAGGCGGCAGCGCACGAGCGGGTGGCCGGCACGCAATCGTGCCGGCCACCCGTGCTTCTCGTCGCGGTCGCGCCGGAGGCAGACGCAGCCAGACCGTGACGCCGACCGCGGTCAGGCGCCGGGAGCCGAGTCAGACCGTGGCGCCGACCGCATTCAGACCGTGGCGCCGACCGCCTCGCTCGCCTCCTCGCTGGTGTCTTCGCTGCTGTCTTCGCTGGTCTCCTTGCTCGCGTCTTCGCTCGTCTCCTCGCTCAGGAAGCCGCCCGACTGGTGCCGCCAGAGCTTCGCGTACGCGCCCTTCGCGTCCAGCAGTTCGTGGTGCGTGCCCTGCTCGACGATCCGGCCGCGGTCGAGGACGACGAGGCGGTCCATGCCGGCGACCGTGCTCAGCCGGTGCGCCACCACGAGGGCCGTGCGCCCCTCCATCAGCCGCCAGAGCGCCTCCTGGACGAGGATCTCGCTCTCCGAGTCCAGCGCACTGGTCGCCTCGTCCAGCAGCAGGATCGGGGCGTCGCGCAGGATGGCCCGGGCCAGTGCGACGCGCTGGCGCTGCCCGCCGGAGAGCTTCACGCCGCGTTCGCCGACCATCGTGTCGTAGCCGTCCGGCAGCGCCTCGACGAACTCGGCGACGTGCGCGGCCTCGGCCGCTCGGCGGATCTCGGCCTCGGTGGCGCCCGGCCGGGCGAACGCGATGTTCTCGCGCAGCGTCCGGTGGAACATCGCCGGATCCTGCGGCACGTACGCGATCTGGCTGCGCAGGTCCGCCTGGCGCAGGTCGCGGATGTCCTGGCCGCCGATCAGGATCCTGCCGCCGTCGATGTCCGTCAGCCGCAGCAGCAGCTTGGTCAGCGTGCTCTTGCCGCCGCCGGAGCGGCCCACCAGCCCGATCCGCGACCCGCCCGGCACCGCGAGATCGAGCCCGTCGAACAGCGGCTTGCCGCTGCCGTAGCCGAACGTCACCCGCTCGAAGCGGATCTCGGCGGCCCCGGAGCGCAGCGGCTCGGGCGTCACCGGGTCGAGCACCGTCGGCGGCGTGCGCACCAGGGCCGTGAACTGCGCGGCCTCGGTCATCGCGCTTTCCAGGTTGCGGTAGATCCGGCTGAACTCGAACATGATCCGCGTCGCGCTCGAGTAGTAGGAGAAGACGACCACGATCGCCGCCACTCCCTGGCCGCGCGTCGCGAGCACGACCGCCAGCAGCAGCCCGAGGCCGATGGTCAGCACCGACATCGGCGCGATCACCGTGTCGACCCGCAGGTTGCTGTAGTCCCAAGAGCGCACCGAGAGCCGCTTCGCCTCCGCGACCCGGCTGCGGTGCTCGGCGGCCTCCCGCCGTTCGGCGGCGAAGGCCCGGACCGTGTCCATGTTCGTCAGGCTGTCCGCGACGTGCCCCGCCACCCGCGCGTTGGCCGCCTCGCGCAGATCCACCAGCGCCTGGCGGTGCCGGATGATCGGCACCACGGCCGCGCCCGTGATCGCGATCATCCCCAGCAGCAGGGCGACCAGCCACGGGTCGTAGCGCCACAGCACCACCGAGCCGAAGGCCAGCGGCACGAAGTTGCCCACGACCTCGAACACCAGCGTGTCGGCCGTCTGCTCGAACCGGGACGCGAAGCTCACGACCCGCTTCGTGAGCGAGCCGGCGAAGTTGTCGTGGAAGAACGCCGCGTCCTTCGCGAACAGCTCGTCCAGGCCGACCACGTATAAGTGCTCGATTCCGAGCGCGTCGAGCCGGTTCAGAAAATGCATCCCGATGCGCCAGAGCACCTCGGAGATCAGCAGAATTCCGGTGAATCCGAGCACGTAGGGAATCGCCGCGCCGAGGGTCAGGTGCGCGTTCCCGGTGATCCGGGTGACGAGCTGCGCGACCACCAGCGGCGCGAGGTAGAGAATGCCGATGTTGCCCAGCGCCGGCCCGAACATGGCCGGTAGCGTGAGCCGCCAGAGCCGCGTCATCTCGCGCCGGTAATAGCGCACGGCGAGCATCACCGAACCCTTGTCCGGTTTCTCCTCGCCCGTTTCATCGCGTGAAACACCCATCACGCCGCCTCCTTGATGTGCCCGCAGGATTTGGCGGAAGGCCGCCGTCAGAGCTCTCAGTGTCGCGTGACGGCGGCGACGGCGTCCAAGGGTTTTTTCGCGCTATGTGCGGACAAGCACTCGAATTCGGATCGTCGTTCGAGAGGTCACGCGCTCTCTTCCTGCAAGCGGCGGACGGCTTCGAGCGCCTCGGTGACGTGCGCGCCGAAGTTCATCATGGAGTTGAACGTGTGGCGCACCGTGCCCGTGCGGTCGATGACGTACGTGACCCGGCCGGGCAGCACGACGAGCGTGCTCGGCACGCCGTAGAGCTTGCGGACCTTGCCGCCGGCGTCGCTCAGGAGGGTGAACGGCAGCCTGTGCTTGCCGGCGAACGCCTCGTGCCGCTCCACGGAGTCGGAGCTGACGCCGATCACGTCGGCTCCGAGGTCGGTGAACGACTCGTAGCTGTCGCGGAAGGCGCAGGCCTCGGCCGTGCAGCCGGTGGTGTCGTCCTTGGGGTAGAAGTAGAGCACGACGGCGTTCTCGCCGATCCGGTCATGCAGGGAGACCGGTTCGCCGGAGGCCGACGGGAGAGTGAAGTCGGGTGCCTTGTCGCCTACGCCGATGCCTCGGGGCATGGGTCACGCGTCCTTTCCTTGGAGCCAGGCCGTGATGGTGCGTGCGGTTTCGACGGGCAGTTCCATGTGCGGGACGTGCCCGCCGTCCTGGCGCCGGTAGCGCCAAGACGGGTGCTTGCGCGCGGCGGTGTCGGCAGCGCTGACGCTGACGAGCCGATCGTGCGTGCCGTGCAGCAGCAGGACCGGCGCGCTGATCGCGGCCATCTCGCGGCGATACCGCGGACGAACGCCGTGCAGCACGAGCGACCGCGCCGCGCCGACGTACGCCGCGACCGGCGTGAGCCCCTCAGCCTCTGCGAACTCGGTGAGCCCGACCTCGGCATCGAGCTGCTCATCGGTCAATCGGCTGATATCCCCGTAGCAGACGGACAGCGTCGAGAGCGCGCGCTCCCGTGCACCCGCGGCGGCCCGCCGCCGAACCAGCACCCTCGGCCCCAGGACGGGCAAGAGCGCGATGACGATGCCGACGATCGCGGCCGGGTCGAGCCGTGCCCCCGGCGACGTCGGCAGCACGGGATCGAGCAGCACGACGCCCGTGACCAGTTCGGGGTGCGCCGCCGCCGTCATGATCGAGATCATCCCGCCCATCGAGTTCCCGACCAGCACGGCGGGCTCCCCGACCTCCTCGCGCAGGAAGCGCTCGAGCAGCCGCGCGTTGGCCGCCACCCGCGCCGTCTTCCCCGTCCCCGGCGTATACCCGAACCCGGCCAGATCCACCGCGACCGGCCGCGTCGACTCCGCCAGCAGCGGCCCGAGCGCCGCCCAGTTCGCATGCGACCCGCCGAGCCCGTGAACCAGCACGACGCGCGGCCCGTCCGCCGGCCCGCCGAACTCGACGCGGTGCGGCAGGACCCGCCTCGTGGTGGTCGTCATCGCGGTCCCTGTCCGCTCGTGGGTACTGACCTCGCATGGTATCGGTCGGCCACGCGGCCTGGCGGGACAGGGCGTCGAGCCCGCGGACGAGGAGGGTGCCGCCGAAGGCGTGGCTCGCGGTCACGCGTCGGGTGCGTCGAGGGGGTCCGGTGGTTGGCCGCCGCCCGGAGTCAGGCCGGCCATCAGGTTCTCGACGTGCGACCGGGTCCAGCTCGCGATCATTCTCTCCGGCGTCGCGTGGTACAGCTCGGCCAGGGCGGTCAGGTCCTGCGCTACCTGTTCGGGCAATGAGATGTGCAATGTCACGGTTTCCGAGGTTTCACGGTGCTCGTCGTGTGCCACCCCGCAAGTGTGCTCCGGCCGTCAGCGATCCGCCCGCACTGCTAGCGTCGGCCCGTGATCGTATGGCTGAACGGCACCCACGGGGCGGGCAAGACGACGACCGGTGCTCTCGTCCAGGAGTTGATTCCGGACTCGCGGGTCTTCGACGCCGAGAAGGTCGGGGAGATGCTCATGGACATCACGCCCGGGCTTCCGGAGACGGACAACTTCCAGCACTGGACGCCATGGCGCCAGCTCGTCGTCGAGACCGCCCGGCAGATCCTCGACTACACCGGCGGCACGCTCGTGATGCCGATGACCGTCCTCGTCGAGCAGTACTGGCGTGAGATCAGGACGGGCCTCGCCGCGCACGGCATCCCGGTGCGGCACTTCGTCCTCCACGCCCACCAGGGCACTCTCCGCCGACGCATCGCAGGGGACACCGTCGTCGGCCCCGACTCGCCGTTCCGGCTGAAGTACCTCGAGCCCTACGCCGAGGCGGCCCGGACCTGGCTGCATGCGGAGGCGGAGGTCGTCGACACGACGCACCTCACGCCGGGACAGGCCGCCGCGCGGATCGCAAACGCCGTCGCCCGCGCCGCCTGATCGGCGCAATCTGAGCCGTCTTCATGAAGACATCGTCCCAGAGCATTGCTTTCGGGGATCGACTCCGCGAGGATCTGACGCGGCGCGCCCACAGCCGCCACGGGGTCTGTCATGCACGGCTTTCAGAGCGCTTTTCGCGAACGTACGGAGGGGTCAAATGCACGGAACCATGGGGATCGGTCGGCTTCTGACGGCGGCGGGTGTCGCCGTGAGCCTTGCGGGGACGTCGCTCGCGGCGGCGGCGCCTGCGGAGGCCAGTGCGCTCAAGCCGCTGCCGACGAAAGCCATCTCCGCCCACCCTGTCGCGCCCGCGTATATCCTCAGGATGCCGCATTCGCCGGGTAACATCACGGCTCCTTACAACGAGGTCGAGGACACCGCGACCGGCGCGGAGATCTGGGGCAAGTCGGAGAACACCGAGGTTCCGATGGGCTCGATCACGAAGGTGATGACGGCCCTCGTCGTCCTGCAGTCCTCAGGCCTGGACCTCAACCAGCTGGTCACGGTGCCGTCCGGCATCACCGCGTACGACAACGAGTACGGCGCCAGCACCGCCGGGCTCGTGCCCGGGCAGCAGCTGACCACGCTCGAGCTGCTGTACGCGCTGCTGATCCCCTCGGGCTGCGACGCGGCCTACGCGCTGGCGCAGGCGTACGGGCCGGGGCTGGACGGGTTCATCGCGAAGATGAATTCGACCGCCGCCGCCCTCGGCATGACCAGCACGCATTTCACCGACTTCAGCGGGCTTCCCGACCCGACCGAGACCTCGACGTACTCGACGCCGAGCGACCTGCTCAAGCTCGGCCGTGCCGCGATGAAGGTGCCGCTGATCGCCTCGATCGTGAAGCTGAGCACGTATCACGTCGACGCCGTCTCCGGTGAGCACCCGGCCTTCACCTGGAACACGACCGACCCGCTGATCGGCGTGTACCCGGGCATCGAGGGCATCAAGACCGGCAGTACCAACGGCGCCGGCTACTGCCTGCTGTTCGAGGCGTACCAGGGCAGCGAGGACGTCATCGGCGTGGTCCTCGACGACCCCAGCTGGACCGTGGTGACCTCGGACTCCGAGGCGCTGCTGAACTTCGGCTTCGCGAACTACCCGCGCAGCGGAAACTGGCGCCCGCTCGCAGCGCACTGAGGCCCGTTCGGCTCGGGCCGTCCTGGGGTCGGCCGAACTGCCCGGGTCGGCGGCCCGCCTAACGGCCCGGGTCGGCGGCCGGCTGACTGCCCACCTCGGCCCTCGCCGTCGGGCGGCGATCCGCGCACGCCGGTCGTCGCCGACCGGATATCGAGCAGCCGGCCGAGCCCCCGCGCCCGGCTTGCCCCGATGATCCACGAAACCCTCCCGATCGGGTGTACCGGCGCCCGGGATTGGACACCACGAAGCTTGAATCCCGATTTGTGAGCCTCAGGCCGGACCCGCGCCCGGCTGTGACGAGCGAAGGACCGACGTGAGCGTTCCTCTTGTGCCCGGCCGGCAGTTCGCCAAGGTGCTGGTGGCCAACCGCGGCGAGATCGCCGTCCGCGCGTTCCGGGCGGCTTACGAGCTCGGCGCGAAGACGGTGGCCGTCTACCCGTACGAAGACCGCCGCAGCGAGCACCGGCTTAAGGCCGACGAGGCCTACGAGATCGGCGAGCGCGGGCATCCGGTCCGCAGCTACCTGAATCCGCGCACGATCGTCGCGGCCGCGGTGAAGGCCGGGGCAGACGCCGTCTACCCGGGCTACGGCTTCCTGTCGGAGAACCCGGCGCTGGCCGAGGCGTGCGCCGAAGCCGGCATCACCTTCGTCGGGCCGTCCGCCTCCGTGCTCGAACTGACCGGCAACAAGGCGCGCGCGATCGCCGCCGCGCGGGAGGCCGGGATTCCCACGCTGCCCGACGTGCCGCCGTCCCGGGACGTCGACACGCTCGTCGCCGCGGCCGAGGGCATGGCGTACCCGCTGTTCGTGAAGGCCGTGGCCGGCGGCGGCGGACGCGGCATGCGGCGCGTCGATGCGCCCGACGCGCTGGCCGAGGCGGTGCGCACCTGCATGCGCGAGGCCGAGGCCGCGTTCGGCGACCCGACCGTGTTCATCGAGCAGGCAGTCGTCGACCCGCGCCACATCGAGGTGCAGATCCTCGCCGACGCGACGGGCGAGGTCATCCACCTGTTCGAGCGCGACTGCTCGGTGCAACGCCGGCACCAGAAGGTCGTCGAGATCGCGCCCGCGCCGAACCTCGACCCCGAGCTACGCGCGCAGATCTGCGCCGACGCGGTGAAGTTCGCCCGTCACATCGGCTACACGTGCGCCGGAACCGTCGAGTTCCTGCTCGACACGCACGGCAAGCACGTGTTCATCGAGATGAACCCGCGCATCCAGGTCGAGCACACCGTGACCGAAGAGGTCACCGACGTCGACCTGGTCCAGTCGCAGCTGCGCATCGCGGCCGGCGCGACGCTCGCGGAGCTCGGGCTGAGCCAGGACACCGTGCGGCTGCGCGGCGCGGCGCTGCAATGCCGGATCACCACCGAGGACCCGGCCAACGACTTCCGCCCGGACACCGGCGTGATCACCGCCTACCGCTCACCGGGCGGCGCGGGCGTGCGCGTCGACGGCGGCACCACGTTCACCGGCGCCGAGGTGAGCCCGCACTTCGACTCGCTGCTGGCCAAGCTCACCTGCCGCGGCCTGACCTTCGAGGACGCGGTACGGCGGGCCCGCCGCGCGGTCGCCGAGTTCCGGATCCGCGACGTCGCCACGAACATCCCGTTCCTTCAGGCGCTGCTCGACGACTCCGACTTCGCCGCGGGACGGATCACCACCTCGTTCATCGAGAGCCACCCCGAACTGCTCACCGCCCGCGCCTCCGGCGACCGCGGCACCAAACTGCTGAGCTACCTCGCCGACGTCACCGTCAACCAGCCGCACGGAGCGGCGCCGGCCACCACCGCGCCGCGCGAGAAGCTGCCGAAGCTCGATCCGAAGGCGCCGGTCCCGGACGGAACCCGGCAGCGGCTGCTCGCGATCGGCCCGGAGGCCTTCGCGGCGGAACTGCGCGCGGCGAAGGGCATCGCCGTCACGGACACGACGTTCCGCGACGCCCACCAATCGCTGCTGGCCACGCGCGTGCGCACGCGCGACCTCGTCGCGGTCGCCGGGCACGTCGCGCGGATGACTCCGCAGCTGTGGTCGATCGAGTGCTGGGGCGGCGCGACGTACGACGTGGCGCTGCGCTTCCTGGCCGAGGATCCGTGGGAGCGGCTTGCCGCGCTGCGCGAGGCCGTGCCGAACGTCGGCCTCCAGATGCTGCTGCGCGGCCGCAACACCGTGGGCTACACGCCGTACCCGACCAAGGTGACCGACGTCTTCGTGCAGGAGGCGGCCGCTACCGGCATCGACGTGTTCCGCGTGTTCGACGCCCTCAACGACGTCTCCCAGATGCGGCCCGCGATCGACGCCGTGCGCGCGACCGGAACCGCCGTCGCCGAGGTCGCGATGTCCTACACCGGGGACCTGTCCGACCCCGCCGAGAAGCTCTACACGCTCGACTACTACCTGCGCCTCGCCGAGCAGATCGTCGAAGCCGGAGCGCACGTCCTGGCGATCAAGGACATGGCCGGGCTGCTGCGCGCACCCGCCGCCCGCACGCTCGTATCAGCACTGCGCGAACGCTTCGACCTGCCGGTGCACCTGCACACGCACGACACCGCGGGCGGCCAGCTGGCCACGCTGCTCGCCGCGATCGACGTCGGCGTCGACGCGGTGGACGGCGCCTCGGCGGCGATGGCCGGAACCACCTCGCAGCCGCCGCTGTCCGCGCTCGTGGCCGCGACCGACTTCAGCGAGCGGACCACCGGGCTCTCGCTCGCCGCCGTCAACGCGCTCGAGCCCTACTGGGAGGCCGTCCGCCGCGTCTACGCGCCCTTCGAATCCGGGCTGCCGTCGCCGACCGGGCGCATCTACCGCCACGAGATCCCCGGCGGCCAGCTCTCCAACCTGCGCCAGCAGGCGATCGCGCTCGGCCTCGGCGAGAAGTTCGAGCAGATCGAGGAGATGTACGCGGCGGCCAACGACATCCTCGGCCGGATCCCGAAGGTCACCCCGTCCTCGAAGGTCATCGGCGACCTGGCGCTCTCCCTGGTCGCCGCCGGGGCCGACCCGGCCCTGTTCGAAGCCGACCCGGCGTCCTACGACATCCCCGCCTCGGTGATCGGCTTCCTGCACGGCGAGCTCGGCGACCCGCCGGGCGGCTGGCCCGAGCCGTTCCGCTCGAAGGCGATCACCGGCCGCCCCTGGACGCCGCCCGCCGAGAACCTCGACCCGGCCGACGAGGCGAGCCTCGACCAGGACCGCCGCACGACGCTCAACCGGCTGCTGTTCCCCGGCCCGGCCCGCGAGTTCGCCGAGGCCCGGTCGCGCTACGGCGACGTGTCGGTCCTGGAGACGCTCGACTACCTCTACGGCCTGCGCCAGGGCGAGGAGCACGTCGTCGAGCTCGAACCGGGCGTGCAGCTCCTGGTCGGCCTGCGGGCCGTCTCAGAGCCCGACGAACGCGGGTACCGGACCGTCGTGACCACGCTCAACGGCCAGCTGCGTCCCGTCTCCGTCCGCGACCGCTCCGTCTCCGCCGACGCGCCCGCCGCCGAGAAGGCCGACCCGGCGGTTCCCGGCCAGCTCCCCGCGCCCTTCCAGGGCGTCGTGACCGTGCTCGTCCACGCCGGCGACAAGATCTCGGCGGGCGACCGTGTCGCGACGATCGAGGCGATGAAGATGGAGGCCGCGATCACTTCGCCCGTGGACGGCGTCGTGCGCCGCCTCGCCTTCACGGCCCCGACGCCAGTCGAGGCCGGCGACCTGGTCGTGGTGGTCGATTGAGCCGCGGCCTGACCGCGCCTACTGCTCATCGAAGTCACGTGCGGGCACGGTTGATGGGCCCAGGCGGCGGGAGGCGATGAGGCCGAGGAGGAGGAAGGCCGCGGCGGTGGCGGCGGTCCACTGGGTGGCGTCGCTGAGGGCGGCTTTCGCCGCGGACGCGGCGTCGGCGGTGGCCGAGGTCGCCTGAAGGGCCTGGATGGAGGCGCCGGCGCTTTGCTTGACGGCTGTGACGATGCCGGCGGCGCCGGCCGGGGTGAGGGCGTGCTGGTCGGCTAGGCGGTTCTGGAGGTCTCGGCCGAGGGTGGTGAAGAGGACTGTGCCGAGGACGGCGACGCCCAGTGCGGCGCCGATCTGCCGGGTGGTGGACTGGGTTCCCGAGCCCTGGCCGCCCGCGGAGACGGGGATCTCGGCCAGGACGACGCCGGTCAGCTGCGCGGTGGCGAGGCCTACGCCGGCGCCGTAGACGAAAAGTGCGGGGCTGATGGCCCACCACGGCGTGGTCGGGCTCACCACGGCACCGACCGCGGCTACGCCGGCGAGTTCGAGGCCGATTCCCAGGCGCACGACGGTGAGCGGCCCCCGCTTCTGGCCCAGTACGGCGCCGAAGCCGGAGGCGGCGAAGCTGCCGAGCGCGAGGGGCAGCAGCGCCAGGCCGGTCTGGAAGGCGCTGTAGCCGCGTACGTTCTGGAACCACAGTGGCAGCGCGAAGAGCAGGCCGAACTCGCCGAGCGAGACGATGCCCGCGGTCAGGTTGCCGTTGCGGAAGGAGGCGATCGCGAAGAGGTTCAGGTCCAGCAGCACGCTCATGCCGCGGCGGGCACGGCGGCGTTCGACGAGGGCGAACACGACGGCCAGCAGGATGCCCGCGGCGAACGCGGCGGGCACGGGGGAGATGCTCGCGCGCCAGGTGAGTCCGGCGATGCGGGCGTCCGTGCCGAGCAGGTGCCACCAGCCGAACGCACGGCCCTCGATCAGGCCGAATACGACGCACGTCAGCGCGAGCGCCGAGGTGAGTGCGCCGAGCAGGTCGGTGCCGCCGCGCCTCCCGTCGTCGCCGCGGGACTCGGGGACGAGCACAAGCGTGCCGACCAGGACCGCCGCCGCGATCGGCACGTTGACCGCGAACGCCCACCGCCAGGAGTACGTGGTGGTCAGCCAGCCGCCGAGCAGCGGACCGAGCGCCGCCGTGCCGCCGATCGTCGAACCCCAGACCGCGAACGCGGCGCCGCGCTCCTTCCCGCGAAAACCGGCGTTGATCATCGACAGCGATGTCGGAAGCATCATCGCGCCGCCCACGCCCTGCACGGCGCGAGCCGCGATCAGCTCCGGCGCCGAGCCCGCCCGCGCCGCCAGCACGCTCGCGGCCGCGAACACCAGCGCGCCCAGCACGAACACGCGCCTGCGTCCGTAGAGGTCACCGAAGCGGCCGAAGGTGAGCAGCAGCGCGGCGAATACAAGGGTGTAGATGTCCTGGACCCATTGCGCGTCGGAGGAGGTGATGTGCAGGCGCTCGATGACCTGGGGCACCGCGACGTTCACGATGGTGACGTCCACGATGATCATCGCGACACCCAGCGCGATGAACAGCAATCCGCCCCACCGACGAGCCCGGCTCACGACGCCTCCAGCTTATTACTGAGCATGCTTAGTAATGCGAGTCGCCTAAGTGTGCCCTCCCGGCAGCGCGCAAGGCAACACGGCTGCGTGCCGCGTACTCTGATGGACCATGGAAGGCCCCGGTGACGATGGCGATGACGGTGGTGTCCGCCGCGGCGGCGCATCGCCGTCCCAGTGGTCGATGGGACGGCTGCTGTCCACTGCTGCGCGGATGGTCGAGCGCGAGTGGAACGCCCACTTGGCCGAATGCCATCTGACCCACGCGGGCCTGCTCGCGCTCGACGCCCTCGCCCGCGGCACGCACACTCAGCGCTCGCTGGCCGCGGCGTGCCGGGTCGAGGAGCAGACGATGCGCCGCGTCCTCGAGCGCCTGGAACGGGACGGGTACGTACGCCGTACCCGGGACGGCGCCGACCGGCGCCGCCTCGTGATCGAGGCTACCGACGCCGGTCGGGAAGCACTGCGCTCGGCGCTCGCCGACGACGTCGCCAACACGATCGTCGAATCGGCAGTCACCGATGCGGACTCACTGCGCGGTCAGCTGACGCAGCTCGTCAACCGATTGTCGCGGGGTGAGGACTCAGATCGGACTGCGTGAGCAGCGTGACGAGTTCGCGAGAGCGGCGGACCGCGAGTCGCAGGTTCTCGGTGTCGGGGCTTGCGCCTTCGTCGTCAGCTGCTTCGAGTTCGCCGCGACGGCGGGCCATGTCGTCGGCGATGGCCCGCAGCAGTTCGGCCACGAGGTCGTCGGCGTCGCGTGCGGCCTGCCGCGGGTCGTCGATGAAGGCGAGTTGGATGGCGTTCAACCGCTCGGCGTACGCGGTATCCGAAACTTGATCGTTCGTGACTTCGTGCTCGATCATGCGGCGACCTTCTCCCTGGCCGGAGTGCTCACCTGCGCCCGGGCGCCGACGCCGACCAGATCGTCGAAGAGCACGCGGAAGCGCAGCATCGCCTGCCGCAGCTGCTCGGTCGCGTCCACGTCGCGCGAGCCCGTGTGCGAGCGCTGCATCAGCTCGTGCCCCTCGCGGAAGTCCGCGAGCGCGTGCGCGTGGTCGACCGAAACGAGGCCGAGCTGGCGCTCGGGGTCGTCGGACGACGGGTAGCCGAGCAGGGCCATCGCCTCGCCGATCAGCTGCTGGGCGCGCCGCGTGGCGTCGCCGGGATCGTCGATGAAGCCGACCTGTGCCGCCGTCCAGCCGTCCACCAGCCGGACGCGGTCCTCGGGATCGAGGGGCCTGATCTCCAGCCGGGCCCGCTCGCGTTCGCGCCGGCTCAGTTCGCGCTCCACGGCGTCGTGGTCGCCGTGCTGCGCGTAGAGCCGGTCGTATTCGCGGCCGTACCGGGCCCGCAGCTGCCTGGTGCTCGATCGGCGGGAGGGCAGGAGGTGCCCGGTGAATCCCGGTGCCTGCCAGCGCAGGTACGCCGCCGCGCCCGCGAGAATGATGATGAACACGACGATCGCCGTCGCCAAGGCGCTCATGCTTCTGATTTCCTCCCTCGGGCCGCCGGCCCGTCGGCGGTGACTGCCTCGTGGTGCCTCGGTTCGGAACAGGTTCCGGATTGCCGTGCTTCGCCGTGCTAAACCCGCCAGGTACCGGAACTTTCGCAGAGGCTTGACGCCATCGTGCGCCAGGCATACACCTCTCCTGTCGGGAGAGCGCTCTCCCACGGCCCGCGCGGGAGGAAGCGCGCAGGACACAGCAGGACCCAACGCAACCTGGAAGGGAAACGCAATGAGGCCTCTCCCACCACGCGGCCGCCCACGGCTCCGGGCCGCCCTCGCGGCCGCCGCCCTGTTCGCCCTGTCCCTGGCGGGGACGACCACCACTGCTCAGGCGGCGGCCGGTGCGCCGTACGGCGGTACCGCGGCTGCGGTACCGGGGACCGTGCAGGCGGCGAACTATGACACCGGCGGTCAGGGTGTGGCGTACAACGTCACCTCGGCCAACGGTTCCGCGAACAGCTACCGGTCCGACGGCATCGACCTAGAGTCCACTGCCGACACGCAGGACACGACCGCGACCGGCGGCGCGTACGACATCGGATGGACGACCGGCGGCCAGTGGTTCGACTACACGGTCAACGTCGCGACCGCGGGCACCTACAGCGTCGCCCTGCGACTCTCCTCGCCTTACGGGATAAGCGATGCGCTGCACATAGCGAACTCCGCGGGTACGAACCTCAGCGGTTCGATCGCGGTCCCGAACACCGGCGGGTACGAGACCTGGACCACGGTCACCGCCAGCGTCACGCTGCCCGCCGGGCAGCAGACGCTCACCTTGGATCAGGACTCGAACGGCTGGAACTTCCATTTCATGACGTTCACGCTGAGTTCGAGTGGCGGCTCGGGTGGATCGGGGAGCGGTAAGCCCTTCGGCGGGACAGCGGCGCCCGTTCCGGGCACGGTCCAGGTTGCGAACTATGACACCGGCGGTCAGGGTGTGGCGTACAACGCCACCTCGACCAACGGTTCAGCCAACAGCTACCGGTCCGACGGCATCGACCTTGAGACCACCGCCGACACGCAGGACACGAGCGCGGCCGGCGGCGGCTATGACATGGGCTGGACGACGAGCGGGCAGTGGTTCGACTACACGGTCAACGTCGCGGCCGCGGGCGTCTACACCGTCAGCTTCCGTGTCTCCTCGCCCTACGGGATCGCCGACGCGCTGCACATAGCCGACTCGTCGGGCACCGATCTCACCGGCGCTGTCGCCGTTCCGGACACCGGCGGGTACGAGACCTGGACCACGGTGACGGCGAGCGCGACCCTCTCCGCCGGACAGCAGACACTCACCGTCGACCAGGATTCGAACGGCTGGAACTTCCACTACCTGAGCTTCGCGCAGGGCACTAGTGGCGGCGGCGGCGGTGGTGGTGGCGGTGGCGGCGCGACCGAGTACTGCGGCGTCAACGACCTCGCGCTCGACCAGCCCGCGACCGCGTCGTCCACGCAGGACGCGACCGACTACCCGGCGGCCGACGCCGTCGACGGCGACCCCGGCACCCGCTGGTCGAGCGCGTCCAGCGACCCGCAGTGGCTGGAGGTCGACCTCGGCACCAAGCAGCAGATCTGCAGCATCGGCATCCTGTGGGAGACCGCGTACGCATCGGCGTTCCAGCTCCAGGTCTCGAACGACGCAAGCACCTGGACGTCGATCTACTCCACCACCACGGCCACCGGCGGGAGCGAGACGTTCCCGGTCTCGGTGACGGCGCGCTACGTGCGCATGTACGGCACCGCGCGCGGCACACAGTTCGGCTACTCGATCTTCGAGTTCGACGTCTACGGCCTGACGACCACCGCGCCGGTCGCCGGCGGCACCGGGAGCGGCGGCAACGGGACGTGCCCGTGGGTCGGCTCGACCGCGCCGGTCGCCCAGCGGGTGCAGCAGGTGCTCGGCACGATGGATCAGGCCGAGGAGGCCGCGCTGCTGTCCGGTGACGGCACCACGAACTACATCGGCCACGTCGCCGCGATCCCGAACCTGTGCATTCCCGCGATCGACATGGAGGACGGCCCGTCCGGGGTCGGCGACGGCAACGGCGGTGTGACGGCGTTTCCCGACGGCGAGAGCGACGCCGCGACCTGGGACCCGACGCTGATCGAGCAGGAGGGCGCCGCGAAGGGCGCCGAGTTCGCCGGCAAGGGCGCGACCGTCTCGCTCGGCCCGACGACGAACCTGGTGCGCGACCCGCGCTGGGGCCGGACCTACGAGACCTACGGCGAGGATCCGTACCTCGCCGGCCAGATCACGTCGGCCGAGGTCGACGGGATCCAGAGCCAGGGCGTCATGGCGATGGTCAAGCACGTCGCCGCGTACGACCAGGAGCAGTACCCGAATGGCAGCAACAACGAGACGGTGGGCCGGCAGGCGCTCGAAGAGCTCTACCTGACGCCCTTCCAGACGGCCGCCGAGCAGTCGGCGCCGGCCTCGATGATGTGCTCCTACGCCGTGGTCAACAGCGCCCCGTCCTGCTCCAGCGCCCAGCTTCTGCAGAACGGCCTGGACCAGGAGGCGAACTACGGCGGCTTCGTCACCTCCGACTGGGGCGGCGCGGGCAACTCCGTGTCCACGCGCGAGGGCGGCATGAACATCGCGATGCCGTTCTCCGACGCCGGCAACCTGAGCTCCGCGCTCACGGCCGGGACGATCAGCCCGGCGATCGTCAACGAGCGCGTGGCCCAGGTCCTGACCCAGCTGTTCGCCTTCGGCATGTTCGACAACGCGCCGAGCGGCTCGCTCTCGGCCACGGTCTCCACCCCGGCGCACCAGCAGACCGCGCTCCAGCTCGGCGAGGAGGGCACGGTGCTGCTGAAGAACAACGGCATCCTGCCGCTCAACGCGAACCCGTCCAGCAAGCAGTCGATCGCGGTGATCGGTACGGACGGCGGCGCCGGCGTGGAACTCTCCGGCGGCGGCAGCGGCAGCGTCAACAGCGCGAACACGGTGTGGCCGATCACCGGGATCCAGAACGCCGTCGGGTCGAACGTCACGGTGACCTACACCGCGGGCGACGACAACGGCACCACCGACATCCCGAACGCGGTCGCGGCCGCCAAGGCCGCCACCGACGCGATCATCTACGTAAGCCTGCCGGAGGGCGAGGAGAGCGACCTGGCCTCGCTCGACCTGTCCAGCACGGACGAGACGATGATCGAGGACGTGGCCGCGGCCAACCCGAACACGATCGTCGTGATCAACAGCGGCGGGCCGGTGGTCATGCCGTGGCTGAACAGCGTGGCCGGAGTGTTCGAGAACTGGTACGGCGGCGGCGAGACGGGCGCGGCGACGGCGGCGCTGATCTTCGGCGCCGCGGACCCCTCGGGCAAGCTCCCGGTCACCTTCCCGTCCAGCCTCAGCCAGGTTCCGGCGCAGACCACGGCGCAGTGGCCGGGGACCTCGACCGGCGTCACCTACAGCGAGGGCGTGGACATCGGCTACCGCTGGTATCAGTCCCAGAACATCACGCCCGCGTTCCCGTTCGGCTACGGCCTTTCGTACACGAAGTTCTCGTTCTCGAACCTGTCCGTCGGCAGCTTCAACGCGAACGGCCAGGCCACGGTGACGGCGACGATCACCAATACCGGCTCGGTGGCGGGCGCGGACGTGGCCCAGCTGTACATCGGCGACCCGGCGGCCAGCCAGGACCCGCCGGAGCAGCTCAAGGGCTTCGATCGCGTGACGCTCAACCCCGGGCAGAGCGCGACCGTCACCTTCCCGCTGACGATCCACGACCTGGCCTCCTGGTCCGCGACGGACAACCAGTGGGAGGCGCAGGCCGGCACGTACTCGATCAAGGTCGGCGACTCCTCGGCCAGCCTGCCGCTGTCCGGTGCGACGATCCTGAGCCAGGAGCTGACCGGGCAGGTCGCGGCCGGCACGTCGGGCGCGGGCGTATCCGCGGCGAACACCGCGGTCAGCGCGAACGTCACGGCGAACTCCGGTGTGGCGGGCGCGGAGACGGTCGGAGTCGTGAACCCGTACGGCTACAGCAGCCCGCAGGGCTCGGCCGTCTCCTTCGCCATGCAGGCCGTGGACAGCAACCCGTCCCAGACCCTCAAGTTCACCGCCGCCGGCCTGCCGCCGGGGATCGCCATCGCCGCGAACGGCACGGTCTCGGGTACCGGCACGACCCTCGGGACCTACACGGTGACCGTGACCGCGACGGACACGGAAGGAGTCTCCGGCACGGCCACCTTCGTGTGGACCGTCGCGCGCTGATCAGTGGCCTGATTCGCCCGCTCCCGTCCCGGCGTCTCGCCGGGGCGGGAGCGGCTCGGGCTATGATGAACCCGGTTCGACAGTGAGCCCGGAAGAACGCAGACGTGTCGGGAGCGACACCAATGGCGTCCGATTCATCCGGATCTCTTGTCGGGGGCGACCCTGAATACGACCATGTGCGCTCGTGGCTGCTCACGACGCGGCTGCGCGCCGAAGCGCGCGATCCCGGCCTGCAGGTGCTCACGGTTCGGGGCGAGATCGACCTCAACACCGTCGAGCAGCTGTCCGACGCGGTGTGGGCGGCCTTCGGGCACCGGCCGCGCCGGCTCACGCTCGACCTCGCCGGAGTCGAGTTCATCGGCGTCGTCGGGGTGCGCGCGCTCGTCGCCCTGCTCGAACCCGCCGCGATCTTCGGCTGCCGGCTTGCGGTGCGCAATCCCTCCCTGGCCGTCCGCCGCGTCTTCGAACTCCTCCCGCCGCCCGCGGAACTGCGTTTCGAGCCCGATCTTCGCAGGTCGGAGGGGGTGAACGAATGATCGGCGGCTGAGACGGGCACTCGGGGTCCAGGAAGGGAGGAGAGATGACCGACATCGACTGCTCGACCCGGCTCGCCCGCGAGTTCGCCGTTACCTCGGCTTCGCTGCTGGGCCACTCTTCACTGGAGAACACCGTGCAGGCGGTCGCCGACATGGCTCCCGACGCGGTCCCCGGCGCCGAAGCGGCCGCCGTGTGCGTGCTGCGCCGCGGAGTGCTGGAGACCCCGTCATTCAGCGATGACCTGGGCTTGGACCGCGAGGCGATCCGCGCCGTACTCACCGAGGGCCCGTACGTGCGGGCCGCGGCCGAGGGCCGGACGGTGCTCGTCGAAGACCTCGCCGAGGAGTCCCTCCGGTCCGCGTTCGCGTTCCAGGCCGCGGACCTCGGCGTACGCAGCATGGTCGCGGTACCGCTGCACCTTTCGGCGGGGGTGCGCGGCGCGCTCGTCGTGCTCTCGCGCAAGCCGGAGACCTTCGACGGCGCCGTGATCGAACGCGCGGAGATCTACGCCGCGCACGCCTCGGCCGCGCTGGACACCGCGCGCTCGGCCGACTCGCTGCGCGATGCCGTGCGGACCCGGCAGGTGATCGGCGAGGCCACCGGAATCCTGATGGAGCGCCACCGGATCGACGACGGCCGCGCCTTCGACATGCTGGTGCGCGCCTCGCAGAACCTGAACGTCAAGCTCAAGGCCGTCGCCGAGCGCGTCGTGCAGACCGGCCAGGACCCGCACACCCTGGGCCGGCCCGACCTGCCCGCGCGTCGCACGGCGCCGGCGGGCCGCCCGCTGCGCGGCGCGGGTATGCGCCGGACGGATACTCTGAATGACAAGGATGCATTGGACAAATAATCCCGAGCCGCGGAAGGTGGATCCCGGCGGCCTAGCCGCCGACGGACACCGAGCGCGGGCCTGCGCGCGGACCTCGAACCGGGAGCGATCGTGAGCAGTCTGATTTCAGAGGGCGGATCCGGAGAGCGCAGGGTGGCGCTGGTCACCGGCGGCTCGGGCGGCATCGGCAGCGCGGTCTCGCGCCGCCTCGCCGCGGACGGCATGGCCGTCGTCGTCCACTACGCGGGCAGCGCGGCGTCGGCCGAGGCCGTCGCCGAGTCGATCACCGCCGACGGCGGCACGGCGCTCGCGCTGCCGGGCGACGTAGCCGAGCCGGAGCAGATGACCGCGCTCTTCGACGCCGTCGAGGAGCGCTTCGGCGGCATCGACGTCGTCGTCAACACCGCCGGGATCATGCTGCTGGCGCCGCTGGCCGAGATGGAGCTGGAGGCCTTCGACCGGATGCACCGGGTCAACGTGCGCGGCACCTTCGTGGTCTCCCAGCTCGCCGCCCGCCGGCTGCGCCGCGGCGGCGCGCTCGTCAACTTCTCCACCTCGGTGACCAGGCTCCAGCAGCCCGAGTACGCCGCCTACGCCGCGACGAAGGGCGCGGTCGAGGCCATGACCCTGATCCTCGCCCGCGAGCTGCGCGGCCGAGACGTCACCGTCAACGCGGTGGCGCCCGGACCGACCGCGACGCCGCTGTTCACCCAGGGCAAGAGCGACGAGCTGATCGCCCGGATCGCGTCCGCCGCCCCGCTGGAGCGGCTCGGCACGCCCGAGGACATCGCCGAGTCCGTCGCTTTCCTGGCCGGAACCGGCGGCCGCTGGATCAACGGGCAGGTGCTGTTCGCCAACGGCGGCATCGCCTGATTCCCGGACCGGAGGACCGAATATGAAAGCCGTGCGCTTCCACCGCTACGGAGACGTCGACGTGCTGGGCGTCGAAGACGTCGAGCCCCGTCCGCTCGGGCCGGGCGAGGTTCTCGTCGCGGTGATGGCCGCCGGGATCAACCCCGGCGAGACCAAGATCCGGACCGGTGCCCTGCACGAGCGGTTCCCGGCGACGTTCCCGTCCGGGCAGGGCAGCGACTTCGCCGGCACCGTCGCCGCCCTCGGCGACGCGGTGACCGGCTGGGCTGCCGGGGACCAGGTCCTCGGCTGGAGCTGGGAGCGCTCCAGCCAGGCCGAGTACGTCGTCGTCCCCGCGGACCAGCTCGTCCGCAAGCCCGACGAGCTCCCCTGGACCGTCGCCGGCGCCCTCTACGTCGCGGGCGCCACCGCCTACGCCGCCGTCGAAGGCGTCGATCCGCGCGCCGGGGAGACCGTCGTCGTCACCGGAGCCACCGGCGGCGTCGGCAGCCTGGCGGTCCAGCTCCTGCGCCTGCGCGAGGCGAACGTGGTCGCGATCGCCTCCACCCGGCACCGGACCTGGCTGGAGTCCCAGGGCGCCACTTTCGTCGAGTACGGCGACGGCGTCGCCGACCGTCTCCGCCGCGCGATCGAGGGCGGAACCGGCGGCGTGGATGCGTTCCTGGACTTCCAGGGCCGCGACTACCCGGACCTGGCGCTCTCGTTCGGCGTGCCGCCCGAACGAATCAACACGCTGGATTACGGCGCCGCGGCACGGCTCGGCACCCGCTCGCAGGGCAGCGCCGAAGGCACCAGCCAGGCGGTGCTGGCCGAACTCGCGCAGCTCGCGGCGAGCGGCCGGATCGAGGTGCCGATCAGCCGGACCTATCCGCTGGCCGAGGTCAGGGCGGCCTTCACCCACCTGGAGAACGACCACCCGCTCGGCAAGGTCGTCCTGGTGCCACCCGCCCTCGCCTGAGGACCGTGTCGCGCTCACGGGCAGGTGCTTCGGCCGACCCTCCAGGGGGAGTGGCGGCCTCCGGGAACGGCCGTGCCCCGCGCTCGGGTGAGCGCGGGGCACGAACCGTGGATCAGCCGATCGGCGAGCGGGGTCAGCCGAGACGCGCCTCGATGGCCTCGATGATGCGCGGGCGCAGCTCGGCGGCGCTGATGACGGCGTCGACCGAGCCGACCTCCACAGCGCGCCGGATGTTGTGCACGCGGTCGAACTCGGTGGCCACCTCGGTGAGCTTCTCCGTGCGCACCGTCGCGCGGGTCTCGTCGAGTTCGGCGGTCAGCGTGGCACGCTCGGCACCGGCCGACGCGGCCACGCGGGCCTCGAGTCCGCGGATGCGCGGGTCGTTGGCCGTGCGCGCGTTGACGTCGGCGGTGAACACCACCGCGGCCGCCGGCGCGCCGCCGAGCACCGAGGCGAACGAGCCCTCCAGCGCCAGCACGGTCATGTTCGGGTTCAGCGTCTTCGAGAAGACCACGAACGCGCCGCCGTGGTACCGCGAGATCACGCAGAACACGATCGGGCCGTCGAAGTTCACGATCGCACGGCCGATCTCCGCGCCGTACTCCAGCTGCAGCTTGCGCAGCGACTCCGGCGAGCCGTCGAAGCCCGAGAGGTTCGCCAGCACCACCAGCGGCCGGTTGCCGCTGGCCGCGTTGATCGCCCGCGCGGCCTTCTTCGAGGACTGCGGGAACAGCGTGCCCGAGGTGTAGGTGTCGGGGCCGTCGGCCGGCGGGAAGCCGCGCCGCGCCACCGAGCGCGACTCGATGCCCAGCAGGCACACCGGGATACCGCCGAGGTGCACGTCCTGCACGACCGCGGTGTCCGCCTCCGCCATGCCCGCCCAGCGCTCCAGCACCGCGTGGTCCTGGTCGGCGACGGCGCGCATCACGGCCCGGATGTCGAACGGCTTCTTGCGGTCCGGGTTCGCCTCCGCGGAGAAGATCTCGCCGACCGTGCTGAAGTCGCTGTCCGGCGACGAGTGCGGGAAGGCCGAGATGTCCCGGTCAAAGGGGTCGTTCGTGGCCGCGCGGCGCGGGTGCCGCTCGCCGGGCGCGATGTAGCAGTGGTCGTAGTGCGCCATCACCACGTCGCGCGCGCCCATCAGGTCCGCGGCCCAGTACTGCGCCTGGCCGTTCGGGCCCATGATCCGGTCGTAGCCGCCGATGCCGAAGTTGTCCTCGGCCGAGACGCCGCCGGAGAAGTCCAGCGACTGCTTGCCGGTCAGCACCATCGCGGAGTCCGGCGTCATCACCAGGATGCCCTTGGTGTGCATGAGCATCGTCGCCTCGGCGTTCCAGTACGGCTGCGCCCCGACGTTGATCCCGGCCACCACGACGTTGATCTCGCCGCCGTCCTGGGTGAACTCGACGATCCGCTTGAGCGCGGCGGCGACCCAGTCCATGTTCTCGGTGCCGGACTCCATCGAGATCCGGGCGCCGGCCGAGAGCGCGTACCACTCCAGCGGCACCCGCATCCGCTCGGCGAGGTCGATCGCCGCGATGATCCGGCGGCACTCCGGCTCGGAGAGCGCGCCGAGCGCCTTCGTGGGGTCGCCCAGCAGCAGCACGCGGGTGACGCCCTCGGGGTAGCGCTCGGTCGGCGTGGTCACCACGCCCGCCACGATCGCCGCGCTGTTGCGGCCCTTCGGCCGGTCCACCGGCACCAGCCCCCCGGCGTCGTCGAGGTCGTACTCGGCGAACGCGCCGAGCAGGCCGGTCAGCTCGTACGGGTAGACCGTGTTGCGGCTGCTGGCCCGCAGCACCTTGAGCCGGTAGCCGTCGAGCGGCTCGACCAGCTCGTCGGACGGCTCGCCGATGATCAGCCTGCTGCCGCCGGTGGCGTCGAAGGTGAAGCGCACCTCCACCTTCGCCAGCGCGCCGGTCTCCGGGTCGCGCTGCCGGGCGATGAACAGGATCTCCTCGAGCCCGGCGCCCGCGGTGGTCGGCATCACGCGCGCGGCGATCGTCTCGACCTCGGCGCGGGTGATCTCGATCGGCGGCCAGACGTAGATGACGATCCGGTTGGTCGGGAAGCGGTTCTTCGCCGGCCGCCGCGACTGCGCGCGCCGGATCGAGTCGAGGCACGCGGCGACGGTGTCCTCGGCCGTGGGCAGCGCGGCCAGCCGGCCCTCGTGGTCGCGCAGCTCGGTCAGGTCGCGGACCTGCGCGAAGGCGACGAGGCGGTCGTCGTCCTTGTTCTGCTTGGCCACGCACTGGAAGAGGTAGACCTCCTCGTCCGAGGAAGGCAGCCGGGTGAGGTCGAACTCGCGCAGCCGCTCGAGCTGCATCCGCTGCGCGATGTACGGGTGCAGGCCGCGGATCAGCCGCTCCTCGGCCATCCCGTTCTCGCCCGGCCGGAAGGTGAAGTGATGGTGCATCACCGCACCGCCGATGCCCGCGACGGTGGCGGTCAGCCGGCGCACCCGGCCCGGCAGCGGCTGGCCGTCGATCACGGCCTGCAGGCCGGCGGCCAGCGCGTCCGAGTCCTCCGGCTGCTTCTCCCAGGAGAGGTAGACGTCCGCGTCGACGCCGTCCTCGCCGGCCTCCGCGACCTCGGCCAGGCCGCGCAGCGCGGCGCCGAACTCGTCGAAGACCACCGCCGTGGACGCGAGCCGGGATCCGGCCCGCTCGGCGACCACGAACCGGCAGCCGCCCGCGTCGAGCGTGCGGACGTCGACCAGGCCCTTGTTGCCGTAGTAGCGCCGGGTCAGCACCTCGAGCATCGGCGCGTGGTCCAGCCTGTGGTCGACGCTGTCGCGGCCGATGCGCTGGCTGAGCAGCCGGACCAGCGGCTCGGTGCTGGCGACCATCGCCGCGATGTGCTCGGCGCGGTCCGGCGCCTGGGGGTTCGCGTCCAGGTGACGCAGGCGCCTGCGGACGTCGGCGTAGACGCGGGCGCGGTTGCGGCGCAGCAGCGGCTGGCCGAACCACCCGAACACCACGCCGCGGGAGAGGTCGGAGACCACCGGGAAGCGCACCTGCGTCGCCGCGACCAGGCGTTCGAGCGCGAGGCCCGCGGTCTCGCGCAGCTCGTCGTCCGCGGGCGGCGCCTCGGCCAGCCACGCCCGCAGCAGCGCGGTCACGGCGTTGGCGTCGGAGGAGGCGCGCTGGAGCGCGAGGAAGATCCGGAAAACGGCCTCTTCCAGCTCCGGCGTGCGCTCGAGGTCGGTCACCCCGTAGTGCCCGAGCGCCTTCGCCAGCCGCGCCTTGAAGGACTCGGACAGTCCGGCGCGCTCGGCGTCGAGGCTCTGCAGATAGGTGTGGAAGTACTCGCGCGCGCTGTGCACGCGGGTCTCGGTGCCGCCCTCGTCGCCCGCCTGCCGGTTGCGGCTGAGCTCGGACAGGTCGGCGAACACCGACAGCAGGTCGATCTCCTCGGCCAGCGGGCGCCGGCCGGCCTCGGCCAGCTCCTCCCGCGCGGCGAGGTAGTCGGCGAGCACCCGGCTCTCGTCGTGCGGGTCCACGTCGAAGCCCAGCAGCAGGCTGCGAATGTCCTGCAGTCCGCGCAGCGCCCGCTCCCGGGCCGGCACGTCGCAGCTCACGGCGGGCAGTTCGAGGCGGATGCCCTCGGTGTCGGCGGCTCCCGGGGCGGCGTCCTTCCCGGCCTCCTCGCCCTCCTCGGCCAGCGGCTCCAGACGGAGGATCGCCGCGCCGGTCTCGACCTGGCTGCCGACCGTCACCGAGCATTCCTTGAGCCGGGCGCGGAAGGGCGCGCGCAGCACCGTCTCCATCTTCATGCTCTCCAGCACGACGATCGGCGCGCCGGCCTCGACCTCGGCGCCGACCGCGACCGGCACGGCGACCACGAGCGCGCGGGCGGGGGAGCGCACCACGCCGCCCTCGCCCCGGCTGACCCGGTGCGCCACGCCGTCCACCTCGACCAGGTAGACCGGGCCGTGCGTGCCGGTGACCAGGCGGAACCGGGTGCCGTTGACGATGATCTGGCCGGTGTGCTCGTCGAAGCGGTCGAGCTCGACGTCCGCGGTGTGCGTCTGCCCGGCCGCGTCGATGCCGACCCGGAACCGGCGCGCGCCGACCCGGGCCACCTTCACCCCGTAGGCCGCGCCGCGCAGCATCAGCTCCAGCGGACGGCCGCTCTCGTGCGCCACCTGCGGACGTCCGCCGAACGCGGTCGAGAGCAGCCGCTGCCGCTCGACGCCCTCCTCGTCCTCGTACGCCTCGATGGCGGCCGCGGCCAGCGCGATCGCGGAGTGGCGGTGCGAGACCAGCCGGCCCTCGCCGCGCACCCGGTCGATCCAGCCGGTGTCCGCGCTGGCGTCGATCACCTCGGGCTGGTCGAGCAGGTCGAGCACGAAGCTCTTGTTGGTCGCGCCGCCCTCGATCAGGACCGTGGTCTCCAGCATGGCGCGGCGCAGCCGGCCGAGCGCCTCGTCCCGGTCCCGGCCGTAGGCGATGATCTTCGCGATCATCGAGTCGAAGTCGGCGGGGATCGTGTCGCCCTCGCTCACACCGGTGTCCACCCGGATGCCGGGGCCGGCCGGCAGGTCGAGCCGGGCGATCCGGCCGGGGGAGGGGGCGAAGTCGCGGTCCGGGTCCTCGGCGTTCAGCCGCGCCTCGACGGCGTGCCCGCGCTCGGCCGGGATCTCGCCGGTCAGCCTGCCGCCCGACGCGACGTGCAGCTGCAGCTTGACCAGGTCGACGCCGGTGGTCGACTCCGTGATCGGGTGCTCCACCTGAAGGCGGGTGTTGACCTCGAGGAACGCGAACAGCTTCTCGCCCGGGTGGTAGAGGAACTCGACGGTCGCCGCGCCGCGGTAGCCCACCGCGACCGCGAGCCGCTCGGCCGAGGCCTTGAGCTCCGCGGTCTGCTCGGGGCCGAGCACCGGCGAGGCCGACTCCTCGATGACCTTCTGGTTGCGCCGCTGCACCGAGCAGTCGCGCACGCCGAGCGCCCACGCGGTGCCCTGGCCGTCCGCGATGACCTGCACCTCGACGTGCCGGGCGCCGGTGACCAGCCGCTCGAGGAAGACGATGCCGCTGCCGAAGGCCCGGGCCGCCTCCAAGCTGGTGCGCTCGTACGCGTCGACGAGCTCGGCCTCGTTCGTGATCACGCGGATGCCGCGTCCGCCGCCGCCCGCGGTCGCCTTGAGCATCAGCGGGTAGCCGATCTCGCCCGCCGCGCGCACCGCCGCGTCCAGGTCCTCGACCGCCCCGCGGCTCCACGGAGCCACCGGCACGCCGACCTCCTCGGCCAGCAGCTTCGCGCCGATCTTGTCGCCGAGCCTGCGCATCGCGTCCGCGCTCGGCCCGACGAACGTCACCCCGATCCGCGCGCACAGCTCCGCGAACGCCGGGTCCTCCGCGACGAACCCCCAGCCGACCCACGCCGCGTCCGCCCCCGACTCGACCAGCGCCCGCTCCAGCACGGCGAGGTCCAGGTACGGCCGCGCCGAGGCCTTGCCCAGGTCGTAGGCCAGATCCGCCTCGCGCACGAAGGTGGCCGTCCGGTCGACGTCGGTGTACAGCGCGACCGTCTCGATCGGCGCGCCGGTCTCCGCGGCGAGGTCTCGGACGGCGTGGATGAGCCGCATCGCGGCCTCACCCCGGTTGACGATGGCGACGCGACTGAACACCGAAGCAAGCCTTCCTTGCAGTTAAAGCACAATGGGAACCGTCTGCACCGGTTCCCCTGCCACGACCATTCTGGCGGCTCCGCCCACGTCTGGGCATGCCGGGGTGGAAGCAGGCCTCGCGCCGAGCTTTGTGGGGTGTCGCCAAAAACGGGCCGCGCCCGGCGCTGACGTCCGCCGGGGTACGCGACCGGTAGCCTGGTCCGGGGGTTGTTTCCGATTCTTCAGGAGGACACGCGTGCGTGCCGGTCGGCGGATTCTTGTGCTCGCTGCGGTCGCGGGGCTGGGCAGCCCGGCTGTCGCGTACGCCCGCGGTGGGGGCGGCAGTCACGGATTCAGCGGCGGCGGAGGCGGCGGTGGCGGTGGCTACCACGGGACGACCGGCGGGTACGGCGGCGTGGGCGGCGTCTACGTGGCCGGTGGCGGCAGCGCCGTCGGTCTGCTGATCCTTATCGCGATCGTCGTGCTGGTCCTCTGGTTCCGGTCGCGCAGCCGGAGGGCGGGGAACCGGAGCGGGCTGAACACCGCGTCAGACCGCACGGCCCACCGAGCGGACGCGCAGGCGGCGCTGCGGGCCACGCAGATCGAGGCGCGGGTCGCGGGGATCGCGGACACGGATGCGACGTTCGATCTCGAGACGCTGAAGCAGCGTGCTGTCTGGTTGTACGGGACCGCGCAGCGCGCGTGGACCGACCAGGACTACAGCACTCTGCGGCAGATCATGTCTCCGGTGCTCTACGGCAAGTGGGCCGAGGAGCTGCGCGACTACGCGTCACGAGGCGAGGTCAACGTCGTGGAGATCCTGGCCGGCCCGAAGGTCGAGCTGGTCGACGTCGCGAACCGGTCCGGCGAGGTGAACGACACCGTCACCTTCCGCATCACCGCGACGCTCAACGACTACGTGCGCCGCGTCAACGGATCGCAGGCCGTGCGCAAGGACGGCTCGTCGACCCCTGTCGAGTACTGGACGCTGCGCAAGGACGACGCCGGGGCGTGGATCGTCGCGTCGATCGAGCAGGCGGAGGAGGGCGCGCACCACCTGACGAACGCCATCGAGACGGACGGCTGGGATCAGAGGGCCGTCAAGCGTGAGGCCGTGCTCGAAGTGGCGGGGCAGTCGACGGTCAGGGGCGAGAGCGACATCCTCGCGCTCACGAACATCTCGTGGAGCACCGACGCCGATGCGGCCGCCACTGACCTGAGCCTGGTCGACGCCCGGTTCGACAAGTCCGTCCTCGAGGTCGCCGTGGAGCAGTTCCTCGAGGAGTGGGTCATGAACGACGGCAGCCTCGACTTCACGTCTGTACGCACCCCGAACCGCACGGTCATGCGCCAGGCTTCCGTCGCGTCGATCGAAGTGCGCTCGCTCGTCTCGCGCGATCCGGTGGTCTTCAGCATCGCCGTCGGCGCGGAAGGCCTCTACTACGAAGTCGACCGCCGCACGGAGGAGGTGCTCCGCGGCGACGCCCACAAGCGCCGCTCCGTCACCCTCGGCTTCGACCTGCGCCTGGACGAGGAGGCGGCGAAGGGCTGGACCGTGGTCGCCGCAGAGGTGAGGTAATACCCGTCGTTTCCCTGGGGCGGTCGCGGGTAATGGTCGAAAAGTGCACCTTCGCCCACGAAGAATCACCTGCGCCGCCTTAGGGGCGCTTGCCATGACGCTGATCGCGCCGGCCGCGGCCTGGGCGGCGGAGCCGCCCAGCGTGTTCGGGACCGGGACCGCCTCGGGGATCGTCGACCGGGCCGGCCAGAAGGACAACGAGGTCTGGTTCGCGGCCCAGGATCCGAACAGCCGCGCGAAGCTGTTCCTGAGCTACAACACCACGCCGGCGCTGGGGTCGCCGGTGCCGGCGATCGCGATCGTCGGGATGGTGCCGCAGGACGACACCGCCTTGGCGGCGAGCAACGGGTGGTTCGAGGAGCCGGTTCCGGTGCCGCTGGGGTATTCGGTCGCGGACGATCCGCCGTCGATCGTCTCGCCGGAGGGCTCGGCGGTCTACGATCCGGCGCGCGGGGCGTACCACATCACCTTGACCACGAGCCTCGGCGTGCTGGCCGACCTGTGGTTCTCCGGGCCCGTCGGCGGACTGACGGATCCGGCGATGTGGGACGGGCAGACGTCGTACTGGAACCAGTCCATCGGGACCGGGACGGTGAACGGCTGGATCGTCTTCCCCGGCGAGACGGCGAAGACCGCCGTTACGAACTGGGGCGCCGAGCAGGAGACGCAGTCGGGCACCTACGAGCTCGGCTCGATCCCCATCGAGCAGGCGCCGCACAACGGCTACTACTACGCCCAGTCGGTCAACGCCGACGGATCGGCCACGACGTTCTACGTCTTCCCGGAGCTCGATGGAACGATCCGCGGGATCCTGACGAAGACGACGGCCGGCGGGCAGGTGCTGGAGTGCGAGCCGAGCGGGAGCGGGCAGACGACGGCTGCGGACTGGTACACCGATCCGGGCGGGGTCAGCTATCCGCTCTCGCTTTCAGCGCACTGCGCCGACATCAAGACCGGGGCCGAGCTGAGCGCGAGTTGGAGCACCACACCGGCTCAGAGCAACGCCTACTACGTCGACGTGGCCCTCGGCGGCTTCGCGGCGGTGCAGAGCAACGCGACGTCGCCGGGCGCGAAGGCGGCGTGGATTCAGCACGTGGCGGACGACGGGCACTTCGGGCCGTACTTCAGCTGACATCTACTCAGTGGCGCCGGGTAGTGGGTGTGGATCACGCGGTCCCGGCGTCGAACCAGATCTGCGCCGTGTCGTTCGCATTGCAGGTCTCGGTAACGTAGCTGCCGCTCTTGTACGCCAGGCACCCGCCAGCGGGGCTCTCCAACGTTCCGCCTTGCGCCGTGCGCGATCCGATCTCCCAGTACTGGCCGCTGTACGCGTCGCAAAGGCCGAGGGTGGCGTAATTGTCACCTTCGCCGTTGATACAGTCGCCGTTGGCCTGATTCACGATCTCGAACGTGTTGCCGGACTCCTTGACCGCGGTCCAGCCCTCGCTCGACCCGCCGGTGCACGAGGCGCTCGTCGGCGTGACGCCGCCGCCGTCCTCCACACAGTTCTTCTGCCCGACGTTCTCGAGCATGCTGGGTGTGGAGAACGAGACCACGGCCGGGTCCGACGTGCTCTGCCCGCTGGTGCCGCCGCTTCCGCTGCTGCCGCCGCTCGAGCTGTGGCTTGTGCCGGCGGTCGTCCCGCTGCTCGTGGCGCCCGCCGTCGATCCGCCGTTGCTTCCGCCCGTAGCAGAGTCCTGGCTGTTTGCGGAGCTGATCGGCTCGCTGGCCGAACGCGAGACGCCGGGCTTGCCGGATTCGCCAGGTGACGCAGTGGACGACGCCGAGACGCCGTGGCCCGGCGTCGCGGTCGCACTGCCCGGGTTCGCGTTGCCCGGCCCCTGGGCGCTGTTCGCCGAGGACGAGGTGGTGAACGGTGCGAGATGCAGTCCGTAGAGCGCGGCGGTCGTACCTGTCACGAGGATCACCGGCAGAACCAGCGCCAGCGTCTTGCGAGAGACGTGGCGCTTGCGCCGGCCGGGGTGTCCGGCATCGGAACCCGGTCCAGCGGGGCCCTTCTGCGCACGTGGATCCGCGTTCTGAATCGTCTGGACGTCGTCCGGACCCGGCGGCACCGGCACTGCCCCGAGCGCGAGCGCCTCGGTCTCCTCCTCGACCGGGATGGCAGGCTCGGAGGGCGGAGCGGTCGCCGCGAATTCCGCGCGGACCCTGATTCGCCGGGCGATGACCTCCGGCCAGGCCGGCTCCGCCGCGCCTTCCAGAACCGTTTCCCCTTCGTCGTCCGCGGCGGCGAACCTCTCCGCCACGAGATCGGCCAGTTCCGCGGCCGACGGACGCTTCGCGGGGTCTTTGGCCAGGCACCGCGCCACGAGCGCGCCCAGTTCCGGGTCGAGCTCGTTCAGCGTTCCCAGATCAGGCTCCTGGTGGATGATCCGATAGAACAGGTCCGCTCCGGCCCCCTCGCCGAAGGCCGGAATCCCGCTCGCCGCGAAACCGAGCATGCTGCCGAGCGAGAAGATGTCGACGGCCGGCGTCAGATTCTTCACGGCTTGCGCCTGCTCGGGCGCCATGTAAGCGGGCGTCCCGACGGCTACGCCGGTCGCTGTCACAGAGCTCTGATCAACGGCTCGGGCCACGCCGAAGTCGATGAGCTTCAGACCGTCCTCGGTGAGCATCACGTTGGAGGGCTTCAGGTCCCGGTGCACGATGCCCCGCGCCGCGACCGCTCGCAGGCTCTTCGCGAGCTCCCACGTCAGGGTCCACAGGGTCTCCGCGGGAAGCGAGCCGCCGTTCAGGCAGACCGCCTCGTGCAGCGTCACGCCAGGGACGTACTCCGTCGCGAACCACGGCGGCCGCGCGGTCAGATCCGCCGCGAGCAGCCGGGCGCTGACACCGGAGGGCAGCTTCGCCTGATTGCCCAGTTCCTGCCCGAAGTGGTGAAGGAAGACCTTGTCGCCCGCCAGATGCGGCAGCACGCTCTTCACCGCCGCGTAGCCCTCCGGCGCGAGGCCGAGGTACACCCGACCCATGCCGCCCGACCCGAGCACCGCGTTGATCGGGAACGCCCCGATCCGCCGCGGGTCCTCGGCCTCCAGCGGTTCGGCACCGATCGCCGCGTAATCGTGTTCTACGGCGTTGTCGTCTACAGCCCCCTGCTCGTTCACCCGGTGAAAGTAGCAGAGCCCTCATGGGGACCGGTCCTGGACCGCACGGTCACGTCACCCTGCGCCCCCCGGCGTTCTCCTTCCGGCTGCTCCGGACGCGTATCATCGCGACCAGCGCGGATCGGTCCGGATGCCGCGGCGGAGGAAGTGGGTAGGAACCCGGCATGTACAACGCAACCCTGAGCCAGCCGAGCTACCGGATCTCCGCGAACACACTGTTCGCGCAGACCATGACGTATGTGGCCGGAACGGCCGGGCTCTTCGCGCTCGGCGCCTACCTGGGCCGGAACCTCAGCGGCGGGGCGGGCATCATCGCCTACATCGTCGCGTTCGTCTGCCTGATCGCGATGCGTGCCACCGCCCGCCGCTCCAAGGAGGCGACGCTCGCGCTGCTCGGCGCGTTCGGGCTGCTCATGGGCGTGGCCCTCGCCCCGACCCTGGTCTACTACGCCACCGCGAACCCGCAGGCGCTCTGGCAGGCCGGCGGCGCGACCGCGCTGTTCATCGCGGGCCTCGGCTCCGCTGGGTACGCCACCCGCCGCGACCTGTCCGGCGTCGCCCGCGCCAGCTTCTGGGCGCTGCTCGCGCTGATCCTGTTCGGGGTCGTCACGATCTTCGTCCGGATTCCGCACAGCTCGATGATCTACTCGATCGCCGGCCTGGTGATCTTCGCCGGATTCACCCTCGTCGACTTCCAGCGCCTGCGCCGCTCCCAGGACATCAACTCGGCGCCGCTGCTCGCCGCGTCGATCTTCCTGGACATCCTGAACGTCTTCCTGTTCTTCCTGAACCTCCTGGGCCGCCGCAACTGAGCAACTGAGCCGTGCCACCGCCCGACGGCGAAGGGCCGTTTCCGCACGCGGCGGAGACGGCCCTTTCGTGTTCGGGAGGCGGTGGTCAGCGGCCCGGGAGCGCGGCGTCGAGCAGCGTCTCGGCGGCCGCCCGCGAGACCGTGTACGCGGCCGGGTCGTGGTCGAGCCGGGCGGAGAGGCAGCCGCCGTCGTACAGCAGGTGCAGCTTCCGGCCGAGGTCGGCCGGGTCGCCGGCGCCCGCCTGCTCGGCGAGGTCGGTGAACAGCTGCCGGATCCGGCCGCGGAAGGCCGCGGTGACCTGCTCCACCTGGTCGCCGGGGTGGGACTCGGCGCTGGCCCGGACGAACGCGCAGCCGCGGTAGCCCGACTCGGCGGCGGCCTCGGCCTGGGCCTCGAACACCCCCAGGATGCGCTCGCGCGCCGACTCGTAGCGCGCGATGTACCCGAGGATGCGGTCGAGGACCCGGGTGCCCCGCTGATCGAGGTAGGCGCAGATCAGCGCCTCCTTGCTGCCGAACGAGTTGTACAGCGACGCCTTGGCGACGCCGGCCTGCTCGATCACCCGGTCGATGCCGACGGTCCGCACGCCCTCCTGGTAGAAGAGCTCGTCCGCGGCGGCCAGCAGGCGATCGCGGGCCGTGCCCTTCACCGCGCTGTGAACAGTCATCGGAAACACCTCCTGAACAGACCGATCTGTCTATGGTAAACCGCGTGGTCGGGCGGTGTCACGCGCCCTCGGCCGCCACCTTCTCACGGCCCGTGGAGCGCGCCGGGCGCAGGAGTTCGACGAGGGCGGGGATCGCCAGCACGATCACCGCCGCGCCGAACTCGTACGCTGTGGTGACCAGGCCGCCGCCGTGCACGACGAGGAACCCGGCGATCACCGCGGGCAGGCCCAGGCCCAGGTAGGAGACCGTGTAGAGCAGCGAGAGCACCCCGGAGCGCTCGTGGGCCTCGGCGCGCGGGACCACGGTCCGGATGCCGCCCTGGAAACCGCTGCCGAAGCCGACGCCGGCGATGACCGTGCCGACGAAGAACAGCGTGATCGAGCGCAGATCGAGGGCGAGCAGGGTGACCGCCACGCCGCTGATCAGCGAGAGGATGCCGGTGCGCATCACGGTCCTGGCCTCGGCGCGCCGCAGCACGACGATCGCGACCACGGCCGGCGCCGCCAGCGCGGTCAGGCTCAGCGAGCCGAGGATCGCCTCCGAAGAGCCGGTCAGTTCGCGCACGAGCGCCGGGCCGAGCGCGCCGTAGAGGCTCGCCAGCGCCCAGACCGCGAACAGCACCGGTGCGGCGACGAGCACGGATCCGCGCAGTTGACGCGGCAGCTTGATCTCGGGCACGAGCGTGGCCAGCGCGCCGGGCTTGGGGGTGACGGTCTCGCGGATCGCGAGGACGCCGAGGGCCTGCAGCACGAACACCCCGAGCAGCGCGAAGTAGACCAGCTGGGTCGGCGCCGGCAGGTAGCGGACCAGTATCGCCGAGAGCAGCGCGCCGCTACCTGTGCCCATTCCGGGCGAGACCGAGTTGGCGAACGTCCCGCGCTCCCGGTCGATGTCGAGCATCCCCGCGCCGATCGCGCCGAGCGCCGCGCCGGTGGACAGCCCCTGGATCACCCGTGCGGTGATCAGCATCGGCACGCCGTCCGCAGTAGCGAACACCAGCAGCGACGCCGCCTGCGCGGCGATCGCAGCCAGCAGGATCGGGCGCCGCCCGAGGTGGTCGGACATCTTGCCGAGCGTCAACAGCGCGACCAGCACGGCCAGCGCGTAGACCCCGAAGACCACGGTCGTGGTGATCGGACTGAAGCCCCATCGCGCCTGGTAGATCGCGTACAGCGGGGTCGGCGCGGCGGACGACGCGAGCAGCGACACGATGAGCGACGCCAGCAGGAAGATCGCCGGCCGCCCGGACAGCCGGGGCACCCGCGTGATCCGCGCCTGCCGCCCTTGCCGATGCTGCCGTCCCTGCCTTCCCACATCGGAGGCGACCGCGGCTGCGCGCCCGGCCCCCGCCGAAATGCCGCCCGGCCCCGTGGCCGGTTCAGCGGCGACGGACGCCGCCAGCGGGAGCGGCCGTACGAAGCCGTCCACCCACGGGTGTCCTCGATGCGTGCGTGCGGGGCGCGGCCCGGGCGCGGACATGGTCTCGGTCATGATGGGCTCCTCGCCGGATTGAAAAGACAGGTCTGTCTAGTGCTGCACACCCTAAGACAGACAGGTCTGTCTAGTCAAGGATTCAGCGCGAGGGCAACGGTTCGGCACCGACCGCCTCGGCGTCGGCGTCTGATGAAGGCGACAGGGGCGGCCGGGCCAATCGCCTCAGCGTCGGCGTTTGATGAAGGCGACGGTCGCGGCGGCGGCGACCAGGAAGAGGATGAGGGTGCCGGCGACGGTTTCGGCACCGGTGTAGGACGGCACGCCGCTGAGCGCGGCGGCGAGGGGCGGGCTCGCGGTGGCCACGTGTCTGCTCGTTCCCCGATGGGGTCGGTCCGGGTGGATGAGGGCATGGAACGGCGCCCGCAGACGACGCTAGCGCGACCGCGGGCAGGAGCGTAGCCCCCCAGGGTGCTGATCCGGGGACGGAGGCGATTCCGATGCCGGAGGGGTTGATTCCTCGTCAGAATTCGGGCAGGGCGGCGCGGTCAGCCGACGTTGTGCGGGCGGAACTGGGCGCTGATGCGGGGGCCGACGGGGCGTGCGGTCTTCGGGACGGAGTGGTCCCAGGTGCGTTGGCAGCTGCCGCCCATGACGACGAGGTCGCCGTGCCCGACTTCGTGCCGCTGGACCGGCCCGCCGCCGCGCGGGCGGAGCGCGAGGGTGCGCGGCGCGCCGAGGGAGAGGATCGCGACCATCGTGTCGTGCGTGCTGCCACGGCCGAAGCGGTCGCCGTGCCAGGCGACGCTGTCCCGTCCGTCGCGGTACAGGCACATGCCGACGCTGGTGAACGGCTCGCCGAGTTCGGGGGAGTAGTGCGCGCTCAGCTGCTCGCGGGCCGCGGCCAGGATCGGATCCGGGAGCGGCTCGCCGTCGCGGTAGCCGCAGAGCAGCCGTGGCACGTCGACGACCCGGTCGTACATCCGCCGCCGCTCCGCCTGCCACGGCAGCCGGTCGACCAGCCGCGCGAACAGCTCGTCCGCGCCGGTGATCCAGTGCGGTCGCACGTCCAGCCAGGCGCCGTGGCCCAGCTCGATCCGCCGCAGCGACGTGGCCAGCGAACCGACGGCGACCTCGTCCGCGAGATCCAGCAACGAGCCCTGCAGTGCTCCCTTCATGGGTTCACGGTAACACCCGATCGAACCTGTGTGCGAGAAAATATCGGGGTGGATCCGGCGGCTACGAGACGGCGGCTCCGGCGAGGGCGGCGATGACGCCGCAGGCGGCGGCGAGCAGCAAGGTGGAGACGACGCCGCGGCGGGCCGCGAAGAGCCAGAGCGCGGCGGCGGCGAGCAGCAGGTACTGCCAGTCGTGCGAGAGGGCGCGGGCGAGCGGGATCGCGGAGCCCGCGATCGCGCCGATGACCGTCGGCCCGGCGCCGGTCAGGAACGCCTGGACCGGCTGGTTGCGCCGCAGCCGGTCGAAATGCCGGCCGCCGAGCAGGATGAATGCGAACGACGGGCTGAACGCGACGGCCACGGCGAGCAGTCCGCCGCCGATCCCCGCCGCGGCGTAGCCGACGACGCCGGTGGTGAGCACGACCGGTCCCGGCGTGATCTGGCCGAGGGCGACGGCGTCGAGGAACTGGGCGCCGGTCATCCAGTGGTACGTGCTCACCGCGTCGTGCTGCATCAGCGGGATGATGACGAATCCGCCGCCGTACGACAGGGCGCCGACCTTGAACGCCGTCCACGCGAGGGCGGCCAATCCGCCGGTGGCGGCCGCCGCGGGGAGGGCGAGCGGGAGCGCGGCCTTCGGTGAGACGGGATTTCCCGCTGCGCCGGGGCGGATGCGTACGCCGATCTCGATGACGCCGCACGCGATGAGGATGAGCACCAGGTAGGGGCCGATCGTCGCCGCGGCGGCTCCGCCGATCAGCGCGTAGACGATCCAGCGCACGCGGGCGGCGCGGGGGGCGTGGCGGCCCGGCTGCCGAGGATCCTGGATCCGGTTCCAGCTGGCGGGCGCGAGGCCCCAGGCGGCGTGGACCGCGACCGCGGGCACGGCGGCGCCGGCTCCGGCGGCGGCGCCCAGCACCCAGGTCGGCGGATGCGCGGCGAGGAAGAGCGCGGCGAGCGCGAGGATCATCACCAGGCCAGGACAGATGAAGCAGAGCCCCGCGACGACGGCGCCGGCCCGGCCGCGCAGCCGGTAGCCGCACCAGATCGCCAGCTGGGTGGAGGCGGGCCCGGGCAGCAGGTTGCAGGCGGCGATCGCGTCCTCGAACTCGCCCGCCGGGATCCAGCGGCGGTTCGTCACGCACAGCCCGCGCAGCAGCGCGATGTGCGCGGGCGGCCCGCCGAACCCGGTGACCCCGATCCGCCCCCACTCCCGGGCGATGACGCGCAACGGCACGTCCGCGACGGCCTCGCCGGACGGCGCGGCGTCGTCCGCCGGGGAATCGGCGCGACCCTGCTCTAGCCCCACGTTCGGTCCCTTCGCCCTTCGATATCGCTTCACGATATCGGCAGCCGCTATCGGTGGGCCAGTGAACGGCCGGTGAACGGTGGCGATCAAGGCCGCCGCCGACGGTAGTATCGGAAGCCGATATCGGTTCCATCACCGCGCGCACCGCGCCGCCACCACGGCGCCGGACCGGGCGGGAGCGGAGGGGTCGTGCGCGATTTCGTACGCGGCGCGGTGCGGCTGCACATCCTGCATCACGCGGCCGAGCAGGAGATTCACGGGGCGTGGATGACCGAGGAGCTCGCCCGCCACGGCTACAGGATCAGCCCGGGGACGCTGTATCCGACGCTGCACCGGCTGGAGGGCGAGGGGCTGCTGACCTCGCGCCAGGAAGCGGTGGACGGGAAAGTCCGGCGGCTCTACCGGGCCACCGACGCCGGGCACGCGGCGCTCGCCGAGGACCGCGCCGCCCTCGCCGAACTGGTGCGCGAGGTGCTCCCGGGCTTCCGCGTCGTGCAGACGGGCCCAGCAGGAGCCGGGGCCGCCGCGAGCGGCGCGGACGGGGCCCACCGCGAAGCTTCGACGGAGTCGCGGTGAGCCTGAGCCGCAGGTCGGGTCGCAATGGCCGGTCTGGAGTCGGTTAGCTCGGTCGAGTCCCCGGTTGACGCCGCGAGCGGCGCGGACCGCGAAGCTTCGACGGAGTCGCGGTGAGCCTGAGCCGCAGTTCGGGCCGCTGCTGCCGGTCCGGCGTCGGGGGAGTCGGTTAGCTCGGTCGGGTCTCCGGCTGCTGCGGGGGCGCTGTCGGTGCCGCCGCCGTCGGGTCCGGTGCGCCAGGCGCTGTCGTCACCGGAGCGCCCGCCTGCCGGCCGGACGCGGGAGCCGGACCGTCGCCGGGGGCGACGGCCTCCTCCTGGCCCTCTCGGAGGCGGAACGCGAGGTGCTCGCGGTCCTGGTGCAGCCGTCGCGCGGCGCGCTTGAGCTGGAGGATGCGGCCGCCGCCGGGGACGACCACCAGCAGCACGCCCAGGGCGGCGGCCAGCAGCAGCGCGACGCCGAGCGGCGCGTTGAAGTGCGCGCCGTAGAAGTGGACCTGCACGCTCTGGCCGTTCATCAGAATGAACACGAGCAGCAGCACGAGGACCGCGGCGCCGAGAGCGAGCATCAGCCAAGTTCCGCCCAACCGCGTGCCCTTGACCTGAGCCGGGATGGGTGCGGCACCCTTCACATCGGTCTTCTCGCTCACGGTGATCCTGCCCTCCTCCGCAAGGCCTCTCCCTCGCCTCGGCAATCGCTGTGCGTATCAGCACCTATCTTGTGCCCGCCCTCGCCGGATTCATGAACGCCGTGCCGGGGGCAAGCGCGGAACGTGAGAGAATTTCGCGGGTGACAGCGACACCGAGCGACATCCAGGCGGCCGCCGACGTACTGCGCGCGGGAGGCCTGGTCGCCTTCCCGACCGAGACCGTCTACGGCCTGGGCGCCGACGCGGAGAACCCCGCCGCCGTCACCCGCACGTTCACCGTCAAGGGCCGTCCGCCGTCCCATCCGCTGATCGTGCACATCGCGGGCCTCGAGCACCTGGACGCGTGGGTCGCCGACGTCCCCGAGACCGCCCGCGTGCTGGCCGAGCGCTTCTGGCCGGGGCCGCTCACGCTCGTGCTGCGGCGCAGTCCCCGCGTGCCGCTGGAGGCGACCGGCGGCATGGACACGGTCGCCGTGCGCGTGCCGGACCACCCCGTCGCCCTCGAACTGCTGAAGGCCTTCGGCGGCGGCGTCACGGCCCCGTCCGCCAACCGCTTCGGTTCGGTCAGCCCGACCACCGCGGAGCACGTGCGCTCCGAGCTGGGCGACGCGGTCGACTTCGTGCTCGACGGCGGCCCTTGCCACGTCGGGGTCGAGTCGACCATCGTCGACACGACCGGCGAGGTCCCGAGCGTCCTGCGGCCCGGCGGCGTCACCCGCGAGCAGCTCGAGGAGGCCCTCGGCCGCCCCCTCGCGGTCGACTCGTCCAGCCGCATCCGCGTGCCCGGGCAGCACCCCTCGCACTACGCGCCGCGCGCGACGGTCGTCCTGGTCGAGCCCGGCGACGTCATCGCCGAGGCTCAGCGCGCGCAGGAGGAGGGACACCAGGTGGGCGTGTTCCTGCCGCCGCAGTTCGCCGACGCCCCGGTGAAGGCGCACGCCGTCGCCGTCGTGCCAGGCTCGGACGCGGAGTACGCCCGCGAGCTCTACGGTTTCCTGCGCGAGCTGGACCAGCGCGGCTGCGATCTGATCATCGCCTCGCTGCCGGCGGAGGAGGGTCTCGGGCTCGCCATCGCCAACCGGCTCCGCCGCGCCGCGGGACCCCGCTCCGGCCGCTGACCTAGGTGTTCTGTCCTGTGAGGTTGGGTACGCGGCTGGCGGGTGGTTGGCCTTTGAGCGCGGTGTGTGCTCGGTGATGGTTGTAGATGTGCAGCCAGGGGTCAAGCGCGGCGCGTCGTTCGGATTCTGAGGC
>NZ_JAGSOH010000219.1 GCF_018139625.1 Actinospica acidithermotolerans | reverse complement strand
CGTTCGGGTACACCGCCCATCTCATACGAACAAGTGTGCACTAGCCCACCGACAGAGATCGGCAGGAGAACCTACTTCCGCGGCGCGCCGTCCAGCCCCAGTTGCCTCGCGAAGAAGGACAGCTCGTCGGCCCAGAGGGTGAGGGAGCGGGAGATGGAGCGGGTGCTGTGGCCGACGTTGTGTTCGCGGCGGAGCATGACGGGGCGGTTCGGGATGGGGGCGCTGGTGGCGTGTTGGAGGGCGGCGGCCAGCTTGCGGGCGTGGAGGGTGTCCACGCGGGTGTCGCCTTCGAAGACGGTGAACAGGGTCGCGGGGTAGGCGGTCGCGTCGTGCACGTGGTGGTAGGGGGAGTAGGCGAGTAGCCATTCGAACTCCTCGTGCACCTCGGCGGAGCCGTATTCGACGTTCCAGAGGGCGCCGAGGCCGAAGAGTTCGTAGCGCAGCATGTCGAGGAGCGGGGCGGAGCAGACCACTGCGGCGTACGCGTCGGGGCGCTGGGTGAGGGCGGCGCCGACGAGGAGGCCGCCGTTGGAGCCGCCGAAGATGCCGAGCCGGTCGCGGGTGGTCCAGCCTTCGGCGATGAGGTGGTCGGCGGCGGCGTGGAAGTCGTCGAAGACGTTCTGCTTGTCCGCCAGGCGTCCGGCGCGGTGCCATTCCTCGCCTTCCTCGTTGCCGCCGCGCAGGTTGGCGACGGCGAACACGCCGCCCGCCTCGACCCAGGCCAGGCGGAGGGCGGAGAAGTCGGGGACGAGGGTGATGTCGAAGCCGCCGTAGCCGTAGAGGATCGTCGGGCGCGGGCGGTCCGGGGCGGCCGCGGGCGCGAGGATCGTCATCGGGATCTTCGTGCCGTCCCTGGACGGGTACAGGACGCGGCGCACGTGCACGGTGCCGAGCTCGATCGTGCCCGGCGTGTCGGCCCAGATCCCGACCTCGCGGGTGCGCGCGTCGAAGGCGAGGACCCGCGGCGGGGTGACGTGGTCGACGTAGCGGAACCAGGCGCGCGGGCCGCCGTCGGGATGCTCGTGCACGCCGGAGATGGTGCCGGCGCCCGGGGTGGCGACCTCGGCGAGCAGTTCGCCGAGCGCGAGGTCGTACAGGCGCAGGCTGCTGACGCCGTGCCAGGAGGTGAGGGCGAGCACGACCGGGCCGGTGTCCGCGTCGAGGATGGCGTAGTCCTCGAGGACGGCGGCCGGGTTCTGCGGCAGCACGTCGCGCCACTGCCCGTAGGCGAGGGCGCCGGGCTCGGCGACGCACAGCCGCAGATTGGGGGCGTCGCGGTCGGTGCGCAGGTAGAAGCGGCCGTCGCGGCCGAAGTGGACGGTGGTCTGCGCGTCGACGCCCTCCTGCACGGCGATCCACGCGGGCTCGGATGCGCCGGTGGCGGCGATCTCGGCGATGTGCAGGTCGTTGCTGACGGAGGTGCCGCGGCCGGTGGTCACCGCGAGCCAGCGGCCGTCGTGCGAGACGGTGACGCCGTAGTGGTTGGTCTTGTCCAGGCCCTCGCCGAACACGAGGACGTCCTGCGCCGGGTCCGTGCCGACGCGGTGCAGGTAGACGCGCCGGTGGTACTGGGATTCACCTTCGGGCACCAGGTGCGGGGCGAGCCGGCGCGTGTAGTAGAACGCTTGCCCGCCCGGGAGCCAGGCGACCTGCGCGTAGCGGACGCGGTCGATCGGTCCGTCCACGAGCTTGCCGGTGGCCACGTCGATCACCCGCAGCAGCGCCTCCTCGGTGCCGCCCTCCGAGGTGAGGTACGCCAGCAGCGCGCCGTCGCGGGACGGGAACCACAGGTCGAGGGTGGTCGCGCCGGACGGGTCGATCGCGCCGGGGTCGATGAGGGCGCGCTCGACGCCGTCCTGACCGGCCGTCAGCAGCACCGGGTGCTCCTGGCCCGGTTCGCGGCGGGTGAAGAAGAACCGCTCCCCGCGCCAGACCGGGGCCGTGACCGCGCCCGCGTCGGCGAGCTCGGCCACCCGGCTGCGGAACGCCTCGCGCTGGATCCCGCCGTCCGGAGCCGCCTCCTGGAACGCGGCGTAGAGCGCGTCCTGCGCGGCCGACCACGCGCTCGTCGCGGGCGACGCCGGGTCCTCGAGCCAGCGGTACGGGTCGGGCACCCGGTGCCCGTGCAGCTCCTCGACCAGGTCGAGCCGTTCGGCCCGCGGGTAGGCGGGCGGCGGGAAGGCGGAATCAGATCTCGACATGCCGCGATCGTAATCCGCGCGTCAACCCGCGGCACCGTACCGGGATGGCCGGGAGGGAGGGGGATCCCGCCGGCCGGGGGCCCGGCCGGTGCACGTCGAGCCGGGGGAGCTGCGCCGGGCGCCCGGGGAAGCGGCGCCGCCGACAGACCGCCAGAGCGTCGGCAGAGGGCTTGTCGGTCGGTCCGTCCGTCGGATCAGTCGGATCGTCAGACGGTCGGCTTCCAGCCGACCTGCTGGCGCGGCGGAATCTGGTCGGCGCCGGGCAGCGTGGGCGCCGGGTTGGCGGCCACCTCCTGCTCGGCCTCGGCCAGCAGGGCGGCGGTGTCGGGCAGGGCCGGGAAGCGCAGGTCCCGCGCGCCGAAGCGGAACGCGGAGGTGAAGTCGCCGAAGGTGCGCCTGCGCCAGCCGCTGATGTTGGGCTCTGCGACGCCGGTGAACCGCTCGAGGAAGCGCAGCGTCGAGGTGTGGTCGAACCGCTCGGTGCACACCCAGCCGCCGGCCGTCCACGGGCTGACGACGATCGTCGGGACGCGGAAGCCCGCGCCGATCGGCAGGCCGCCGACGAACTCGTCCGCGGTGCCCGCGCGCGGGGTGGGCGGGGGCACGTGGTCGAACAGGCCGTCGTTCTCGTCGTAGGTGAGGATGAGCACGGTCTTCGCCCAGACCTTCGGGTTCGCCGCGATCGCCTCGATCTTGCCCGCGACGAAGTCGGCGCCGGCCGCGGGCATGTAGTCGGGGTGCTCGGACTGGGTGGAGGTCGGGATGATCCAGGAGACCTGCGGCAGGTTGTCGCTGCGGGCGTCGTCCTCGAACGCGCCGGCGGCCTGGCGGGCCATGCCGTTGTCGTAGAGCGGGTTCCCGGGCCGCGCGTTCTGGAACCGCGCGAAGTTCTCCAGCAGGTTGCAGTTGTAGTTGTCCTCCTCCTGGTAGACCTTCCAGGAGATCCCGGCCGCCTGCAGCCGCTCGGCGTAGGTGGTCCAGGTGTAGGCGCCGTTCGGATACGAGTTCGAGGTGACCGGGCCGCCGTGCAGGCCGCCGGGGTCGATCGTGCCGGTCATCCAGTAGAGGCGGTTCGGCCAGGTCGGGCCGAGGACCGAGCAGAACGAGTTGTCGCACACGGTGAACGCGTCGGCGAGAGCGAACTGGAACGGGATGTCCTCGCGCTCGTAGTAGCCCATCACGTACGGGCCGTTGACGCCGTCGGCGGCGCGGTGCGTGGGCAGCCACCGGTCCATGGCGCCGTCGTTCCACGCCTGGTGCTGCACGGCCCACGCGTGGCTGGTGGACGGGATCGCCTGGGCGCTGGTGGTCTTGGTGTCCAGGTGGAACGGCAGCGTGTAGCCGTCCGGGTTCTCCGCGTCGGGCTGGTAGAACACGGAGTCGCCGTTGGACAGGCGCAGCGCGTCCGGGTCGGCGAAGCCGCGGACGCCGGGCATGGTGCCGAAGTAGTGGTCGAAGGACCGGTTCTCCTGCATCAGCAGGACGACGTGCTCGACGGCGCCGAAGCCGCCGGCCGGGCGCGCGTCGGCGAGCGCCGTGCGGACGGAGCCCGGCAGCAGGCCGAGCCCGGCGGCGCCGGCGGCGGTGCCGAGCACCCGCCGCCTGGTGTAGCGGTTCTCGGGCATGGCGGGCAACCCCTCTCCCAGGAGGCGGGCACTCCTGGAGCTAGTCTCCGACCCTGCTTCCGCAGAGCTGACGACGCATCACTGTGGGACGAACGGACCGCCGCCCAAGCGTGTACGGATGCGTATCCGGCGCGCGTATCGCGGGCGCGACTCCATGATTGCCGGTAAATCCCTCGATTCGGTGGATTCCACGCGAGCACGGCGGGGAGATCCGCATTCGAAGATCCGGGCCGATCGGGACCCGGTAGGAGGGGATAGCTTCGTGGGAATCGCGCTGCTCGTCGTCCTCGTCCTGGCCGCCCTCGCGACGCTGCTGGTCGTCGAGAGAGCCAGGAAGGAGCACAGGCCCGAGCGGAAAGACGCGCCGGCACTCGATTACGTCAACACATTCATCTCGACGCTGTACATGGTCCTGCTGGCGCTGGTGGTCGTGGTCCAGTGGCAGAACGTGGACCAGATCAACTCCGATCTGCGCACCGAGTCCACGACGCTCACCGCGCTCGTGCAGACCGCGCAGCGGATGCCCGCCGCCGAGGGCGCGGTCGTGCGCCGGTCCGCGATCGACTACGCCGACGCCGTCCTCGCGCACGAATGGCCGCCGCCCTCGGACGCGGCCGAGGACGCGGCGGCGCGGGCGATCGACACCGGACAGGCCGCGGTCACCCACCCGGTCGCGGCCGGTGACTCGCTCGGCACCATCGAGGACCAGGCGATCGGCGAGTACCAGGCGCTCGCCGCGGCGCGCGACGACCGGCTGGCCGCCTCGAACTCGGAGACCTCCCCGATCCTGATCGTCGCGCTCGGGATCCTCAGCCTCATCACGATCCTGACGCCGCTCGCGCTCGGCCTGCGCGCCGACGCGCTCGCCTTCACCGGGCTGGCCGTGACCACGCTGCTGGTGTGCCTGTCGTTCTGGTTCGTGCTCGACCTCGACTCGCTCTACCACGGGCTGATCCACACGGACGCGACGCCGCTGCACCAGTTCCTGGACGCGCCGGGGTCCGACTGAGATGCCGCACCGCCACCACGCGCCGCGCCGGGCGCTCGCGGCCGCCGGGCTGTGCGCGGCGCTCCTCGCGATCCCGGCCGGCGCCGCCGAAGCCGCCGCGGAAGCCGCGACCGCCACCGCGACCTCGCAGGGCTCGACTGCGCAGAACCCGACCTCGCAGGATTCGGGTTCGCAGGGTCCGGGTTCGGAGACTTCAAGCACGCGGTCGGTGCTCTCGGTCACCGACTGCGGCGACGGGCTGACCGTCACCGTCGGGGGATCCTCGCTCGTGAACGTCAACGTGCCCGGCGACGACTGCGCGGGCTCCCCGGCCCCGAGCCCGAGCCCGTCGCCCTATCCGATCTGCACCCTGCCCC
>NZ_JAGSOH010000218.1 GCF_018139625.1 Actinospica acidithermotolerans | reverse complement strand
CCCCCGCCCCCGGCCGCCGGGCCCGCGCAGCTCGAGCCGGTCGCGCCGAGCGCGGCGGAGACCGAGAAGACGGTGCCGGGCCAGAGCCGGGTACCCGGCGACGCGGAGGAGTCCTTCGACTGGGACGCCGCGGCCCGCGACCTCGGGGACCTGGGCGATCTCGCCCAGCCGCTGTTCGTCGGCGACGACGGCGAGCGGCTGACCGAGCCCGCCTTCGACCTCGAGTCCGCCTCGGTGAGCCTGGCCGACGTCGGCGGGATGGAGCAGGTCAAGCGGCGGCTCGAGGTCGCCTTCCTGGCGCCGATGCGCAATCCGGAGCTCAGCCGCGTCTACCACAAGTCGCTCAAGGGCGGCCTGCTGCTCTACGGGCCGCCCGGCTGCGGCAAGACCTTCATCGCGCGCGCCGTCGCCGGCGAACTCGGCGCGAGCTTCATCTCGGTGACGCTGGCCGACATCCTCGACATGTACATCGGCAACAGCGAGCGCAACCTGAGCGAGATCTTCGCGACGGCCCGGCGCAACGCCCCGTGCGTGCTGTTCTTCGACGAGATCGACGCCATCGGGCAGAAGCGCAGCCAGCTGCGCAACAACGCGGCGCGCGGCGTGGTCAACCAGTTCCTGACCGAGCTCGACGGCGTGGACGCGGCCAACGAGGGCGTTTTCGTGCTCGCGGCGACGAACGCGCCGTGGGACGTGGACGTGGCGCTGCGCCGCCCCGGCCGTCTCGACCGCACGCTGCTCGTGCTGCCGCCGGACCAGCCCGCACGCGAGGCGATCCTGCGCCACCACCTGAAGGACCGGCCGGTCGGCGGCGTGAAGCTGGGCGCGCTCGCCAAGAAGACCGAGGGCTACTCGGGCGCCGACCTGGCCCACGTGTGCGAGACGGCCGCCGAGCTTGCGCTGATGGACTCGGCGCGGTCCGGCCAGGTCAGGATGATCGGCATGGGCGACCTGGACGCCGCCGTCGCCGAGGTGCGCCCCTCGGTCGGCGCCTGGCTGGAGAGCGCCCGCAACGTCGCCATGTTCGCCAATGAATCAGGCGTCTACGACGACCTCGCCGCCTACCTGAAGAAGCGCAGGATGCTGTGACGGACACGGCGAGCGCGTACGTCGAGATCGACCGCGCCCAGCAGCTGTACGATCTCGGGCGCGCGCCGGAGGCGCTCGAGGTGGTGAGCCGGATCCTGGCCGGCAAGCCGGACGACGCCGAGGCGCTGCGGCTCGCGGCGCTGTGCCTGTCCGCGGTCGGCCGGCAGGACGAGGCGGTGAGCACGGCGCGCGCCGCGGTGGCCGCCGACCCGGACTCGGAGCACGGTCGCAGGGTCCTGTCGCACATGCACTACAAGCGCGGCGAGTTCCGGCTCGCCGCGACCATCGCGCTGGAGGCGACCCGGCTCGCGCCGAACGAGTGGCGCGGGCACATGCTGCTGGCCCGCTGCGTCTGCCACTTCGATCCGCGGCGCGCGATAGCCCCGGCCGAGCTCTCCCGCGAGCTCGGCCCGGACAGCCCGGACACGCACTTCGCCTGCGCGCTCACCTACCAGGCGGTCGGCCGCGAACAGGACGCGCGGGCCGCGTACCTGAGGGTGCTGGAGCTCAATCCGCAGCATGCGATGGCGCTGAACAACCTGGCCGTGCTTGACCGTTCGGCGCACCGCTGGTCGCGTGCGCTGCGCGGCTTCCGCAGGGCACTGAGCTCCGATCCGCATCAGGAGCTGGCCCGCCGCAACATCGACTCGATCCTGCTGAGCCGGATCTGGCGGCTGACGTGGCTGAGCGTGCTCGCGGTGGACGCGGTGGACGCCATCGCCCCCGTGCTCGGCGGCTTCGGCCAGCGGATACTCGGATCGGTGCTCGCCGCGCTCCTGCTGGCGGGTCCGGCGTACACCGCGTGGTCGGCGCGGCGGGCGGTCGGCTCGTACGGCTGGCGGTTCTTCCGGATGGACCGGCGCGTGCACCTGTGCGTCGCGCTGCTGACGGCGGCGATGCTGTTCATCACGCTCGGGACGATCGTGCAGCTGTTCCGGATCACGGATCAGTACTCCGCGATCAGCTTCCTGGTGACGCTTCTGCTGTGGGCCGTCTCGGCGCAGGTGCGCACGATGACGCGGAAGTCGGCTCCGCGGGTCGAGTAGCGGTTTCGATACGGCGGGCCGCCGGGATCGCGAGCAGCAGCGCGACCGAGGCCGACTGGTAGACGGCGCCGAAGCCGAGGACCGTCGGGTACCCGAGATGGCCGCCGATCGGCGCCGCGATCGCGAGCCCGATCGGTCCGAGCGCGTAGGCGCCGAGCACGTTGTACGAGCTCACCCGCGCCAAGGCCTCCTCCGGCAGGACGCGCTGGGCGACGGACGCGGCCAGCGTCCCGGAGATCGCGGTCCCCGCTCCCGAGACGACCATCAGCCCGGCGATCGAGGCGAGCGGCAACCTCAGCGCGAAGGCTCCAGGGGCCAGTGCGTACGCCGCCGAGGTGATGATGCTGATCAGTAGCGGATGCCTCGGAGTCACCCAGCGGCGCAGCAGGACGCCGCCGCCGATGACCTGGCCGAGCCCGAGGCAGCCGATGGTCAGGCCCCATGCGCGCGCACCGCCGTAGTGCCCGGCCGAGAGCGTCGGGCCGAGCACGAGGAACGGCGCCCAGACGACGAAGTTGAAGAGCGCGAACTGCACCGTCTGCATCCAGTACCACGGGTGCGCGGCGAAGACGGACCAGCCTTCGCGCAGGTCACGGCCGAATCGCGGGCGCTCGCCCGTCGCCGGCGGGAGCGAGACCGGGATGCCGAGCAGCGCGACGAAGGAGACGGCGTAGCTCAGCGAGTCGAGGCCGAGCACGAGCGCAGGCCCGAACGCCGCGACGAGCACGCCGGACAGCGACGGCCCAACGACCGAGGTGGCGGACCGGGCGACACTCATCTGCGCGTTCGCCGAGACCAGCGCGTCCTCGTCGACGAGTCGCGGGATCAGGGCGTTGTAGGCCGGTAGAAAGAACCCGTCACCCGAGTTCTGCACGCAGATGAAGAGCACGAACACCCACACCGGCGGCCGGTGCACGAGCAGCAGCGTGGCGGTGAACGCCGCGCGGTTCAGGCAGCGCAGGCTGTCGGCGAACAGGATGACGCGGCGGGCACCGATCCGGTCCGCCACGACTCCGGCGACCGGCAGGCACAGCAGGATCGGCACGATCCCGGCGGCCAGCACCAGCCCGAGCCCGTCCGCGCCGTGCCCGGTGTCCAGGAACGCGAAGACGTTGGCCGGGCCGGCCATCGCGGTGCCGATCAGCGAGGTCGCGTAGCCGAGCGAATAGCGCCGGAATGAGGAGCCCCGGAGTTGAGTCTTCATGACTCATGAGAGTGCGTCTTTCCGGCGGACCGGGACAAGGAGAACGGCCTGCTACGGTGATGCTGCAAGCAAAGAGAGATCTGTTTACCGCGATAGCCGGTTCATTTACTGCGGGAGAGGCGATGGAAAGGCCGGTCGAGTACGTCGTGGCCGTGGACCGGTACCTCGCGGGTTCGCGCCTCTCCCCCGCATCCCAGCGCGTCTACCGGGTCACGCTCTCGACGTGGGGTTGGCTCCTCGTCGGCCGCATTCCGCCGACCGGTTCCGCCCGACGCGGCGCTCCGATTCCCGTCGTCGCCCTCTCGCGCCTCGACGGCGACGCCGCGACAGCGGTCGTGCAAGAGGCCGCGGCTCGCAGGGCACTGATGTACATCGACCGGCGGACCTACGAGCGCGAGGTGTCGATTCTGCGCAACGCCGCGCACTGGTGGGCGGCGCGCGGATGGATCGGGCCGCAGGCGGAGCAGGCGCTGAAGGGTCACGTGACGTCGCGCGATGGCGGCCGGGTCGCGCCCGAGACGTCGGCGGACGTCGATCCGGCCCGGGTCTTCGCGCTGCGGGCCCCGCTCCGCGAGCAGGCACTCTGGCAGCTGATCTACGAGACCACCGCTCCCGCCGAACACCTGCTCGCGCTCGACGTATCGGACCTCGACCTCGGCCTTCGCAGGATTCGACGGAAGGGCGGCACTCCCCGGCGGGTGGACCGCATCGTCTGGGGCGATCGATCCGCGAAGCTCCTGCCGCTGCTCACGATCGGCCGCACGAACGGCCCCCTGTTCCTGACCGAGCGCCGCGCTACGGCGCGCGTCGCCGCGGCCGATCGATGCCCGTACAGCGGCCATGCCCGCCTCTCCATGCGCCGCGCCGCCGAGCTCTTCCGCGCGGCGACGAGCGAGGCCGACCCCCGCGGCGTGGGCTGGAACCTCCGCGATCTGCGGCTGGCCGGCAAACGGGACAGGGCCGCCGTCGCAGCCGGGGGCCGCGGCCGCGACAGCCTCGGTTAGCGGCGTTCGAGGGTGAGCAGCGGAGCGGGGTCCTCGGGCGCCGGGGCGGCGGGGTCGGCCCCGACGACCTTCTCGAGGCGCCGGAAGCCGGTCTCCAGCTGGTCGTCGGTGAGGTAGCCGAAGATCGAGTGCGTGCGCAGGCGCAGCTGTTCAAGCTGCTCGCCGCGCGTACCCACGGACGGCTCGGTGAACGGGCTGAAGCTGACGACCCGCCAATCGGCCGCGGTCAGCGTCGCGATGACCTCGTGCAGCGGCTGGAACAGCGTGGCGTCGGTCTCGAGCCCGTTCGGGAAGTGCGAGAGCCACCAGATCCGCGGCATGTGGTCGCTGTATCCGGTGCGCACGATCAGCCGGCCGCCGGGCTTGACCACCCTGGCCAGTTCGCGCGCCGCCCGAGGCTTGTCCTGCACGTGATGCCAGGACTGCAGGAGGACGGCGTAGTCGGCGCTGCCGGTCGGCGCCGGTATCTCCTCCGCCGAGCCCGCGAGATACCGCACCTCGGGATGCCGTGAATGCGCCTGCGCCACCTCGCGCATCCGGATCGACGGCTCGACACCGGTCACCGGCCCGAACTCGGCCGCGAGGGCTGGGGCGAAACGCCCGGTGCCGGACCCGACGTCCAGACCGGCGAGCGGACGCCGCTCGGGCAGACGATCGGCGAAAGCGCGCATCCACGCCCGCATCTGCTGTTCCGTCAGCGCACGGCCGCGCGCGTAGTCCTGGTGCTGCTCGGTGTCGTAGTTCGTTCGCCTCATCGCGGACCCCTCCGGATTACGTATCTTCTCGATGTATCGGTTCGATACATCGAGAAGATACGTGCCCGTCCGGTCCGGCGCAAGGGGGCGGGG
>NZ_JAGSOH010000217.1 GCF_018139625.1 Actinospica acidithermotolerans | reverse complement strand
CTCCGGCGCCCGCCCCGCGGCCGTCGGCGCCGGCTCCGCCGAGCGCACCCGCTCCGACGTCGTGCGCCGCTCCGCCTTCGCGATCGACTGCCGCTTGCGCCGCTCCGCGATCTCCAGCTCCTCGGCCTTGCGCCCCCGCGCGTTGCGCGCCGCGTTGCGCCCTGCCTGGGAGGAGGCGGGCTTGCGGGGCTCAGACGAGGAGGAGGTGCGGCGCGGCTCGGTCATTGCCCCATTGTCTCAGACCGAATCAGCGCCGCCGCACCTCGACGACTTCGAGCATGCTCTCGAGGCCCTTGAATTCGTCGATGTTCGCCGTGTACAGCGGCAGCCCGTTCGCCACCGCGGTCGCGGCGATCATCAGGTCGTTCTTGCGTGGCTTCGGGTTGCGGCCGATCGCGACGGTCAGCCCGACTAGGGCGTTGAAGGAGTTCGTGGCCTTGTCCCCGAACGGCAACGGGTCGAAGTTTGCGCCCACGGTGAGCAGCTTCGTGATACGCGCTGACCGGTCAGCGGCGTCCCTGGCCATATGGACGCCCATCATCAGCTCGGCCATGGAGATCGCACAGACCTCGGAGACGATCGGCAGCCGCTCATCGGGGATGTCTTCGATGTCGATCAGCGTGCGCGTGTCAAGCAGCCCGATCGGCTTGCGCTCACTCATAGTCCTCGTCGCGGATTCCGTCGTCGTCTCCGAAGAACTCTTCGATGTCGGCACGCATCGCCGCGTAGTCCACGCGCGGGTGACCTGCGAACAGGCGCTTCAACTCGTCCGTGCGCACCCCCCTGCGGCGTCGACCCGTAAGGGGCCGCAGTTCGGCGGTGGGGACGCCGTTGCGCGTGATCGTGATGGTCTCACCGTTCTCGACCGCGTCCATCACGGCGGCGCTCTCGTTGCGCAGTTCGCGCTGTGTAATGGTGCGACCCATGAATGCACCGTAGCACGACCGGCTGGCCGTGCTACGTGCAAGACTTTGTGCTACGCCCTACCGCCCGCGCAGCTCGCGGTACTTCGCCACCAGCGCGTTGGTGGAGGAGTCGTGGGCGTCCGGGAGCGGCGTGCCGTCCGCGGTCAGCTCCGGCTCGATCTTCTTCGCCAGGACCTTGCCGAGCTCGACGCCCCACTGGTCGAAGGAGTTGATGTTCCAGATCGCGCCCTGGGTGAAGACCTTGTGCTCGTAGAGGGCGACGAGCTGGCCGAGCACCGACGGGGTGAGCTTGGGGGCGAGGATCGTGGTGGTCGGGTGGTTGCCCTTGAAGACGCGGTGCGGCACGATCGGCGCCGCGGTGCCCTCGGCCTCGACCTCCTCCTTCGTCTTGCCGAAGGCGAGGGCCTCGGTCTGCGCGAGGAAGTTCGCGGTGAGCATGTCGTGGTGGGCGCCGCGCGGGTCGGCGGCGGCGGTGACCGGTTCGGCGAAGCCGATGAAGTCGGCCGGGATGATCTTCGTGCCCTGGTGGATCAGCTGGTAGTAGGCGTGCTGGCCGTTGGTGCCCGGGGTGCCCCAGACGATCGGGCCGGTCTGCCAGGCCACCGGCTCGCCGTCGCGCTGCACGGACTTGCCGTTGGACTCCATGTCCAGCTGCTGCAGGTACGCGGAGAACCTGGACAGGTAGTGCGAGTAGGGGAGCACCGCGTGCGTCTGGGCGTCGAAGAAGGAGCCGTACCAGACGCCGAGCAGGCCGAGCAGCGCCGGGACGTTCTGGGCGAGCGGGGTGTTCCTGAAGTGCTCGTCGACGGTGTGGAAGCCGGCGAGCATCTCGCCGAAGCGCTCGGGACCGATGGCGATCATCAGCGACAGGCCGATGGCCGAGTCGAAGGAGTAGCGGCCGCCGACCCAGTCCCAGAACCCGAACATGTTCTCGGTGTCGATGCCGAACTTCGAGACCTCGGCGGCGTTCGTCGAGACGGCCACGAAGTGCTTGGCGACCGCGGATTCGTCGCCGCCGAGCGCTTCGAGGACCCACTGCTTGGCCGAGGTGGCGTTGGTGATGGTCTCGACGGTCGTGAACGTCTTCGAGGAGATGACGAACAGCGTCTCGGCCGCGGCCAGGTCGCGGGTGGCCTCGTACAGGTCCGCGCCGTCCACGTTGGAGACGAAGCGGAAGGTCAGGTCGCGCCGCGAGTACTCCTTGAGCGCCTCGTACGCCATCGCCGGGCCCAGGTCGGAGCCGCCGATGCCGATGTTGACGACGTTCCGGATGCGCTCGCCGGTCGCGCCCTTCCACTCGCCCGAGCGCACCTTCTCGGCGAACACGCCCATCCGGTCGAGCACCTCGTGCACGCCGGGGACCACGTTCTCGCCGTCGACCTCGATGGACGCCCCGCGCGGCGCGCGCAGCGCCACGTGCAGCACGGCCCGGTCCTCGGTCACGTTGATCTTCTCGCCCGCGAACATCGCGTCGCGCAGCGGCTCGACCCCGCGCGCCTGCGCGAGCTCCAGCAGCAGGCTGAGGGTCTCGTCCGTGATCAGCTGCTTGGAGAAGTCGACGCTGAGGTCGCCGACGTTCAGGGTGTAGCGCCCGGCGCGCTGCGGGTCGGTCGCGAAAAGCTCGCGGAGGTGGGTGTCCCCGAAGGCCTCACGGTGCTTGGAAAGCGCCTGCCACTGCGCGGTCTCTGTCAACTGCTGCGTCATGTCGACGGCTCCTCGGCCTATGCCATCAGTCGGTTCCGGCTTCGAGAAAAACCTAACACCGGCCCGGGCACCAGGGGTCGCGCGCCGCCGCGCGTACGCTTGCTGACCATGAGCCAGCCATCGCCCGAGCCGCCGCGCCGCAAGATCCTCGTGGTCGAGGACGAACCGACGCTGGCCGACGCCGTGCTCGCCCGGCTGAACGCGGCGGGCTTCGAGACCGCGTACGCCGCGACCGGGCCCGCCGCGATAGAGGCCGCGCGCGCCGAGAAGCCGGACGCGCTGGTGCTGGACGTGATGCTGCCGGGCTTCGACGGGCTCGAGGTCTGCCGCCGGATCCAGGCCGAGCAGCCGCTGCCGGTGCTGATGCTCACCGCCAGGGACGCCGAGTCGGACCTGCTCGCCGGGCTCGGCGCGGGCGCCGACGACTATCTGACCAAGCCCTTTTCCATGCGGGAGCTGATCGCCCGGATCACGGCCCTGCTACGCCGGGTGGACCTGGTGCGCGCGCAGGCGCTCAAGAGCAACGGCAACGGCGACGGACCCGACCCGGGCCTGCCGCTGGAGCTGGGCTCGCCGGGCCATCCGCTCACCGTGGACCGGGCCAGGCGCCGGGTGCGCGCGGACGGCGCCGAGGTGCACCTGACGCCGATCGAGTTCGACCTGCTGCTCAGCCTGGCCCGGCGGCCCGGCCAGGTGGTCTCCCGGCAGGCGCTGCTCGCCGAGGTCTGGGACTGGGCCGACGCCTCCGGCACCCGGACCGTCGACTCTCATGTCAAGGCGTTGCGTAAGAAGATCGGCGCGGAGCGGATCCGCACCGTGCACGGCGTGGGCTACGCGCTGGAGACCGGGCCCGAGGCGGCCTCACCGTGACCCCCCGGCGCTCCGACCGCGTACCCCGGCTGCGCGAGCTGCGCGAACTGCAGCCGCTCGACCGGCTCTCCTCCCTGCGCATCAAGCTCGGCGTGCTCGTCGCGACCTCGGTCATCGTCTCGGCCGTGTTCTCCGCGGTCGGGGTCTCGCTCGGCATCGAGGCGCGCTACGTGGTCACGGTCGCCGTCGTCGCGTCGCTGATCGTCGTCCAGATCCTGGCGCACGGGATGATCGCGCCGCTGCGCTCGATGGCCGCGGCCGCCTCCTCGATGGCGCACGGCGACTACTCCAGACGAGTGCGCGCCACCTCCCGGGACGAAGTGGGCCGTCTGGCTATCGTCTTCAACCAGATGGCCGCGGACCTCGAGGCCGCCGACCGCGCGCGCCGCGAACTGATCGCCAACGTCTCGCACGAGCTGCGCACCCCGATCTCGGCGCTGCGCGCGGTGCTGGAGAACGTCGTGGACGGCGTCACCGAGCCGGACGGCGCCGCGGTGAAGGCCGCGCTCGCGCAGACGGAGCGGCTCGGGCTGCTGGTCGAGGAGCTGCTCGACCTCTCCCGGCTCGAGGCCGGCGCCGTGCCGCTGGACGTCTCCGACTTCGCCGTCGAGCCCTTCCTGGCCGAGGTGGTGCGGCAGGCGCAGACCGCCGGGCGCCCCGTTCGCTACCGGCTCGACGTGCGCCCGCCCACCCTCGTCGCCCGCGCCGACGCCGGACGGCTGCACCAGGTCGTGGCCAACCTGGTGGACAACGCCGCGAAGCACTCCCCGGCCGACGGGCTGGTCCAGGTCTCGGCCCTGCGCACGCACGAGAACATGCTCCGCATCGAGGTCGCCGACGAGGGCCCGGGCATCCCCGAGCCCGAGCGCACCCGCGTCTTCGAGCGCTTCACCCGCGGCGCCGCCGGCCAGACCGAGCCGGGTGGCGGAACCGGCCTCGGCCTCGCGATCGCCCGCTGGGCGGTGGCCCTGCACGGCGGAACGATCGAGGTCATGCCGTCGGTCAGAGGGGCGCTCATCCGGCTAGAACTGCCCGCCGATCCGGCCCCTGCCGCTCCCGAGCAGTAGGGCCCGCTGGGCGGTGGCCCTGCACGGCGGAACGATCGAGGTCATGCCCTGTGCCCCGCACGGCGGAACGATCGAGGTCATGCCCTGTGCCCGCTCGATCCGGGGGGCGCTCATCCGGCTTGAACTGCCCGCCGATCCCGCGCCGAGTGCATCCACGTCGGAATAGTCATCTCGGGCTACCGCATTATGCTCAGTAAGGGTGGTTCAGGTCCCGAGTTAGTGTGACTCTCGTCGCGTTGGCCGGTGCGAACTGCGAATCGCGGCGAAAAGAGCGTAGCCTGAGCACCGCTGCCCGCTGTGAGGAGGAACCGCTCGGGCCCGCTCGCGGATCCCTCGGCTCCCGGCCTTTCTACCGGGCAGTTGAGCAGTCCCCACGCGGATCTACGAAGCGGAAGAGGGCGGAAACCGCCGTGTCGCCACAGTCCACACCGACGACGTCTCAGTCAACCCCGGCCCCGGCAGGCGGCGAGACTCCTCCGGGTGAGTTGGCCCAGTTCGGACCCAACGAATGGCTGGTCGACGAGATCTACCAGCAGTATTTGCACGACCCGGAGTCGGTCGACAAGGCCTGGTGGGATTTCTTCAACGACTACCAGCCGGCCTCCTCCAACGGCGCCACCCCCGCCGGCGTGCCCGCGCAGGCC
>NZ_JAGSOH010000216.1 GCF_018139625.1 Actinospica acidithermotolerans | reverse complement strand
GGCAGGGAGGGCGCGGTGTCGGTGCAGGCGGTGCGCTGCCTGGGCTACTGCTATGCGGCCCCGGCCGCCCTCGACGGCGACGAACCGTGCGCCGGCGCCGATCTCGTCGATCAGCTGGGCGGCCGCAGCACGCGGACGGATCCCGACATTCCCGCCGCCGACGCGACCGGGGATCCCGTGCTGCTGTCCGGGATTCTTTCCGGTGGGCCGGGCTGGCGGGTGTGGCCCGGGGTGGCGGCGATGTGCACTCCCGAGCACGTCCGGACCCAGCTGGATCGGTCGGGCCTGCGCGGGCGCGGCGGGGCAGCGTACCCGGTGGCGGCGAAGTGGGCCGCGGTCGTCGGCCACCCGTCGCCGCTGGTCGTCGCGAACGGCGACGAGGGGGATCCGGGATCGTTCGCCGACCGGCTGCTCATGGAGCGGGATCCGGACCGGGTGCTCGAGGGCCTGGCGCTGGCGTGCTTCGCCTGCGGGGCGAGTTCGGGAATCGTCCTCGTCCGCTCGGAGTATCCAAAGGCACTGAACCAGCTGGAGGGCGCACTGCGGCGCGCGTACCGCGACGGTCACCTCGGCGCCCGGGTGCACGGAGGCCCGGTGTCGCTCGATCTGCGGGTGGTCTCGGGCGCCGGCTCCTATGTCGCGGGCGAGGAGACGGCGCTGATCGCCGGTCTCGAGGGCGGACGGGGCTGTGCCCGGTCACGCCCGCCGTATCCCACACAGGAGGGGGTGTGGGACGCCCCGACCGTCGTCAACAACGTCGAGACGCTGGCCGCCGTGCCGTGGATCATCGAACACGGCGGCGAGGCCTATGCGCGGCGAGGCGTGCCGGAGCAGACCGGCACGAAGCTGGTGTGCCTCAATGAGCGCTTCGCCCGGCCGGGCTGTTACGAGGTGGAGTTCGGCACCGGGCTGGACTGGATCGCGCGCGAACTCGGCGGCGGGCTGCGCGGCGGCGCCGGGCTGACGGTGTTGCAGGTGGGCGGCCCGTTGGGCGGATTCCTGCCGGCCGACCGGCTGAACGTGCCCCTGACCGACCGCGACCTGGCGGCGGCCGGGGCCGCGCTCGGGCACGCCGGTCTCGTCGCGTTCGACGAGAGCGTCGAACCGCGCGAGGTGCTTCGCTACCTGTGGCAGTTCGCTGATGCGGAGAGCTGTGGCGCGTGCTCGCCGTGCCGCGTCGGGTCGCGGCGCGGCCTTGAGCTCGCCGCTGCCGGAGGGCCGCCCGATCCGGATTACCGCCGCTGGATGGGTGTGCTGGAGCAGGCGAGCCTGTGCGCGTTCGGCCGCGGCATCCCCGCCGCCGTGCGCAGCCTGGTCCGCGCCTGCGGCGACCGGCTGGACGACTGGGAGGTGTGATGCGCGTCGTCGTCGATGGGCACGCCTGCGAGGTGGCGCCGGGAGCCTCGGTGCTCGACGCTGTACGCGCGGCCGGGCTCACGCTGCCGACCCTCTGTCACGACGATCGGCTCAGACCTGTCGGCTCCTGCCGGACCTGCCTGGTCCGCGTCGGCGGAAACGTCGCAGCAGCCTGCGTCACGCCGGCGAGCGAGGACACTCCGGTCGAGGCGGCGGGCGAGGAGCTCGATGCGCTGCGGGAGGACGCGGTCCGGCTGCTGGTCTCGGCGCTGCCTGCCCGAGCGCTGGCGGGCGGCCGTAGCGAGCTCGCCGAGCTCTGCGCCTCCATGGGCATCACTCCCGAGACGGCGAAGGGCGCCGGCGGGCGCGGTCGCGACGAGTCCCACCCGTACGTCCACCTGGATCGCGACCTGTGCATCGCCTGCGGGCGCTGCGTGCGGATGTGCGCGGATACGCAGGGCGCCTTCGCACTCACCCTGGTCGGACGCGGCGCAGAGACGGTCGTGGCGCCCGGCGGCGGCGGATCGTGGGCCGAGTCCGACTGCGTATCTTGCGGCGGCTGCGTCGACACGTGCCCGACGGGGGCCATCCACCAGCCCGGCCTGCCACCGGGCGCCTGCGCATCCCGCGCTCTGCCCGAGGCCGCCGTCACAACCCGAACCACCTGCGGCTACTGCGCCGTCGGCTGCTCGCTCGACGTCGTCGCCGAAGACGGCCGCGTACTCGCGGTGCTGCCCGGCCGCGACGGCCCGGTCAACCGCGGAGCTGCCTGCGTCAAGGGCCGATTCGCCCACGGCTACCTGCGCGCCGACGACCGGCTCACCGAGCCCCTGCTCCGCCGGGACGGGCGACTCGAACCCGTCAGCTGGGCACAGGCGATCGACCACGTCGCCCGCGGACTGAACGCCGCGATCGCCGCCGGCGGCCCGGACTCGATCGCCGCGATCAGCTCCGCGCGTGCCACCAACGAGGAGAACTACCTGATCCAGAAGTTCATGCGCACCGTCATCGGCACCAACAACATCGACAACTGCTCAAGGCTCTGCCACGCCCCGTCGGCCGCCGGGCTGACCGCCTCCTTCGGGCTGGCGGGCGGCACCGATTCGTTCGACGACATCGAGCGGGCCGACTGCCTGCTGGTCGTCGGCGCCAATCCGGTCGAGGCGCATCCTGTCGTCGGAGCCCGGCTGCTCCAACGCGCGCTGAACGGAGCGACGCTCGTGGTCGCCGACCCGCGCGCGGTCGGCTTGGCCGGATACGCGGACATCCACCTGCGCCCGCGGCCGGGCACCAACGTCGCGCTGTGCCACGGCATCGCGCACGTGCTGCTGGACGAGGGACTGGTGGACGAGGAGTTCCTGCGCGAGCGGGCCGCCGGGCTCGCCGAACTGACCGAGACCGTCAAGCGGTACCCGCCGCCGGTCGCGGCCGAGGTCACCGGTGTCCCGGAAGCCGACCTCGTCGCCGCCGCGCGAAGCTACGGCCGCGCCCGGTGCCCGGCGATCTTCTACGGGCTCGGAGTCACCGAGCACCTGCACGGCACAGACGGCGTGCGATCGCTGGCGAACCTCGCCATCCTGCGCGGAGCGGTCGGCACGTCGCGCGGGCTCGGGGTCTTTCCGCTGCGCGGCCAGAACAACGTGCAGGGCGCCTCGGACATGGGCGCCCTGCCGGACAGCCTTCCCGGATACCGGAAGGTCGCGGAGCCCGAGGCCCGCGCCCTGGCCGAGAGCGTCTGGGGCGTGCCCGTCCCTGATCGCGCCGGGCTGCGGATCCCGCAGATGTTCGACGCCGCCCGCGCCGGCCGGCTCCGAGCCCTGTGGATCATCGGAGAGGACGTGTGCAGCACGGACCCGGACAGCAACCGGGTCGCCGCGGCGCTCGACGCCTGCCCGCTGGTCATCGCCCAGGAGCTGTTCCCCTCGGCGACGACCGGCCACGCCGACGTCGTCCTGCCGGCCGCCTCCTGGCTCGAGAAGGACGGGACGTTCGTCAACTTCGACCGCCGGTTCCAGCGGGTGCGAGCCGCGGCACGGCCGCCGGGCCGGGCCCGGACGGACTTCGAGATCGTGCACGCGCTCGCCGCCGCCCTGGGCGCCGACCTGGGCTGTCCCACCCCGGCTGCCGCCCTGGACGAGTGCGCCCGGACGAGCCCGCACTTCACCGGGCTCTCCCACGAACGCCTGGATCGCGAAGGCGCGCTGCCCTGGCCCTGTCCACCGCCCGGCGGCGATGCCCGCGGCAAGCTCTACACGGACCGCTTCGCCACCCCGGACGGCCGCGCCCACCTCGCCGCCGCGCCGTACCTCCCACCCGGTGAGCAGCCCGACGACGAGTATCCGCTCCTGCTGATCACCGGGCGCAGGCTCGAGCACTACAACTCGGGCAGCATGACCCGGCGCACCGACGACCTGCGCCTGGCCCCCACGGACCACCTCGACGTCCACCCCGACGACGCCGCCCGCCACCGGCTGGCGGACGGCCGGCCCGTCACCGTCGAAAGCCGCCGAGGCCGGGCCAGGCTCACCGTCCGCATCGGCACCCAGACCGAGCCGGGACAGCTGTTCTGCGCCATCCACTTCCCCGACAGCAATGTCAACGCCCTCACCTCCGACCACGCCGACACGGCCACCTCCTGTCCCGAGTACAAGGTCACCGCCGTCCGGATCTCGCCCGGTTAGGACCGTGCGGATAGGGCGACGCGGCGGTTCGGCGGCCGCGGCGGCGCGGAGAGGGCCACTCCCAAGAGACCGGCCGTCGAGGGCGGCCGTCGAGGGCGGCCGTCGGGAGCAGGTGGGACCGGTCGTCGGGAGCGGCCGCCGGGCCGCTACCCCGGCAGCGAGATGTTCAGCTTCTCGCCGACCGGCCGGAAGCCGATCCCGGCGTAGACCCGCTGCACGGCCTCGTCCGCGGGTTCGAGCCAGACGAGGCGGTAGCCGCGCCGGTGGGCCGCGGACGTGAGCTGCGCGGAGATCGCGGCGCCGATCCCGCGGCGGCGGAACCGTGCGGCCACGGCGACGCCGCCGAGCTCGGTCATGCCGTCCACCGGCGCGGAGCACGAGCCGCCGCCCGCCGGTTCGCCGCGGTAGAGGGCGAGCATGAGGATGCCGCCGTTCTCGTAGACCCGGCGCGCGGCGGCGCCCATGCCCGGCTCCGGATCGCCCGGCTCCCCGAAGGCGCGGTGCTGGATGGCCGCGAGCTCGTCGAGGTCGTCGTCGCTGCGCGGCTCGCGGAACTCGAGACCGGGCAACGGTTCCGGCATGTCCAGGTTCTGCGGCTGGCAGGCCATCACCGGCGGCCGGTCCTCGACCTCGAAACCGGCCGCGAGCAGCGCCTTCTCGACATCGGGCGCGCAGGCGGGCAGGTATTCGAGGCGCGGCCGGCGCTCGCGCTGCCGGAACGCGGCGATCAGCGCGCTCACGTCGTCCCGGGTCGGCTCGGCGTGGTCGTCGGGGATGGCGTAGTTCGCGAACGGACTGGACCAGCTGGGGTTGAAGCGGCAGACGAACGGCCCGACCCGCAGGTGCGCGGGAACGCGCAGCGCGAGGGTGCGGGCGTGGTGCTGGACGTCGAAGTCCATGATGGAAAATCCTTCTATTGGCATGTGGCGAAAGGCGTACATGCCGCCGAAGTCGTGCGTCTCATCCGCGGTGCTGCTAGGACTGTCGGCGGCTCTTCGGGGTGAAGGCGCGGACAGACATAGGCTCAACTCCTGAGGTCAGGGCCTGGTCGGTGGCGAACGGCAAGATCCTGCCAGCGGGTACGGCGCGGCGCAAGCCCTTTGCACGGCGCCGGGCGTATTCGAAGGCTCATTCGGGCGCCCGAAGGGCGCGCACCGGACCGGCTCGCGCCCTGGCCCCTTACCCCCGGCCCCACGTCCAGGCCCTCGCATGCCCATCACGCCCCGGC
>NZ_JAGSOH010000215.1 GCF_018139625.1 Actinospica acidithermotolerans | reverse complement strand
CGGCAGTCCCGCCCCCGCCACGATCGACGACGACCAATGCCCAAGCCGCGCGACCCACGCCATCTTCACCAGCGGCGAAAGCACCAGCAGCCCCAGCGCCCCGCAACTAGTCCCCGCAAGCAGCAGCGCGGCACCCGTCATCACCCACGTACCCACCATCGGCTCGACACGCGAGGTTACGCCCCTGGCCAGCGGCCCCGCCGCCAGCGGGAAAAGAAGCGACAACAGAATCAGGACGCGCATAGCTTCTCACCGCAGTCAGCGGCTCTTCCCCTCATCACCGCCAGGCCCGCTGGAACCCACGCCGTTGCCACCGCCCTCGAGCCCGTGACCGGCGGCCATGCTTCCGCCGTTCGCGCCCTCCGGATTGTGGCCCGGGCCGTTGTGGCTGCCCCGGTGCCCGTGACCGGCGGCCGTGCTTCCGCCGTTCGCGCACTGCGGGTCGATGAGTCCGTCCGCGGCGCCACCGAGAAGCGATCGCAGTAGCTCCTCATCTCGCTCGGACAGATCGGCGACGAACCTGCTGAGGACAGCCTCCCGATCGGCAGATCGGTCGAGGAGCTGCGACAGCCGCCGCGCTTCGAGCCCCGCCTCGTCCGACACCGGCGCGTACCTGAACGCGCGCCCGTCGCGATGGCGGGAGAGCGAGCCCTTCTCGTGCAGCCGGGTGAGGATCGTGACGACGGTGCTGTACGAGAGCGCCGCGCCCGTCCCGTCCGTACGAGCGAGCAGCTCACGCACCTCGCCCGGGCTCAACGGCTCCCGGGCGTTCCACAGCACGCCGAGGACCGCCGACTCCAGCTCGCCGGCCGCCCGCCGTCCGGCGCCGCCCTGTTCGGGCAGCGTCGGCCCGTCGTCCCCTCGGTCGCCCGGTCCGCCGCCTGGCCGCTCGCGTCGCACGCGTCCTCCCGCCTGAGATGGTTGCCGGAATGGTGCCTCTGACATGCTACGAATGTGTAGAAGGTTCGAATCCCCAGTCTGCCACATTCGTCCGCCGCACTGTCCCGCTCGGCAGAGCACAATCGAGCCATGACGAACCCTGACTATCGGCACATCATCATGATCGTCGACCGCTCGGGCTCCATGCACGCGTGTAAAGCGGCGACCGAGAAGGGCATCAACGCCCTGTTCACCGGCCAAGTTGACGGCGCCGCCGCGGGTGGTGGCGACGGTGGTAGCGCCGGTGACGGCGGTAGCGGATGGGCCACGGCGTCGCTGTACCAATTCGACACCGAACACGACGTCGTCTTCGCCCACGTCCCGCTCGCCGAGGCCCCCGCATACCGGCTCGTTCCGCGCGGCGGCACCGCGCTCCTGGACGCGATCGGCTTCGCCTTCGCGCAGGAGGGCGAGTGGCTGGCCTCGCTCGCAGAGCACGACCGCCCCGGCGCGGTCATAGCCGTTATCGCGACGGACGGTATGGAGAATGCATCGCGCGAGTACAAGCGCCCGCAGATCCAGGAGATCATCACGCACCAGCAGGATGTCTACGGCTGGCAGACGCTGCTCATCGGCGCCAACATGGACGCGGTTCAGGTCGCGACGAGCTACGGCATCCCTGCCCAGCACGCCCTGACGTTCCGCGCCTCGCCGGCCGGAACCGCAAGCTCGCTGGCCGCGGTGAGCAATGCAATGACGCGCGGCCGCTCCGGCCAGGGCTACGGCTTCACCCCCGCCGAGCGCGCCGCCGCCCTCGCCGACGGCGACTGACCTGCTGATTCCAGCCCCTCTCGCGTACGGCGCCGAACCGTCAGGGTCGGCCGCCCCGTCGCCGAAAGCGAACAGCCGGCCGATTCCGAAAATGAACAGCTGGCCGATTCCGAAAATGAACAGCTGGCCGGTTCCGAGAGTTGTACAGCCAGCCGACTCGCCGTCCCGTTACCGGCGGCGGCCACCTGTCGAGGCGCCGCCCCCTTGGGTACGGTGGCTGGCCGTCTGGCCGAGTTGTCTGCTTATGTCGCTTTGCCTACGGCCACCCACCCGTTGAGTCGATGCCCCTCGGGTACGGTGGCTGGGCTGGCCAGGTTGTCCGCTTCTGTCGTTTCGCCGACGGTGGCTAACCTGTCGACTCGCCGCCCCTTTGTCCTTGGGTACGGTGGCTGGCCGTCTGGCTGGCTGGCCGAGTTGTTGCCTCTGCGGCTTACGGCCGGTCGGTTGGCCAGTGCAGGCGGCCGACCGTGACCAGGCGCAACTGTGTCAGGGCTTCGGCGACGATGCGTGCTTCCTCCAGGGGATTCTCTAGGCCCGAGTCGAGGAGATCGGCGACCGTCAGCATGATCACGTTGACGTAGAGGCGGGCGAGTACGCGCAGCTCCTGGCTGTCCCAGCCCTCCGACTCCGGCTGGAGCTTCAGGTCTTCGACGAGCTCGTCGATGAACGTGTCGAGCTGTGCGGCGATGGCCGCGCGCACCGCTGCGACGCCGCCGTGCCGCTCGCGCGCTACGAAGCGGAAGTGCGGGACGTTGGCGCGCACGTGCGCGACCACGACGTCGACCGTGCGCCGCATGACGTCTTCGGTCTCCGCGTCCGGCGTGCGGATGTCCCGAATCAGTTCGTGCATGCTCCCGAGCGACTCCTCGACCAGCGCCACGCCGAGCTCGCCGAGATCCGCGAAGTGCCGGTAGAACGCTGCCGGCGCGATACCCGCCTCGCGCGTCACCTCGCGCAGTCCCAGGCTGCTGAGACTCTGCTGCTCCATCAACCGAAGTGCGGCGTCCAGCAGCGTCTGACGCGTCGCCAGCTTCTTGGCGCTGCGCACGCCGGTCAGTGGCACGGACGCGCCGATGACCGTCCCGGCCGCTGCCGTTTCAGTGCTCGAGGTCTCGATCTCGGCCATGCTGTGACCCAACTCACTCGGTGAACGACTGTTCGCTCTCTTGAGGTAGCGTACACTGGATTTCAGTGAACAAGTGTTACGGAATCTGAAGTCGCGATCGGAGACCATGGTCTTCGACCGCAGTTCGGGAAGGGGAGGCATCATGATCGCTTTGATGATCGCCATGGTGCTGCTCGCTGTATTCGTGGGGGCGCTGGCGTTCGTGACGAGCCCGGTCGGCCTCGTGCTGGCGGCCGTCATCGGCGCCTGGCTGCTGATCTACGCGGGTCGCAGCCTGGCCGCCCGCCGTGGCGACGGAGAGGCGGCGCGCCGTGGCTGAGCAGACCGAGAACTCAGGCGCGGGCACGCGGCTCGCCGACCGTCCGGTGCAGTCCGGACCGGCCGCCGGCAGCTCCGCCACCGCAACCGCCAAGTCGTCCGCCACGGCGCTCCCTGGCTCGCGTGGTGCGCGCGGCCAGGCCGGAGCGACGGGAGCAACGCCGACGACGTCGAAGCCGATCCCGTTCGCGGCCGTCTCGTTCGTCTGCGGCCTCGTCGGCCTGCTTGTGGCGAACCTCGTGCTCGGCCCGCTCGCCATCGTGCTCGGTGTGATCGGCGTGCGCTCCGACCGGAGCCGCCGGTTCCGCGCGGTGCTGGGCATTCTGCTCGGCGCGGCCGACATCGCAGTGTTCCTGCTGCTCGCGGCCCACTCGGCGCACTCCGGCACGCACGGCTCGCTCAGCTGGAACTTCTTCAGCAACTGAGCCCGGCACGCACAACAGTTCGCACCCGGCCGCCCAAGGGGAACTCTGTTCTCCGCGGGCGGCTTCGTGCTTCCCGCGCTGAACTACGCTTGCGCAATGCCTAGCGCACACGAGCACGGATCGGGACCCCTGGCCGGACTGCGCGTCCTGGAGATCGCCAGCCTCGCACCCGCGCCCTTCGCGTGCACGGTGCTCGCCGACCTCGGCGCGGAAGTCCTCCGCATCGACCGCGCCCCGGCGCCGGTGAAGAAGGACGAGCGCGAGCAGCCCCAGCCAGAGTTGCAGCCACGGTTGCGGCAAGATCCTTCCTCAACTGCGCAGACCCCTGCCGTTGACCCGCTCACCCGGGGGCGACGTTCGATCGCCGTCGACCTCAAGCGTCCGGTCGGCGCCGAGATGGTGCTGCGGCTCGCCGAGCAGGCCGACGTGCTCATCGAAGGCTTCCGCCCGGGCGTGTGCGAACGGCTCGGCATCGGGCCAGAACCCTGCCTCGCCCGTAACCCCCGGTTGATCTACGCCCGGATGACCGGCTACGGCCAGGACGGTCCGCTGGCACAGCGCGCTGGGCACGACATCAACTACTTGGCGATCGCCGGCGCGCTGGAGCCGCTCGGCCCGGCGTCCGGGCCGCCGCTGCCGCCGCTGAACTACGTGGCCGACTTCGGCGGCGGCGGGATGCTGCTCGTCGTCGGCGTCCTTGCCGCGCTCTGGGAACGTGACCGGTCCGGTGCCGGACAGGTGGTCGACGCCGCGATGGTGGACGGGACGGCGCTGCTCACCTCCGTTCTGCATACCTTGCGAGGCGCGGGACTGTGGGACGATCGCCGTGGCCGGAATCTGTTCGATGGATCAGCTCCCTTCTATGCTGCGTACGAGTGCTCGGACGGCCGGTTCATCGCGGTCGGCGCGCTGGAACCGCAGTTCTGGGCTGAGTTGTTGGACGGCCTCGGTGTCCCGGACGCCACCGAACTCGTGCGGCGTCAGCACGATCGTGACGCGTGGCCCGAGGTCCAGGAGCGCTTGGCGGCGATCTTCCTCACCCGGACGCGGGACGAATGGTCGGCGCAGTTCGCCGACTCAGACGCCTGCGTCACACCGGTACTCGGACCGTTCGAGGCGCATGCCCATCCGCACAATGTTGCTCGTGGCACGTTCATCGATGTGGACGGTCAGTGGCCTCAGCCGGGACCCGCGCCGCGGTTGTCGCGTACGCCGGGTAGGGCCGCGTCACCGCTGTCCCCAGTCGCCGGCCAAGACGCTGATGAAGCGCTAGGGGAGTGGGGGCTGGCGTTCGAGGACATCGGACGGTTCATGGCGGACGGCGCTTTCGGATAGGGCGAGCGGACGGCGGCGGTGGCCGCCGGTTTCTCGTCAGTTGAAGTCGGAATTCACAGACGAGGCCGCAGCATCGAATCCGAACGGGAACGCCGGGGTCACCAGCGTGCCGTCTCGACAGAAGCGATGACTTGTCGATCAGGATGAGGCCGGGTGCTAACGCGGGTTGGGGCCGTCCAGGCTCCAGTGGCGGCTGATTGAGGCGATCCAGCCGTTGCCGTCATGACGTGGGCGGAGCGCGAAGCGGGAGATTGTCCGCTGTCCGCCTTCGAGGTCGAATGTAGAGCACGCGGAATGCTGCTGGGTGCTGGGCGCTGGGCTGGGTGCTCGGTGGCAGGCGGCCGGTGGCCGGTGCTCTGTGAGCAGTGGCGGGCGCGGGGCGACTGGCGACTGGCGAGCGGCGACCGGCGACCGGCGAGCGTCGGCTGGCGACCGGCGACCGGCGACTGGCGAGCGTCGACTGGCGACTGGCGACCGACAAGCGGCGACCGGCGACTGGCGACCGCCTACCGGCGCCCGGCTACCGGTTTGCGGTCAGGGGCAGGTGGCGCAGGGGCCGGGGT
>NZ_JAGSOH010000214.1 GCF_018139625.1 Actinospica acidithermotolerans | reverse complement strand
GGGGCCACCAGCGGCCAGTTCTCGGCGGGGTCGGTCAGCGGGTCGTCCATGCCCTCCCACATCAGCCGGGTCGAGCCCTTGCGGCCGGAGTGGCCGAGCTGCAGGCCGATCCGCGCGGTGCTCTGCGCGTGGACGAATTCGACGATCCTGGCCCACGCGTCGCGCTGGCCGTCCGTCCACAGGCCGCCGCAGCCGGGCGTGATCCGGCCCTCGGCGGAGACGCACACCATCTCCGTCATCACCAGGCCGGCGCCGCCCATCGCCTTCGAGCCCAGGTGGACGAGGTGGAAGTCGCCGGGCACGCCGTCGAGCGCCGAGTACATGTCCATCGGCGAGACGATGACGCGGTTCTTCAGCTCCAGAGCGCCGATCCGGAAGGGCTGGAACATCGCCGGCACAACGGTCTCAAGGCCCTGTGATGCGGCGAACTCGGCGTCCACCCGGTCGGCGAACTCCGGGTCGCGGGTGCGCAGGTTGGCGTACGTGATCCGGCGTGAGCGCGTCAGCAGGTTGAAGCAGAACTGCGTCGCCGGCTGGCCGACGTACATGCCGATGTTCTCGAACCACTCCAGCGACGCCTGCGCGGCGCGCTGCGTGGACTCGACGACCTGCCGACGCTCGCTCTCGTACGCGTCGAGCGCGGCCTCGATGCCGTCGTTCTCGTGCAGGCAGGCCGCGAGCGCGAGCGCGTCCTCCATCGCGAGCTTCGTGCCCGAGCCGATCGAGAAGTGCGCGGTGTGCGCGGCATCGCCGAGCAGCACCAGGTTCCCGTCGTGCCAGTGCTCGTTGCGCACGGTGGTGAAGCTCAGCCACTTCGAGTTGTTGGCGTACAGCTCGTGGCCGTCGAGCTCCTCGGCGAACAGCTCGCGCAGGCGGGCCACGGCCTTCTCGTCGGAGACGCCCGGGGCCAGCGGCAGGTCGGCCGTCTCGTCGAAGCCGGCGGCGCGCCAGACGTCCTCGTGCATCTCGACGATGAACGTCGATCCGTGCGCGGAGTACGGGTAGCCGTGGACCTGCATCGTGCCCCACGGCGTCTGCTTGATGAAGAACTGGAAGGCCTCGAATACCCGGTCGGTGCCGAGCCACATGTACTTGTTGCTCCGCGGGTCCAGACTCGGCCGGAACACGTCGGCGTGCGCGGCGCGGGTCGCCGAGTTCACTCCGTCCGCCGCCACCACCAGGTCGTGCGAGGCGCGTAGCTCCTCGACCCCGGGAGCGAGCGTCGAGAACAGCAGCCGGACGCCGAGCTCGCGGCAGCGGTCCTGGAGCAGGTGCAGCAGATCCTTGCGGCCCAGAGCGGCGAAGCCCTGGCCGCCGACCGTGTGCCGCTCGCCGCGGTAGTGGATGTCGATGTCCGTCCACCGCGCGAAATGCCGCGCCAGGGTCTCGGCGAACCCGGTGTCCGCGTTCTCGATGCCGCCGAGCGTCTCGTCGGAGAAGACCACGCCGAAACCGAAGGTGTCGTCCGGCGCGTTGCGCTCCCACACGGTGATCTCGTGGGCCCGGTCCAGCTGCTTGAGCAGCGCGGCGAGGTACAGGCCGCCGGGGCCGCCGCCGATGATCGCGATCTTCACGGGTGGTTCCTCTCGTACTCGTCCTCGACGATCCGGCGCAGCGCGAAGCGTTGCAGCTTCCCGCTCGCGTTGCGCGGCAGTCGCTCGGCGAAGCGGATGTCGCGCGGGTACTTGTAGGGGGCGAGCGTCTGCTTGACGTGCTCCTGGAGCTCTCGGGCCTTCTCCGGGCCGGGTTCCGCGCCCGGCCGCAGGACGACGAAGGCGCACACCACCGAGCCGCGGTCGCGGTCGGGCCGGGGCACGACCGCGCACTCCAGCACGTCCGGATGGGTCTCGAGCGCCGCCTCGACCTCGGGGCCGCCGATGTTGTAGCCGGAGGAGACGATCATGTCGTCGCCGCGGGCGTGGTAGTAGAAGTAGCCGTCCTCGTCCCGGTGGAAGATGTCGCCGGTGACGTTCCAGCCGTCGGCGACGTAGTCCTTCTGCCGCGGGTCGTCGAGGTAGCGGCAGCCGACCGGGCCGATCACGCCGAGGCGGCCGGGCTCGCCGGGGCCGAGTTCCTCGCCGCGCGGGCCGAGGATCGTCGCGCGGTAGCCGGGCACCGGCTTGCCGGTGGCGCCTGGCCGGATCTCGTCGCCGGCCGCGGAGATGAAGATGTGCAGCAGCTCCGTCGCGCCGATGCCGTCGATCACCGACAGGCCGAGGTCGTCCCGCAGCGTGCGCCAGACGTCCTCGGTGATGTGTTCGCCTGCTGATACGGCGGCGCGCAGCCCGGAGAGCAGCCGGTCGCGGCCGGAGCGCACGATCGCGCGGTACGCCGTCGGCGCCGTCGCCAGCACGGTGACGCCGAGGTCGGCCACGTACTGCGCGAGCTGATCGGGCGTGCTGGACTCGGTGAGCAGCGCGCAGGCGCCCGCGCGCAGCGGGAAGACGAGCAGCATGCCGAGGCCGAAGGTGAAGGCCAGCGGCGCGGTGCAGGCGACGACGTCGTCCGGCCGGAGGCGGAGCGTGTGGCGGCCGAAGGTGTTCTCGATCGACATCAGGTCGCGGTGGAAGTGCATCGTGATCTTGGGGACGCCGGTGCTGCCCGAGGTCGGGCCGAGCAGTGCCACGTCGTCCGCGGCCGTCTGCACGTCGGCGAACTCACCCGACTTCCCGGCCGCGCGCTTCACCAGGTCATCGGGGTCGGAGCCGCCGTACTCGACGACCCGCAGCTGCGGCGCCGTCGAGATCCGCACGGTGTATACGTCCTCGGCGAATCTATGGTCGACGAGCGCTATCGCGGGCCGGGTTCGCTCGACGATCGGCGCCAGCTCGCGCGGCCGCAGCGCGGCCATCGTCGTCACCACGACGCCGCCCGCCTTGAGCACGCCGAGCCAGGCGGCCACCGTCCACGGGTTGTTCGGCGAACGCAGCAGCACGCGCTGCCCCGGGATCAGGCCGAGGTCCTCGGCGAGCACCTGCGCGACCTGGTTCGCGCGCGTGCGGAGCTCGCCGTAGGACCAGACCTCGCCCTCCGGCGTGCGCAGCGCGGGCCGGTCGGCGCCGAAGGCGGCGGCGGGAACGTCGATCAGCTCCGTCCCGGCGTTGAGCCGGTCCGGGTAGTGCAGTTCGGGGGTGGTGAACTCGATCGTCGGCCACTCCTGCTCGGGCGGCAGGTGGTCGCGGGTGAACGGGTCCAGGTGGGCGGAGCGGGCTAACTGCATCAGAGCACGAATCCCTTCAAGCCGGGCGGATCACGCCCTCCTGCGCGACGGTGGCGACGTGGTGTCGGTCGCGGGTGAAGAAGCGTCCGGTGCCCAGTCCGCGGCCGTGGTCGGCGCTCGCCGGTTCCTGGACGTAGAGCAGCCAGCCGTCGGTGCGCACCGGCCGGTGGAACCACATCGCGTGGTCCAGGCTGGCGGTGACCAGCCCGGGATCGGCCCAGGCGAGGCCGAGCACGCGCAGTACGGGTTCGAGGATCGTGTAGTCGCACACGTAGGCGAGCGCCGCCGCGTCGCGTTGCGCGTCGCTGAGCCCGTCGACGGGACGCAGAGCGTCGAAGGGCTTGACCCACACGGCCTGATACGGGTCGCGCCCGCCCTCGACCTCGAGGTAGACCGGGCCGGGCACGTGCCGCATGTCGAAGCCGCGGCCGCCGGACCAGTAAGCCCGCGAGTGATCTGTCATCGTGCCACCGTGACGGCCGTCAAGATAATCCGCGGAGCTCGGCAGGGCCTCGGGCTCCGGGACGGTCTCCATCGGCTCGGCCGCGTACGCCGGGCCGTCCGCGCCCGCCGCGAAGTTGGCCAGGCAGACGTACACCGGCTTGCCGTTCTGGTACCCGCGCACCTGCCGCGTGCTGTAGCCGCGGCCGTCGCGCAGCAGTTCCACCTCGTAGCGGATCTCGGCGCCGATGTCGGCCGGGCGCATGAAGTAGCTGTGCATCGAATGCAGGCTCTTGCCGTCGGTGACCGACCGCATCGCCGCGGCCGCCGCCTGGGCGACGAGATCGCCGCCGTACGCCTTGGGCCACGGGCAGGGCTGCGTGAAGCCGGTGAACGCGAGGTCGAAGTGCTCGGGCTCGACGGGCGTGAGCGCGAGCGCGGCGGTCACGGTCTCCGAGGTGGCCCGCTCCGCCGTGCGGCCGGGCAGCGGTCCGGTCACCGGTCGAGCCAGTCGCGCAGCTCGCCGTCCGGGACGTCGGGCAGGTTGACCACGATGTTCTCCGGCGTGCGGGTGGTCAGCCAGACCAGCGGCTTGCTGCGGGACAGATTGCACTCGACGTGCGGCATGAACGGCGGGACGAAGACCCAGTCGCCCTCCTCCATGTCGAGGTAGTCCTCGAACTTCTCGCCGAAGTAGATCCGGGCCCGGCCGGAGAGCACGTAGCCGCCCGTCTCGGCCTCGCCGTGGTGGTGGGAGACGGAGCGGTACCCGGGCTCGTTGCTGACCTTGCCGTACCAGAGCCGGCGCGCGGGGGTGTGCTGGATGCTCACGCCCGAGACGCGCACCGCGCCGCCGGAGTCGGCCGTGTTGCCGTGCTCCGAGCCGGCCCGGGTCACCACCGGCGCGACCAGGCCGCCGGGCAGCCGGTACATCGAGTTGTCGCCCTCCAGCCGGTACTTGCTGAAGTCGGGCTCCATGAGCGAACTCCGTTCGGTCGACCACTGCTGTATCTCGTATTTTTCACGACCGTCAGGTAAAGTCAATACACATGACGCCCATCCCGGTGAATCCCGCGTCGCTGCCCGCCCCGAGCGGCTACTCGCACGGCACCCTCAGCGGCACGACGCTCTACCTCGGCGGCCAGACGGCCCTGGACGCACGGATGCGGATCGTGCCCGGCGGCATCGTCGAGCAGTTCCGGCAGGCCTTCGGCAACCTCCTCACGACGCTGCGCGAGGCCGGCGGCGAGCCGGCCGACCTGGTCAGCGTGACGATCTACCTGACCGACATCCCCGACTACCAGGCGCACGGCAAGGAGATCGGCCGCGTCTGGCGCGAGCTCGCCGGGCCGGTGTACCCGGCGATGGCCGGCATCGGCTGCACGGCGCTGTGGCAGCCCGAGGCGATGATCGAGATCCTGGGCGTCGCCGAGATCCCCGAGGACCGGCTGCGGGTCCCGGGCCAGTAGGGTGGGCGACCGTGACTACGGAGACCGAGGTGGCGGGCGGGACGGATCGGGAGGAGCCGCAGGCGACGTCCTCCCGCCTGGGGCCGCTGATCCTGACGCTGTTCGCGCTCTACGCGCGCAGTGAGGACAACTGGCTCTCGGTCGCCGCGCTCATCCGCCTCATGTCGGACCTCGGCCTCGACGACCGCGCCGTGCGCTCCGCCGTCTCCCGGCTCAAGCGCCGCGGCGTGCTCACCCCCGTGCGCCACGGCAAGTCCGCCGGCTACTCGCTGGACGGCGCGACACTCGAGATGCTCGCCGAGGGCGACTCGCGCATCTTCGAGCACAACCGCGCCGACGAGGCGGACGGCTGGCTGCTCGTCGTCTTCTCCGTGCCGGAGACCGAGCGCGACAAGCGCCACGAGCTGCGCGCGAGTCTGACCCGCCTCGGCTTCGGCACCGCCGCCCCCGGCATCTGGATCGCCC
>NZ_JAGSOH010000213.1 GCF_018139625.1 Actinospica acidithermotolerans | reverse complement strand
GGTGCTGGCGGGTGGGTGTGGTGGTCCAGTGGATGAAGTCGCGCCGGTCGCCGTGGATTGCGCAGATTGCCAGCGTGCAGCCGGGCTCGGTCGGCCGGGATCTTCGGTGCTTCAACTACCTGGGCGACGGGTCGATCATGCTTTTGCGGCTGGTGGAGGTGGAGGGGATTCCGGTGCTGCGGCCGGTGGCGCCGAAGCTGCCGGATAGGACAGGCGCAAACGGGCCGGGGTGAGCGTATTCGGCGGTTGCCGGGTGCTCGCGGGCTGACCATGTACACTGAAACCCACAGCGGCATCGAGATCACCTATATATGGGGGCAGATGTTGTTTACAGGCGAAATAGTGTCATACATCGCCAATGCTGCGGCAGCAGGGATCATCGGGAACCGGGTGGACGCAGCACTTGCTTCGTCTCTTGAACCGGTCGGCAGGCTGCACAAATGGCTTCGCCAACGGCGCATGGAACCCGCCCGCCTGGAAGCGTCTCCGGCGGGTAGCTCGTGGGTCCAAGCTCTGACCGTCCCGGAACAGGTTGAACTTAAAGACTTGCTGGCCTCCGCAATTTACAGCGTCCATAACCAAAACGTTATAGCCAGCAACAGGAACTACAGCAGCGGTAGCGGCGTGGCAGTCGGGAACATGTACGGCGGCTCCGTGACGCAGAACAATTATGGCACCAACTCTGCTTCTTCCAATTGGGAGTACGCTACTGTCGATTATTGCCAGGAGGGAAACTTTGATCCCCCTCCGCATCTGAAATGGGTAGCGTATATATCCTTCCCTGGCAGGCCAAATTTGGATGTTCGCGATAACGTTCAAATCGCACACTTGCTAAGCGAACTTGGGCGAGACGGCTGGGAGCTTGTCGATCAGAACCCGTCAACAGGAATAAACGGCACCGTGTATACCCTGAAACGGCCCCGACGCTAGACGGTAGGTCGGTGCTGGAGCCGTCAGCGGTGCCAGGGGGCCGGGCGGGTGCCCGCGCGCTTGCGCGCGAACGGCGCGCCAGCGCCGCAGCGCAAGCGCGAGGGCGCGCGGGTGCGCGCCCGGCGGCGCGGCGCGCGAAGCGCGCCGCGCCTTGATGAGGTAAAGCAACGTTAGGCCGCAGGCTCACCGGTCGCCGGGGGCGGCGGGCTAGCTCAGGGGTGTGCGGGTGGTGATGTGTCGGGTGCCGGGGCCGGTGCTGATCTCGGTTTCGGTCATGAGTAGCTGGCCTTGGGCGCCCCGGGTGTAGCGGGTGATCTCCATGAGTGGTGCGCGTGTGGGGAGGGCGAGTTCTAGGGCCTGGTCGGGGTCGGCGGCGACGGCTTGGAATCCGTATTCCTCGGTGAGCGGGCCGTGGTGCCGGGTGAACAGGTCGATGAGTTCGGCGCGGGTCATCTCGAACGGCTTGGGGCTGGGTTCGATGTTGAAGAACGCTGATGCGGGCATGGCGCGTGCGGTCAGGACTTTCTGTCCGGTGTCCTCGCGGGTGGCGGGGCGCTCGGTGATCAGCATCATCATGCGGTCGGGGACGGCGAAGCGGGCTGCGGTCTCGCGGTCGGCGTAGTCGCGGCGCATGAGCGGGTCTTTCGTCGGGATCAGGGTGTCCCACGGGTCGCCGCTGGTGCGGGGAAGATCCCGCACGGTTTGGGCCGGAAACGATCCGACGCCTCGGACGGTCAGGATCAGGCCTTCGCCGCGCAGTTGGCTGATGGCGGCGCGTACGACGTTGCGTGATACGCCGTAGCGGTTCATCAGCTCGTGTTCGCTGGGGATGGGCTGTCCGACCGGGAACGATCCGTCGTTCAGGGCTGCGCGCAGACGGGAAGTGATCTGCTCGGTGAGGGTGCTTCGCACGATGGGGCCGTCGGAGTCGGCCATGGTGCACGCTCCTCGCTTTCACGTAGGGGCTCGGGCTCGCGTGCTGGCTCGCATGCGTGGAGGGCGCGGGCAACGCCCGTGGGGCTCGGGACGCAACATATGAAGGCGCATTGGCTAAGCCCTCTAGGCAACCTATACCAAAGCTTGTCCCTTCGTGGAATAGGCCTTGCGCCTGCGCGCCGCTTGTACCTAAGCTTGTCCCTCGTTGGGACAACCGATCGGCGGTTGTCCGGCGCGATACCAAAGTGACTGGTTGTAGCTGTACATCACCAAGACTGTGAAGTTCTCGGCGGGCGCGGTTTCGGCCGTCCTGCTCGCCTTTTCGCTCGCGGGCTGCGGTTCGTCGAGTGGCAAGAGCACCGGCGGCGCGGGCGGTTCCGGGTCGTCGAACGGGGTCGTGGTCCAGGCCGGGTCCGGTGCCCGGCTGTCGGGCACGTATGACGCGCTGGCGATGTGGGGGTGGGTTCCGAACGGGCTCTACCCCTCGGACATCGCGGAGTCGTCGAACGGCGAGTACGACACGAGCGACAAGATCGCGGTGAACAAGTCGCATGATCTGTCGTCGATGACGTGCGCTCAGGTCATCAACTACGCGGGTGGTCCGGGCTACGGGGAAGAGGCGTTCCTCGTGGACACCGGGCAGAACTCGGCCGGTACGCAGCTGTACTCCTACACGGTGTGGGAGTTCCCGACGGCGGCTGAGGCGTCGGAGTTCGTGAAGGCGGAGGCTGCGCGGTTCGCTTCGTGCGGGTCGTTCTCGGCGAACGAGTCGGGTACGACGGTTCAGGAGTCGACCAGCGTCGGCGCGAGCGCGAACGCGCAGGTTGCGGCGGCGAACACGGCGGTGGACCTGCGTCTGACGGCGAGTGCGGCGGGGAGGACGAACGCGGGCGACCTGGTGTTGGCCGCTGACGGCAACATCGTGGTCGGTGCATCGTCGTCCAGCCTCGGCAGTGCGCAGATTCCGACCGAGGTCGCGAACGATGCGATGGCCGAGGAGATCCTTCAGGCGTTCACCACGCAAGAGGCGGTTGCGGTTCAGGCCTCGGCGGGTGAGGCGTCGGCGGCCGCGTCGGGCGCGGCCACCTCTCCGGGCGCGCAGATCCGGCTCTACTCCACGGATGCGGTCCGATTCGGGGGTGCGTCGTGACGATGCGTGTGATCCCGGTGGACTGGGGCCGGTTGTGCAACGTGCTGTGCACGGCGGCGCCAGAGGTCCGGTCCGACTTCACCACGGGTGAGGTCCGTACCGACCGGGAGTCGGGCAAGCCGCTGTACCTGGTCGGGGTGCTGGTGAAGGTCGAGGGTGACCGGCGCGCGGCGGTGCTCGATGTCGAGGTCGCGGGCGAGCCCGTCGGCCTGGTGGAGGGTGAGCCGGTGGTGCTCGATCGGCTGGAGGCTCGGCCGTGGGAGCGCGAGGGTCGTTCCGGGGTCACCTACCGGGCGGAATCGATCACGCCGGCCCGGGCGACCACGCCCCCGGCGACGGCAACGGCAACGGCCGCCGACTCCGCCGGTCCGGGCCGCTCGTCCGGTAAGGGCGGTGCCTCGTGAGTTTCGAGGACATCGAGAATGAGATGCGCCGCATCGGCGCGTACATCGCGAGCCTCGCCCGTCTGGAGAAGGACCGCCAGACCCGCGACGACGTGTATCCGTTCACCTGGCTGCTCGGGGTGGCGACGGTCGCGGAATACGTCCGCGCCTCCGCCCTGGACGCTGTCGAAGACTGGGGCGAGCTCGCCTCGGAGTGGGACGGCGACACGCCGGGCGTTCAGATCGTGGAGCAGGTCAAGCGGGCCGTGTTCGGCGCGCTCGGCTTGCACTACCTGGACGGCGCGTCCGATACGGGCGGTGGCTCGTGAGTGCGGAGCTGGCGCAACTGCTCGAAGCGGTCGAGGTCGTGCACAGCGACCTGTCAAAGGTCGTGTTCCTGGTCGAGGGCGGACAGGTGCCGCTGTACGAGATGGGGACCGTTCTGGACACGGTTGCTCGGCTCGCGGACCAGGTTGCGGCGCGGGCTCGTGCGGCGCGGGCGGAGACGGCCCGGGTGTGTGGTGAGGCTGCGCCCGGCCCAGTAGCTGCCGAGGCCGGCCGAAAGTATCTCAACACGCTGCTTACGTCTCAGCTTCTCGCGGGCGGTGACGCGTGATGGACCTGAACGACGATGCCCGCGCGGTGCTGCGGGAGGTCGCGGACAAGGCGGCTGTGCTTAAGACGCTGGCGGATGAGTTGGCGGAGATCGCCTCCGAGGACGCGGCGCTGCGCAAGTACTGGGAGGTCATCAACCCGCTGTTTGAGATGCGGGACCTGTTGACCGCGCTGTATGTGCGCCTGGTCTACGGAGAGGCAGGGTAGCGGCATGCATTGGACGACGAGTCCTGGAACGTATTTCCTGGGCGCGGTCGTGCTGTGGCTCGCGGCGGGCGCGGTGCTTCGGCACCGCTCCCCCGTGGGGTACTGGTACGTCGTCGGCTACTCGCTCACCTGGTTCCGGATCACTCGCACGTGGCGGGCGCTGTGCATCGAGCGGGGCCTGTCGGTCTCCCGTCGTGCCTCTCAGGCGATGGTCGGTGATCTGATCGTGCGGGGGCAGGAGGTGCGCCCGGTGGTGCCCCGGCTGTGGATCGGGCGCCCGACGCGCAACGGGCTGCGGGTGCGGGTGCGGCTGATGCCGGGTCAGACTCCGGAGCAGTACGCGCAGTGTGCTGAGGCGCTGATGCACGCGTGGCGGGTGTACTCGGTGCGGATCACCTCGCCTGTGCGCGGCCTGATCCACATTGAGGCGATGCTCTCGGACCCTCTGGCGGGGGTGGTGGTGCGCGACCCTGACGCGCTCGGCGCGGGTGCCACCGCCCCGGCTGGTCCGCCGGTGATGGTGCTGGTGGTCGGGGTCACCGAGAAAGCCACGTCGTGGCTGATGAATTTCCGGCTCACGCCGCATTGGCTGATCGTCGGGGCGACGCGTTCGGGCAAGTCCACGCTGATTCACGCGATCGTGACCAGGTTCGCCCCGCAAGGGGTCGCGCTGGTGGCGATCGACCTGAAGGGCGGGCTTGAGCTGAACGTCTACCGGCCGCGCCTGTCCGGGATGGCGACCACGCGGGCAGAGGCCGTGGAGCTGCTGGAGGCGCTGTGCGATGTGAAGGATGAGCGCACGCACCTGTGCAACGTGGCCGGGGTGCGCTCGGTGTGGGAGCTGGAAGACCCGCCCCCGCCGATCGTTCTGGTGATCGATGAGGTGGCCGAGTTGTTCCTTGTCACCAATTCCCGTGATCGGGATGAGGTGGCGTTGCGGGATAGGTCGGTGGCGCTGCTGGTCAAGCTCGCGCAACTGGGTGCGGCGCTGGACATCCACGTGATCGCGGGTGGCCAGCGGTTCGGCAGTGACCTGGGGTCGGGCGCGACGCTGCTGCGGTCTCAGCTCGCGGGCCGGGTGTGCCTGCACGTGGCGGACGGGGCGACGGCGGAGATGACCCTCGGGGACATCTGGCCTGAGGCGGTCGTGGCGGCGCAGATGATCCGGCCGGATGAGCAGGGTATCGCGGTGATCGCCGATAGCGAGGGTTCGTCGTGGGTGCGGGCGCGGGCGATGTTCACGAGCGTGGATGAGGCGGCGGACGCGGCGCGGACCTACTCGCGACTGACCCCGACGCTTCCGGGGATCAGGCGGCCGGAGTTCGGCGGGGCCGTGGAGGACTCGGGAGGGGGTGAGGGCTGATGGGTGCTCACCTGCTGGGGATTCCGGCGGTGCTGCTGTTCGGGGTGCTCGGGTACTTCATCGAGCGGTCGCGGCGGGTCTCGGCGCTCGATGCGTGGG
>NZ_JAGSOH010000212.1 GCF_018139625.1 Actinospica acidithermotolerans | reverse complement strand
GGGGCGGGCTGGGAGTAGCCGTTGGCGCTCATCGCGTCCACCCGCCGGCGTGCCGGTCCGGCGCGGCCGGGCGCGCGGCGAGCGAGGCGGCGAGCCGTTCGGCTCCGGCGAGCAGGTCCCCGCGTGGCAGGCTCGCACCGGTCAACAGCTCGGCTGCCTGGTCCTCGAGGAGCGCGCCGGCCACGTCGGCCGGCACCCGCATGCGGGCGAGTTCGCCGTCGAGCTCGCCCGCCGCGCGCTTGGCCTCGCGGGCCGCGGTGCGCACGACCACCGCGGTCGGCAGCGGCGCGCATCCGGCGCCGGCCCTCCACTCGGTCAGCGTGTTGACGCGCTCGCGCAGCTGTCCGACGGTGGCGAGCGTCGCGGGGCGGGTGACGGTCACCAGCAGCGAGGCGGCCTTCGCCAGTTCCCGGTGCGCGGGGGCGTCGGTCCATCGTCCCGCGTCGACCACGACGTCGAGCACGCCGCCGGCTGTACCCGGGAGTCGGGCGAGCAGCGGGGCCAGGTGTGTCCAGGAGCGCGCGAGTAGCGCGCTCTGGCCCGCTTCTCCGGCTCCCAGCAGTACCTTGAGGTCGCCGTCGGCGGTCTGGGTGAAGGCGTGCACGGCCTGTGCGGTGATCGCCTCGGGTGCGACGGCGGTCATCTGCATCAGGGTGTGCCACGGGGACAGCAGCGCCTGGCCGTCGGGAGCGCGCAGCCGGTAGAGCAGGTCTCCGCCGAACACGTCGGCCTCCACCAGCAGGGCCGGGCGCGGCCAGCAGGCGGTGAGGGTGAGCGCGGCCGTGCTGGCCCCCGGTGATCCCTTGACCGCGCCGATCACGATCAGCATCGTCAGGTCCCGTCGATACTGAGCATGAGCGCGCCGGAGGCCTTGCCCTCGGCCAGCGCGGTCGCCTCCGCGGCGCTCAGGTCCAGGTTGACCAGGGCGGTGGCGCTGGTGGGGTCCGCTCCTGGGGCGTAGGTGACGGCCGCGACCGTCGCGTCGCTGAACAGCACGGGAGACGCCGACAGCGCGTTCGCCGACCCCGCTCCGCTCGAGGCCGCCGAGCTCGTGCTCGCCACGGTGCGCACCGTGACCTTGTCCCCCTGCACCAGTCCCGAGGGGTAGTCCCCGGCCGGGACGGTGAGACCGACGACCTCGTCGCCGGAGGGCGTCGCGGAGCCGGTGGTCACGTCCGCGGCCAGCACCGGCTGCCCGGTCACCAGCGCGACGGTCGCGACGTAGCCGGCGAGCTGGCCGCGTTGGGACCACAGGACGTAGCCGATCCCGCTGTTCGCCGCGACCTGGACCGGGGCGATGGCGGAGTCCGGGATCTGCTCGCCGACGGCGATCGCGGAGGTGACCTGGACGACTTCGACCTCGTGGTTGTTGCGCTGGGCGAGGTAGAGGTTCAGGCCGAGGCACGCCAGGAACAGCACCGCGAACAGCGCTGCAAGGAGCGGCTGGCGCCTGCGCACCGGCCGGATGCCGGAGTCGGCGACCTGTTCGCGGCGCGAGGCCGGCGCCGGGGCGGGCGAGGTGATGCTCACAGTCCCTCCTTCGGTCAGTGGGTGATCGTGGTCTGCAGTTCCTGGACCGGCACGGGCACGGTGCCTGCGACCGTGCCGGGCTCGAGCGGCCCGCCGGCGCCGAAGTTCGCGGTGTAGCTCGCCTGCCACACCAGGCGGACCGTGATCGGGTAGACCGCGCCCGGCTCGGTGGCGGAGCTCTGCGAGAAGGTGATCGCGCACGCCGGGCCGGCGGCGGGGTTCCCGGCGTAGGCGTCGTAGAGGTCCGTGCACACCCCGTTCGCCGGAGTCAGGCTCGCGTACGGCTGCCCGTCCGGGCTCTGCAGGTCGGTGGGCAGGTCCAGTTCGGTGGGCGTGGCGGTCGCGGTCACGGTCACCGGGCCCGCCTTCGCGGTGACGGTGACCGCGCCGAAAGTGCGCCGGTCCAGCCAGATCCAGGTGGCGAGGTTGACCACGGCGGCCTTCGGCTGCGCCGGGTTGCCGGTCGGCACCAGCGGGTTGAAGGCGAACGTGGTGGCGGGAAGCTGCACCGAGTCGATCGCGTAGGTGGCCAGGAGCTTCGGGTCGAGGCTGACCGTTCCGGGCGGCGGCGGGGCGGGGTCGCTCGCCGCGACCCAGGTGAACCAGGGGTGGTCGGTGGTCCAGGCGAGCGAGGCCGGCGCGTTGAAGTCCTGGCACCACGCGACGTACCACAGTCCCGCGTCATGCACGTGGTAGTCGGCTGCGACCATCGGCTGGATGTACTGCTCGAACCATTGCCACAGCTCGGGGTTGGCGCGCACGAGGTGGGCGAGGTTGCGCACGAGTTGCACGGCCGCGACCGGTGTGAGGCCGGGCTGGTACCAGCACGGCGGGATCTCGAGCGGGGCGGCGTCGGTCAGCGAACCGCGACCTGGTTTCAGCGGCGCGCTGGAGGTCAACTGCACTCCGCCGAGCGCGCTGAGGGTGGTTCCGGCCAGGCTCCCGCCGCCGGTCGTGCAGCCGAACTCGCCGCAGCCGCCACCGCCGGCCCACGCCGGGGCCGAGGCGAGGCACGCGGCCGTGGCCAGGGCGGCGGTGGCCACGGCTCGGGCGATCAGCCGGCGTCGCATGAGGGGTCCTTGACGACGGCGGTGAAGTTCGAGGCCTGCCATCCGCCGGGGACGGCGGTGACCTTGAAGGTGACCAGGGCGGTGCCCGAGGGGTCGGCGACGCTCGCGCCGGTGCGCCGGTTCTTGTCGATCAGGGCGGCGCCGTCGGAGCAGAACTGGACGATCCCGCTCTCTCCGACGCCGCTGCCCTGGAAGTCGGAGGTGGCGATGTTGTAGAAGCGGGCTGCGCCGGTCCACGTCTCGTTGTTGCGGGCGTAGTCGGTGAACGTCGCCCGGATCCAGGCGAGCGTCTGCCCGCTCGCGTACCGGCCGAAGTCGATCATGTTCGGGTTCTGCGGGTTCGAGCCGATCCCGGCGATCTCGGCCCGGTTGATGTCCTCGACCGCCTCCACGGCCTGGTCGAGGTCCGCCTTGCCGCTCGGGGTGTACCCCCACGCGAAGCTGAGCCCGGCGGGCAGCGCGATGCTCGCGGGCGGCGCGAGCCAGCCGGTGCCGGCCCCGGACGAGGTCGGGCTCGGCGCGTGCGCGGAGCTGCTCGCCGAGGAGGTGGTGCCCAGAGGCGCGGGGGTCTGCGACGCGCCGGAGCAGCCGGCGGCGAGGGCGGTGAGCAGCGCCGCGGCGGCCGCGGTGCGGGGTGCGGCGGTCTTCATGGTCGTGGTGCCCCTTCTGGGTCAGCCGCCGGTGCAGCCGGCGGTGCCGGTGCCGCCGGCGCCGTTGATGCTGGTGCACACCTGCCTGGCCTTGTCCGTCACCACGGCCGTGATGATTCCTCCGACGGCGAGGGCGATCACGACGACGATCATGGTGATCACCACCCATTCCACGGTCGAGGCCCCGAGCTGCCGGTCGCGGTTGCGGGCGCGGGCGTAGCGGGCCGCGAGCAGCGTCCTGGCGTACGCCAGGACGCATGCGAGTTCCGCCGGCATCACGTTCGCCTCCCTCGGCCGCGGCGGGCTGCCTGAACGGGGTTCGCTCTCGGCGCTGATGCGGTCATGACGCCCCTCCGATGCGTGCGGGCGATCTGGGCGATGGCGATCCCGCGGCTGCGATGGGCGGCCCCGGGTCGCAATGGACTGAGGATCTGTGGCACCATGGCGTGCGTATCTGGCGGTTGCGAAGGCGGGAAGGGATGGGCGGGAACGATGACGGTGTATTCGGTGTGGGCCAACCAGTCCGAGACCGCGGTCGTGACGACCAGGAACCGCGGGAAGGCGTTCGCCGCGGCCGTGAAGGCAGCCCGCCGGCGGCGCAACGACGTCGCCGTGTACGACGACGCCGGCGACGTGTACGGCGCGGACGGCCGCCCGGCCTTCTGCCCGCTGTGCCACCGCGGCCAGGGGCACCTGCCCGGCCCGCCGCACTGCCGGCGCGTGGTCGAGCGGCTGCTGTAACGGCCCGAGGCCGCCCGCACGATCGTGGAGGTCACGGGCGGCGCACCTGCCCGCCGACCGGCCGGGCGCCGAACGCGCTCGCGGCGGTGCGCACGTGGTACATCGCGAAGCACAGGTCCAGCAGCTTCGTTCCCCCGCACGGATCGCTCAAGATGACGGCGTCGAGATCGTCCGCCGCAGCGTTGAGCGCGAGGACCCAGTCCGCCGGTTCGCAGGCCCGCGGCGCGTTCGCGCCCTCCGGCAGGTGCCGGCGCAGCAGGGCCGCCCCCTCGGACGCCTCGCGCCCGGCGACGAGCGCCGGGCGAGCCAGGTCCTTGTCGGCCTCGGACCGCTCGGCTGCGGCGACGGCCGCATCGAGCAGGGCGACGGTGGCGGCGAGGACCGCGTCGGCAGTGCGCGCGGGCGACTCGGCGGGTTGCCCGGGAGCGCGGCGCGCGTGGACATGACGGCCAGCGGCCATCGTGTCCGCGTGCTGTACGTGCTGTGCGCTCATCGAGGTCTCCGGTGTCCTCTCGCGTGGTTCGTCGGTCCATCCAGTGCGTCGGGTCAGGTGGTTGATCGGCTGGTGGGCGCGGGCTCGCGCTCGAGCCCGTTGGGCGCGTCTGCGTGGGCGAGCTGCCCTTCGGCGGCCTCGAGGCGCCGTGCGAGCTCCTGGACGCTGACCAGGAGCACGCCCAGGGCGCTTTCGACGGGGATCCGCGTGTCTGTGGATCCGAACCCGAAGAGTTTGTAAAAGTCCTGGGCCATCGGGCCGCAGCGGACCACCTCGGACGGCTCGAAGTTGTAGCTCCATGTGCTGACCTTCAGTGTCTGCACCTTGGCCAGCACCTCCGTGGCGCGCAAGGGAGCGCGGCCGGCCGCGCGGGTGCCGGCGGCGTGCTGGCCCAGGGCTCTGGCCGCGAGCGTGAGTCTGCGGATCGCGCCCATGCGCTGGGCCTCCTTCGTCGGGGTGGGGGCTCTCGCCGGCCGGGCCGTGAACCTGCCGGCGAGAGCCCCGCGGTTGCGCGGGTCAGACCTCGATCTCGGCGACGTTGTCCTTCTTGGCCTGGTCGCTGACCGGCTCGGCCGGACGCCGTACGGCGGCGACCATGGTCCGCACCGCGAATGCGAACTTGCTCATGGACGTTCTCCTTTCTCTGCGGGGTGGCGGGGCCGGCGCCCGAGGGGGGATCGGTCGCCGGGGCTCTTGGGTGGGCGGTCCCGGCTGCGGGGCGTCTCATCGCGCACGGGGCGGGCGCAGCGCCGGGGCTACTCCCAGTTCTGGAACTTGCTGCCGCTGTAGTTCAGCGTGTAGGCCGACCCGGCGTAGTTGCTGTCGAGGAGCCGCCCGGTCTGCAGGTCGTTCAGCCAGTACTCGACCGGGGAGGCCGCGAAGTCCGCGGTCCAGTACCACTTCTGGTACTTGCCGCCGTTGCAAGGCAACGTATACAAGTTGCCTGAGTAGTTGCTGTCCAGGCAGCGGCCGGTCTGCGCGTCCACCAGCGTCGCGTTGTCCTGCGAGTCGTAGGACACGCGCCAGTTCTGGTAGTTGCCGCCGTTGCATGGGAGCGTATATACGGAGCCTGAATAGTTGCTGTCCAGGCAGCGGCCGGTCTGCAGGTCGATCATGCGGCGGGTCGAGGAACTCGCGTTCGGGCGCACGGTGGACGGCTTGGCGGCCGCTGAGGCCTTCGCGGGCGAGGTGGCGGAACTCGCGGCGTTCGCCGGAGCGGCGGCGAGCGCCGCGGCCGCGAGCGCGGCTCCGGCGGCCGCGAGCAGGATCGTGCCGCGCTTGGCGCTGGTGGTGATCGTGGTCATGAGGCTCCCCCTCGGGATGGTTGGCGTGCCGGGCCCGGGCGGTCCGGCTGCGGAAACGCAGGGTTTTTCAGAGGCGCGGCGCGGGATTGGCGCAGCGCGGATCGCGGACGGGCCGCGCGGGGTCCCGGCGGTTAGCTCAGGACCGTGCAGCCGGCGACCTGTCCGGTGTCGTGGAGGTAGGACATCGCGATGTAGCCGACCGGG
>NZ_JAGSOH010000211.1 GCF_018139625.1 Actinospica acidithermotolerans | reverse complement strand
TCCGCAGCATCCTCAAGGACAGTGACGGCCTCGGCCTCGCCCTCGACCTCGACCTCGACAACCGCGAGCGCGACGGCCGGCGGGCACAAGCCGAGCAAGACCTCGACGCCGGGCCACGGCCACTGATGCCCGCCCGCCGCGGCCACCGCACCGCCGCCTCATAAGCCCCCCGGGGGGCCGCAGTGGGCCGCGGCCTCCCGGGGATCTCCCGCTCGCGTCACGCTGTCCGCCCGCCGACGCGGGGCACCGGCATCTCGCTATGCTCGGCGGCACCGTCGTGGGCTCGAGAGGCAGTGGTGGCGATGAATGAGAGCGTGTTCGACCTTCCCGTCGTGAAGCGGCTTTCCGAGCACGTCACCGAGCGGCTTGCGGGAGAACTGCCGGTCATCGTGGTCGATCACGCGCGGGTTCGGGCGGCCGTCGCGTTGCAGGGGGCGCATCTGATCGCGTGGCAGCCTGCCGGGCAGGAGCCCGTGCTCTGGCTCAGCGAAGCGACCGAGTTCGCGGCGGGCACGGCGATCCGGGGCGGGGTGCCGGTGTGCTGGCCGTGGTTCGGGCCCGCCGGCAAGCCCTCGCACGGCTTCGCGCGGACCAGTGCGTTCGAGCTCGTCGAGCACAGCCAGGACGGGCGCGGGGTCGAGCTGAGTATGCGGCTGACCAGCTCCGAGACCACTATGGCGATCTGGCCGCACGAGTTCGAGCTGCTACTCGGCTTCAAGCTCGGGGGCGAAGAGTGCGAGGTGACGCTCGAAGCGCGCGGCGAGTTCGAGAGCACCGGCGCGCTGCACAGCTACTTCAACGTCGGCGACATCGACGGGGTGTCGGTCTCCGGGATCGGTGCTCCGTACCTCGACAAGGTGGAGGAGACGGACGGACACCAGGACGGCCCGCTCACCTTCCCCGGCCGGATCGACCGCGTCTACACGGCGCCGGAGGCCGTCAGCCTCATCGAGGAGCCTGCCCTCCGGCGGGTGATCGAGGTTCGGCATCACGGGCACAGCGACGTCGTCACCTGGAATCCCGGACCCGAGCTGTCGAAGAGCATGGCCGATCTGACCGACGCGGGCTACCGTGGGTTCTGCTGCGTGGAGACGGCGCGCATCAGTAAGCCGATGGTCAGCGCGGCTGGTCACCCGGCTCGGCTGGGTACGACCATCCGAGTGAACGCATCGGAATGAACGCCGGGTTCGCGGAGCGGGCCGCCGCGCCTCCCGCGTCGGCTCAGGCCGTCGGCGGATTTTGCCGCTCCCCCCGCGACAACCTATCCTCGGCTTATTGTTTCCATGCGGAAACAGTCCAGTGCTCGGCCCTCGCGCTCCGGCGGCCGGTCCTGACCACGGAGGCGGTTGCGCGATGCTTGAAGGATCGGTCGGCGCGGCGGGCCCGGCGCCGCGGAAGTCGCGCTCGGCGGCCAAGCCCGCGGCCAAGAGCGTCGGCGAGCCGGAGTTGCGGCAGCTGCTCGCGGGGCTGACGGCGGTGCGCGACGGCGACTTCGGCACCCGGCTGCCGGAGGGCGCGGACGGGCTGCTGGGCGAGATCGCCACCGTGTTCAACGGCATGGTCGACCAGCTGTCCCTGTTCACCTCCGAGGTCACCCGGGTGGCCCGCGAGGTGGGCACCGAGGGCACGCTGGGCGGCCAGGCGGAGGTGCCCGGCGTCTCCGGGACGTGGGCGGACCTGACCGACTCGGTCAACGCCATGGCGGGCAACCTCACCACCCAGGTCCGCGACATCGCCCAGGTGGCCACGGCCGTCGCGCGCGGCGACCTGTCGCAGAAGATCGACGTCGACGCGCGCGGCGAGATCCTGGAGCTCAAGGAGACCGTCAACACGATGGTCGACCAGCTCTCCTCGTTCGCGGCGGAGGTCACCCGGGTCGCGCGGGAGGTCGGCAGCGAGGGGCGCCTCGGCGGCCAGGCCCAGGTGCCCGGCGTCGGCGGGGTCTGGCGGGACCTGACCGACTCGGTCAACTTCATGGCCGGCAACCTCACCGACCAGGTCCGCAACATCGCCCAGGTCACGACGGCGGTCGCGCAGGGCGACCTGTCGCAGAAGATCGGCGTGGACGCGCGCGGCGAGATCCTGGAGCTGAAGAACACCATCAACACGATGGTCGACCAGCTCTCCGCCTTCGCCGACGAGGTCACCCGCGTCGCCCGCGAGGTCGGCACCGACGGACGCCTCGGCGGCCAGGCCGACGTCAAGGGCGTCAAGGGCACGTGGCGGGACCTGACCGACTCGGTCAACTTCATGGCCGGCAACCTGACCGCCCAGGTGCGCTCCATCGCGCAGGTGGCCACGGCCGTCGCGCGCGGCGACCTGTCGCAGAAGATCGACGTGGACGCCCGCGGCGAGATCCTGGAGCTGAAGAACACCATCAACACGATGGTCGACCAGCTCTCCGCCTTCGCCGACGAGGTCACCCGCGTCGCCCGCGAAGTCGGCACCGAGGGCCGCCTCGGCGGCCAGGCCGACGTCAAGGGCGTGTCCGGCACGTGGAAGGACCTGACGGAGTCGGTCAACGTGATGGGCGACAACCTGACCGCCCAGGTGCGCTCCATCGCCCAGGTCACGACCGCGGTCGCGCAGGGCGACCTGTCGCAGAAGATCCGGGTGGACGCGCGCGGCGAGATCCTGGAGCTAAAGGAGACCATCAACACGATGGTCGACCAGCTCTCCGCCTTCGCCGACGAGGTCACCCGCGTCGCCCGCGAAGTCGGCACCGAGGGCAACCTCGGCGGGCAGGCGACCGTGCGCGGCGTGTCCGGCACGTGGAAGGACCTCACCGACAACGTCAACGTGATGGCCTCGAACCTCACCGGGCAGGTGCGCTCGATCGCCCAGGTGGCCACGGCGGTCGCCCGCGGCGACCTGTCGCAGAAGATCACCGTGGAGGCGAAGGGCGAGGTCGCCGCGCTCGCCGGCGTGATCAACACGATGGTCGACACGCTCTCGGCGTTCGGCGACGAGGTCACCCGCGTCGCCCGCGAGGTCGGGACGGAGGGCATCCTGGGCGGCCAGGCGCGCGTGCCCAACGTCGCGGGCACGTGGAAGGACCTGACCGACAACGTCAACTCCATGGCGGGCAACCTGACCAACCAGGTGCGCAACATCGCCCTGGTCACCACGGCGGTCGCCAACGGAGACCTGTCCAAGAAGATCGACGTGGACGCGCGCGGCGAGATCCTGGAGCTGAAGACCACGATCAACACGATGGTCGACCAGCTCTCCTCGTTCGCCGCCGAGGTCACCCGGGTGGCCCGGGAGGTGGGCAGCGAGGGCAGGCTGGGCGGCCAGGCCGAGGTCGAGGGCGTGTCCGGCACCTGGAAGCGGCTGACCGAGAACGTCAACCTGCTCGCCGGGAACCTCACCCGGCAGGTGCGCGCGATCGCGGAGGTCACCAGCGCGGTCGCCGAGGGCGACCTGACCCGCTCGATCACGGTCGAGGCCTCCGGCGAGGTCGCCGAGCTCAAGGACAACATCAACGCGATGGTCGGCTCGCTGCGGGAGACGACGCGGACCAACCAGGAGCAGGACTGGCTCAAGTCGAGCCTGGCCCACATCTCGGGCCTGATGCAGGGCCATCGCGATCTGGCCGTCGTGGCCGAGCTGGTCATGGAGGAGCTCACGCCCCTGGTATCCGCGCAGTACGGCGGGTTCTACCTCGCCGAGGAGGCGGCCGGAGGCGGGGAGCTGACACTGGTGGGCTCCTACGGCCGACCCGCCGCGACCGAGGGCCACGACCGGTTCAAGCTCGGCGAGTCGCTGGTGGGCCAGGCGGCGCGCTCCCGCCGCGTGATCTCCGTGTCCGATGTTCCGGGCGACTACATCGGCATCTCCAGCGGGCTGGGCAAGGCCTCCCCGGGCGGCCTGATCATCCTGCCGATCGTCGTGGAGGACCAGGTCCTCGGCGTGATCGAGCTGGCGTCGTTCACCCCGTTCACCGACATACACCGCGACTTCCTCGAGCGGCTGATGGAGACGCTCGGCGCGAACGTCAACACGATCCTCGCCAACGCCCGCACCGACGAGCTGCTGGAGGAGTCGCAGCGGCTGGCCGCCGAGCTGCAGGCGCGCTCGGAGGAGCTGCAGGTCCAGCAGGACGAGCTGCAGCGGTCCAACGCGGAGCTGGAGGACAAGGCCAAGCTGCTCGCCGCCCAGAACGGCGACATCGAGGCGAAGAACCTGCAGATCGAGCAGGCGCGCCAGGAGCTCGAGGACCGCGCGCAGCAGCTGTCGCTGGCCTCGAAGTACAAGTCCGAGTTCCTGGCGAACATGAGCCACGAGCTGCGCACCCCGCTCAACAGCCTGCTGATCCTGGCGCAGCTGCTCGCCCAGAACCCGGCGCGCAACCTGACGCCGAAGCAGGTCGAGTACGCGGGCATCATCCACTCGGCCGGATCCGACCTGCTCCAGCTGATCAACGACATCCTGGACCTGTCGAAGGTCGAGGCCGGGAAGATGGACTTCAACCCGGACCGGGTGCCGATGCGCCAGCTGGTGGACTACATCGAGGCCACCTTCCGCCCGATGACGACGCAGAAGAACCTCGGCTTCACCGTCAGCGCGGGCCAGGGCGTGCCCGCCGAGCTGTTCACCGACGACTCGCGGCTGCGGCAGGTGCTGCGGAACCTGATATCGAACGCGATCAAGTTCACCGAGCGCGGCAGCGTCGAGCTGATCGTCGAGAAGGTCGACGCCGCGGAGGCCCCGGCCTCGGTGGACGGCACCGGCCCGGTCGTGGCGTTCCGGGTGCGGGACACCGGGATCGGCATCGACCCGCAGCAGCTGGAGACCATCTTCGGCGCCTTCCAGCAGGCGGACGGCACCACCAGCCGCAAGTACGGCGGCACCGGTCTCGGACTGTCCATCAGCCGCGAGATGGCCCACCTGCTCGGCGGCGCCATCCACGCGCAGAGCACGCCGGGCGTCGGCAGCACCTTCACGCTCTACCTGCCGACGTCCCCGGCCGTGCTGCTCGCGCCCCCGCAGCCGGCCGCCGCGGCGCTGCCGGCCGGGGACGGCGAGAACGACTCGGCGGCCGCGGTCGACGGACAGCCGGCCGCCGCCGCGCACGGCCCGGCGCGCAGGCCGCGTCGCCTGCTGGTGATCGAGGACCAGCAGAAGGGCCTGCTCTCGCTGGTGGCCGAAAGCGCCCTCAGCAGCCTGGACGGCGGCACCGAGTCGGCGGACCAGCCCGAGAACGAGGTGATCACGGTCATCGGCGCGCGGGAAGCGGCGGCGGCCCTGGCCGCGGAGGCGTTCCACTGCGTGGTCCTCGACGTGGAGATGGCCGACGGCCAGGCCTGGACCTTCCTCGACGCGATGGACGGCGACCCGGCGCAGCGGCAGGTCCCGGTGCTCGCGCACAACAGCCACCGGCTCGACGCCCGGCAGGAGCACGCGTTGCAGTCGCGCTCGGCCGAGCGGCCGCTGGAGGTCCTCTCGAGCCTGGACGAGTTGCGCGAGCGCATCGCGCTGCACCTGTCGGCCGAGCAGCCCGGCGACGTCGTGCCGCTGGTCAGAGCGGACGCGCCCCGGCACCAGGCTGTCGAGGACGTGGACGGCGCGCTCGCCGGGCGCACGGTGCTCGTCGTCGACGACGACGCCCGCAACCTGTTCGCCATCAGCGGCATCCTGGAGCTGCACGGCATGCGGATCCTGCACGCAGCGGACGGGCGCAAGGGCATCGAGGCCCTGGCCGCGCACGCCGAGACCGACCTGATCCTGATGGACGTGATGATGCCGGAGATGGACGGCTACGCCGCGACCGCCGAGATCCGGCGGATGCCGCAGTACGCGGACCTGCCGATCATCGCGGTCACCGCCAAGGCGATGCCGGGCGACCGGGAGAAGGCGATCTCCGCGGGCGCCAGCGACTACGTCACCAAACCGGTGGACGCGAACGACCTGATCGCCTGCATCCGGCGCTGGCTCGGTGACCGGTGACGGCGGCCGAGCCGTCCGGCGGGGCGGGCGGTGAAGGGTTCGGCGGGG
>NZ_JAGSOH010000210.1 GCF_018139625.1 Actinospica acidithermotolerans | reverse complement strand
CTGATCGCGGGTCTCGAGCACCAGGCGCACCGCCCGGTCACGCAACTCCTGCGGGTATCTCTTGTTCGACATGACGGGCTCGATCCTTCCAAGGAAACGAGCCTGGCGCAAAGCCGGGGCGGTTCAGAGGTCAAGAATCTCTGGGGCTGACGCACTGAGATGTTCGCGCCATCCGGCCAGCCCGAGTTCTGCGATCCAGCCGCGCAGCGATTCCCGTGTCGACTCAGCGTCGACGGGGGCAAGCTGAGCGATCCGATTGGCGAGGCGCCGTGAGCGGATGCCGGACGTCATCAGGATCAGCGCGCGGGGGTCGCTGATGCCGTAGCGGATGTAAGCACCGAGTTCTGGGCACAGTCGCAGGTCCAGTCCCTGCTCGTGCAGCTCGGCGTTGACCATCTCGATGAGCGCGCCGATTGTCCAGGCCAGGTAGTGCTCGAGGTGGCGGGTCGCGGCATCGACCATCTGCTCGATGCGTGCTGCGCGGTTGGACACGGCGGCCAGGTGCCGATCGGCCAAGTCGGGCAGGCTCGCGCCGGCAAGCCAGTCTGGATTAGGCGGACGGGGTCAACGGAGACGTCGGTGCGTCCGGTGCGGAACTGCCACGGCGAAGTGTTCTCCGGCAGGTCGAGCAGCGGTTGAATCGCAGGGGAGATCCAGGCTAGCGCCGCGAATGGTTCCCCGGTATTCCACGGTGTTCCTTCCCAGGCGTCTTCGAACAGCGAGTCGAAGATCTGACTGGCTAGGCGGGCGATGGTGCGGGCGGAGCCGATCGATGTCCCGGTGCGCGGCCACCGTCGCCGGTCGGCTTGTCGGGTGCGGGTGTAGACGGTTCGTACTGTCTGCGCGATGCCCCTGCAGCGGGTTCGGGCTTCGGTAGAGAGCTGAGCCGCGAGCGTTGACGCCGCGATGTCGTCGACGTTGACGTCGTCGGGTTCAGTGCCGTCGTTCTCGGCGGTGGCCAGCATCAGCCAGACGAACCCGATGAAGTCCGCCCCGGCGCCACGGCTGGCGTGAAACAGCCTGTCCGCGTTCTCGCGCATCGCCGCCTCCAAGGCGGCGAGGTCCTGGAGCGCTTCGTGGGTGGTCAGCGACGAGGTGATGGCCAGGTCGGCGGCGCCGGGGGTGAGGGCGGTGAAGTCGGCGTTAGTCGGTTCTGCGGCGCGGACCAGCACGATCCAACCTTCGGTCTCTTTGCCCGCGCGTCCCGCGCGACCGATCGCGTTGACCAGCCGCGCACCGCGCAGGCGGGCGTCGTCGGGTAGATCGGGGCGGGGACTGTCATAGATTACGACGGTGCGGACCGGCAGGTTGACGCCTTCCGTCAAGGTAGAGGTGCAGGTGAGGTAGGGTAATGTGTCGGCGCGGACGGCGTCTTCGAGAGCTTCGAGCACTTCGATGGGCAGGCCGGCGTGATGGAATCCGACCCCGTGGCGCACAACGTGGACCAGAGGGTGGTCGCCTCCGAGCTGCTGGCGCACGAAGTCGTGCAGCGCGACGGAACCGGGATCTAACGGCAGCTCGTCGGCTAGGCCGCGAGCGATCTGTTGTGCTTCAGCCCGGGTAGAGGCGACGACAAGCACCGACCCCGCATGCCCCACACTGGTGATCATCTGACTGGCGATCCGGTACAAGGCAGTCGACCGGCCGTCGTCCTTCTCCAGCCCGGACTGGCGTGTCTGGGGCGTTGCAGCCTTCCGGACGAGCTGCCACGGAGGCTCGCCGCTGATGCCCAGCTCGGCGGTGCTGCCTTCGGCCAGCCGCAGCCGGACTAGTCCGTTCAGCTCAGTGGTCAGCCGGTAGGGGAATTTGCGGCCGCGCGGGATCCTCTCGACGCGGGTTGTATCCCAGTCAGGGATCGTACAGAACGCGGCGTGCAGCCGCCTGGGACCGCGCCAGTCGTGGCTCTGTACCAGCGCTGGGCCGTCGGGGACAGTGATCCATTGCGCGATGGCGGCGGCGTTACCAAGAGCGGCGGAGATGAGGACGATCTGGTGGTTGCCATCGTTCCTGGTCGCGTGGTGAAGCAGGGCGATGGTGGACTCCAGGACGAAGCCGCGGCCGGCCTCTTTGATCAGCTGGGCTTCGTCGAAGATGAACATGCCGAAACGGTCCAGTACCGCAGTGGCGTTGTGGCGCAGCAGATGGGACAGTCGTTCAGGCGTCATGACCTCGACGTCCGGCGGAGGATCGTCTGCAGTGTCGAACGGGTCGGCGAACGAAGGGAAGTCCGGCTGCGCGGGCCCGGTTTCCTTTTCCAGGATCCTCACCCGCGCCGCCATGTCGCGACGCACTTCGCGCCCCAGGCTTCGGGTCGGAACGACGTAGCAAACGCTAGTGCCGATCGTGGCCAGATGGGCCACCGCCAGCATCTGCGCAATGAGGGTTTTGCCGCCGCTGGTGGGCACCGACAAGACCATCCGCCGGGTGGCGGGGTTGAATGGCGAGGGGTCGCCGGTCAGCAGGTCCCGCTGAGGGCTCCACAAAGTAAGCACTGGCGGGCTCCCGACGGTGAACGCGGTTCTCGCGAGGTTCGGCAGGTCGGGTGGCAGGATCGACGGGTTCCACAATGAGCCTGCTGCCGCTTCGTCGGCCAGTCCGAGCAGGTGCGCCGCTACCCATCGGGCATCCGGTTCGCTTGAGCCGGCCTGGCCCGTCGCTGCGGTGCGGAAGCGGGTGACCGCACGCTCCAGGCGGGATTGGTCGCCGCGGGCCAGGTAGGCCAGAAGGTCGTCGGCGCCGAGGACGACCAGGTGCGTGGTGCCCAGGGCCGTGGTGGTCAAGTCCGGTAGTTCGACTGTCCGTGCGAGGTCGGCCAGTTGCCGTCGCCAGTTGCGCAGCCAGCCGGCCAGGGTACGGGTCTGAAAGCCCAGGAGGGCCACGCCGGCCTCGAGGGCGAGCGTGTCGGTGTGGGCGAGTACGGCTTCGTCGACGGTGATGTCCTGACGCAGGCGCCGCGTGATCGCGGTGGCGTTGGGGTCTCCGCCGCTGCGCCGGTATCCGATGGCCGCCGCGAACCCGAGGGAGAGCCGGTCGGGCAAGGACCAGGACAGCTCGGTGTCGGCAAGGGCCAGGTCGAAGATGTGGGCGCTGACCGCGAACGCCTGGCGCTGGCGGGCGAGGGTGTAGCGCTCACGTGCCCGGTCGACGGACGCAACAGCGTGTAGGTACCAGGCGGTTTCCACCAGTTCCAGAGGGAAGTCCTGGCCGCGTTGGAACAGTCCTGTTTCTGCCTCTCCGAGCAGGCGTTGCAGTTCTTCGGCCGAGGGCAGCGACGTCCGGCCGTCGAGTGCTCCGGCCAGCAACTCCAGCCTTAGAGACCGCTCCACACGATCTCCTTCACTCGCTGGGCGAACGCCGGGAAATCGGCGACGGCCACGGCGATGCCCTCGGTCTGTTCTTGCGGGGCGAAGTCGGGGAAGGCCCTGGCCAGCGATCGGAAGCTACTGCGGTGGCGCGGCGCGTGGTGGGTTGACGTGCCCACCGACACCCCGACGCCGGCACGTTCGCTGCGGTCGATCCACAGTTCAATGACGTCGGCGAAGAACGCGCCGATCTCGCCGCCCTCCAGGCTCGCCGGGCCGACGATCTTGCCAAGGTAGGTGTCGCCGCGGTTGGCAAGCTGGTTGCTGGCGGTGCGGATGGTCGCCGACAGCTGGTTTACCGAGTCGTGCTTCTTGATCTCCCACAGCCGGAAGACCAGGGTACCGTTCGCGGTCCGGTAGAGGACCAGCCCGTCGCCGCCAGGCTCGAGCGGGTCGGTCTTCACATCGGCGACCCGCACCAGCCGTCTCCCGTCGGCGTACGAGACCCGTTCGGCCAGCAGCCGGTTCCACATCAGCTCAGCGACATGGCCCTGGATGTGGTCCTCGTTCTTGGCTGGTTCGCCGGGCAGGCCGAATCCCATGCTCGCGAAGGTCGCGACCGCTGCGGCCCGCGTCCCCGCAAGTTCTGGGCCGCCGTCCCGTCGCGCCCGCCAGCTGGCCAGTGCAGGTGCTTCGCCGCACCGCAGCCGCATCGCGTCATCGGCCAACAACTGCGCAGCGGCTTCCAGCGCGTCGGCGTCGGCTGCGGTGCCGCCGACAATGTATGGGACATCGGAATCGGGCGGGCCGGGCGCCGGCGACAACAGTGACGTCAAGGAAGGCGTCGCACTGGTTGTCACCCGGAGCTCTCCCCTGATCGTTGGGTTGATGGTCAGCACATTCATATCGCGCCCGGGCCCGTCGTGCAGGAGAACGCCGCGAATAGTCCTCCTTGGCCGCTGCCGTTCTGGCATCTGCACATGCCGGTTCGCCTCCGCCCGGCTCGGCACGTTGTATGAGCGAGTCTTCGGGATCGTGCTCGCCTACGGGGACGATGGCAAGTTCGACCCGACAGCGAAGTAACATCGTGTCGGCGGTCCCGTCATAGCTTTTTGCTATGACTGAGGCATCCTCGGCAGGCCAACCGCCTCATGCTCAGATTCGCGAAGCCAAGACGTGCTCGCTGCGTTTGGCTTCGATGGCCGCGCGCGGCGAGACCTGTCCGCCTTGGCCCTCCTCGCACTTGCCAACCTGAGTCCTGGACGGCCGTGACCTACTTGAGGCCGCAGAGCGAGCGCTTCAGTTCGAGGTCTAGCGTCGCGTGCAGGTCGGGCGGCGTCGCTGATCTGGGCGAGTAGGCGCGTAGGGTGGAGTGACTCAGTTGTCTGCAATAGGAGGTAGTTGGGGTGGACGCGGAACTGGTGGCACTGGCGTCGTCTGGTGCGAGCACGCTGACGACGTTGATGGTCACCGACGGTTGGTCGCAGGGGAAAGAGAAGTTCGCGCGGCTGCTGGCCCGGCACCACAGAGGCGCGGAGGCGATGGCTGGTGAGCTCGAGGGTGCACGCGTACAGCTGACCACCGCCCTGGCGCTGGGGGATGGGGACGGTGCTGACGAGGTGCAGATCGAGTGGCGGTCCCGGTTGCGCCGGATGCTGACCGAGGATCCGCAGGCGGCTCCGTTGCTCGAACAACTGCTGGAGGAGTTCGCCCTATCGGTCTCGTCCGCTCCTGCGCGTACAGAAGTTCACCACAACACCTTCCACGGTCCGGTGGCGATACACGGCGGAAGTGGTACACAGTCCAATACGTTTCGATCAGCGGCGCCATGACAGTTCCGCCCGAGCGCAGCGAGCAACCTCCGGCAGGAGCCGACATCCGTGGGAACACGTTTCGCGGACCTACGGCTCTCAACCTCGGGTCGGGAGAACAGCACAATGTCTTCTACACGGGCGAACCGCGTACTCGGAAGCGGGTCTTGGCGGGTTTGCCGCCAGCGCCCGCAGGGTTCGTAGGGCGTGAATCAGAGCTCGACCAGCTCATGAGCGCACTACAGTTAGACGGTCAGGACTCGGCGACGGTCTGCGCGATAGGCGGCCTTGCTGGCGTTGGAAAGAGCGCGCTGGCGGTGCACGCGGCCCGGAGCGCGCTACAGGCCGGTTGGTTTGATGGCGCCGTCTGGGTGAACCTTCGAGGCTTCGACCCGGAAATCCCTCCGATGGAGATCGCAAGCACGGTGACGGTGCTGCTGCGTGCGCTTGGAGTGGCCGAGGAGGAAATACCTCCAGGCACTGAGGAGCAGCTCGCGGTCTACCACGGGGCATTGGCTGAAATGGCCGCTCGGGGACAGCATGTCCTGGTGGTGCTAGACAATGCTGCTGACGCCAGCCAGGTGCAGCGGCTGTTGCCCGGGGACAGCGTGCACCGGGCGATGGTCACCTCGCGACGCGCTCTCGTGTCACTCGGGGCCCGCCTTGTGGATCTGGACGTGCTCGACGAAACGCGGGCCGTCAGCCTGCTGGCAACCGCGCTACGCGATGCACGTCACTCAGATCCGCGCGCCAGGGACGAGGATGCGCTAGTGCCGCATCAGGCAACGTTTGCCCCGTCGGTGTGGTGACGCCGCCCGGCGGGGCGGATGTATCAGACTTGGCACATGGCGGAGCGGGTTCAGGTTCGGGATATCGATGACGATGAGGGCAAGC
>NZ_JAGSOH010000020.1 GCF_018139625.1 Actinospica acidithermotolerans | reverse complement strand
AGTCGGGGCGCTGCACGAGATAGCGGGGCGGATGGAGATCGGGGCACCGAAGACGGGGGCGGGAGAGCGGCGGGTGCACCTGCCGCCGTTCCTCGCGACTCTGCTGGCCGAGCATCTCGAGGAGCATCCGTACCCGTATCTGTTCACCGGGGAGCGCGGTGGCTGGCTGCGCCGGTCGGTGTTCCGCAAGCAGGTGTGGCTGCCGGCGCTCGCCGGGGACCCGGGGCACGCGGATCCCGGGCGGCGGGCGCCGGTGCTGGGTCGATGACGTTCCACGGGCTTCGGCACACGCATAAGACGTGGATGGCCGGGCACCGCACCCCGCCGTCGCTGCAGGATGACCGGATGGGTCACAGTCCGCGCGGAGTTCAGGGCCGCTAGGAACACCCCACCGCGTTGATGGTCCGGGAACTGATGCGGGACCTTGAGGCACGCTGGCAAGCGAGCGCGAACGCGTCGCGTGGCAGTACGGCGACGGGGTCAGCGGCGCCCATCGTGGCCGGAGCGACCCACCTGCACGCGCGCATCGGCAAAGGCCCGAGCGGGCACACTGGCCGCGACGGCCGACCTCCGCATGCAGGCCGTGGACCTCGGCCGACGCATGCAGCCGCGCGCGGCCGATAACCCGGCGACCGGCCGTCACCGAAACTGACATCAGGATGCTGACATGAGTCAGCATCCTGGTTCATTGCGGAAAAGTGCTCATCGCGCGCGGCCGGGTACCGCAGTTGGCAGCCGTTGCGCCACGTTGACGGCCTCGTCGCGCGACAGTGCCGCCGCCGAGCTCTTCCTGACGACTTCGTCCGCAGAAGTGCTCACCGGCCGCCTCCTGGGGAACGGCTCGAGCCGAGAAGCACGGCGCACCCGCGTCGAGCTGCGCGAACACCGAAATGAGCTCACCGGGAGACCTCTTCCGCTCAGCGGGAAGAGATCATTGGGGAAAGGGCTCAAGCGGAGACCTCTTCCGCCATGACCGCTTCCGTCGAGAGCACTTCTCCCAGAGCGGTCTCGGAGGCCCTCCCCGGGCGCCGATATGCCCTACTTTGCAGCGATTGGGAACGTGCCGATGCGTGTTCCCACGGTAACGGAGGGTGTCCGACTGGCCGTCAAAAACGCCCTGACCTGCGGTTACAGTGGACGATACTGGGATTGAACCAGTGACCTCTTCCGTGTCAGTACGGAGGTCTCCTCTTATTCTGCGATCGAGAGAAATCGCTGCGCCCCGCTGACCTGCGCTTTCTCCGATCTGATGGCTCGTGAGATTTACAGTTCAGCGCAGCTCCGCGCGGTTGAGGACATCGCCGCTCCCCGGCTCCGCTCCCTCTGGCGCCCCCTGTCCGGGACGCGCAGATCCTGAACTCTTCTCCAACGGGCATCTTACTCTGACGCCCTGTCAGTGTCAGCTCTTTCCCGCAGGCGTCCGCCCTTCGATTGGAAGCTGCCTGGAGTCCCAGACTTCCTCGAGGCCGATTTCATAGCGCCTCTACCTGCACCGATGTACTCGATCGTCCGCGTTGCGCGAGGCGCGGTCACGGACGGGCACGGTTCCGCCGAGGTGGAGCCGCGGGGGAGTGGAATGGGGAGCAGGCGGGGAACATGCTCCCCGCCCGAGAGGGCGAAACCTTCGCTCATCTGACGGTGGGTCAGCGCAGTGCGGAGTGTTCTGCCTGGTGTGGAGTCGGTGAACTCTTCCGTGTTCCGCGCCCTGGCCTCTTGCGCGTTCCGGAAGAGGCCAGCTGTTCAATTCCACTCGACAGGGCGCAACTCGTTCCGAATCTTCTTCGGGTTCACCGTCGGCGGTGCGGCATCGGCGACCACGGCCGTGGGCTGTTCCAGCCCGTGATGCCGACGACGAGTCGCCAGCCTGTGTGGTTCGCCGCGGCCAGACCGGTCTCGCCATGCGGCCCGCACCCGTGTCCGTGCACGCAGGGTCGCCCGATGACTGCTTATCCGCTTATCCGCGTCTAGCGCCTGCGGGACCAAGCACCGTGATGAATTCGTCAACGATCGCGCGCACCGTAGCCGGGTCGATCTTGGCCAGCGTCGTCAGCAGCGTCGCCCACGCGCCGCCGTGAGCGAGCGCCCGTGCCATGGCACGGCGCGCCGGAAGCGGCGGGGCCACCGAGGCCAGCGCGGTGAAAAGGCGTGTCCCTGCCCGCGGCTCCTGGTACGCGGCTGCGACGGTTTCCGCGCGCTCGATCTCGCCGGCCAAAACCGCCGCGATCACCGCTGCGGTCCGCGACTTCTCCAAGGCACGCTCACGAGCGCGTTCCTCGCTTATCGCGCTCGCGACGGCTTCCGCGCGCTCGGCAAGCCTGAAGGCGCTCGGGTGATCCCCGGCTTTCCTTGCCGCCTCTATCGCTGCCTTGGCCAACGCTTCGGCCCGCACTGCCGGCTGGGTGACAGTATTCGCGACGGCCTCGGCAAGGTGGAGGTCGCCGGCCCGTGCGGCCAGGTGAGCCACCCACGACAGCGCTTCCGCCTCGTAATACGGGTCATCGATCTGCACGGCGATGGTTTGCGCCCGCTCGACGTCACCGGCTGCTGCGACCGCTTTGACCGCGTCAACCAGCATCGCCGACTTGCCGGGGGTGTCCGGCAGCGACTGCGCTTGCGCGTCGGCATGATCGGCCCAGGTACGCGCATGTGTGTCGTCGCCTTCAACACCCGCGCACACGGCCATCCCCGCCAGGATGCCGATCCGTTGGTAAGGCTCGGTGATCGAGAGCGCGATGCTTTCGGCTTGCTGCGCCAGCGCGGCGGCGCGCGCCTGGTCTCCGGCCCGGAAAGCCGCCCGGCTAGCCCCGGCCACGGCCCGTGCCTGGTTCCACGGATCGGAAATCGTGGCGGCGATGTTCTCGGCAGTGTCGGTGTTGCCCGCGTCAGCGGCGATCTCGGAGATGACCGCAAGTTTCTCCTGCTGCGCCTCCGGCGCGTTCAGCTCCAGGGCGAGCGCGACCGCGGCGTCGATGTCGCCTGCCATGGCCACGGCGGTCGCGATCGCCTCGAGCGCCCACTGCTTGACCTGCGGTGCGACGGACGCGTACGCCAGGTTCTCCGCGTCGACGGCCAGCTTTGTCGCACGCTCGTACTCGCCGGCCTGCGCGGCCGCGTCCGCGACGGTCGCCATCGCCTTGACTTGGCTCGACTCGGCCATGGTGTTTAGCCGCCCGGCCAGGACTTCCGGGTCGACGATGGAGCGGGCGATCGCCTCCGCGGCGTCCAGTTCGCCGGCGCCGGCGGCCGCTTCGGCCGCATCGGCCAGCACCCAGGATCGGTTGTGCAGCGACGTGTGCCGGATGAACATCGCGGACCGGGTGATGCCAGTTACGATCTCCGCGTTCCCGGCTCTGGCGGCCTGTAAGACCGATTCGTTCAGCACTTTGGCGGCCCGCTTGCGGTCGTCCATGGTCGCGACGAGAGCGTCGCAGTATGCGATGTCGCCGTTCGCGGCGGCACCGCGCACTAGCGCGGAGGTAAATGTCGCGCGGGCCTCAGGGTCAGCGATGTCGTCGATGCCCGCGGCGGCTTCCGCGCGGCGCAGTACGGCTATCGCTCGCGAATGCGCACCTTTGTCCGATGCACCGGCCGCCACCTCGAGCAGCACCGCGGCTCGGCCGAACGGTTGGGCGACGGCGTCCGCCAGAGCCTCAGCGCGGTCGACATCCAGCGCGGCGATGGCCCGCGCCACCTTCCTGGCGCCCCACATGTACTGGGCGGGATCTGTGCGCGAACGGGCGATGGCCTCGGCTCGATCGATATCCCCCGCCTGAGCGAACAGGATCGACATCTGGGTCGACCCCTGCCACTGCCGCATCGGATCCGACAGCGTGGCGATGACGGATTCCGCCCGTCGCGCCAGCTCTCTCGCCCTCGCGTGTTCGCCCTTTACTATCAGGTGCGACGCCACTCCGATAAGCGCCGCCGACCGCGATTCCGGTTCGGTGATCAGGCCGCTGATGGATTCGCCGCCCTCGAGGTCACCGCCCGCCGCGGCCGTCCCCGCCGCCCAGAGCAGCGTCTGAGCCTGCCATGCCGGGTCGTCGATCGCGTCGGCGACGCACCGGACGCCTTCAAGGTCGCCCGACCGCGCCAGCACGGTCGCGATCCTCGCGAAGGCTCCGGCGCGTGCGGCCTGGTCGTCGAGAGCCCCGGCGATGATCCGTGCACTGCCGATGTCGCCGCTTGCGGCGACGGCCTCAGCCAAGGCAGCCGCCGCCTGGTGGCGTGCCCCTCGATCACCGATGGCGCCGATGATCCTCTCGGCCCGGCCCACGTCGCCGGCCTTCGCGAGAGCAAACGCGAGCTCAGTCGACGCCTGCGCTTGGCGACTCGGATCGCTCACACACGCGGCCATCGGCTCAGCTCGGCGGACCAGTTCGAGCGCTCGGGCGGTATCGCCTCGGTCCGCGGCCGCCCGCGCAATGACCGTGAGCGCCTCGGTCTGCCATTCCGGGAAGGTTACGTCGTTGGCCAGGACCTCAGCGCGGTCGATGTCGCCGATCCCGGCCGCCCACATCGCCAACTGGCTCAGTGCGAAGCCCCTCCTGCCGGGTTCGGTGATCGAACGCGCCAACGATTCGGCCCGGATCCGGTTGCCCAGCCTCGCCCAGACCAGGGGCAGCCGCTCGGAAAGCAGCTCATTGCGACGCGTCAAGGCATTGCGGTGAATGGACAGCCGGGTCATGGCGAGCAGATCTGGATCGTCCTGGGCGAGGACGGCCCGCTGCGCGGCTGTGATCTGCGCCAGCGCGGCGGTGTCCCCTCCGGTGACGTCCAGCATCCGGTATTGGCGGGCGGGGTCGGTGGCGCAGGCGACCATGCGCTCGATGTCGCCGGCCTCTTGCAGCATGTCGAAGTAGCCGCGCAGTAGATACTCCGGTGTGTCCACCGGACAGCCCTTGCCCCGGAAGGAGTCCGACCACGCGTGCAAGCGCCGGCACGCGTCCTGCAACGGCGCTCCGCGCAGGCTGTGCTCGGCCATGGCCTGCAGGTCCCGGTGTGCGAGCACGTATACGCGGGGACCGTCGTCGGGCCGGTAGTAACTGGACTGCGTGGTGAACGTGCGCCCGGTGACTCCTCTGAGCTGCCTCTCGACCTCGAACTCCGTACAGTCCGCCAGGTAGGCCAGATCCGCTTCACTCAGACCGCCACGGGCGGCGGTCACCAACCCGAGCAGGAGCCTTTCCAGGTCTGAGCCGGAGGCCAGGCGGGTGATCTCCGCTTCGGCGTGCGTGCGTACCATCCTGGCGTGCTCGGATGCGCCCAGCACGCGCACGACGGCCTCATTGCCGAGGGGATGCCCCTCCTCCAGCACGTCCTGTCGCAACGGCGGATGGTCGCGGCTGGTCACGATTGTGCGCATCCCGGCCGGCAGCTCGGCTGGCAACAGCCGCGCCACGCTGTAGCCGCCCAGGTCCTCGTCCAGCGCGTCCACCGCCAGCACCAGGCGCTCGCCGCGCCGCCAGCAGGTCTCGGCTGCCTCCTCCAAGAGCGCCAGCAGCCCCTCCTCCCGGGTCGCGTCGGTCAGGCCGGTAGGCATCGGTTTCGCCAGCAGAGCGGCCAACTGTCGCAGCAGGCTGTCGGAGAAAGCGATCCAGTCGCGCTGATGGGGGACGTGCGCGCGGAGAAAGAACGCCACCACACATACTCCGGGCGGCGGATGCAGCACGAACCACGACAGCAGCGCCGACTTACCCGACCACGCCGGCCCGCGCCACCACGCGTAGGAGGCGGCGCCCGGATCGCCATCCGTGCAGAACCGGGCCAGTTCGGCGAGCTCGGCGTCCCGGCCATGCAGTACCTTCGGCGCAATCTGGCGCCGCACCACTTGGTCCAGGTAATACGAGGCCACCGGTTCGGGCCGGGCGACCACGTTCGGCTGGACGGGGGTGACAATGAAGTCGCCGCCGACCTGGCCGCTGTTCGCGACGTTAATCCCGCCGTGCTGCGAGATCCACCCGGTGTTCCCGGGCCGCGGTTGCGGCGGCTGGAAGGGCGTGCCAGTCATGCGTCAGCGGCCCGGGCCGCCCGCGCTCAGGTCTCCGCCCACGACTCCGGTGTTCGCCACGTTGACGCCACCGCCGGCCTGGCGCACGGCCCCGGTGCGCACGGCGTGCAGAGCCGCGGGCTGGGCACTGCCCGCCGTGTCCGCGACGGTCAGCTCGGTCAGGAGCGTACTCAGTTGCTGACCGAACTCCTCGTCGTCCTCGGCCGCCTGCTCCACCGCGTCGGTGACCCGGCGCCGCGTGCGCTCGTTCTCCACGCCCTCGGCGGCTTCGCTCTCCAGCTTTTTTACCGCCGGATCACCGGCCAGCTTCGCGGTGATCGCGACGTGCAACTGGTCCATCAAGGCCGTCACGACCCGATCGACCTCGTCGTCGGCCAGCTTGCCGACCCGCTTCGCCTTGCCTGCGAACCATGCCCACAGGTAGCCCGCCACCAGTTCCAGTCCAGGAACCACGAGGTCCTCCCCTCATCGACGTATCAGAGAGCTTAGCCTGAAGCGGCGCTCCGCGCCGTCCGCGGGCCAAGGGCTGGAGGCAGCCTCAGAGGTCGAGCGCCGGTTCCAGATAGAGGCGCGCAAGACCAGACGAACGTCTTCTAGCACGCCACTGGGCCACGGACCCGGGCTCCTCCCGGCCGAGCACTTCGACCGTGGCCTCTTCCGCGTTCCGGAAGAGGCTGCCGGTTCAACCTGCGGCGCGCCTTATGGATCTTCGCGCCGAAGCGCCCCGTTCCGGGTGGGCCGATCCCTTTGGCCGAACTCGAACAATCGGCATGCGAGGCGTTTGAAGCAGACGCGCGCGGCGTTGCGGGGCTTGTTCGAGGCGGCCACAAACTTGGGCGTCCAGGACTATCCAGAATGGCGGCATAGGCGCCCTCGGTGGGGCCGCGTACGCGTTCGGAGGCATGTTCGCGGCCGTCTGCTCGACCACTTCAGGATAGCCGTTCACGGCACCGCTCCCGCCTTCGGCAAAGCGGCTCTGACCTGCGGTGTTCCTGGAATTCGGGTAAGATTCGGGCGGTCTGCACAACGCCGTCGGAGGGGACATTGTGAGCCAGAAACCGATCACGTACGACGCTCGTCACATTCAGGTGTTGGAGGGTCGTGAGGCGGTGCGGAAGCGGCCGGGGATGTATATCGGCTCGACCGGTGAACGTGGTCTGCACCAGCTTGTGTTCGAGGCCGCGGGCAGGGCTCTGGACGAGGTCGTGGTCGGCCGTGCCAGTCGGGTCGAGATCACCCTCCTGCCCGACGGCGGCGTGCGAGTCGCCGATGACGGGCCCGGCTGCCCGTTCGAGGACGGCGAGGATGCGGGTGGGTCGGGTCTGCATGCGGTGCTGACTCGGCTGATGATTCGCGAGGGCCGCATCGGCCCGCGGTTCCCCTTGCTCGTCGGTCATCTCGGCATCGGGCTCGCCGTCGTCAACGCTCTCTCGAGCCGACTGGTGGCCGAGGTCTGGTACGACGGAGTCCGGCGGGTCCAGGAGTACGCATGTGGGGTCGCCTCGGGCGCCCCGACCAACGCGGGTCCGGTCGACGGCACCGGGACCAGCATCAGCTTCTGGCCGGACGCCGGCATCTTCGAGACGACGGAGTACTCGTTCACCGAACTGACGGAGCGCTTCAGGGAACTGGCCTTCTTGAACCGGGATCTGGAGATCACGCTCACGGATACCCGCACCAGTGAGCCATGCTCGATCCGGTTGCGGTCAGCAGGCGGCGCGCGAGACATGGTCGCCTTCCTCGACGAGCAGGAATCCGCATCCGCTGACCCGGAGGTCCCGTGGATCGAGCGGGAGGACCCGCGGATGGCCGGGATGGTAGAGGTGGCCTTGCGGTGGCGTGCGTCCGGCCCGGAACGGTGCCGGAGCTTCGCGAACAGCCGACCTACACCCGGCGGCGGCACCCACGTGGCCGGCTTCCACGAGGCGCTGTCGGGAGCGCTCACTGCATACGCGCGCGAGCGCGGGTTGCTGACGGCGGCGGATCCAGACCTCGGCACCGAGCTGATCGGCGGGGGCCTGACAGCGGTCGTGTCGGTGAAACTGGAACAGCCCGAGTTCGCAGGCTCCACGCGCGGTGTGCTCGGTAATGCCGCAGTGCGCGGCTGCGTTCGACAGGCCGTTTACGAGGGCGTTGGTGAGTGGTTGAGTGAGCACCCGCAGCGGGCCGCCGCCGTCATCGATCAAGTCGTGCAAGGACACCGCTCGCACTGAGTAGTACTCGGCACCTCCCTGGTGCTCTCCTGAGCTGAGGACTGCCGCAGTGGGCGGTTCCGGCGCTATGTGTGGTCGGATATTCGTTTGCCGACGATGTATCCGGGCCGGGACACTTGCTTGTAGACGGAAGCGAACCCACGGAAACCCGAGGAGGGGCCGAAGATGAACCGCGTTACTGCGCGACTGTGCTGTCTTCGCTGCCTGTCCCTGCTCGGGCTTCCGGAGGCCGCGGTGCTCTGACCGTCCATCGTCGACGGACCTCCAGCCGCCCACCGGGAACGATCCCGGATCGGGCGGCTTCTCGCATTCCCGGCCCTCGTAGCCCAACGGCAGAGGCACGGCGTTCAGGACGCCGCCAGTGTGAGTTCGAATCTCACCGAGGGCACGCCGCCACGGCGGATATCGAAGAACACATGCACGCGCTCGTGCCGCAACTGGAAGACGGACCGGCTTGAGGAGCCGGGGGTTGAGGGTTCGAATCCCTCCGAGCGCACGCACGGCCCTGTCGAGGCGCATGGCCCGGAGCCTTATCCCGACGGTCGGGAGGACGTCTGCAAAACGTCCGGCACGCGGTTCGACTCCGCTCCGGGCCTCATCTGAGGCGGGATGCGTCGCTGCTCACCCGAATATTCGCTTCCCTGTGAGCCCCACTCCCCTTATTGTCATAGTGACGAATATGGATTGGGCGTCGATGAGTGTCTATAGGGGAATCGCCGAGGCCAACGAGAGGATCGTCGCCGACCGCTGGTACATCGCACCGAGCGGCACGGTCGTGCAGATCGGCGACCTGGTGGCCGCCGCGTATTCGGGCACGGTCTCGTACCACCCAGAGGATCTGGCCGTGCTGCTGGGCGGCGCTGTGCGGGGAGTCGCGGAGACGCGGATCGAGGTCACCGGCGAGTCGAGCATGAACGCCGCGTGGCGCCTCTATGTCGAGGGCGCGGACCGGATCGCGGTGCTGAACTTCGCCTCGGCGCGCAATTCAGGCGGGGGCTATCTCCGCGGCGCCCGGGCACAGGAGGAGGACCTGTGCCGGGTGTCAGCGCTCTACCGCGCAGGCGCCGGACTTCTACGCTGCGCACCGCGCGTCGAGGGATCCGGCCTACAGCCACCGCGTCATCTACTCGCCGGACGTTCCGGTCTACCGGGATACCCGATACCGACTGCTCGACGCACCGTACCAGGTGTCATTCTTGACCAGCCCGGCTCCGAACGCCGGCGTCATCACCCGCGACAGGCCGGCCGACGTCGCGGCCCTGCCGGGGCTGCTCGTCGAACGTGCTTCGCGCGTGTTGGCGGTAGCCGCCCGTCATGGATGCGAATCGCTGGTCCTCGGCGCGTGGGGGTGCGGGGTGTTCCGCAACAATCCAGCGCAAGTCGCGGCAGCGTTCCAACGGAACCTGACCGGTGGCGGCAAGTTCGCGGGAGTGTTCGACCGGATCGTGTTCGCCGTCCTGGACACGACGGTAGGCCAGCCGAACCTGACGGCGTTCCGGAACGCCTTCTCAACTGACCCCGCCGCGCGGACGGGACTGGAGTCACGCCCGTAGGAGATCCCAGGCTTCTGCGCCGGGCGTGCGATGAGCACAGTTCACCCGGCCGGAGCCCTTGCCGGTGACCTTCACGACCGGAGGGACATTGCCGCCAGGGCGGCCGGCCTTGGCAGCCTCAGTCTTCGCTCGGACATGACCGCGCAGCAGGTAGAAACCTCTGATGGCCCCCAGGACGGTGGCCGACCGCTCCGGTCATCCGCTCCTTCGGTCTCGGTCGAACCGGCATGGTTTCGTGAGGACGCTGTCTCCTCACGAGACCTGCCAACGGCGACTATGGGAGAGCCAGGTCTACCCGGGTCGCAGACCCGATCCGGAACCGCTCCGGAGCGTGGGTGAGGATGATCACCTGCGTTCCGGTGCCGGAGACTCGGTCCAGGATCGCCGCGATCTGGTCGATCCGCTGACGGTCGCTGTGGCCGAGCGTGTCGTCGAGGATTAGGGGCACGCCGCCCGCGCCGGGGGCAATGAGCTGGGCACAGGCGATTCGGCCGAGCAGCGCGAGCTGTTCCCTTGTCCCGGTGGAGAGCGAGTTGAACGGGACGGTCGCGCCGCCGATGGTCTTCGAGGCAATCGTCAGATCCTCGCCGACGTGCAGGTTCACCGCGCTGCCGAATACAGCCGCTGCGTACTTCTCGACCAACTCGCGAAACGGCGTGGCGTAGCGCGCACGCTGCTCGGAACGATGCCTGGTCAGCGTCTCGCGCAGGAGCTTCGCCGCCTCGGCACGCTCCCAGAGCACGTCGAACTGGTGCTGGGCCTGCGCGGCATGGTCTCTTGCGCGCTCCGCAGCCTCCTCCGGCCCGCGCTCGCCGCACTCGGCGATGAGCACACGAAGCTCCGCCGAGCGCAGCCGCAATCTCGTCGCGTCCTGCTGGAGCTGGAACTGCACCTTGCGCTTGTTTTCCTGCACCGACGCCAGCTGATCCGGATTCAGCTCTGCCAGTCGTGCTTCAGCCCGCTCGTGCTCCGATCTCGTCTGTTCCAGGCGCTCCGGGGACTCCAGCGCCGGAAGGCGTTCCATGTTCGCCTGCGCGCGCTTGACCGCCTGGTCAAGCTGCGGCAGTGAACGCTCTAAGGCGCGTAGTCGCTCCCTACTCAGTGCGAGGGCCTTGTCGGTGGCGTTCGCTTCGTTGGTCGCGGTCTTGAGCCGGATTTCGTGTTCGGCGGCGGCAACCTGAGCCTCTGTCTGTCTCTCTTGCGCAATCTCGATCGACTCCGGCAGAGTGTCCGCCGTAGCAGGTCGCCGTTCCAAGTACGCAGCGATCATCGCTCGCAGCGACACGGCAAGCTGACGGATCGCGACCAGGTCCTTGCCGTGGCTCTTAACCCCGCTGAGCGACGCGTTCAGCTCCGCGAGGGCGATCTCCCGCTGCGCCACGGCCGCGTCGTGTTCATCGGCCATCGCCTGCGCCGCCGAAACGTCCGCGACTCCGGCCTCGCGGCACGCCTTCTCGTACGCGGCGCGCGTCTTGCGCTCCTTCTCCCGCCGGGCCTGCTCGCCGCTCCCGGGCGCCACCACGACCCGAACAATGCCCGGCGCCTCGAGAGTCACTGTGTCCACGAGGCGTATCGCCTCGCTGCCCTCGGCCGCCCCGGGGCCATTCACCGTCACCGCCGCGTCGCTGAGTCGCTCGACCCGCACCGTCGCCGCGTTGGCCTCCAAGGCACTCAGAGCCTTGTCCCAGGCGCTGAACGCGTCACTGATCGCGACCAGCGCGTCCTTGTCCACGCTATTGCGGGCCAGTTGGGTGTCAGCCGCCTCGATCCGCGTCTGTGCCGCCTCTGCCACTGCCACGGCACCTTCGAGTCGGGCCGGGAGCTCCTTACTGCGCAGGCACTCGACGTCCTTCTCCGCAAGTGCGAGCGCGTCGGCAAACAGGCTGCTCACCACTTCGAGCCGGTCCGCGGCCTTCCGCTTTTGTTGGTGCGCGTTCTCGGCGGTCGTGCACTTCTGCTTCGCATCCTCGTACCGGGTTTGCTCATCTTCGAGCTCTGCACGGCGCTGCGCCAGCTCGTTCGCGGCGTCGGCGACGAGCGTGGCCACCTCCAGTCGAGTCTTGAGCTGGCGAAGCTGCTCCTCGAGCAGCTTCGCCTCGGCGAGCAGTTGCTCGCGACCGTCGATGTCCCCGCGCAGCGCGTTGAGCTCTTCCTCGATACCCTTGAGCTCCGAGTTCACCCGACCATACTCGGCGAGGATGCCCTGTGCGTCGACCATGGCCTGCTCCGCTTCGCTCGCCTTCTTGTTGGCCTCCGCAAGCTCCTTCATCGCCTGGCTGTATTTGCCGGTGGGCTCGCCGGTCTTGGGAGTGTAGTAGAGCAGATACTCCCTCTCGACGGCCATGAACAACCGCTCCTGCGGGCCGGAGAACGCAGTCGAGACGCCACCTTCCGCACCACCGTCCGACGGCCGCCTCGCCCCCGTACCCAACGCGGCGGCCACCGCCGGGCGCACCGCGAACGTCGTCGGCTGGCCCAGCGGCTCTTCCTTCGACTCGCGGCCGAGCGGCTTGTCCTGGCTCACCCGCAGCAGCTTCCACAGTTCGAGATCCACGTCGCACTCGGCGAGAAGTTTCTCGAACCTCGCCTGCGCCTCGTGGTTTTCGAGTTGATCCTGCTTCGCGGACGGCTCGAGGATGTGCAACTCGGTCTTGCCATAGTTCTTGCGCCAGATCTTGCGATACCGCAGCCGGTAATCCCCGGCGCCAACCTCGATCTCGGTGACGGGGTTCTCGGCGCGCCCCTTCGGCCGCACCGCCTGCACGTCCCGGTGCGAAGTCGTCGCCGGGAATCGCAGCATCAGGTCCAGCGCCTCGATCAGCGAGGACTTGCCGATCTCGTTGGGGCCGTGCACGACGGTCACACCGGTCGGGTCGAACACGACCTCGCTGCGCCGCACTCCGCGGTAATTCTCCAGCAGGATCCGGTACAGGCGCATCAGTTCACCTCCGCCTGCAGCCGAACAAGCAGCGCCAGCGCGTTCGCGGACGCCGTGGTATCCATCGAGCCGAGCTCCTCGGCCGCCGCTTTGACGAAGCCAGTGAGGTCGAGATCCGAGAAGTCGGCCACGTCGGCCCGGGGACGCAGCGCGGTCCGGCCAGAGCTCGGGATAGCCGCGAACAGCAGGGCGCGGCGCTCGATCTCCTCGGTGAGCCGGTTGTGCTCGGTCAGTGAGAGCATGCCCTTGAGGATCGGCTTCGCGACAGTACGTTCAGGTGCTTCGAAGTCGTCGAGCCAGGCCAACACCTGCGCGACGCTCTCCGCGTCGCTCATCGGGAACTCGCGCTCTTTGATGGTCCATGTGCCGACGCGGTGCGGCGTCACCTTCGGTGCGTCGTTGGGCGTGAGCTCGACGACAGCGACGTATCCGGGTTTGACCTCGTCGCGCCGGGTGGTCTCGGGCGTGCCGGAGTACCAGATCCGGCCGGTATCGCCGACGTTGGTGAGCGAGTGCCGGTCGCCCAGACAGACCAGGTCGATTCGCCGCTCCCGCACCGCCTGCTCGAACAGTTCGAGCCGTAGTAGATCCTCGGTGCCCTGCGGCACGAGTCGGTCGATTCCGCCGTGGCCCACGCCGATCCGCACTGCGCCCGCCGTGATGGGCTCGGCCTCGGCCGCCAGGCGGTCAAGTTGACGGCTCGGCGGCTGATTTGAACTCCACGGCGCTACGAGCAGTTCTACGCCGGGGCGCACCACGTGGATCCCCGATTCGCCGAGCACGTGGACGTTGCCCGGCTTGTCCGTACCGAACCACCGTGAACTGTAGACCCCAGCGGCCGAGAGGTGATCGTGATTGCCGGGCAACAGGAAAACGTCGAGGCCGATCTGCTCCAACGCACGCAGCGCGCTAGCGGCGGTCCGCGGCTCGACCTGGACGTGATCGAACACATCCCCGGCGACCACGACGAACTCGGCTCCCTGCTCCCGCGCGACGCGGCCGAGCGCGGCCACCGCGGCCAAACGCGCGTCGTCGTATCGGCCCTGGATGCGCGGCGTCAGCCATCGCCGCGTCATCCCCAGCTGCCAGTCCGCGCTATGCAAGAAACGGACAGTCCCACAATCGACCACGGCTTGATGCTCCCCTTCATTCGATGGCCCGACGAGCTGTCGCAGCGACCCTAGCCGCAGCCAGGCCGTACCGCAGGGTTTTGAGGTAATCCGCCGCAATACCCCACTCCTCGCCGGTAAACACACTCTGGTCCCGTCCGCGCTCTCAGACATGGCCTCGCCGGCTTTCCGACTGCGCGGGTCGACGGCGGCAAGATGATCGCGCGAGAAGCCGCGGGTTTCCCGAAGGCGAGTTTTAGCGGCCTACGGAAGCGAGCAGCGCCTCGGTACTGACCCGGTTCCCGTCGATGAACGGGTCGGCGCAGGCGGGCAGGCCGAAGAGCGCGTAGATGCGGACCAGCGCTTCGTATGCGTCGCGTTCCGGGTCTTCGGCGGCGACCCATGAGCGGTCCCAATTCTGGGCGCTGGCCTGGCGCGCTTCACCGTGGAAGGGGAACTGGGGATTGCCGCCGCCGGTGCCGAGCGTGATGGTGGTGGGTTCTTGGAACCGCAGGGCCTGGATGCGGTGGCGCCAGGGCCCAGGTGCTCGGGGCATGATGTGCTGGTCGATCAGGCGGTAGTACTCCAAGGTCATCTCGGTCAGAACGATCACGTTCAGGCGCTGGATCGTGCCCTGGGGGCGTGATGCCCAGCCGAGCATGTCGCTGCTGCCCAGCGCCGCTGCGGTGACGGTTCCGTTGGGCTCGACTCGAATGGCCCTGCGCCCTTCGAGCTTGACGAGGGCGCCGTCGTCGATGCGGGGCGGATCGCCGAGCATCTCGAAGTTGAATCCGCTCTCGCGCAGGATCTCGGGTCGATCGAGCGCCGCGTATACCCCGTTTTTCCGGTCATACATGTCCTCGAGCAGGCCTTCGTGCTGTTCGGGGGAGCTCTGCCAGCTCAGCACGGGTAGTTCCTGCTCGTTCCAGGTGGTACGGCGGAGGAGTTGTTCGAGCCGGTCGTCGAGGGTGGCAGCCGCTGACACGGGTTGGCGGATGAAGGTGGTCGGCAGCAGGTCCTGGAACCGCCGCCCGTCAGTGATCAGGCGGTGCAGTTCCTCGGCGGATGGGTAGGTCGTCCGGTCGCCGTGGCGGATCGGGACGGCGAAGCCCTCGTCGAGGTGATCGTCGGCGTTGAGGAACCTGCAGACCATGGCGTACCGCTCGTGCCGCGCCAGCGGTTGGACCTCGATGACCAAGAAGCCGCTTTCCGGATCCTACGGCGAACAGGCGTAGAACTCGAAGTCGACTTGGACGTGAGGCCAGACGTACTGCACGAGCACGTCCTTGTGTCGAGGGCCGTTCAGCAGTCTGAGCGGTACCGGCGTGATCTCGGTGGCCTGCTCGTTGGCCTCGGCTGGAGATTTGTCGGCCTTGAACCCGCAGATGATCAGGCCGCCGGAGGCATTCGCCATCGCGGCCACGTGCAGGCACAGGTCGAACTTGCCCTTGTCCTGATCCAGCGGATACAGGCAGCGCTTGAATTCCAGCGTCGTGGTTTCCACGGTGCCCTTGACGTCCGCGGCCCGGTATTGGGCGAGCGCTGTGATGATCTCTGAGTGAGTGCGCAGCGGCATGAGGTCACGCTAGCCGCGGGGTACGACACGCTCTACGGAGTACGTAATCCTCCGGCATCCGCGTCGGCGCCCAAACCGCGATTGGTGCGTCGCCGGCTCTATGTCCGTGCCGCGGTCGCCTCTGGCATCGGCGTGCCGGGGCGATCGCGTCGCTCACTGCCCAATATGGCGGCGCTGCTCTGCTCGTTGCAGCCCTGGAGGCCTTTGGCGTGCGGCGCGAGCATCGGGACCGGACTCGTCGCCAGCCGGTGTGGGCTGCCCTGCTGCGTCCGGATTCACAAGATCCCTGCCAGTAGCTGGCTTGGCGTGTCCTGCTGCAGGCTCGTGGGCGACCTTGGCGTCGCGCTTTAACTCGGGCTACCCGGTACTCACGGGTCCGGGATGTGCGGTGCCGCTGATACGCCCCCAGACTTCGAGCATCGCGACGACGGCAGGGCTAATGCCCGCCTCGTGCCAGCCGAGGAAGGCGACGAGGTGCTCGACCATGGTTGCCGCGCACAGGGGGCCGCCGAACAGGTCCTGGGCCAACATGCCAGCGTCCACATTCACCTGCGTGGTCCGGACTCCCTGGCTGGACGGCCGGGTGAGTCGTGTGAGCCCGTGCGCCTTGGCGTGCGAGACTCCGCTCATAACGCGGTAGAGACTTGAGCCGAGCCGTGGCTCGGTTTCGAGCGCGCACTGGCCGATCAGTGTCGTAGCCGCAGGGGGCCGCTCGCCGAGGTAGGCCGGCTTCATCCGCTCGGCCTTGTGAAACGCGAACCCGTGTTGCCGCGCGGAGCGCTCCAGAACCGCGATCCGTGCCTCGAGCCCTTCGACCAGTTTCGCGGCTTCGGGCTCAGAGGCGAATGGGCGTAGTAACTGAATCTCCTCACACAGGCCCTCGAGCCGGCAGTTAGCGCTGCGCCGCACCCGCTTGTCGGCGGCCACGGCAGACTCCGTGTAGGCGGACAGTTCGGTCCTTGCTGATGGCCATGTGATCTGGTTCTGGCGCTGATCTTGTGGTCGGCATGGTTGTTGATCACGTGCTGTAGAGGACGCGGAGTCGCAGAAGGTCGAAGTTGGCGCGCCCGAACATCTGCCTTTTCAACATTTTGATACGGTTGACGTGGCCTTCTACGACTCCTGAGTTGAACGGGGTGCTGAGTCCGGCGGTGACGGCGGCGTGGTCGTGGCGGATGCCTCGGATAAAGGGCAGCAGGTCGGGCAGGTCGTCGGTGTTGATGGCGGCGAGCCAGTCGTCGAGCAGGTGTCCGTCGAGGTTGGCCATCATCTTCGCGAAGTCGCGGACGATCGCGGAGAGGTCCTCGAGTTCGGGGCAGCGGGTCAGCACGGCCTTGAGACGCTGGGCGTCATCCTCGCCGAGGCGCTCGGGGTGCTGGGTGAGCCAGGTGGTGGCCTCGCGGACGCTGGGCGCCGCGGCGGCGGACGGGATCTTCGCGTCCTGCTTGCGGTAGGGCGCCAGGAATCGACGGACCGTGCGCTCGCTGCCGCTGTAGCCCAGCTCGCGCAGCTCGGCGGTGATGGACACGGCGTCGATGACGCCGTCGTTCCAGCGCTCGATGACGAACGGCTTGAACTCGTCGAGCAGGCTCGGCTTGGTGACGCCGCCCATGAGCTGGGTCGGGTCGGCTGCGTCGGCGTAGCGGCGCACCGTCTTGGGGTCCCATCCGGTCCGTCGCTGGATCACGGTCGGGCTGGCTCCCTTGGCCAGCATCTCGTGGACCACGCGGTGGCGTTCGACGGTGCGCTCGGCCAGCCGGGAGGGCTTCGGCGCGACCTCGATCGGCGTCGCGGCCGCTTCCGGGGCCGGTTCCCGCAGGCAGCCGCGGTGCCGGCCCACGCTCTTCTCCACGACGTCGCACAGATTCGACCACAGATGCCACCGGTCGGCGACCTGTATCGCGCCCTGCGCGCCGTCGCGGGCCGCCTCGGCATAGGCCCCTGCCCGGTCGCGACACACGACCTGGACGCCGGGATGCGCCAGCAGCCAGGCCTTCACCGGTTCGGCGGTGCGCTCCGGCAGCAGGTCCACCGGCCGACCAGTCGTGACATCGACCAGCACGGTCCCGTAGACCCTTCCCCTGCGTAGGGCGAAATCGTCGATCCCGAGCACCTGCGGACCGGTCGGGACGGGGAGGTCCGGCAGGGCGCGGACCCGGCGCAGCAGGGTGTCGCGGCCGACGGTGATGCCGAGCTGCGCGGCGAGCCTGGACCCGGCCCTGCCGGCCAACGCCAGCCCGAGGGCCGTGAGCTGGGCTGAGAGCGGCGGCGTGAACCGGGCGTGCGGGCTGGTCAGCCCCGGTATCTGCTCGGCGAACGTGACTGCTGGACACTCCGGGTTCGAGCACAAGAACCGACGGATCGTCAGCCGCAGCGTCGCGGCGATCCCGCCGAGGGCGAGATCGCGCAGCGAACGCTCGTATCGAGCGTGAACCCGATGGCCGACAACACCGCAGGTCGGACACGCCGCAGTCTCGCCACGGGCCCGCGCAACGAGCACCACCGCTTTCTCGCACCGCTCGACGCGCTCCACCACCACGCCAGCCAGGTGCGGGAGCAATTCATCAGTACTCTGTGATAAGCACCGCGCGATCCTCCCAGACACAGCGCAAGATCAACGACCGCGCCGACCACAAGATCAGCGCCAGAACGTGCGTCCTGAACGAGAGGAAGTGGTCATGCAGTAGATCGTTTCCGTCTCGGTGCTGCACGGATGATGAGGGTTTTGTGGCCCCTCGGAGTCGCCCGGCGGTGGGAGGCTTCAAACCGCCCCGCGCTGCGTTGGCTGAAGACCGTCGTGGTGAGCGGTCGGGGAAAAGGCGCACGTGATGCGTCAGGTGGGGATCGGGAAGGCGAGCGAGAGCGAACCGCTGATCAAGCGCCGAAATTGATAAGACGGCATCGAAACCGGGGTCTGTTTTGTGCCCCGGGATGAGCCTGGCGGGTGCTCCGCCTTTCTGGCCAGGTGGTGTCCGGTGTAGAGGCGGCGTGAGCCCGGTCTGCGGCGTCCGTGTGGAACAGGAGAAGGCGTGTTGCGACACCGCCTCGGTGCTCAGCGGCCCGGGGTGACAGGGAGAGTCCGCGAGATCCGGGGGCAGCCTCCGGCCGGGCGTCAGAGTACCGTCGCGCAGCGCGCCGGCGGACCGGCCTGTAGTAGCGGTGAAGCTCCTGTAATGGGGGCGGAGCGAAGGGGCCGGGTCGTTCGTGACCTTGTTCGTCGTGTCAACCGGGGAAGTGTCCGGGAGGAGCTTGATGGATGGGTTGAAAGCATCGGCCAAGCCGTTCGACATCTCTAAGTCGGAGGTGTGGGAGGCCTGGGTGAAGGTGAAGGGGAACAAGGGCGCGTCCGGGGTGGACGGAGTGTCGATCGAGGTGTTCGAGAAGGACCTGAAGAACAACCTGTACAAGGTCTGGAACCGGATGGCCTCGGGCACCTACTTCCCGCCGGACGTCAAAGCGGTGGCGATCCCGAAAGCGCACGGTGGCACGAGGATCTTGGGCGTGCCCACCGTCGCTGATCGGGTCGCGCAGACGGTGGTGGCCGCGCATCTGATGGAACGGGTGGAACCGGTGTTCCATCCGGACTCCTACGGATACCGGCCGGAAAGATCGGCGCTGGACGCGGTCGCGTCTTGTCGGCAACGGTGCTGGAAGTACGACTGGGTGGTCGAGTTCGATATCCGGCGCTTCTTCGACACCGTGCCGTGGGAGAAGGTCGTGAAGGCCGTCGAGGCACACACCGACGCCGGTTGGGTGGTGCTGTACGTCAAGCGGTGGCTGGCCGCTGGGCTGCGCCTGCCCGACGGGTCCACGACAGAGCGGACGGAGGGCACGCCGCAGGGCTCTGCGGTCTCGCCCGTCTTGGCGAACCTGTTCCTGCACTACGCGTTCGATGCGTGGATGTCCCGGGAACATCCGGGCTGCCCGTTCGAGCGCTACGCCGACGACGCGGTGATCCACTGCCGCACGCTGGCGCAGGCGCGGGAGGTCCTGGCCGCTTTACGCTCCAGGATGGCCGAGGTCGGTCTGGAACTGCATCCGGACAAGACCAGGATCGTGTACTGCAAGGACAGCAACCGCCGGGAGGAGTTCCCGGAGATCGAGTTCACGTTCCTGGGGTTCACCTTCCGGCCCAGAGCCGCCAAGAACAGCAACGGGGTGCGGTTCACCTCGTTCGCCCCGGCCGTGAGCAAAGCCGCCCTGAAACGCATGGGCGAGACGGTGCGGGGTTGGAGACTGCACCGGCGTACCGGCAGTGACACCGCCGACCTGGCCCGGATCATCAATCCGGTGCTCAGGGGCTGGATGGCGTACTACGGTCGCTTCTACCGCTCGGCGCTTTACCCGCTGTTCGGCCGCATCAACTACAGGTTGATGCGGTGGATCAGGAAGAAGTACCGCATCGGCGTCAGGCAGGCGTGCCGCCGCATGATCGACGGCTATGCCCGACAACCCCGGTACTTCGCGCACTGGACCTGGGCTCCACCGGCAGGCGCGGTGACCAGGACGACAAGAGCCGTATAAGCCGAGAGGCTTACGTACGGTTCCGTGGGAGCCCAGGGGTGCAATCCCCCTGGGCGACCCGACCAAGACGCCTGGCCACGCACGCGGAGATCCGCTGGCCACCGACAGGGAGACTTCACGACCGCCTACATGGATGACTAAATGGCCCTTGACACCGCTCACGAGCATCGATCCTCGGGTCCAGCAGGTAGGCCGCGATTGACCCCGACTCGCTCGCGCCCCTCATCGTCGTGTATAGGCTCACCGTGACCTTCCGGCTGCGGATCAACAACGCCGCGCCGGTGAGTTGGTCGATACACGAGTTCGTGGTGAGCATCCCGTGACCGATCGCCGTCTGCGCAGGTCGGCTGCCCCACTCGCCCGCGAACGGCTCGCTCGCGCATTCGGCGGCGCCGAGCGAGCCGGGAACATAGTTGCCCCCATGTCATTGATTGCGGTGCGCAGCGCCTGCGAGAAGGTTTCGAGCGTCCTGGCCAGGTCAGCGAACGGATCGGTCGACATCCCGCGAGAATAGCCCGCCAGTCCTCCCGGCGCCCTCTAATTACCCGAAACCGTGTCGAAAGGCGCACTGATGGAGTGCGGTACGCGCCTCGTCTACCTCCGAGCAGGGTCAGTCGGGGACCCGCGCAGCGGCCGAGCGGGCGGGGGTGAGTTAACGGCTTGGCGGATCGAGCGTGGCAATCTGACGTCGGATCGAGTCACGGTGATGCCAGGTCGGCGAGCATTGCCGGACGGAAGGCTTGCTGGATCTGAGGTGTCGGATCCGAAGATGCTGATTTCGATCAGCGGGTCGTGGCGTACGTCGTCGTCGCGGACAGTCCCGCCGCCCCGGTGCGACGCCCGTCTTTCGACTATCGCAACTTTCTGCCGTGCGGTACCGCGGATATTGTTTCACTCCCGCAGGGGACTGCCCTGCCCACGACTCAGGAGCCGACGATGAACGACACGGTCGAGCTAGTCAGCGATGGCGATGGTTTCCTGGCCGCTGGCGACCCAGCGGCCGTCGAGCAGTTCCTCCGCGCGGAGGGGCTGTGGGCTGCCACGAAGAAGTTCGACCTGCGACGCCTCAAGCCGCTCTTCGGCATCGGAGCCGAGGTCATGCGCGCAGGCTCGGAGATCTGTGCCGACTCGGCTCGCTGGTTGAAGTTGACCCCTGAGTCAGCGCACCTTCGCAAGCAGCATGGGCTGATGGCAACGAAGACTCCGGGCGTCAGTCATGCGTTGGTGGGGGAACCGGGCAAGATCGCTAAATGGCTCCAGGTCGAGGAGGGCCGAGGACTGCTTCTGACCAACCCGGCGGTTCTGTCCGGTGCGGCGGGGATCATGGCGCAGTTCGCGCGCCAGCACGAGATGGCCGAGATTAAGACCTATCTCGCAACGATCGACAAGAAGGCCGACAAGATCCTCCGTGACCACGGCTACGACAAGTGGGCGGACATGGACGGGGCCGGCAGGGTCATCAAGGACGCGACAATAATGCGCGAGACGAAGGGTCGAGTCGACGCGATCACCTGGTCGAAGGTGCAGCCTACGAACGAAACGATCGCGACAGTCCAACGGTACGCTTTGTATCAGCTCGGCGATCTTGTGAGGAGCCCGGAGGGCGCGACTAATATCCGGGATATCGCCAAGATGACCAGCAGAGCTGAGCCCGAGGTTCGCGATTGGCTCGCCGTGCTGGCTCGGTGCTTCGAATTGCAGGACAAAATCGACGTGCTGGAACTGGATCGGGTGCTCGACGAGTCCCCGGACGAGGCGGACGCGCATCGGCTCGGCCTGAAGAGGATCCGCCGGGAGCGGAGGGAGGAGATCCTGGGTGTCACCGCGGGTCTGATGGCGCGGATGGATTCGGCCGCTGGCCCGGCCAGCTCGCATGTGCTGCTTCATTTATCCGCCCACCGGGCCGCGGTGGGCTCGATAAACCAACTGAGAGTCGCCGTGGACGATTTCCACAGGCCGCTCGGAGTCGAGTCCGGTCGAAAGGCGATGGAGCCGAGAGGCTGGTGGGACGCAGCGCAAGACCCTATGCAGTGGAAGACTGCGGGCGTGGAGGCGGGGCGCGTAGCAGTGGCGGTTGGAGCAGTCGCGGCTGGTCTGGTGACCTTATCAGCGGTGAAGAACGCCACGACGAAAGATGAGTGATCGACCTCGCGGCATGGGAAGCGGGCGCCGTCCGACGCCGCCGCAGCGATCCGCGAGCCCGCACGCTGTAACCGCGAATAGCAACCCCGTTCCAGGACCGGGCCGCTCTGTTGGTCCATGCCTATGGCTCGAGAGCGGAGGGCGCAAGTTGTTGGGTACGACGCCGCGCCCGTGATCGAGTCTGACGGACAGGTACGCAAGGTCGCCGGGCTGTTCTTCGGATACGGCACGTACCTGCCCGCAGGCACCCGATTCCTGGTCCGCGCGAGCGCCCGCACCCTGGCCGCGCTCAACAGAGCCTCTTCGACACGACCGAGGAATACCGCCACCAGTTCATCGTTACCGGCACTGGCACCACCCCACGCCTCGACCGAAGAGCACTTCTTCAACGCGGAAGTGCTCAACGGGATCGTGACGTGATTCGGCGCGTCGACGAGTACGACTCTCTCGGTGACGAGAAACGCCGTGACCTGCTCGGATTTGCCTGCAACCGACGGCAACGGCGCTCAAACGAGCTCTAATTTCGAGCACCTCTGTGTCAGTACGGAGGTCTCCTCTTATTCTGCGATCGAGAGAAATCGCTGCAAGCCACTGACCTGCACTTTCTCTGATCTGACGATCCGCGAGATTTGCAGTTCACCGCAGTTCCGTGCAGTTGAGCACACCGCTGCTCCCCGCTACTGCTCCCTCCGGCGCACCCTATGGGCGACGCGCAGAATGTGAGCACTTCTCCAACGGGAATCTTACTCTGACGCCCCGTCAGTGGCATCTCTTTCGCACAGACCTCCCCTTTCGAGTGGAAGCGGCCCCGAGTCCCGGGCACCTTCGGCGCGGACTTTTCGGCGTCTCTACCTGGACCGATGTACTTGATCGTCGGCGTAGCGCGCGGAGCGGTCACCCAGGGGCGCGGGTCGATCGAGGTGGAGCCGCGGGGGAGTGGAACGGGGAGCGGGCGGGGAGCATGCTCCCCGCCCGAGACGACGAAATCCTCGCTCGCCTGACGGCGAGTTAGTGTGGCGCGGAGCGCTCCGCCGGTCTCAACTCATTGAACTCTTCCGCATTCCGGGCCTTGGCCTCTTCCGCGTTCCCGGAAGAGGCCAAGGTTCAATCTCTCGCACGGGGACCGGCACGGGAATATTCCGGCCCATTGCTACAGGACTCAGCGGCCCCAACATCGCGCCCAACTGCTCGAGGGCACCGCGGCGAGCGCTATCCGATCTCCACTCCGAAGTCGGGGTCGGTCTTCGGGCGGGCGGTGTCGAGAAGGAGTTCGGCCGCCTCGCGGGCGGTGATGTTCTTGTCGTTGGCCAGGTGTGCGATCGCGCCGGCGACGTACGGCGCGGCGAAGGAGGTGCCGCTCCAGCGCGCGTAGCCGAGCTCGATCTCGCCGTCGGGGCGGCGCTGCGGGAACGGGCCGACCACGTCCACGCCCGGGGCGCTGGCGTCCACCCACCAGCCGCGGTCCGAGAACGGGGCCTTGGTGCCGACGGCGACGCAGTCCTTCAGAGCGGCCGGCCAGAACGGGCGGTCCGAGCCGTTGTTGCCCGCGGCCGTCACCACCACCGTGTGGCTGCCGAACCTGCGCAGCGCATCGGCGACCAGCGGGGACGGGTGATCGGCGTGCGCGTACCCGCCGAGTGAGAGGTTGACGATATCCACCTTGGTGCCGGTGGCCTGCTCCCGGCGCCGAATCCGGCCCAGGCTGTGCAGCAGCTCGAGCTCGTCGCAGACGCCGATGTCGTCGAGCAGTCGGTCGATCCACAACCGCGCGTTCGGCGCCTTCTGCAGCAGTACGCCCGCGACGAAGGTGCCGTGCCCGGCCTGGGCGTCGAGTTCGTAGTCGCAGCCGGCGTCCACTGGGTCGAGTTGCTCCGGTGTCACCTCCGACCACCAGTCGGTGTTGGTGAACCAGGGATGCGGGGTGATTCCGGTGTCCAGCACCGCAACGGTGACCTTGCGGCCCACGCCGTTCGCGACCGGCGCGGCGACCGGCGCGCATAGCGTGGGCACGCCGTAACTCGGCTCGCCGCGCAGCAGGTGGTTCGGTGTCGCGCCGATGCCCTGGTCGCGCAGGTTGGCGGCGAGTTCCGGTACGTCCACGCGGGCGGAGGCTCTCAGCCTCAGCCGGTGCACGCCGATTTCCGGATATTCGTCAATGCGTTCCACGTAGTCGGCGACGGCCTCGCGGGCGTGCTCCGACTGGTGCTCGGCGACAAGCAGTTGATCGCGACGGTGCACGGCACCGTCGGTGAAGATCGCATCAGGATGGCGGCTAAGCAGCCGTTCTAACGTGTCTCGGGATAAGGCGCGCCTTCTCGACGAGTTTCCGAGGTTCGCAGTCGCGCTCACCGGTTCGGTGCGGACTGCGGAACCACCGTCGCCCACTCGGCGAAACGCGGTCGAGCGGCGTCCACGCTGCAAGGCCACATTGAGCTTCGCGGCCAACGGGTGGTGGAGTCCCAACCCCCTGTCAACCCGCTCCGCAATACCGTTGAGCCGCGCGACGGCGGGGACGGCTAGCTCACCAGTTCCCGAGGTGCGCAGAATCTCGAGATCAGCAATCGCCAGGTTGGCCAACGCTTCGAGTGTCGTCGCCGATTGCGGGCCAAGAGCGTCTTCGAGCCGCGTCGCCATCTTGCGTAGATCATTGGTTGCTTCCGAGAGCGTGGACGCGTCATGGGTGCGTGCCAGTTCGACGCGGGCAATCGCGAGGTCGAGCGTCAGCGTCATCATGCGCACATCGCGCGGGTCCGTGATCGCGACAACCCGCTCGTACAGGGACTTGAGTTGCTGGCCGGCCTGATCGATACGAGGGGGCGAGCCGTCGTTGCACGCGAGGCGGGACTGGGCGATCGCGATGGCCGCGTAGATCTCAAGTGCGCGTGGGTCGCCGCCGCCTACAGCCGCCGAAAGCCGCAGTGCGGTGACGGAGAGCGCGTCGATGATCACCTCGATCCGGGCAATCTCACCGCATGACCAGGCTACGTCCGATTGAGCCGCGGCAAGGTTGCCGACAAGGGTGAGTGCCTGGATCGAGTGCGGGTCGAGTTCGCCGATCCGGCGCCGTGTCGCCGCGGCGAGTGCTTGAACGGAGGTAGCCATCGCGTTCCGGTCGGCGCGGTGTCGCGCTGTCTGGAAGGCGATGCGTGCCAATACGAGCTCCAGGAGCGCCGAATTGACTGCGGGGGTAGCGGCCCTGGCGCGGTTGGCCCACTGGTTCGCCGTTACCAGATCACCCCGGCGAAGGGCCACCTCCGCGAGGTTGGTTTGCAGGATCTGCCGAAGCTCAGGACTTTGAAGGCTGGGAGTAAACAGGGCCTCTTCGAATAATTCGGCGGCCTGCTCATCATCGCCGCGTAGCGCGGCGAGCATGCCTCGCTGGTTGAGCACCCTAGCCTGTTCCGGACCAAAGCCTTGGCACGCCTCGTGTGTGGCGATGAGTAACCGGCCCGCCTCGCCAGAGTAGCCGCACATGTCAAGCAGAACGGCTAGCCTGTTGCACTCCGTGATCTCTGTCAGCGGCGGCTGAGCGGCGATTGCGTCGAGCACTGCTTCGAGCCGACCTGGGATGTCCGCGAGCTCGCCGTGCGACGCCGTGCCAGCGTCTTCGGTCAGGATACGTTCGAGGTCTGTTACGAGCTGCTGGAGAGGTCCACTCATCGTCTTACCTCCGAGATACTCGCCTCGACGACGTTCATCGCAATCTCGAGGACCATCTGGCGAAGCGTGGCCGAGTCCAGCAGCCCTTCGTCTGCCCATGTCTTTAACAACGCCACCCGCTCTGAGACCAGCTCCAGACCCTTCCGCTCCCTATCCCGGACGGCAGCGCCGTTCGGTAGAGATGGGGGGTCGATCACGTCGAGAAGATGCCCGACGGAGAAACAGTCGAAGCGGCTGAGCGCGTCCCTCATCGTCGCGGCGAACAGGACATTGGTGGCTCGATCCGGGTTTTCACGGTCGGGATACTGTTCGAGCAGGATCCCCAGCAGCGCCAAACCGCCGGCGTCCGAGCTCTCGATTGGGCTCCCCGAGTATCCGGCATAGGTGCCCGGCGCCTGCTCGCAGCTGAGCTGGAGCGCCTCGATCAGGGAGCCGTCCTCGCATTCGAACTTGAACGCGGGATCGGTGACGATGCCAGTGAGCTTTAGCTGTACGCGAGGCGGCTGATACGGATTCTCCCAGCGCTCGCGCGGACTCGGCGCGCAGGCGCGGGGCAGATCGAGCGGGGCGCTTCGTGGCGCGAGTGTCTCGATGAGTGCCACGTCCGCATCGAGCGGACTACGGTACACCCGGCCGACGAGCACCTCCTTCTCGTCCGCGCTATGCAGGTCGACCGTGTCATCCTCGCCGATCCCTCGAAGACAGTGGCGGGCAGTGAGCACGTAGCGGGGCATAATGAAGAACCCGGCCCCCAGGCAAGTCCCGTGCTGGTAGATGTGCACCCAGTACTGGCTGCTGCTCATCCTGGCCCAGACCCTAACCGCGTTCGACCGTGATGGTCACCTCGAAGGAGGCCTCCGCCGACGCCTTCGAGAGGATGACCCCTGCCTCTGCGCCGAGCGTGATGCCGAATTTGGCCTCGACGCTCGCCACGCGCCACCCATCCCCGTCCTGAAGACGCGCGGCCGAGTCTTTTAGCACCGCAGAGGCCTCGGCGACCGCGGCCTCGATATCTTCACGCCGCTCCTTGAGCAGCGCGGTGGTCCGGGTCTTCGCGCCGATCTGGCGCTGGCCCGCATTGTCGAGGAGTACGGTCTCCACGCGGACCTCGACCTCTGCCAACGTCGCCACCTCCAGCACGCTCGACTACCCTAAGGTCGATCAGCCCGATCGTAGCTGCGAGAGCGCCAGCGTGCGGGATGCTCGCATGATTCAGTTCTCTGCCACTCTAGCCGACCCAACCTCGGGCCGAACCGCGCGGCCCGGCGCGCACCGGTGATGAGACTCCCCAACACAGCACGGCCGCAGCACTTAGCCAGTGGAGGCGGCGAGCGAGCGCTTGGCATTGAGTGCGGCCGCGGCGCCGATGCCGGCTGCGGATCGAGCCGAGGCCGCCGGCGCCCAACCGGGGATGACAGGGGCAGGCGGTACGGTTCTCGTATGGGTTTCTCAGACTTCGAAGCTACCTGCGGCGCACTCGACGACGGGCCGCTGCTGGCCCTGTATTCGGTTCTGGGTGCCGAGTATCAGCGTTTCCGCACCGCACTGGTCGCGCACACCGAATCCATGGAGCGCGAATCGGACTCGGCGCTTGAGCTCGGCGAGCGCTTCCGCGAGACCCTCGCCGAGCTCTCGGTGCTCGCCGACGGGGTCACCAGCCCCGACTTCCACGCCGGGATCGAGGAGTTCCGGCGAGGTAGATCGGCGCACCGAACGCTCCGCACTCACTAGGATGCAAATGGCCGGAGACCTCGCCGCGCACGCCGGCGAGCTCCTGAGGCGGCAAAGGCACGTCGTCGACGAGCTCGCCCGGCGCGGCCTTCTGCCCGAGTTCCCGGCCCCGCCGCAGCCCTCCGGCGAGTAACCGGCTCCGAAGCAGACCCGGCCCCCGGGGCGAAGGTCCCCTGCTCCCGCGCGCCCCGAACAGGGCCGGTTCACGACGGCACAGGGTCAGCCAATCGCTGCCGCGTTGCTTCCGCCTGAGGCACTGCGGCAGCGGGTGTGGTCCGGTTCTGATTTGATCCAGGGTGGAAGCGGGAAGGAGCCTGCGTATGGCCTTCACCGCGATCCACCCGGATCTCGGCCGGATCGACGCCTCGCTGCTGGATCTCGGCGCCGGCCTGGACTGGACGGCTGTCTACCGGGTGCGCCCGCGCATCGCGCTCAGATGCCCTGAGTGCGGGCACGGGGTGCACGCCAAGCTCTCCCCGCGCGGCCTGCAGTACTTCGCGCACGATCCCGGCCGCCCGCCCGAGTGTCAGCTGTCGAGCGAGTCGATGGAGCACCATCTGCTCAAACTCGAGCTGGCCACCTCCATCCGGGCCGCGGGCTGGCACGCCGAGCTCGAGGTCAGGGGCGAAGACGGGGCGTGGCGGGCGGACGTGTTGGCCGACTGCGCGGACCGGGGCACCCGCTGGGCGTGGGAGGCGCAGCTCTCGCCGATCACCACGTTCGAGCTGCTTACTCGGACCGCCAAGTACTACGACGCCGGGATCGACGTGTGCTGGGTCACCCCGCGCACCGGCACACCGTGGATTGGGGCTTCACCCTGTATTCGCGTGGCCGAGCCCGAGGGGGATGCGGGCTGGTCTGTTGCCGACGGGCTGGGCCGGTTCGACGAGCGCCGCGGAGCCTGGGTCGTGGTGGAGGGTACGAGCCTTGCGACGTTCGTGCGGTGGGTGATGGAAGAGAAGATCTCCTGCCACGGAATCCTCACGCGCTACCGGCGCGTACTGGTTGGCAAAGGGCGAAAAGCACGGCGCATCGACATCTGGACGAGCGGGCGCTCGATCGCCGCGGAGAAGCGCCACGACGCGATGCGCCAACGCCAGCAGGAGTGGAGGCAGGAACAAGAACGCAAGGCGGCACAGGCCGAACGGGAGCGGATCGCACGCGAGCAGGCCGCGCGCGAGGAGCAGGAGCGCAAGCGGCAGCTCGAGGCGGCCGAGAAGCACCGCCTGTGGAAGATCGAATGGGACAGAGAGCAAGAACGCCTGGAAGCCGAGCGCCTAGCACGCCAGGAACTCGAGCGCCAAGCCGAAGCCGAACGCCGCGAGCGCGAGGCGCGAGAAGATGCGGAGCGGGCCGAGCGCGAGCGGCTCGAACAGGACGCGGCCCACACATGGTGGGCGCAAGTCTCCGAGGCGCAGCTGCGCGAACTGCTCACCGCGATCGCCCGCCACGCGGTCAATCACACCGGGATAACGGCACTGCCGCGCCAGCACCAGCCGGACCCGGCGTTCGCCTACGGGATCGCGCTCTACCTCGGCACCCGGCTCTACGGCGTCGTACGCCCGCACCCGGCGAACCTTAACCGCCTACCCCCAGGCCTGGCGGTGTTCGTGCGCAACGCGCACGAAGTCGAACAGGTCCTGGCGCGCGGCGTGATCGAGCCCGAGCAGGTCGTGCACTTCGACCTGCCCGAGCACGAACAGTTGCAGTTCACCTAAGCCCACGGTGAGCCGGCGGCGCGGCCGTGGGGCCGCCGGTCAGTGCTCGAGCCGCTCCACCATGACGTTGGTGGACTTCACGACGGCGACCGAGAGCACCCCGGGCTCCAGGCCACACTGTGGTTCGACGCAGCTGCGATCCACCTGACGGCCAGTCAGCGCACTGCGGAGCGCTCGCGGGTCTGGAGTTGTTGATCTCTTCCGTGCTTTGCGCGCTGGCCGCTTCCGCGACGGGGAAGCGCTCTGAGAGGCGCGCTACGGAACTCTTCTGGGTTCCGGGCAGGGGCGCGGGCATGTTCAATTTCGCCCACGCCTGTCTGTGGCGGTCGTTATGGTCTTGGTGTGTCATCCGGTCCGGTAGTCGGTCTGAAGCGGGTGGTAAGGAGAAGACGATGCCGTTCTTGGTGCAGGTCATGATCTCGGGAACCGGCCTCAATGAGAGGGAGAGCTCCCGGTCTATGGAGGCGATTGCGGCAGCGATCGCGGAAGGCTGGGAGTCGCGGTGGTCCACGTTCTTCGACGCGGATGACGCGGACGGCCATGCGCAAGCCGACGGTCCCGAGGAGGCGGAGCGGGTTGTGCTCGATGAGCAGATCGTCGGTCGCCCCGGCAGCGTCGATGTTCAGGTTGTACTAGGCGGGCCTGGCCTGGGGCTGGAGGAGGCTGCGCTGAGCGCGACTGGGCTGGCGAGGCATTTGACGGGTTGGAGCCCAGAACTTCTCGCTTGCACGATCGCTTCGGTCCAGGTCAGTGAGGTTGACCAGCCGTACGACGAGAACAACTGGCTCAAGCCGCTGGAGGTCGAGGAGGATCTCGCGGCGCGGTTCTCGCTCACGGATCTGATGGATTCGCCGCTGCACGAGTTGGCGGCCGGTTACCTACTGGCCGGTGGGGTGCGTTCATTGTGGGAGCCGGGCCGGCGGGTGAACGGCTCGGTGCTCGAAGCTCGGGACGTCGTGCTCGGTGCGGTGGAGCATCCCTGGGGTAGGGAGCTGACGGCGGTTTTGGGGAGGCTTCTGGTCCAGGCGGCTCGGTTGGAGGCGGCTTCGGGCGAGCGGGCCCGGCTGACGATGACCGCGGGCGGCCACAGGGAGCTCGCCGCGGCGCTCTTGGGGCGGGTGCGCGCTGGCGTCGAGGACGAGGAGGAGTGGGGGGACGAGGACGATGCCTTGGACAGCGATGATTTGCGCGGGCACGTTCTGCTTGAGCAGTTCATGGAGGACTTCGGCCTTGCCTGGAACCGGGTGCCCGATGACCTTCCACGGCCCCTGGCGGACGAGCGGTGCGACAGACAACTGCGCGAGCTCCTGTGGGCGGGAATGAACGTTCTGGCCGCGCTCTGCGCGTCGCAGAAGGCGGTGACCAACCCTTGGCAGCTGCTCGCGGCTCTCGACCAGGACACGGTAGTCGAGGAACTGGCCCAACGGGAAACAGCGCGGGTAGCCGAGTGGGCAGACGCGGAGAACGAGGAGCTGCGCGAGGGCTGCTACAGCCTCGCCGCAGTCTGGCTGGCGGTGCGTGCTCCTGAGGCGCTGCGCACAAGTAGGGGCGCGGCGGTGGTGGATGTCGCCGCGGGTAGCGGAGCGTTTCTTGGCCTGATCAATGCGTCGCTGCTGGAGCTCGGCCCGGGACCGGTGGGTGCGGCGCTCGAGCAACTCGACGTGCCCGCCACGGTCGCGATGCCGATGGCAGCATTCGTGCGGGCGCTGGAGGCGACCTGCTTGCCGCAGGACGCGGAGGGCGATCCCTATGACGAAATGGGCCACGCCCTCGATGCGGCGCTGGCCCGCGACGCGCACGAGGCAGGACGCGTTCTGGCGCTTACGCAGATCCTTCACCGAGCCGCCGCGCTGAGCGCGACGGACGCCAATCCCCGACGAGACTCGGAGGGCTACATCAGCTCGCCCGAGGAGTTGTCCGCAGAACTGCTGACGAACGCGAAGATGCACGCTGGCGTCATTCAGGGCAGGGAAACGGATGAGAGCGTCTTGCTGAGTCTGGGCGCGCTGGCCCTGGTCGCTTGGGTCGAGCCCACGTTGGCGGGCGCGCTTGCTCGTGAATTGCCGGACCTTTCGGGAAGCGATCCGCTGATCGAGCCTGCGGCCAGGCTGCGGGCGATGCGCTGGGTCACCGACGCTCTCGCGGTTGTGGGCGTGCACGCGGATGAGCTGGCGATCCCCGGTGGGGGCGACACGGCTGCGGAGGCCGCCGACCTCCGAGCGGTGCTCTCGACGAGCGGGAGAGATGCCGGCCTGCTCGCCGATTGGCCCGTGGCGCGCTTGGTCTCGGCTGCTGCCGGCGTTACAGCGGCGGCGTTGTCCGGGCTTTCAGCGGGTCCGGATGCGGCGTTCGAGGTCTTTCTCGGTTCCGGCTTCGGCGCGGGCCCTTCAACGTAACGAGCCCTCCATGCGAAAACCCGGCGCGCGGCCACAACAACGTGCTTTGATTTCCCTGACCATCGTGGCGGCCCGAAGTGGCCTAGACCGGGAGGATATTGGTGCGAGGCTGGTTCGAGCAGCGGATGTGGTGCGGCACCGTGTCGACCATCTGCCTGAAGGTCAGCGGTGTCCGTGATTACTAGTGACTTGTCCGATGCCTCACCCGGTGAGAGGGTGCTGCAGGTTGCGCGGCAGCGAGTTGAACTGATTCTGCAGCCGGAGGTCTACGACATCGGCGCGAGCCTCAAGGCGCTTAGCGACGACACCGCGTGGGAGTACGAGCACCGCACGGTAATCGAGTTGATTCAGAACGGTCACGACGCGCTGGAGCCTGCCGACCCAGGCCGTATCGTGCTGCTGCTGGACCTCGACACGGAACAGCCCGCCCTCTACGCGGCCAATCAAGGCCGCCCCTTCACATTCGAGAATTTCAAGGCCATCTCCCAGCTGGCCACCTCCAACAAGAACCCCGGCGAGGGGATCGGGAACAAGGGGCTCGGCTTCCGCAGCGTGCTGGAACTCACCGACTATCCAGAGATCTACTCGAAGCTCACCACCGCTTCTACGTCCTTCGACGGATACAGCTTCCGATCTGCCAAAGACGACGACCTCCTCGACCTCATCGACGACGAGTTCTCCCGACGGATCGTCCGGGAGCGCAACCACCCGCTCCTCTTGCCGCTTCCGGCTGAACAGAGTGACCCGACGCTCGAGGAGTTCATACGCGGGGACTTCAGCACCGTCGTCAAGCTACCGCTGCGCGACGCCGCCGCTGCTGAGTCGGCGGCCGCCCAACTTCGTGAGGTGGTCGAAGCCGAAGCGCCGCTGCTGCTTTTCCTTGACCGGATCGCGCGTCTCGACGTTGAGATACGCGAAGCGGACCGGGCTCCAACCCGCACCGAGCTCACCCGGTTAGTTGAGCACCGGACGCTCGAAGGCGGAGCCGATTGCGCTGCGCACACCGTCGACCTCGGGAGGCACGGCCGGTTTCTCGTATTTCGGCGCGCTATCGACGCACTGGAGCTCCACGAGGCCATCGCCCGCAGCGTTCAGGCGCGCCAGGTGGGGGAGCGGTGGCTGAACGCATCTCAGGGGCCCGCGGAAGTCGGAGTTGCACTGCGCCTAGATCGCGACGTCGAAGCCGGGCGCGCCTACACGTACCTACCCATGGGGCCGAGCGCGGCGTCACCGATGCACGGTCACGTGCACGCACCGTTCTTCACCAAGCTCGCCCGCCTCGCCTTCAGCCCCGACGTGGCTCTCAATGACTTTCTCCTTGATCAACTTGCGTCCGCGTGCCTGGAATTCGCATTGCTGGTCAAGGACCATTTGCCGTTCAAGCAGGCTGCGCCCCGCGTGCTCGATCTGCTCTCCTGGAGCGAGGAGCCGGCGCGGCTGAGAAAGGCGGATCCGGGGATCCTCGACCTGTCCCTTGCGCCTCTCGTAGGTGAGCGTTGGGGCCGGTTCGGTGCAGCGTACGCGTGGCCGGCCACGCGTACGTGGGCGGCGTTGACTCCTACGGCCCTCACCGAAGCGGGTGCGCTCATTCTGGATCCTCGGGCGCTCGCGGGACGCTCCCAGCGGATCGAGCCTGTCCGCAGATCCCTTTCGGGGAGGGGAATGCAGCCACCTTCTGCCACCGTCGCCGAGTGGGCCGAGCACGTGGCCCGGCGGATGGCAGAACAACCAGGTACGCTTGATGGCTCGGCCTGGTCCGGGTTCTACGACGACCTTGCGCACGAGTTCAGATCCAACGCTCAGCTGCTCTGCGGAAGGTTGCTGGTCATCGACCAGAACGGAACGCTCGTCCCAACTCAAGACCCGGACTCGACACGCAGGATTGCCTTCTTCGCTCCCGAGGGCGAAAGTCGGGGATCTATCAGCGACCTTGGGCTCATGCAGGAATGGTTCTGCTTCACCCACCCGGCGGTCCCGTGGAGCCTGCTGACGAAGCTGTTTTTCCAGATGGGCGGCCTGATTCAAGACTTCACGCCAGGCCACGTACTAGCGCACATCAAAGGGATCCTGGACACAGAACAACCAGACGAGGTGCATGCCTCCGCTCTGGCTTACGCCTCGCGACTTGCGCTGGGCCCTGCCGCCGCCGCCGAACGCTCGACGCTGGCGGAGATCGCCTTCCGCGTTCCGACGGCGACTCTCGGCTGGATCGCGGCCAAGGAGGCGTTCCTCTCGCCCGGGTGGGATAGTCGAGTCGCGCAGCTTACCGGCGAGCTTATCGCAGACGGAGGCGGCACGGCGTCCGATATTAGGCATATGCAAACCCACTGGCTGCTGGGCCCCGAGGACTGGCCTTTCCCTGTCCGTGAGCGCGACCGGTTCCGCAGGTTCCTACGCACGATCGGGGTCCGCGACGCGTTGCCGATCGGATCCACCCGCGGCTATTCCAGCCAAGCAGCGGACATCGACCCGAAGGCGATCGCTACCGAGGCGGGGCTAGACGAATCCCTCGCGGACGCGTGGATAGCAGCGGTGCATGCGGCCGGAAGAAGCTGGTACCTGCCTGACTACGCATTCGCTGGGCAGGTAAAGTATCTAACCGGCGCAGCGAGTGTAGAGGCGATGGAGCCATCCAGCCGAGCGCGCTACGCCGAGCTTATCCTGCGCGCGCTTTCAGACTGGGGCCAAAGTTCGCTTACGGTAAGCGTCTATCAGCCGAACAAGCGGCGGCCAGACTGGCAGACCTGGCCAACGCCCCTCGCAACGTACCTGCGGACACGGCGATGGCTGCCTTATGAGGAGAGCGGCGCCACGGGATTCGCTGCACCCAGTGAGATCTGGTACGCAGACCACGAGCTCCCCGAATATATAAGGACCCTGTCCAGTAACATTCGGACGCTCGCCGGGCAAGAGAAGACCGCCCAGTTGCTCGCTGACCTCGGTCTGCTCTCCTGGGACAACCCGCACCACAGCGGTGCACGGCTCAAAGCCCTGGGGTTCGCCCTCCACGAGAACCAGGTACCTCAACACCTGTTCGCCGAGTTCAGAAGACTCTACGTCAAAGCCCTGGCGGATGCCGCCAAGACGGGGACGTGGGCTTGGCACCCGAGCGATCGCGCGACCGTGGCCGTCGACACCCACATCGGGCTGCGCTCGCACATGCTCAACGACGATGAACCTGTCTACATCGAGGACGTGCCATCGCCGCTCGAAAGGTCACTGCTCATCGCCGCCCAACTGCCCGTGCTCTTGAGCCACGGCGGAACAGCGGACGCCAGCAGTGTGGCGAAATGGGTGGAAAAGCACTCCGACAGTGTCATTCGCATCTCAAAAACACCCGTCCGCGTCTTCGACGGACCGGAACCGGTCGAAGCCAATCCGGATCAGCGACCGCTCGGCGAGGAATACCCCTGGCTTCCGGCTGTGGTGACCATGGTCCTTGAACTCAAGGGCCACATACGCGACGGACTGAACGGCGAGCGCAGACGGGACCAGGCAGCGCTCATCGGTGCAATCCGCGTGATCCGCACCGTCCACCTTCGCCTGGAGGTGGGAGACCGCGCCGTCCCCACCACGGCATTGCCGCGCGCCCTCGCTTTACCTGATGCCGACTGCCCTTCGATCGTCACGCATGTCAGCCCAGGCGACTCAGAGCTTGAGGCGTGCGCTCCGGCGCTCGCGCGTCTGGCTGGCTACCCTTCCGCGAGCGATGGCCTTCAACTCGTCCTCTACAAGCTCCAGCAGCTCCTCAAAGTCACCGGGCGCGATAAGCCCACAGACCGCGACCTTGCCGCGGCCATGGAGGAACGGCTCGAACGGGTAACCGAACTGCGCGATGAAGTCACCGGAGACGTCGCGCGACTCGCTGACCTCCTTCGGCCCGTACTCGCGCTGCACCGCGGCATCGACGCCATCGAGGAGATCGACGCCGACCTGAACGCCGCCGCCTCGGTCGCCGACCTCGAGCAAATCGTCCAAGCAGCGGCCGGCGATTACCTGCTCGAGCCGACAAAGGCCCTCGCCGCACTCCGCCTCTGCACGACCCCTGCGGACACCTGCACCGCGCTCGCCCTCGACCTGCGCAGCTTCAACCTCGTGCTCGCGGCGCTCGGGACCGCGCCCGTCACATATCCAACCGAGCACAAAAGAGCCTTCGAAACCTTCCTGCGCCTTCACGGACGCGCGCTAGAAGCGAGGATCCGCGAACACTTCCACGCCCTGGCTACCACAGGACTCGATATCTCGACGTACGAGTCGTGCTCGCGTCTGGACGGGCTCGAGCCAGACCCGGCCTGGCTGGAGCTGTACGTCGAGCCGCCGCAGGAGGTTCTCCACGCCCACGCCGTTGACTGGCTCAACGGCCTCGGCGCCGACCCAGACTTGTACGCACCACCGCGCTTAGACAGCGAGGCGATCGTACGCGACCGAAACAACGACCGGCTCACCGCACTGTTCGCGCCCCTCACGGCGTACGTGCGCCACTGGTGCGACACGCACGCCATGCCCATGCCGTCCGCCTGGGCCCACGCCCAATACCGGGCGTGGCCGATCCTGGACGCACTGCCGGAAGCCGGGTTGCTCGATCTAGAGCCCGCAATCCTCGTCGAGGTGGTCTCGCGCAACCTCGGCTGGCCTGAGGGCCTGCCATTCCCCTCGGAACAGGCGCTACGTGAACAGCCGCCGATAACAGTGCCCACCCCGTCGGCAGAGAGCACCGCCGCGTCGGAGCCTGCCCTGCCAAACCCAATCACGCCATCCAGACACAACATCGTCCAGATTGGCGGCGTCGCCATCGACGCCTTGGATTCGGCTGCTGTTCGTCGCGCCGCACGCGGCAGCGTCAGCGAGCAGTTCCTCTCGCAGACTTCGCCGATCGCCCTCCCCGCAGCGGATCGGACGGTGTACAGCGGAGGGCTTTCTTCTGCAGGCGTGTACATTGCCGCTCCAAAGGTGTCTGAGGAGCAGCGGAGTGCTATTGGTCTGGCAGGCGAAGTAATCGCCGCAGCCTGGCTAGAACGCGAGTTTCCCGGTGCGCACATCTGCTGGGTCTCAGGTTACGCTGCGCGCGAAGGTAGGCCCGATGCCTCGGACGCCCACGGTTACGACTACATTGTCGAATGGCGCGGTATGACCTACTACATCGAAGTCAAAGCCTTCGCGGAGTCCCGCGACGCTGTTGACGTTGCCCTCGGTGAATCCGAGGTTCGCGCGGCCACCGAGCACACCAGCGACGACGGTTACAAGGTACTGATTATCAGCGGGGTTAAAAGCCCGGAGGGCGCACGGTTCGCAGCGTTGATGCCGAATCCGCTCACCCCAGCCGGAGCCGAGGTGGCCGAACTCGTGGGCCACGGCCTGCGCTATCGCTACCGCTTCGGAGCGGGAATGGGTGACTGACGCTTCGATCAGAGTGGCGTCCACGTCGTCACGATGCCTGCGCGCGTATTGCTCGTGCTGCATCGCCGTACCGGGCTGGCTGCACCCGAAGGCTTCGCGCGGACGAGGATTCGCGGCCGGCGGTCGTGAAAGCCGGGGCCGTATGCGGGCGGCGCGAGGGTCGGGCGTAGGCAGGATCGAGGTATCCCACCGTCCGCCTGCTGTAGTTGGTCACCGCGATTGCGTCGGAAGTATCGGAGCGGCTATGGTCGCGGCGCAGGTGAAGTGGATCGCCATTACTGAGTATGAGGGGCAGGTCGCCATAGCCTCGCTTGGGTACGAGCGGGACGCTGATCGTGCGGATGCGCCCGGCGACGAACGCGAGCAGCGCGCGAGGAGCGGCGAGCGTCGCGGCATGTCCGGCGAGCCGAGCGAGCGTGTCAGGGCTCAAACCAGAGGTATTCCAGGGCGCGTCGGTGCCTACCCAGTACAGAAACGCCCGAAAGGAGGTTGAGGCCTCGATCGGGCATAGTTCGCCCAGGCCGATAGCGTCGCCGCGGTCGCGCACCCCGATGGCGGAGGCGAAGCACGCGGCGGGAGAGTCCACCCCATATTTCGCCATGGCTGGCAGCGCTTCGAGCACAGGTGTCAGCGGCTGCGCGCACGCATGCTCGAGCAGATGGAGCAGGGCGGACAGCGCCCAGGCCAACTCTTTTGTGATCAGCCGATCAAGGACGGTTGCGAAACGCATCGGGTCGCTCACGGCGAGCCTGTCGACATGCCCGTCACGCAGCTGGTCGATCGCCAGCCCGCCGATCCAATCACTGGCCAATGCGGGTACGGCATCGAGCGTGACATGTGATTCCTCGGCGGCGCGGCTCACCTCGGGGATGGTGCAGGCGAAGGCGATGGCCAGGTTGATCAGTCGATGCCGCTGGTCGTGTTCGAGCAGAGTCGGGTCCTGGGTGATGACGGCGTGCAGGGCGCGCGCGGCTTCGAGGGCTGCTTCGTTGCCGCGCAGGCTCAGCCCGGTACGGAGAAACGCGGCGCGTAGCTGCGGGTCGGGCACGCGGGCGATCACGGCGCGCACGCGATGAGCGGCCACCTGCCGCAGGGCTCCGGCCGCCATCGGCTCGGCCCCTGTCGATGCGATGCCCGAGGGTGTGACCGCGAGGATTGAAGCAAGTGAGTGTAAGGCGCAGCGATCACTGCGCGCGCATGGCGAGATTCGCTTCGGTGCTGCACGGTTCTCGGACAGTCAATCCGGGGCGGACACGATCGCGTCGAGGAGGGTGAGTGCGACCTTGTGGTTGAAGCGCTGAGGCATGGCGTTGACGAACAGCGGCAGGAAGTGGCGCCGGTCACGCAGTACCGGGGGAAGGGAGGCGAGGTGGTCCGTCTGAGCATCGGCCACCAGGCGCGCCCAGCTCTGCGGCGCCCCAGGGAAGCGGTCGACTTGCGTACCGTTGCTGAATCTCCAGGCTAGGTAGTCCGCAGGGTCGTCCGGCACCAGTTCGATCATAGAATGAGTGGAGATGAGCTTCCAGTTGCGGGCGAGGAAGTCTCGCTGCGTGCTCCGGGCGAGCAACAGGAGGATCGTTTGCAGAGAATACGACTTGAACCGGAAGTCCTCATCGACGTCGTCCCCGGCGATGCCGATCTGCCATTCCGCGGCCTCGGCCGCGGCGTAGTACGGGCTAGGAAGACCGCGCTGTTGGAGGCTGGCCACCAGAATGCCGCCCAGCAGGCCGCACAGCCGGTCGTTGGCTTCCTGTTCCCGCCCACTCGCCCATGCCGTGAAGCACGCGTTGACCAAGAGCGGCACGGCGTACTCACCCGCTAGAACCTTCCCCGCCTCCAGCTTCTCCATGATGGCGCCAATCTCGCCGGCTCGATGGGGGTTTTTGCGCAAGATGCGGCAGTAGTTCAGGTATGACGCGACGTAGCCGAGGAGGTCCGTGCAGCGGAGCTTATACGTGACGGCCTCGGAGAGCAGGCCGTACTTGGCTTCGACGAAATTGTTTGAATGCTCCGCGAGTTCGTCGATCAGCTGGCGGAATTCGAGTTCGATGGCCCCGTAAGCCAGGCGTTCAGTGCCTCTGTACAGCGACGGTTTCAAGCCGTTCGCTTCGGCGAACTGGTAGATGCTTACGAGCAGCAAGACATGGGCTTTGATGATATCGAGCCTATTCCCCGCAGCGTACTTGTACGTCATCAGGTAGCTGGTGAGGATCAGGGACGCTTGGATGGCTTCGCTCTTCTTTTGACGGGAGCCGCTCGAGTGGCCTGCGAAGAAGACTTCGAAGTACTGCTTGAACTTCCCGCAGTCAAGGCTTTCGTCCCCGGGCTGGTTGTAGAGCTCGAGAAACACTTGCAGGTCGGTGATTTCGACGGGGAGGAAGCCCCCGAAACAGTCCGTGAAGTCTCTGGCAAGCTCGCCTGCGACGATCGTCTTGAGTGGGCGATGCCCCGCGCCCGCCTTGGCGTCGGAGTAGTCTTTGATTGTCCTGACGGCAGGATTTGCGATGTTGCCATTCGTTACGAGGTAGGCGTCCCACTCGAAAACCTCTCCTGGCAGCGATGGATGGACTGGCGGCAATTCTACGAGCTCATCGATTTCTCCTTTGATTTCCCGCCACGAGTTGCTCGTGATCTGCCCGCACTTGAGCTGGTAGCAGTGGACTCGACCTTCGCCGTCAATCGCGATGATGTCCTTTCCCTGCTCCATGGGCCCCTGGCTGGAAATATGAATGACCCGCTTGCCCTGCCGTAGCAGGAGCTGGCAAAACGGAACAGTGAAGGTCAGCTCGCCAACATTAGGCAACCAGTTTTCTACGATCTTGCTCAGCATTCCACTCCTCCCTCTTCCGGTCGACGATTTCTTGCAGGCGCGCCTGCGCCGCCGGGTCCTCGTTCAGCTGGCGAAGCACGTCTGCAACGCTCGCCTCTAGGTCTGGCCCGGTGTGCCACGTGGGCATCAGCGGCCTGCCGGCTGCATCGAAGGGCAGTTGCATCTTCTCGAACAGCTGCAGCGCGGCCTCGACAGTGAGCGGCTGGCCGTTCATCTGTACCGAGTTGCCGACTTCTTCAACTGCCTGGTTGAAGGATTCGAAATTGAACTTCGCCTGCTGTACTCCCAACTCCTCGCCGCGCTTACGCGCGAGCGCGACGGCATCATCGAGAGACATGGTGGGGATGTCGGCAAGCTCGATGGTGCACGCTGCGGCCGCTCGCTGGTATTCCGCCGCTTTCACGGCGCCATCGATGGTCGTGTACTGCAGTCGGTTTCCCTCATGCTGCTTGGATCTGGGGATAGGCGCGAACATGCCAAGCTGACCGCGTGCAGCGGCTCTAGCTTGAGTGTCAAGGAGCTTTTCGATCTTGAGCTTCAGTTGCGGGTACAGCGGTAGTGTCAAAGGATTCGACCTCCTTGCTAGACAGGGTTCGGACGTGGCTGAAAATCCTGGGCTCTCCGAAGCAGCGGCACAGATATTATGCGTGCGCTGCTGCCCAGGGCGGCGGGACTACCCGCCGAAGGCTGCGCTGTACGCATTTCGCCCGTTCTCGATGGCCTGGTCAAGCCGATGGTCATCTGGGTGGCACTCCGAGTGCTGTCATTTCCTCGTCGATGACCCGCCATACGGGACCGGGAGGTATTTTCATTCCGGAGACCGAACACAGCCCGCGCATGAGGCAAATCACGAGGCGGCATGGCACTCTGGTCGGCGAACATCGGCTGGCCGTCGCGCCACGGAGTGATCGCCGGCACGGGGTAGCCCCCGTGGGTCTCGAGGGCGCGCCGCCACCTCCGGCGGCATGCGGAGGACCCTGCGGCTGGCACAGAGTTCATCTTGTTCCTCTTCCGCGAGCCGGCTGTCGAGGGACACCGCGTGCTTCAGCAAATGGTAGAGCTCTGATCGGCGGAGTCTGAACGCCGTCATGGGCTGCGGCGTCCGGCCCCATGACGGCTGTTCAGACGCCGCTTAGTCGTCTTGGTCGGTGGCACCTGCCCCGTCGGGGAGGCTGCGTCCGCGGTATTCGGGGTGGCCTTGGTCGATGAGTTTTGCCGCGTGTAGGGGCACGGGGTGTTTGGTGCGGTAGTCCCCGGCGATGGGCTGGTGACACAGCTCGGCGATCGCCTCGGCGAGAGCCGGTTCGCGCTCGTTCCAGGGGCCGCGGTCGACGATGGTGTAGTGGACTGCGGTGAACGAGTGCCAGTCGTTGCCGAGGAAGGCGGAGTCGTCTTCGGGGACGGTGAACCGGGTGTATTTCCCGCCGGCGCGCCCAACGCTACCGAACCCCGTGTAGGTGCGGGAGGCTTGGCCGAGTACCCAGGTGGTGATCCCCGTGCTGCTGGTGCGCCGGTAGAGCGAGTCCTGGGGTTCGAGGGGCTTGTTCGGGTCGCTGTGGCGCCCGTCGGGTCGGTCGACGGGCTGGGGCACTTCACCGTAGGAGGTGTTGACGCTCACGACCGCGACCTGCCGGCCGCGCTCGCGCAGGCTGTAGCCGGGCAGCAGCCCTTGACCGAGGTTGGCGTGTTGGAGTCCTGGCCAGATCGTGCGGCCGGCCTCCGCGTCGACGAAGATCGCCGTGGGGAGGTCGCCGGGCAGGACGCGCAGGGCTGCTTCGATGTGCTCGCGCACCTTCTCGGCGCCATCGCGGTGCCGGGCGTGTCCGGGCTGGCCGATCGGCTGGGTGTGGAAGGCCGTTTGGCCTTCGGCCTGGGCGATCCACCGGCCGCTGTCGTGGTCGTACGCCTCGATCCGCCAGGGCTTGTCCGGGGCGCCGCTGGTGTAGACGGCGGTGAGGACTTCGACCATCTGGGTGAGGTCGGCCCCGCCCGGGCGCCTGCTCGATTCGCGCTGTTGGCGCAGGTGGAGTCCGATCAGGAGGGTCGGTTCGTCGAAGCTGGAGTAGCGGGCCAGGCGGGTGTCAAGGATTCCGGAGCGAAACAGCAGGTCGCGCAGGGCGTTTTCGGCCTTGTAGTCGCGAGCGGCGCGCTGCTTGGGGACGGTCGTGGCCGTCTCGCTCTCGGGTTCGCCCGGCGGCGTCTCGTCGAGGTTGGGTGGGTCGAGGGTGCGCAGGAACTGGGTGACGATCTGCTGGCGGGCGAGGTGGCGTTGCAGGGTGCGCTTGTGGTCGACCGGCTGGGTGGCACTGCGGGACTGGGCTCGGGCCTGGCGGGCGGTGAGCGGTTTCCACGGGGTCTCGAGCCACGACGTGCTCAGCGCCGGGTCGGTGGGGGAGGGTAGCAGGATGCGGAGTTGCTCGTCCCAGTCGACCTGCCCGGTGTGGGAAAGCGCTGGCACGTGGTGGAAGCGTACGCACAGCCGCTCGGTGAGCGCGACGTCCGTGCCGTCGGTGATGTGAGGCGCCTGCTCGCCCGCGGCGTAGTCGCCCAGGGTCTCGATCATGCGCTGCCGGGTGTGGGTATGGGTGTAGAGCGCGAGGATGCGGGCGCGGGGATGGCCGGTGGCCTCGATGGCGAGGTCGACGTCCTGCGGCGCGATCTTCCCGGTGGTCTGCTCCGGAAGCCGGAAACCGGTGTCTTCGTATTCGACCGGGGTGAGTCCCGCCAGCGCCTCCTTGGCGTGCCTGGCCACGGCCAGGTCGAAGCGGGTACCGGTGCCTTTGCCCAAGGGGAACTCGGTCGGGCCCGGCACCAGCACGCGGGTCGAGCCGTTCAACTGGCGAAGGTCGTCGTTGGTGCCCAGTTCCAGTGCTTCGAGGCCGCAGGCCTCGACGACCTGGGCGGCGTAGTTGCGCACGTACGGTTCCCACCCTTCGCCGTTCTTGCGGTGGCCGACCGGCAGGCGCAGCACGGTGCCGTCATCCCCGCCGCGCGCCATGACGGCGGTGCGGGTGCCGGCCCAGTGCGCGGCCAGGCGCGTGAAGGTGGGCAGGATGTTGAGCGCGTAGCACGACTCCCCGGGGAGGGTGATCATCCGCAGGTCGAGCTTGTGCATGGCGCGCCCGATCTCGCGTCCGCGGTACCGGGTGCGCGTGACGACGTCGTTCCAGCTCCACAGGCTGCCGGCGGTGTCCATCCGCCAGGTGATCGGCTTCGGGTAGCCGGCCAGGCGGAAGGGCTCTGCGGCGAGCCGCTTCGCGAATGACCAGGTCGCTACCCGGTAGAACCACCCGTTGGCCTGGGGGCGGCCGTGCTCGGCGTTGCGGACGTAGTCGGCGAGCGGGGCTCGGCGCGGGGTTGCGGCGGCGAGCAGCGGCCCGATGGTGTCGGCGTCATCTCCCGCGCGGATCAGGCGCTCCCAGGCGCGTGCGGCGGTCGCGAGGGTGTCGGCGGAGATCGGGTCGGTGGTGACGAGGACGGCGGGTTCGGCCAGTTCGTCGTCTACCAGGCCAGCGGTGTCGGGCATGAGGACTACGGGCTGGCCCGTCACGGCGCTGAGCGCGGTAGCCAGGGCGGCGTAGGCGGGGGTGCGGGGGCGCGCGCCGCTGTCGCTGTACCCGGGCAGCTGCCGCCACGCCGCCCCGAATTGTTCGGTCAGGGGGTAGAGGGTGACGGAGCCGAGCTCGGTGGGCGGGATGAGGAAACCGAGCGTGGCTAGCATGAGCGGTCCTTGCGGTGGGTGTCGGCGAAGTCGAAGAAGGCCTGGAGGGTGGCCCCGTAGTAGGCGCGAAGCCGCGGCAGCTCGCCGGTGCGCTCCCAGTCGGCGCGCAGTTCCTGGATGAGCTTGGGCAGGTCCGATCCGCCGCGCGGGTCGAGGAACGCGTAGTCCACGAGGTTGACCACCCCGGGGGTTCCGCCGCGCCGCGCGCGCCCGACGAGCTGGATCAGGGTGATGATGAGTTCCGCGGCCAGCGCCATCTGGGCGCGTTTGGGCAGGGCTCTCATATACCGCTGGCTGGTGGCCAGGTCCTCGAAGTAGTGCCCGGCGATATCGCGGCGTCGCTTGAGCTCGAGCCAGGGAGTCTCGCTGGAGCGGGCCTGGGCGTATGCGGCGGCGTTAACGTGTGCGAGCAGTTCCGCGGGATCGTCGATCAGCGGGACAGGGCGGATCGCGAGCCAGATCGACCCGATTGCGGAGCGGGTCTGGGCGGGCGCGAGGATGTTCAAGGAGCGTTCGATGCGCCCGAGCGGGGCGATGATGATGCGGGCCCGACGCATCCGTCCGAAGTCCTCGAGCCGGTCGCCGGGAAGTTCGTTCCACATGCCCGGCTGGTCCAGGCACGCCTGCGCGTCCGGTCGTACACCTACGCAGATCAGTTCCGGGTCGATCCCTCCCTGGCGAAGCCCCTCGGCCAGCAGGATGCAGCTTTCGTAGGAGGTGGTGGCCAAGGCGATGCGGTCCTGCACCCCGGGGGTGTCGGTGGCCTGCGCGAGGTCCTCGAGCTCACGGCCCAGGCGGGGGGCGAGCTTGCGTCCGAGTAGCCGGGTCGCCTCCCGCCGTTTCTTTCCGGTCTTGCCGCTGATGCGGATCATCTCGCGGTCAAGACCGGGGATCGGCTCGGCGCGTACGCTCACCCCGCCGGCGTCCAGGTCCGGTACCCACCAGGTGGGCGGGGTGTGGATGTGGTGGCGGTGGGCTCCGGGGAAGTAGGCGGTGGCCGAGAGGCCGAGCACCGCCCTGGAGTGCCCGGCCTGGGCGAGCGCGGTGACCGAGCCGAGTCCGGTGGTGTAGACGTGCGGGTCGCCGCCGAACCCGGATACCGCGAGGCGGGTATCTCCCGGGTTTCCCTCCGGTACGTGCTCGGTGAAGGCGAACATCAACCGGCCCTGCGGGCCATACGGGGCCGCCCGCCAGGTGCTGTAGGCCCCGAGCGCGTCGGCGATCTGCCGGGCCGCGGGGATGCCGGCGGTGTTGAGCCGGTTGGCGTTGTTCACGAACCAGTACAGGGTCGAGCGCAGCGGCACCAGGTAGGAGCGGCGCAGCAGCCGGTCCACTGTCTCCACGCGCAGCCGGTCGCCGATCCACTCGGACAGCTCGGCATCGAGCACGCGGCGGGTATGCTCGAGCACACCGCCGACCGCGCTCGGCGCCGTCAGGGCCCGCAATGCCTCCGCGATCGGCTTGACGTGGGCAGGCAGGTCCTCGAGCGGGGTCTTGCTGCGGGTCAGGTGCTTGAGCATCACCATGTCCGCCTGCTCGTGGCGGTGTGCCTCGGGATCGGTGACCATGAAGGCCTTGTCCTGTCGGAAGAACGCCTTGAGCATGACCGCGAGATACCCGTCCCACCGGTTGGGGATGATCCACTGCGGATGCTGGTCGACTCCGCGCTGCGCCCGCTTGCCGCCCTTGGCTCGGCGCGCCGGTGTCGGCCCCAGCCGGCCCCGGGCGAGGTGGTTGGCGTAGTCCATCGAGGACAGGCGGGCGGCGAACAGGTGGCCGCGCGTGGGTTCGTCCATCGAGCCCGGGACGCGGGTGAACGCCTCGGTGACCTGCCGGTCCAGTTCGTGCAGGGGGACCCCGTCGGTGCGCCCGCCCCACATCAAGACCAGTTCGCGCCCGGCTCGGCCCAACGCGGTGTCCTGGAACGCGTCGACCTCGTCGATCACCACCAGTTGACTGCGGGCCAGAACGAGCCGCTCGACACTCTCGTTCTCGACCGGCTCACCGTCGTCGAACGCCACCGGGATGCGCAGGCGCCCGACCTGGAAGTTGGCGTGCGTCGTCACGATGATCTTCGCGGTGGCCGCCTGTTCGACCAGCGTGTGCTTGCCGCAGCTCTGGTAGAACGGGCAGGTGTGGATGACCGGGAGCTTCGGCCTCCTCGGCTGTCCGCTGCCGGCGCGTTCAGGCGCGGGAGTGCCGATCGGGATCAGATCGCGGCACGGCTCCGCGCCGGGCACCCACGCGTCGACCTCTTCGTCGAGCTCTGCGGTGCCGGTCAGTCCGCAGCCGTAGCCCAGCGTGCGGTTGACCCAGGCGATGAATCCGGGATCGCGGCTGGTGGCGGTGACCTTCTCGCGCACTGCCATCATCGAGTCGGGCGACATCAGCGGCACCACCACGCCGCGGGAGGGCAGTCCGAGAGCGTCGAGGTCCTGGATGATCCCGTAAGCGAGTTCGAGCGCGGCGAAGTTGTTCGGCACCACCAGCGCGAGGGTCGTGTCCTGTTGGACGCACCAGCTGCCCAGGCCGCGCATCATCACGGACTTGCCGACGCCGGTGGGGGCGTTGAGCACGGACATCGGGCCAGCGCTAAGCCGCAGCTCGTCGCGCACCTGCTCGTCCTGCCCGGTGCGCAGGTTCGCGAACAGCGTGTTCGTCGTTCTAAACGTCTGGCCCTGCAGGCCGTCGAGGGTCGCGGCGAGCTGCTGGAACTGGAGGACCTTCACCCCGATCTCCGGCAGCGGAGGCGCGGTTGTGACTCGCGGCACGGCGACCTCCGGCGCCTTGTGATGCTCCTGGAGGTGGTAGCGGGCGTCGATGGTGAACGACGCCCCGGTGTCCTGGTTGGCTACGCGCAGCGGAGCCGTGTACATACCGGGCGGAGCCACGACGGAGCGCGAGGGTGCCTGGGCCCGGATGGTGTCGAGCTCGTCGAGCAGGGCTCGTGCGCAGGCAAGCGGATCGCTCCCGTGATGGGGCGCGGCGGCGCCCTCGCCGGCCGGCCCGAAGTGGGTGATGCGGCCTTCGGCGAGCATCGAGGGGGCGTAGTTGAAGAACTCCGTGTCGACGGCGAGCAGGTTCTGCCGGTGCCTGAGCATGCGGGCGAGCAGCAGTTCCTCGAGTTCGCTCAGATCCTGCGCACCACTCCACGCGTCGAGCTGCCCGGTCAGCAGGTACTGGGCTGCCGAGAGCGGCACGACGGTGCCGAAATGGTCGTCCTTGACGGCGAAATGCCGCTCGGCGAACAGCAGGGAGCATGAGATAAGCCGCGGGTAGAGGGCGGTTTCGTCTGCGCGTGGCGTCGCGCGGTCTTCGAACTCGTCGATCATGCCGCGCTCCGCTCGGCCTGGCGCAGGGCGCGTTCGATCTCCCTGCGCACGCCCGTTACCAGCTCGATCCGGTAGCCCGGAAGCAGGCTCTGCAGTTGGCGCCGCTGCGACTCGCCGCGGTGGTCGGGCAGCACGATCACCTTCGCTGCGAGAGGTTTGGCGAGCACCTCCTCGGCCAGGCGGACCGCGTCGAAAACGTCCTTGACGTCGAACAGCTCGCTGTAACCAGCCTTCTCGATCTCGACGAGGACGTCGGCCTTGTCCTTGCCGGGAAACAGCCCGATGGTCAGCAGTTTCTCGTATTTGGCCTTTTGGCGCTCAAGCCATCGGTAGAGCTCGAGCTCGGTCACCCCGGAGACCACGATGTGTCGCCAGACCGACACCGGGACGCACACACTCCGGCGCTCGCCATCCGCGCGGAACGTCTGCGCTCCCGGCGCTCGCCCCGGTACGCCGGGATCGCGGCGCGAGAGCAACGGTCCACCGCGGGAGCCGGCGACCTTCCTGACGAAGTAGTCCGCCTGATGCGGCCCGTAGGTGCACCACACACGGCTGCCTTCCACCCGCATCGGATACCGGCAGGTTGGGCACGCCCACCAGTACGCATCCTGATACACCCTGTCGCCGGGCAGCGTCCGGTACTCGACCGCCGGTCGCAGCGACTTGAGCGCGTTCGCCGCGTTGATCAGCGCGTCGAACTCGCCGGCGGGATGTTCGATTACGAATCTGCGACCGGCGGTGTACTGCTCCGGGCTCGCGCCGTCGTGCAGGCGCCGGAAGGCGTCGTTCTCGATCATCTCCCCGCGCGTATACGCCCACGAAGGCAGCCACGACGAGGTGCGATCGTTCTTGCCCAGGACATCGATCACGCGCTCGCAGCACCGCTCGAGCACCTCGTCGTTGAGCTCTCCATCGATCAGCACCTGCACATCGGCGACCGCCGTGTCCGCGAGCAGTTCGGGGGCGAGTTCTTTGAGCGGGCGCTCGAGCGCGGTGATGAGTGAGTCGACGCCCTTCGGGCCGCGTCCCGGGCCGCAGGTGGCCATCACCACCCCGGCCATGCGCGCCATCTCGAACCAGGCGGCCGGCTCGGTGTCGCGGACCGAATAGGCGTAGCCCGAGCGGACCATCGCGGTCACGAGGGTGTCCCGGCGCAGCGCGCACGGGTCCATAAGAGTAATCACAAGATCCCATCCACTTTACTGAGTGTCCTGAGGGGGCCTTCCGTGATCGAGCATCCTGCCAGAGCCCACCGACAGAGACGCGACGGTCCGACAATGCGGCGTATCGATCACACGGTGCTCCTGCAGATCACAAGGGCAAATGCGACAGTTCTCGATGCCAGCACTTCACCCGATGGGATGAGTCCACGCCTGGAGCGCCAGCTTGACAGACGTGTCGACATCAGCTCGGCCCTGCGGTCCGCACGCCGTCCACCACCGCATCCGGGCCGATCGGACCACGCGACGGGCTAGAGCGCAGGGGCCTGTTGTAGAGTGCTTAGACGGCTCTTGGAATCACGGAGGGCAAGCAGCGGTGGGCGGGAGGGACGGTCGGGTGTCTCCTGCGCTTCACCTGCCGGACGGTTCGCGCCTGGACCTGCGCAGCGATGTGTACTTCGGCAGTGACCCCCACCCGAGCCGGGCAGGGCTCGTGGACATGTTTATTACCTGGAACGCCCGGCGCGTCCACGAATACGGCCCGTGGTCCCGGTTCTACGGTTCGACCCTGGGCGTCTTGCTCACGCTCTTGCGCGCCGCGCGGGACCAGGCGGCCATGGAGATCTTTCTCTCGCTCGACGACGATACGGTCAATGACCTCGCTGAGCTTCGCGCGGCCGACATACCCATCATCGGCGCCGACGCCACGAATCTGTTGGCGCGAGCAGGGATGAGTGTGGCAGTGCGCGGCCAGAACTGGCTGGATCTGAACCGCGCTTACGAAGTACTGCTGGGCACCCAGGGCTCGGATGCCCCAGTGGCCGGTCTCCTGGCCGAGGCACTGGACCTGACGTGGAGCGCGAACTCGAACCATGCGATGCGTCTCTATCGGCCCCGCGGGCCCCTGGTCTACAGCGACGGCGCATCCGAGGACGGCGGGCTCCCCACCGTGCTTGACCTTCTGGAGTGCGCGAGCGCCTTGGACGAGTCCGATGCGACGTACTCGGGCTATGTGAGCCGCTTCGCTGCGCCACGCCTGGGCCCACGCGTTCCGGCCAAGCGCGGCGACGGGCACTTCGACCTGGTCGAGCAGTGTGCTGAGGACCTCGCCGGACGGCACCTCGCCCCCGGACTTCTGCTCGCCTTGATCGATTTCGCGCTCAATCCACCGGTGCCCGGCCTCACCGAAGGCGTCACCGAGGTCGAGGTCGGCGAACTATGCGCCGGTAGCCGGTTCGCGGCAGCCGCACGGGCGGCACGCGAGAGCAGCTCCGGCATCGAGCATTTCTTGCCCACCGGCGAACTGCACGCCTCGTTCTGCGAAGAGATCGCAGAGCGAACCGGCATGCGCTACGGCCTGGTGACGCACCGACTGACCCAGGCCACATCGATCGACGAAGCCGTAACCGCAGCGAGAAGCCCGAGCTCTACAACCAGCGCAGTAGCCCTCGTCTACGCCGATCGCCTTCACCGCATGCGAAAGCAGGACCCGCACCTCATCGCGCACTTCTGGGTGAACTTCCTCGATCTGGGCCAGCCGAGATTCGTGGACCCCACGCTGCCGGACTTCGCCTGGTGGCTATCTCCGCTGCTGCATTCCGCAGGTGGCAAGCTCGCCGGCTCGGCAGCGTTAAGGACCATGACCACGGAGAGCGTCTCCAAGCTGTGGACCTCGACGGCGCTCACCGGCGCCATCCACGATGCGATCAGCGCGATCGGCCCGTTGAGTATCGCGCACCTTCCTGAGCAGGACATGCGCGATCCCGAGGTCACCGAACGGCTCAGCTGGTACCTGCGCCAGATGATCCGCATGGATCTCGAGTGGGACGGATCTAAGCGCGCCGGTTAGCGGTTAGCGGTTTGCTGTCTGGCCGATGTAGGGCCCGTCGAACGCGAACCACAGCATCTTCAGCACGTCACGGTGCCCGGCGTAGAAGTCGTGAAGTGGCGCCATCGACAGCGCCTGTTCACCAGACGCCCGCCTGCCTTGGCGCACGCGTGTGTATCCCTCAGCGCTGGGCTCGATCATGTGCAGCGCACCGTCCGTGTCGACCTCGACCATCGCGTGCCGCAGTCCTGCGATCTCCAACGCGATCTGCTCCAGCTCGACGTCGCCCTTCTGCGCGGCCCAGCCGAGCTTCCCGCCGAACAACTCGTCGATGCGTTCGTGCAGATCCCACGACATCCGCCCGTTCCACACGAGCGCGCCCTCCAGAGCGATGACGCGCTGTCCTGCCTCAAAGACTTGGCATTTGAGCATGGGGGCGTACTCCGTCATCCGGTCCGGGTAGCCGTGGATAACGGAGGAGACGAGATCGAGCGGATTGTTGACGGTGATCAGGAAGTCCGCGTTGGGGTGGGCCCGGCCCGCGTCACTTAGCCATGCGGGTAGCAGCTCCCAGGCTCCGCAGCCGGCCACGATGGGTCGAACCCGTTCGATGTAGTCCATCCACCGCCGTCGGTTGCTGGGAGTGGCAGTTTCAGACAGGAAGTAGGGGTTGAGGCTGCGTGCAGTGCCCGCGAGCTCGTGCACGACGTCCATGAGCGAGAGATGGCCGTCCTCGCGGTAGAGGCCGGTCCCACGGAATCCCTCGAAATGCCAATGACTGCCGAGTAGGCTGGCGAATACGGTGAAGCTCCCCATCTCCTGACTGCGGGTCCGCACGTCGCGCACGAGGCGCGCGAGGGCCTCGGATTCGGCGGGCCACTGCTCATCATCGCAGCCGAACTCGGTAGCGTATGCGGCCAGCTCAGCGACATGGGGAAGGTCGTAGTCCATCTCGGCGAGTGCGAGGTACAAGGCGTACTTGCCCACGACCCGGTGGGCTGGCCCGGTCCAGGTCATGTCGACGGCGACCATGTGCTCGATGCCCTGTGTCTTAGCGAGGTCGTGCAGGCGCCGCCAAGTCGCAGCGCGCTCTTCCGGGCGCTGGCAGATGAAGATGAGATGGCAACCACTAATCGGGCGCAGCCGCGGTGCCGGAAGCGGCGCGATCGGGTGGGCGGTCAGCGTGGGGGGCTCGACGCTGGTATCGATGGACAACTCGAATCCGCGCAGATCGAGCTCGCTGGAGCGAACGGCCGCGCTGAAGGCGACTCGTAGCTCGTGCCAGGTGGTGGAAACGATGATCGCGCGAATCTCAACCGGATCGATGCCGCGGGCGGCAAGGAGCCCGGAGTACTTGGCGACCTCGTGAAGCGCCTCGCGCGCTGAGCTGTTGGCTCGCTTCACTTCGATAATGACGTACATGCCGTGCCGGTCGCGCGCGAGGATATCGATCGAGCCGCGAGCGCCGTGGTCGTTGGCCAGAGGGAACTCCACGCGCACCAGGCGGAGTCCGGTCTCGAGGATGTGCAGATTCGCGGCGAGTAGGTCGCGCACCTTGTGCTCGGGCAGTTCGGCCACGCTTTACTCCGATCCGGCCGATGCGATGCGGCAGCCGACGCCGCGCCTAAGCCAAGTAGTGATCGTATCGCCGACCGTTGGCGGAGGCGAAGCAGGCATCTGATCTAGCGGGCCGCTGTCTTCATCCGGTTCGCGTCCCGTTGACGTGGTCGCCACGGAGCCGGCGGCGCAACCGTCGACGGGTCCACGACCGACAGTGCGTCTGCTGCCGTTGAACCACCTCTCCACGGACAGGCCTGGGGTCCTCGCCCGGGGAGCGATGGGTCCGGCCACGGCCCTGTTTGGTACCGCGAGTGCTACAAGGTGCTGATCTTGACCGCCGTCAAAAGCCTGGAGAGCGCACTGTACGCGGCGTTGATGCTCGCTCCGCTCACCCCGGACGGAGGCCGAGGTGAGCGGACTAAAAGGCCAAGGCCTGCTTTTCCGCTACCGCTTCGCGGCGGGAACTGGCAGCTGAGGCACCGATCAGTCCTCGGCCCATCCGCCGCCCTATCTCACCAGCCTGGCGATGCCCAGTTGCTCAGCGCGGACGAGGACGCGCGGTCGGCGGTCTTGAAGTCTGGGGGTGTATGCAGGCGGATCGATGTAACTTGCGCTCGCAAGGAGCGCGTCATTGTCCATCAGCGGTGCGAGGACGCGGGAGTAGGCGGGGTCGAGGCGTCCCAGCGTCCGCGTGCTCTCGTCGGTCACAGCGATCGTGTCGGGACCGTTGGCCTGGTCGTGCTCGCGGTGTAGGCGAAGCGGGGCGCCGTTGCGTGGCGCGGGATCCGAGCCCAAGCCGCCTTGTGCGGGCACGAGCGGGACGCTGATCGTGCGGATGCGCCCGGCGACGAACGCGAGCAGCGCGCGAGGAGCGGCGAGCGTCGCGGCATGTCCGGCGAGCCGAGCGAGCGTGTCAGGGCTCAAACCAGAGGTATTCCAGGGCGCGTCGGTGCCTACCCAGTACAGAAACGCCCGAAAGGAGGTTGAGGCCTCGATCGGGCATAGTTCGCCCAGGCCGATAGCGTCGCCGCGGTCGCGCACCCCGATGGCGGAGGCGAAGCACGCGGCGGGAGAGTCCACCCCATATTTCGCCATGGCTGGCAGCGCTTCGAGCACAGGTGTCAGCGGCTGCGCGCACGCATGCTCGAGCAGATGGAGCAGGGCGGACAGCGCCCAGGCCAACTCTTTTGTGATCAGCCGATCAAGGACGGTTGCGAAACGCATCGGGTCGCTCACGGCGAGCCTGTCGACATGCCCGTCACGCAGCTGGTCGATCGCCAGCCCGCCGATCCAATCACTGGCCAATGCGGGTACGGCATCGAGCGTGACATGTGATTCCTCGGCGGCGCGGCTCACCTCGGGGATGGTGCAGGCGAAGGCGATGGCCAGGTTGATCAGTCGATGCCGCTGGTCGTGTTCGAGCAGAGTCGGGTCCTGGGTGATGACGGCGTGCAGGGCGCGCGCGGCTTCGAGGGCTGCTTCGTTGCCGCGCAGGCTCAGCCCGGTACGGAGAAACGCGGCGCGTAGCTGCGGGTCGGGCACGCGGGCGATCACGGCGCGCACGCGATGAGCGGCCACCTGCCGCAGGGCTCCGGCCGCCATCGGCTCGGCCCCGAGCTGCACGGCAGCGAGGGTGTCGCCGAGCACCTTTTGGATGCCGCTGGTGACCAGCTCCTCGTCGCCGGTGTCCACCGCTTCCTCCATGAGCGCGGCCAGTAGCTGCAGGTCGAGCGCCTGCAGCGCGGCATCGTGCGCGGTCGGCTCGTCCGGGTCGAGCTCGAGAAGCGGATGGGACTGGTCCGGCGCCTCGGGGTCGATCCTGGCCGCGACGAGGGCCCGGTAGAGCTGCACGAGGTGCGACTCGACCGGCTCGAGCCAGGGGTCGTCGAGGTAACGCTCACGCAGATCTTCAGCCTCGGCTGCGTCGGTGGCGACGAGGATCACGTGACCTTCGCTCTCGCGAAACGGTCTCCCCGCGCGACCCGCGGTGTTGAGAAACTCCCGGATGGAGACGGGGACACCCTGGCGCGAGGTGCCGGACACCAGCACGGTCTTGGTCGGCAGGTTAACCCCCTGGCTCAGGGTGCTGGTGGCGCACAGCACCCGCAGCGCGCCGCAGCGGTAGGCGCGCTCGATACCCTGACGCACTGCTTCGGGAACATCGGCGTGGTGGTACCCGATGCCCGCCGCAACAAGAGTTTCCAGCTCGTGCCCGCTGCCGCAGTACTGGAGGACGAGCTGGTGCAGCCGTCCACGCTCCTCGACCACCTCGGGCGGAAGCCCGCCACCCTCGTTAGCACCGAGGCTCAACCCGGCTGCGCGTACTGCGCGGTCCACGGCTCGGGCGGTGGCCGAGACCGACGGCTTGGTCGGAACGGAAATGAGCACCGGGCCGAGTCGCTGGTAGTGCACGGCGAGCTCGGCGGCGATGTCCTTGCGTTCCTTCGGGTAGAGCGCCGAGCGTTTGGGTACGGTGCGGGTAAGAACGTACGGGACGAAGAAGCCCGCCTCGACGTCCGTGGCTCGGTATTCGACGAACCCTTGCTGTCCTTCGCGCGCCGGGCCGCGCCAGGTGAACACACCCATCCGTAGGCGTGAAGGGGTCCAATCGACGCTGGCCAGATGCGCTCGGCCGGGATCGAGCCAGTCCGCGAGGTCGCTCGGATTCGGCAGCACGGCGGACAGCAGCAGGATCCGAGCCGCGGGAATCGTCCGGCGCACCCGAGTCAGGAGCATCTCCAGGCGCAGTCCGCGCTCGCCGTAGTGGTCGCCGACCAGGTGGCCTTCATCGATCACCAGCAGGGCCAGGCGTCTGGTGATCGTCGGGTCGTTGCGCAGCAGCAGGTCGAACTTCTCGCTGGTGGCAACCAGAACGTCGGTCGTAGCCACGAGATGGTCTTCGAACGCGGCGTGCTCGAATCCGCCGAAGAGTGCTGAGACGCGCAGGCCCACCGCGGACAGGTGGCCTTCGAGATCGTGTTCGACCTGCCCGGCCAGGGCTCGGCTCGGCACGAGATACACCGCCAGCGGGGACTCGAAGCCGTCGGTGGAGCCTGCGAGGGCGTGCAGGATCGCCCACTCGGCGAGGTGGGTCTTGCCCGCAGACGTCGGCATCGTCACGGTCAGGTTGGTCCGATCCCGATCCAGCAGCCCGGCATCGAGCACGCGCTGCTGAGATGGCCAAACCTGCACCACCGCACGCTGCGCAGCGACAAGAACGCGCAAATACTGGTGCCACAATGCGTTCCAGCTTCCGGCGCGGCGCAGCAGCCGCCAGGGGGAGGTCGCCACCATGTCCTCAACCACGTGCACGAGGTTGTCGAGTAAGACCCAGGTATCGACCACGCCCGCGTTTAGCACCAGGCCGCGTGCAGTCTCGAGATCGTCTGCCGCAGCGCGGCCGGCCTCGAGCAATCCGGTGCGCCAGAACTGGGAGAGCCTGCGTGCTGCCCGGCCGGTGAGCGCGTACACGGCGAGCATGGCCGCATCGGTCTCGTCCGGCCCTGTGCCGCGTGCCTCATCGAGCAGCATCGCTTCGAACCCTACGGCGCTTTCTCGCGTCGACGCACCCAGCCTGGCGACGGCGCTGACATCGCGTGCCAGGATCGCGCCCACCAGCTCCGGGATCGCCGCGGCCGCCAGCTCGCTTGCGCGCGGCTCGCGGACCTCTGACTCACCCGCCGCGGCCCGGACTTCACCGAGGTAAGACGCGGCCAGCGCGGCGGCGTTCGCCTGATAGCCGGCCAGGCTCCAGGTCGATGCGGCCAACGCCAGCAGTTCGGCGCGCTCCGCCGAGCCCGGCGGGCGGCGCTCGGCCAGGTCCGCATAGGTCTGGGCGATCTGGGGCAGCTGCCCGGGCTCGCGCCGCCGCTCGCGGGCCGTGCGGGTGAGCTCGCCTTGGCGGGCGAGGTCGGTGGCGCTGCGCAGCTTGACCTCATCGAAGGTGTACACCGGTTCGGACTCTCCGGGCCGTCGAACCTGGCCGAGCAATGTCGCCGAGCGAAGTTGACGCCGCCAAGTCGAGCGGCCGGCCGCGGCGAACGCCGCGGCCCCGGCGCGCCGAATCCGGCCGCCGTAATCGCGCACCGCGTTCATCGGCCGACTCCCACAGCGACGACGGCTTGGGGCACCGCGTCATAGGCTGAGGCGATCGTGTCCTTCAGGCCCTTGACCCGGATCACGGTCGCATCCGTCTTCTCACGCACAGCCGCATCAGTGCGGCTCACGATCCGCTCGTCCCACAGGTCCTCGTCATGCACCAAGACGATGTGACGTTCGAGGACATAGTCCGCGGCAAGCAGCATCATGATCCGCGATCCGATCGCGGCGTGCCCCGCCTCGAGCAGGCGGGCGGCAGCGAACTGGATCGCCGAGGGCAACGTCGCGATGGCCGACTCGAGGCTTACGGCCGCCTCCTCGCCGATGCCCAACCTCTTGCTGGTGCGGGTCTTCACTTCTGGCGCCGCCACCACCTGGGGCGATCGCGTGAGCCGGAATGCGATCAAGTCGCAGCTCTGCACCGGCTGGTTCGGCCGGTGCTTATAGCGCAGCTTCATGATCGGCACGCAGTACCGGCGCACCCGCCGGAATAAGACGCCGGTCAGCGCCTCGCCGAAGTCGCCGTGGCGCACCGCCACCGAGGTCGGCAGCTTGCTCGCAGCCAGCTGCCTGGCCATGGCGTCGAGGCCGAGGTCGGCGAACACGTCGACGAGGACGGCCCGCTCCGCAGGGTTGAGATAGTTGCGCGCCAGCTCGCGGCCGAGGGCTTCTTGGACGTCCGCCTCGTCGAGTCCGTCGTCGACCAGAACCTCGCACAGATCCAGCATCGGCGAGATCTGGCGCCGACGTTCGCGGCCGAGCCATCGATCCAGCATCGACCCTCCCATCCCGTTCTAGCACGAGCCGCGCTCCGCGGCCTTTACTCCATTAGAGCACACGCTATGCGTTTACGCTGCAAACACATGTCTCCCATGGAGTCATGTAGGCTGCGCGTGTACACTTGGGGCATGACACGCGATGCTCGTTCGATGGCGGAACCCCTGCTCACCAGTGCTGAGGTTGCCCGGCTGGCCGGGGTGACCAGGGCCGCGGTGTCCAACTGGAGACGGCGCCATTCCGACTTTCCGCAGCCGGTGCGCAGCGGCTCGAACGGCCCGCTCTTTCCACTCAGCGAGGTCCGCGCGTGGCTCAAGCGCCAGAACAAGGGCAACGAGGTGACGGGCGAGGTACGCCTTTGGCAGGCTCTGCGCGCCGAGTTCGGCGACGATATGACCGCCGCAGTGACAGCCGTCGCTCGATATCTGAGCGAGAACGACGAGGCGGGAATCGGCACGCAGATCCAGACCATGGTCGACGAGCTCGCGGACGAGAGCGGCGCCGCGGGAGTTGTCGCAGGCCTTGCCGACCGGCTCCTGGACGCGGAATGCCGAGCTGGCTCCGGCCGTGTCACCCCGCCGCCTCTCATCAAGGCCCTCACTCACCTGGCCGCGAGCAGTACCCCGCCCAGTGTCATCCTGGATCCCGCCTGCGGCACAGGAACGCTGCTGCTGTCTGCCGCTGCGCTCGCCGCGCCTAATCGCCCGGTCGTGCTGCGCGGCCAAGATAAGGAACCGGGCCTCGCGGCTCTGACACGCGCCCGCGCCCTGGCGGCCGGTCGGACCGACGTCGAGGTCGAGGTCGGAGACTCCCTGCGGGACGACCGGTGGCCAAGCCTCCGTGCCGACCTCGTGGTATGCGATCCGCCCACCGCCGCCCCGGACTGGGGCCGCGAGCAGCTGCTCCTCGACCCACGTTGGGAGCTGGGCACACCCTCACGGGCTGAGAACGAACTCGCCTGGCTCCAACACTGCTACGCCCACACGGCTCCCGGCGGTCGTGCGCTGATCGTCATGCCCACATCGGTCGCCTATCGCAAAGCCGGACGGCGCATCCGCGCCGAACTCGTCCGCCGCGGCGCCTTGACCCAAGTCACCGCCCTGCCCCCCGGCATGTCCGCAGTCCACGCGCAACCCATCCACATCTGGCACCTGCAACGCCCCACAGCGCCGGCCGACACAGCCGGTCACGTACGCATGGTAGACCTCACGACTAACGCCGCAGACGGGCCATGGGATCCTGATCCGGCGCAGGTAGCGGAGGTACCGCTGATCGAGCTGCTCGATGAGACCGTCGATCTGTCGCCAGGCGGCTATGTCGGCACGCTGCACCGTGACTACCCCGTCGAGTACGCCGAGCTCCGGCATGAACTAACCGCGCTGGCCCGCGAGCTGCTTCAATCTCTTCCCGAGTTCGATCCCGGAGACGGAACAGGCACAGTCGAGGGGCCGGCCGTTAGCCTTGCCGAACTCGCCCGCGCGGGACTCGTCGATCTCGAGGCAGACGACCCCACGTCCACGAGCGAGCAGCTCGACACGGATTTCCTGCGCGGATTCCTGCACAGCCCCGGCAACACGCGTCGTTCAACCAGCGCCAGTGGCACCTACCGAACGGACACGCGCGCGGCACGGATTCCGCAGATGCCGGTGGAGCAGCAGCGCCGCTATGGCAGCGCCTTCCGGGCTCTCAACGAGTTCGAACAGCGCGCCCGCCGCCTGGCCGAACTCAGTACTCAAGCGCTAAACCTGGCACGCGAAGGCCTCGGCAATGGAGCACTAGAGCCACCGGCATCCGAAGACTGACGACGACGGACTGGTCAGCCGTACGCCACCAAACCCGGTGGCGTACGGCTGACCAGTCCGTACCCGGAGGTCAGGCCGCTGCCGAACAGGCCGGGTGTCGAGGTCCGAATCCTGGCGCCGGGGACAGGGTCGACGTGTAGTTGTCGCCGTCGCGCAGGGGAGACTCGAGGCCTGGCTTGGCGGGCGCCATTCGGTTGTACTCGGCCAGCACAAGTTTCTTTGTGCGGAACTTGCCGTACTTGTTGATCTCGTTATTCTTCAGACCGCCGCCGGAGTCGGACTGGAAGGTCTCCAGAATGTAGTCCGCGTCTTCGCGGCTGATCCCGTAGAGATGGAAGAAGTACGCGTCCAACTCGGCACGGATCTGCGCCCGACGATCCTCATCCCAGCAGAACGGCTCGCCCTGGTCGCCTAGGTCTCGAGCGAGAGCGGCCATGTCGTAGGCGGTGTAAACGAGCTCGAGGACACGTGGCGTGATGAAGCTTCTATGCGGCTCCATTATGTTCGGATCCGGTACCGGAAGCTGCTTCCAGACGAATAGCTTCATGTGAGCGTCGCTGATCTTCTGTCGACTCACGAAGTCGAAAACAAGCGAGCTTTGTGCGGCGATAAGTATTGAGATCAGGAATGGCGAAACCCGCGGCAACATAAGCGGAAAGGTGTGGCCGACGGCTGTGCGAGGTAAGAAAGCTGGGATTGCCGTGCGCTCATCAGTTGTGCGGCAGATATCGCGCCATCCGAGAAGCCAGTCGTGGTGCCAACGAAGGTCAGCAAGCCGCAGTTCTACACCAGGAATTTCTGTGTGCGCTCCTCTCCGGCGAGTTGCTACGGAGCCCTTGTCAGCAACCCAGTAGCGCGGAATCGCTGCTTCGGCAGGGTCGTGCTTCGCCGCATCAGGTACACGACGCACCCGATCGTCGTCCGCGGCGCCATAAAAAGAATTCCACCGGTGGTCATAGTGATGGAGCATCTTGCCCTCAAATAGCGGGAGCATACGTTCTTGATCCTTTAAGAAGACGTTGCCCCGTCGTTCCCATCCTTCGGCCTCAAGCTGATGCTGGCTGCGAAAGATGTCCGAGTCATCGGTCATGTTGAAGAGGTTCTTGAATGTGACGCCCCATGGGTTACCGGATCGTTCGCCTTCATTCCAAAACACTGGAAGGCGTCGGTAGATATCAAGGGTTAGATCGGCGTCACGCCTACGACGGAAGATGGGCAGTGTCCCCGTGTTGGGGTTGAGTAGCCTGATCTCATCTGGGCTCAGCTCGAATGTGCGGGAGGAGTCCCGTAGATCCGAGGTGTCCATCAGGAAGAACGCGAGTTGCGCCTTGGGTTCGTGTAAAGCACGGCCGACCAGCGACAGGAGGCAGAACTTATACCTGGAGTCGACTCCCTGGAAGATGGGCTTGCGGTTTTCGAAGTCGTACAGCGACGTGATCGCTCCACGTCGGGTGAAATCTTGGAAGAGGTACTGCGCGCCCGCTCCCGTGGCGATAGCGGTCGGGATGATGCAGCCGACGCGCCCATCCGTGGCAGCGATCGTCGCGAAGCGTTCGGCGAACAATTGGTCGGTCTGCAGAGAGTTGACACCCTTGACGCTGAGTCCCTTCGCGCAGAGCGGGAACGAGCCCGAGTCGCCCGCGAAATGAAATGTTCCCTTGACGGTGCGCCGCGCTTCGTGGTAGCGGTTGCCGGCTTCGGGGTTCTCGGTTCTCCACGTCTGGATGCGCGTGCGGCGTGCAGTACCCGCGATCGATGCGATCGACGGCTCGATGACGCTGAAGTACTTCTTGTCCTCGAAGTCGACCTTGTCCCACGGCGGGTTGCCGACCACGCAACTGAATCCGCCTTCCCAACCGGTCCTCGGGTCGGCAGACGACGTGCCCTCCCCGACGTTGAAGATTTCCGGGAACTCGAGGTGCCAGTGGAAGAACTGGTACTGCTTGTGCAGGCGTTTGACTTCGTCGCGGACGAGATCCGGGGTCACGATGTCAGGCGACTTCTGCAGCGCGTTGAAGACGTCGTGTGTGGGCGGGGCAGGGGCGTCCGTGGTCTTACGCCAGACGAAGGCTGAGCACCACACGTCCGCGATGTGACAGTCGCGAAGGTAGGCGGGGGAGCGGCGGAGCTCCCGGTATGCAGCCGCCTGGCGGCGGACGTCGCGAAGCGTGTCGGCCGGGGCGTGGGTGATGCGGCGTGCACTCGCGGCGATCGCCGTGTTTGCGGCCGTGAGGGCGACTTCGATATCGAAGAGGCTCTCCTGTTTCCCGCGCTCCTTCTCGTTTTGAACGGCGAAGGTCTTGGCGACCTTCGGATCGTCGCCTTCGATGGCCTTGAAGGCTGCGTCAGGGATTCCGGCTTCGAGGAGGGCAGGGGTTGCGCCGATCAGGCCGTTGCCGTGGAGGATGTGCGCGTCGAGGAAGCCGAGCGGCTTGCCGGGTTCGAGTGATTCGATCCACAGCGACATCTTGGCGAGATCAACGGCCATAGGGTTGAGGTCGACGCCGTACAGGCAGCGGGCGACGACTTCGTGCAGGGCGTGACGGACGGACTCGGCAGTAGGTTCCGGGTTGGCCTCGCGGACGGCGGCGATGCGCTTGGCGATGCGTCGTGCGGCGGCGACGAGGAAGTGGCCGGATCCGCATGCGGGGTCGCACACGGTCAGCGAGAGCAGTTCGGCGATGATCGCATCGCTGGCGTCTGCCTTGCCTTCTGCACTGGCGCGCTGTTCGCCGCGCTTGACCGCGTCGTCGATCACCGGATCGAGCGTCGAGTCGAGCAGGGTCTCAATCAGGGAGGCCGGCGTGTAGTAGGAGCCGGTCTTCTTGCGGTCGTTGCCGAGACGGTCGACGAGTTCGAAGGTGGAGTCGCTAGCGCTGTGCTGCGGGACGAGTTCCAGGAGCGATTCGTAGATGGAGCCGAGTTCTTCCGCGCCCATGTTGCGGTAGTCGACCTGCCGCCAGCGGGACGAGGATGCGTCGCGGACTCTGGAGAGGTGGCGGACTGCTTCGAGGAGGTGGGCGTTGGAGATGAGCGCTCCGTGCAGTGGGGCGTCTGCCTCGGTGTTGTCGAAGATGCCGCCGAGTCCGGGAAGGCCGAGGGCGGGCTTGCCGTCTTCGTCGCTGAGCGCGTCGAGGACGATGCGCAGGGTCTGGTAGAGGTCGGTGTGGGAGGTGCCGCGGCGGCGGGAAGCGAGTCGGCGCAGGCGGGAGGTGGAGAAGTAGACTTTGTAGCGCTCTCGGGCGAGGGCCGGCGTGTTCGGGGGGTGCAGGGCGTCGCGGTCTTCGGCGACGAACAGGAAGATCAGCCGGTACGCGAGGCGCAGGAGCGCGGCGTGGTATTTCTGAACGTCGAGGTCGCGGCGCAGCGCGGTGTTGGCGGGGTGCTGAAGGAAGCCGGTGCCCAGGGTCGTGATGGCGTTCTGGACGCCGTCGCGATGGTGGTCCAGGGCCCGGGTTCCGGTTTCGATCGCTTCCAGGCGCCATTTCTCGAGCCAGCATGCTGCAGGGGCCGCCTTTTCGGGTACTTCGAAGCGCGAGACGTGTGCCAGGCGGTAGAGCCGGACGAACTCGCTGAGCAGTTCGCCGTCGAAGATGGCTTCGAGGTCGAACTCGACGTACGCGGCGCTGGCCAGGGCGTTGGAGTCACGCAGCAACCGGAGTTGCCGGCCGTTGGTCAGCATGCCCCACAGGTGTGCGTCGGTGCGGTTGAGGCATTCCTGCAGGAGTGACTGCGGCGGGACGGTTCCGGGGCCGCCGGGGCGTTTGTCGAGCGTCGTGTTCCAGGCGGTGATGTGGATGGGTACGTGGTTCCAGCAGTGGCTGACGGGGAAAGTCTTGGTGCCGTCGTCGGCGGGGATGCCGGTGGCGGCGAGCGGGGTGAGCCGGCCGTAGCCGAGTTCGGCGAAGAGCGGCTCGATCCAGTCGCTGACGGCGGTGCCCGTCGGGTCGGGCGGTGTTTCGGCTTCAGGTGCCGGTTGGAGTTTCTCGCGTAGTTCGCGCCAGATCGCTTTGAGGTAGTCCCAGTGCCGTTCGGCTTCGTCGCGTACTGTGCGGGTGCCGATGATGTGGTAGGTGGCGGGTTCGCAGCCTGCGACGCTCTCTTCGGCGATGCGGGTGAGCATGTCGTTGGGCAGGAGCCCGCCGACGGTGTGCACGGCGGAGGAGACCTGGTTGCGGGAGGTGGCGGACATCAGGCGGTGCCTCCGGGTGCGGCGGGCAGGTAGACGTAGACGCCGAGGATGTCGGCGTGTTCGTGGACGGCGACTTTCAGGCCTTGGACGATTTCGCGGGAGGCGCGGCGCACCCGGCGGTGGGATTCGTAGAGGTCGTTGGCGAGGCGTTCGCCAACCGCGGCGAGGTGCCCCTCGGTCTCACTGAGCTGGCTCAGGATGCGGTCGATGGTGTTCTCGCCGAACAGCGGGTCGGTGTTCCGGGTGGCTGTGGCGTCGGTTAGGGCGCGGGCTTGCTCGGGGTCGAGCCAGGTGGCGCTGCGCGGGGATCCTTGGAAGGCGAGGAGGCGGGCGTCTTCGGCGACCAGTTGCCGTTCGCCGTGGCGGGAGGGCAGGGTGAGGTGGAATCGGTAGCGCACCAGCAGGAGTGTGGTGCGGACGGCAACCGCGTCGGTGGTGATCACTCCGCAGCGGCGGGCCGGTCGGGCGCCGTCGGTGTGCGGGTCGAGGGCGGCATTGAGGACGTGGCTGGCTAGGGCGCCGAGGACGGGGTCGGTGCGTACGAGGGCCGCTTCGCCGCGGGCGACGGCGGCGTCGGCGTAGAACGGGAGGTGTGCTGCGCGGTCGATGATGCCGCCGCCGAGAACGGGGGAGAGCGCATCACGCAGGCCGGCGGGTGTGCCGCTGAGCTCGGCGGTGAACTCGGGCGTGCGGGTTTCGCCGTCGCCGGGCTCTTCGCGCAGGATGGCGCCGAGGGCGGTGAGGGAGCGGTGGGCGAAGGCGCGGATTTCTCCGGGCTCGCCGAGTGCCTGGCGGATTTCGATGACTTCGCGGGCGACGTCCTGGGGGTGGATGGAGCGCTGGGCGAAGCGAGAGCGAGAGGTGCGTTCGCGCTCGACGGCTGAGTTCCATTCCTGCTCGAGGGCGGCGGCCTCCGCCTCGATCGGCTGGAGCGCTTCGAGGTCGAACAGGGTTTCTTGACCGGGTTTGGCGTCGCGCAGAAGCATCCATTCGAGGATCGCGTCGGTGACCGCCGTGGATGCCTCGTCGGGCACGGACACTGAGATACCGAGGTCCTTGCGGATCTGCCGGTGCTTTTTGATCAGGACTTCGAGGACCTTGCCGTCGATGCCGTTGTCGGCGCCGTACAGGGTGATCACGCGCACGACATCACGTTTCTGGCCGTACCGGTCGACGCGGCCTTCGCGCTGGTCGTGGCGGGTGGGGTTCCAGGCGAGGTCGTAGTGGACGACGGCGTCGAAGTGGTGCTGGAGGTTGACGCCTTCCGAGAGGCAGTCGGTGGCGATCAGGACGCGGCGCGCGTCGGGGTCGGTGCCGGCAGCGTCGGCGAGTTCTTCGATCCGGGCGATGCGCTGTTGGGGGGAGAGGGTGCCGGTGACGGCCTTGACGACGGTGTGGCGTCCGAGTTTGCCGTCGAGGTGTTCGGCGACGTATTCGGCGGTGGGGATGTAGCGGCAGAAGACGATCGGGTGGTGGCCGTCGTTGAGCAGGGCCTTGAGGTGTGTGATGAGGGCTTTGAGTTTAGCGTCGCCGGTCGGGCCTTCGAGGGCGGCGGCGCGGGCGGCGAGTTCGGCCAGCGGCCCTGGGGTGTCGCCGGGGTCGGCGCCGGGTGCCGCATCCAGGCCTTCGAGCGCGTCGTTCTCGGCCGAGTCCCAGGTCAGGGGGGCGCCGAGGCGGTCGGCTTCCTCGGCGGAGGCGGCCGCCGCGGTGGCCGAGCGGGTCCGCAGCGTCTGGGCTGCGGCGCGTGGGGAGGAGACTAGGGAGCGCAGCAGGGCGATGGCGGACCACCAGGCGATGCGCGCTTCGCGTTTGCCTTGGCTTCCAGCTGCAGTCACGCGTTCGCTCGCGTAGGTCAAGGCGTCTTCGAGCAGGGCACGGTAGGCGGGGGTGAGTTTGTAGGTCTCGTCCTTGAACTGGCGGTCGGAGGGGAAGGCGGTGGTTTCTTTCAGCCGGTCGTCGTCGAGGCCGTCTTCGGTGCTGAGGTAGTGGCGCACGTCGGCGCGCTTGCGTTGGACGAAGTGCTCTGCCAGGAGGCGCCGGCCGGTGTCGGTGTCCAGGTCGGCGTCCGCGAGTTTCGGGTTGACCAGGGCGAGCAGGTTGCGGAAGGCGGCTTCCTTGCCGCTGTGCGGTGTGGCGGTGACCAGCAGCAGGTGCCGGTCCGCCTCGGCGGCGATCAGTTTGAGCAGTTCGTAGCGCAGCTGGTTCTGGGAGCCGGTGCGCTCGTCGGCGGCGACGCAGGTGTGGGCTTCGTCGACGATGACCAGGTCCGGGCAGTAGCGCACGAAGTCGTCGCGGTGCCGGGTGGATTTGATGAAGTCGGTGGAGACGATGACGTTGGGGTGCTTGGTGAACAGCGACTGGCCGAGGTCGAGGTCGCGTTCGAGGCGCGAGACGGTGGAGGCGAGGACGAGCTCGGCGTCGATGGCGAACTTGGTGCGCAACTCCTGCTGCCACTGTTCGGCCAGCGCCGGGGCGCAGAGCACCGCCAGGCCCTTGGCGTCGCCTTGGGCGAGCAGTTCGCTGGCGATGAGCCCTGCTTCGACGGTCTTGCCGATCCCGACGTCGTCGGAGATCAGCATCCTGACGGTGGGTTGGCGCAGCGCCATCAGCAGCGGGACGAGTTGGTAGGCGCGCGGCTCGACGGCGATGCCCGCTAGCGAGCGTAGGGGGCCCGCGCCGGAGCGGAAGCCGATGCGCAGGGCGCTGCGCAGCAGCCCGGCTGCCTGGGCGTCGCCGAGGTCGCTAGCCTGGGGTGGGGCGAAGCTGGCGGTTTCGACCTCGTCGGGGAACGCGGCGGCGATCTCGTCGTCCGAGCCGCCGAGCGGGCGCAGCACGAGCAGGTCCTCGGCGGAGGCGGGCTGTACGACCCAGTCCCGGCCGCGCGCGGTGACCAGGGATCCGACGGCGAAGGTGGGGGGCATCTAGCGTGTCCTTGTCCGTGAATTCAGTCGGGGCCGGGTGGGTGTGCCGAAGTAGCGGGCGTGGCGTTCGACGATAGCCTGCCACTCGCCGTTGCTGGCCCCGCCGTAGCGGAAGCGCACCACGTCCCAGGAGTGGTCGTAGAGCCGTTCCTCGGCGTCCTGGTCGCGTTCGGCGATCGTGGCGTCGTCGTGGACGGGTCCGTCGACGAACACCGCGACGTTCGCGCCGGGCAGGCGGTAGACGAAGTCGGGGCGCGATGCGGCTTCGGGGATGTAGAGCTGCGCCGCGTCGGGCAGGCGCAGGCCGCGCTCCTTGAGCCAGGTGATCAGGTCGCGTTCGAGGCTGGTGTCGGACTGGGCGGCAAGCCGCGCGAGCTGCTCGGTGCGGGTTTCGCCGGCCGCGGTGCTCGCAGCATGGGAGTCGGCCAGCCGCAGCAGCAGGTCCTTGATCAGGTGCCGGTCGATCTGGCCGTGGTTGAGCTGGTTGCCGTAGGTCAGCAGGCAGTCGTAGCAGCCGCGGGCGCACGGCCGATCGGTGCCGGTGGCCGGGTCGGCAAGGTCGTTGCCGTGCTCGTCGAAGTGGCAGATCGCCAGGGCGTAGCGGGCGGCTCTGGCGAGCGCGTCGGGCTCGGCCTGCAGCCGCCGCAGCACGCCGGCGCCGCCTTCGGCGGCCTCGGTCAGCAGCATCCGTTCGCGCGGCCCCTCGTCGGGCGGAAGCAGTTCGCTGGTCAGCTCCGCGTCCTCGAGCTCGAAGGCGGCCTCGATGCCACGCTCGAGCGCGTACATCAGCGAAAGCGCCGCACCCTCCTCGAGCGGGGAAGCCAGCGTGAGCACCAGGATGTTGCGGCGGTCCTCGACGTAGGGGATGACGCGCTTTTTCTGGCGCTTCTCGTTGCCCTCGGCGTCAACGACGGGCATCTCGCTCGAGTCGCCGGAGGCTTCCGCGGCGTCCCGTTCGTTCATCCAGCGTCCGTCGCCGGGATCGAGCCAGAACCCGTCGGGCTCGCCCGGCTTGGCCCGCGCCCGTCCGAGGTTGGTGATCCGCACGGTCGCCGAATCCCCGTAGGAGATCGTCGCCAGCGTTCCGTGCGTGTCGGCGACCTGAGCGTCTTGGCGGCCCAGACGCGCACCGTGGTGGTGGAACCGATAGGAGGTGACCAGGCGGAACCCGGCGCGGCGCCGTTCTTCCTCGTCGGAGGAGATCCGCTCGCGGCGCGTGGTGTAGACGGTGTCGAGATGCATTAGTCCCACGGTCGGCGCGGAAAGCGGCATGCCACACATCTGGCAGCGGTCGGCGCGTTCGGCCGGGTCGTGGTGGTAGCCGCACTGCCCGCAGCGCATGGCCTCCGTGGTGACGACCTCGCCGGTCGAGCCGGGGGGCAGTTGGATGCGTGTGACCTGGTAGCGGGCGCCTTCGTGGTAGATCAGGGCGCCGGGGCCGAACTCGCGGATGGCCAGGAACCGGGGTCGCTGCAGGTAGTCGCCGTCGCCGAAGCGGCGCGCCGAGTCCGGGATGTAGGCGGCCAGCGGCAGGCGGGGGAAGGAGTAGCCGGGCAAGAACCCCTCGGAGGCCAGGTACCGGTACGGGTTGAAGTCCGAGAGCACCGACTTGGCATCCGGGGTTTCGTTCTTCAGCAGCCGCAGCTGGGTTTCGGCCGCGTCCCGGCGGCGCACGGCCAGGCGTCGGTCGCGTTCTGTCAGGCTGTGGTCGAGCACCCGCTTGTTCTGGGCGTGCTGGTCGTACAGGGCCGCGGTGTACAGTCCCCACCAGCGGCGGAAGGCCTGCTTGAACATCTCCGGTGCGAGTCGGACGCGCTGCTCGATCCACGACTCGTCCCACCAGATCGTCTTGGCGAACTCGGGCAGGAGCGCGCCGAGGACCCGGTAGGCGGCTTCGATGGTGCGCGCCTGCGCCCCTGGATCGGCGATCTTCGCCGTGACGTGCTCGTGCAGGGCGAGATCGGTGGGAATCTGGCCCGAACCCTCGGTCTGGCCGATATCGACGACCTCCGGGATGGCGCGGCCGAGTTGCAGGTCGGTTTCGGCCAGCCAGATGCCGTGCAGGTGCGAGAGCACCAGGTCCTCGTTCGACAGGTCCAGGCGCGGCGGGGCGACGGATCCGGCGACCATGAGCTCGGAGCGGCGGAAGTAGTACTGGTCGTGGCTGTTGCCGGTCGCGCAGTAGGTGGTCACCAGCGCGGGTTGTCCGCTTCGCCCGGCCCGACCAGAGCGCTGGGCGTAGTTCGCGGGGGTCGGCGGGACGTTGCGCATCATCACGGCGTTGAGCGAGGAGATGTCCACGCCCAGTTCCATCGTGGGCGAGCAGTAGAGCAGTTTGAGGTCCGCGCGGCGAAATGCCTGCTCGCGCTGCTCGCGGGTGGCCGGGTCGACCTGGGCGGTATGCTCGCGGGCGTACAGGCCCGCCAGCGCGCCCGCTCCGCTGCGGTACAGGTCGCGGAAGAAGGTATTCACGCGCGGGCCGTCGCCGCTGGCGTAGGTGCGGGTGAGCGGGTCGTGCGAGCCGGTCTCGCCGGCCCCGGCGCGCCAGATCAGCGCGGCGGCGGCCACCTGGTAGCCGGTGATAGCCGGTCCTGACGGTCGGTGGAAGCCGCGCGCCTGCGCCGGGGCGTTGGTGACCGTCGTTACCAGGCCGGCCCGGGCGAGCACCTGCAGGAGTTGCTCGATGACCGCCTGCAGGTCGTCGCGGTCCAGCGCCCGGAATGTCTCGTCGGCGCGGCGCAGGTACTTGCCGTACTTCCCGCGGGCTGAGAGGAACAGCCCGGCGCGGTCCATGCCCGGCCGGGACGGCTGCGGGTAGGCGGTGCCGACCTTCGGCCGGTCGCTGCGGGTGAGCACCCACGGGTCGATCAGCCGCTCCTCGCTCGCGCGCTGGAGCACCTCGAAGTCGTCGCGGAAGTACTGCACGTCGATCGCCAGGTTCCGGCGCATCTCATCGAGCAGCGCCGTCATCACCTCCGCCCGCAGCGCCGGATCCGCCTCCCGCAGCGCGCGGTGCGTGCCCTGCCAGCGCTCGTCCTCGCCGGCAAGCCAGTGCAGATCCGCATAGCCGATCGTGAGCAGGCCCGTCTGCTCGAGGTTGGGCATCGTCACCCGCCAGCCGCGTTCGAGGTCGAGGTACAGGCGGAAGGCGACCACGTCGCGCAGCGTCTTGGCGGCGTTGCGGGCCAGGGCGGGGGAGAGGTCTGCTTGCCCGGTGTAGGCGATCGGCTTGAGGTCGAGGATCTCCGCGACGCGCGTGGCGAGCTCCTCGTGCGCGATGCCCGCAGACCCGGCGGCGAGCACGGCCTGGTACAGGGCGCTGCGCAGCTGGGTGACCTGCGCGAAGTCGTTGAAGTGACCGGCCTGCAGCGAAGCGTCCTGCCGGTTGTCGACGAAGGTGAGCAGCTTGCGCGCCGCCTTGTCGAGCGCCTGGTCCGGGACCGCGTCGAGCGAGCGGACGATCGAGGCGGACACCAGGGACGTCGCGGACGAGCGGCCCTCCTGATCGAGCGTGGCGAGTTTCGCGAAGTCCTTACCGCGGGTCTGCTCGTAGCTGACGTTGCAGTGCGGGCAGAACAGGAACGGCGCGGGAATGAACGCCGCCTGAAGCTCCCCGCGCCCCTCGGTTCCGTACGCATCGACGGTCACCGCGACCGGCAGCCGGTCGCGATAGGACTTCGCGACCACTTCCTGACCCTTGTCATCGATCTCCAGCCAGGACTCAGGAAGGCGCCGCTCGGCCACCGCCTGTTCGGCCGAGGCGGGCCAGGGCCGGTCCGCGTCGATGTAGAGGTAGCCATCGCCCGCCCTGCCGCCGGTGGCCATCGTGTCCCGGCGCGGCTCGTAAACCGTGTCGCCGCCCTTGACGGTCCGCCACACGGTCAGGTACTCCTGACCGCACTCGCGGCAGAACGCGAGCGGCACCAGGATCTTCCCGCCGGAACCGGGCTGCTCGCGCTGGTAGGTGCGCGTGCGATGCCGCACCTCCGGGTCCTCCAACGTGACATACACCGTGTCGCCCTTGGACAGGAACTGGTGCAGCCGGAACGCGAACAGCGGTCGACCCGTGACCGGGTGCTCGGCCTGCGATCCAGCCTCGAGGGTCGCGCGAATCGCCGCGGCGCACACGGAGGCCTCCACGCCGCTCTCGGCGGACAAGGCCGCGGCGGCGTCCGCGACCGTGGCCGGCCTCTGCCGCACCAGCCTGCCCTCCTCATCGGTGGTCAGGCCGAAGAACGACTCGATCCAGCAGGCGAGCGGATCGGCCACCAGTTCGTCATAGCTGCGCGGCGCGCGCGCAGCACGCAGCCGGGCAGCCGGGACGGCCGCAGGAGCGGCGGCGGTCGCACGCACGAGCGTCTCGCCGATCACCCGCTCGGGATCGACCGCGGCGCCGAAGAGTTTGCCGGCCACCTGCGCGACCGCCAGCTTCCGCTCGGCCGCGTTGCCCTCCGTGGACATCGTCGCCGACGTGCCCACACACTGAAGGTTCTCCGCCTGGCAGCCCTCACGCACCCGCCGCACCAGCAACGCGACATCCGCGCCCTGCCGACCGCGGTAGGTGTGCAGCTCATCGAGAACCAGGAACTCCAGCCCGGCCGCCATCCGGATCAGCGACTGCCGGTCAGCGGGGCGGGTAAGCATCAGCTCAAGCATGACGTAGTTGGTCAGCAGGATGTCCGGCGGGTTGTCGCGGATCTCCTTGCGCCGCGCGTCATCCTCCTGCCCGGTGTAGCGCGCGAAGGTGACCGGCTCATGACCCTCCCCGTATCCGTCGCGCAGGTACTTGCGCAGCTCACCGAGCTGGCTGTTGGCCAGCGCGTTCATCGGATACACGATGATCGCCCGCACCCGCCTGCGCGCCCCGGGCCCTTCGGCCTCACGCTCGCGCAGCACCCGGTCAACGATCGGGACGATGTAGCCGAGCGACTTACCCGATCCAGTGCCCGTGGTCAGCACATAGCTCGCGCCGGTCTTCGCCGCCTCCAGAGCCTCAAGCTGGTGGCGGTGCAGGCTCAGCGGCCGCCCGTCGCACACCGTCTTGTCGGGGCGCTTACCGAACTGAAAGATCTTCGCGCACTCGGCATGCAGCACGCCCTGCGCAGCCAGTTCGGCGACCGTCCCCGCCGAGGCGAAGAACGGGTTGAGCGAGAGCCACGGCTCAGGCCACTGAGACTTGGCGTCCAGATCCTGCTGAACGAACGCACGAATGCGCTCGTCGCGAATGGTCGTACCGCCCTCGGTGAACGCGCGATAGTCGTCGATCAGCTTCCTGTGAACCTCGAACACATCCATGCCGGGCGCGCTCGGCAGCACAAACTCGCCGCCAGAGCCCGGATCGGCCGACGCCGCCGCGTGCGTGACGAGCGTGGCGAGGTAGGCAGTCGGATCGAGCTCGGCCCAGTCAGCGACCCCGGAAGAGATAGGCGCTTCCTGGGCGATCTCGAGCAGCGACTCGCGCACCGCGACCGCGTCGACGGGCCGGTCCTCGGGCTTCTTGGCCAGCAGCCGCTCAACCAGCCGAGCAAGCTCGAGGGGGATGTCGCCGCGGATCAGCCGCAGCGGGGGCGGGGTGTCCTGACGGTGCTTCATACCGAGCTCGAACGCGCTCTGCGAGACGAACGGCGGCACCCCGACGAGCAGCTCGTAGAGCACACAGCCGAGCGCGTACAGGTCCGCCGACGGGGTCACCCGGCTCACCTCGAACTGCTCGGGCGCCATATACCGGGCAGTACCGACCGTCATCCCCGTACTCGTCAAGCGGGTGCCCTCGGGATCATCCGCGAGCCGACCCATTCCGAAGTCCAGCACCTTCACGATCCCGCCGCGTGTCAGCATCACATTCGCCGGCTTGAGGTCCCGGTGCACAACGCCCTCGGCGTGGGCGGCTGTAAGCCCGGCAGCGATCTGGGCGCCGACCGCCGCCGCCCACGCGATCGGAAGCTGCGGCTCCTCCGCGATCAGATCGGCCAGGGTCCGGCCGTCCAACAGCTCCATGGCCAGGTACGGAAGCCCGCCCAGCCGCTCGTCCACGCCGCCATCGACGATCCGGGGAAGATTCGGGTGCCCAAGCACGCGCATGATCCGCACCTCGCGCGCGAACCGTTCCACCGCCTTGGCATCAGCCTGCGAGTCGAACGAGGCGCCAGAACGGCGACGCAGCAGCGTCTTGACCGCCACGAGACGGTCAGCTGAGCCTTCCGGCGCGTGGAGATCCTCGGCTCGATAGACCTCACCGACGTTGCCGCGGCCCACCACACCCTCGAGGCGGAATCGCCCAGCGATACTCTCCCGGTCCACGGGCACTCCCTTGCTCATCGACCAGCACCCCAGGTGCCGCGCTTCCCATTCTCGTCCCAACCCCCGGACTCCGGTGCCCGAAGGCTGGGCGAACGAGGCCTTACGCTCCGCCACTGTACACGAAGTTGCCGCTAATGGATACTCTTCGAGCTGTTTACTTAGTAAACACACAGGAGGTGGCTGTGATCGCTCCGCGTCGCCCCGCGTCCCGCCGTGTCACACGTGCTACGGCGCGGCGAGCGCCAAGGCAGCCTGTTGCGGACACCTGTCAGGTCGACGCGTGGCTGGATGGTGGCGCCTCGTATCGACGAACATTGCGAAAGTGAACATACACCGACGCCATGGGCGGCGCTGTGACCTCGCGGGATGGGCGGCTATGGGGACGATCCGGCGGAGATGTGGTCGATCGCGCCGCCCCGGCACAAGTCCAAGAGCCTGCCCGCACCCGTTCGTAACGGCTGCGTGCAGCGCGATCTGTCACGTATTGCGCGTGGCCGCCACAGGGCGCATGGCGCTCTGCCATGCGATCGTCGGTCCCGACATGGCGGGGGACTACCCGGGCCCCGATGGCTGGGGCGCGCAACGGAACGCTCACACGCCGGTGCGGGACCGTGCGCGCGCTCGCCTGCGGTCTGTGCCGAGCCGATTAGACGGCGTGGCCCGGTGTCTTCGGCAGCGCGGCGAACTCGCGTACGGATTGCTGGTAGCGGGTTTCGAGCTTGTCGAGCAGGGTGTTGGTCATGGCGGGGGTGATGTGGGAGTAGCGGTCGCCGATGCTGGGGGTGGCGTGGCCGAGTCGCTTGTCCTGGACGAAGCCGTCGATGCCGTCTTCTTTCATCCAGGTTTTGTGCGAGTGGCGCAGCCCGTGGAAGGTCATGCCGGGGGTGATCGGCTCGCGACGGTCGGGGTTGTCGTGGCTGGGTACACCGCCGGCGGCGGGGTCCCAGACGCGTTGGCGGAAGTTGGAGCGGCGCAGGTAGGCGCCGCGCGCTCCGGTGAAGACGGTGTCGTGGCGGGCGACGGCGAGCTTGGTGGTGAGGAGTTTCGCGAGGAATGGTGGGATGGGGATGGTGCGCACGGAGTTCTCGGTCTTGGGCACATCGAGCCATACCTTCCCAGCGAGCTCGCGCAGGTTGCCCTCGTCCGGGTCGATGACGATCTCCGGGGTGTCCTGATCGAGCAGGACGTTGTGCCAGGCGAGCGCGGCGAGTTCGCCCCACCGCATGCCGGTGTAGGCGGCGGTGATGACCATGGCGGCCGAGAGCGGGTCCATGCGGTCGGCGATCTGCAGGACCTGCAGCGGGGTCGCGATGACCTTCTCGTCGCGCTTGCGGTGGGAAAGGCGCAGCCCCTGGCAGGGGTTTGCCAGCACGTGCCGGTCGTTTGCGGCCTCCGCCATCACGGTGGAGAGCAGGGTGAGGATGGAGTGGGCGCTGGAGGTGGCCATGCGCTCGGTCAGCTCCTTGGCCCAGGCCTTGACCTCGATCCTGGTGATGGCCGCGATCGGGGTCGCGCCGAACTTGGGCAGGATGTGCAGGCGCAGGTGGGATTCGTATCTGGCCGCGGTCGTGGGGGCGACCTGGTGTGCACGGCTCCACGTCTCGACCCACTGACCGAGGGTGAGCGGCCCGGTGGTGGCCGTCAGATTCACGGGTGATTCCTGGCGCGGGCGTTTGGGCGCGGTGCGGCGCGCCGGACGGATGGGTGCGGGGATCACGGCACCAAACCCGACGGTGGGCATGGAGACGGCGGTCTCGGAGGGGGGCGGCGTGAGCGCCGGATCGCAGTCCGCATGCGTCGCCGAAGCCCGGTCCGGCGTGGGGGCGGGGCCGGTGGGGTCGGCGTTGAAGTTCTTGGCGTGGCGGCGTGCTTCGATCTTGGTGTCGTAGCGGCCGAGGGTTTCGACGGTGCCGTCGGGGTGGCGGTGCCGGACGCGGAATCCGGCGCCCTTGGGTTCGACCCATGCCATGCGGTGTGCTCCTGGAAAGTGGTTCTCGGGGCGAACGCTTCCGCGTTCGGCTCCCGCCGGGCGGCGGGCGGGTCCATCCACGCTCGCCGCCCGGCGGGGATCAAGTCCTTGTGTTCTTCGTGATGTGTGGAGGCATTGCTATTCCGAGCGGGGTCCGAACGCGTTGTCGGCGATGATCGCGTGCAGGTCGGCGTCGGAGAAGCGCAGGTGCTTGCCGAGATAGGTGCACGCGATCTCGCCTTCAGCCGCGGCCCGTCGGAGCCACGAAGGGCGTACGGTGAGCAGTACTGCGGCTTGTTCCGGCGTATAAAGCAGTTGCCGGATGCCGTGCGGAGTGCATGGGAAAAGCTCTAGGCCGGGAACGGCACTCGTCTGATTAGCTTGCTCGCGTTCTGGTTCCGGAGTGAGATCCGAGCGGCCCGGGAGGTCGGCGAGCGGATGGTGAAAGCCCGTTCTGCCGCCATCGACATGCAGCCCGCGTGATCGCGCATCGGATGGGGCGGTGCCGTGCGAGTTCTGGCCGGTTCCGAGGATCCTGGAGCCGCTCACGCTGCCCTCCCGAGCGGTTGTGCCTGACCCGGTTCCCGTGCGATCGATGATCCTGAACGGCACGCCCACGGGGAGCAGCCGTCGGGGTCGCCTTCCCACCTCTCGCTGGTGTCGACGAGGCGTAGGTGCCGGAACTTCCGGTCCACTCGGGGCGGGTCGATGGGTGCTTCGTCGAGGGGTTTGAGGGAGGGGTGCAGGTATGCCTGGCCGCGCAGGGGGATGCCGTTGGCGTTGGCGCGGGCGGAGCCTGCGCGGATGGCGCGGTCGAATTCGACGGCCTGCTGCCACTGTTCGGGGTGCCCGTCTCGGAGGGTTCTCCAGCCTTTGTCGCTGGTGTAGGGGCAGCCGACGCAGGCGCTGCGTGAGACGGCGGAGAAGCCGTGCTTGGCGAGGTAGTTCTCGCAGTCGGTGCGCGACATTCCGAGGTCGAGGAGTGGGAAGATGTTGCGGGCGTAGGAGACGCCGGAGTCTTTCGCGCGGTGGATTTCGTCGGTGGAGATCCCGACCCACTGCTCGAGGAACAGGCCGCGCTTGGTGCGTCCGACCCGGCCTTCGGGCAGTTGTTCGGCGCCGAGCCGGCGGCGCGCTTCAGCGAGCAGCACCTTGATCTTGTAGGTGGAGGTGCACTGGCGCCGGAGCATGCCCCGGCTGCCGTCCTTGTTCTTCACGAACAGCGGCATCGTCGAGAAGCGCGAGTGCGGGTCGAGGGCGTCGTGGCGGATGTCGCCGGCCGAGAGGCGCACGATCGGGATACCTGCGGGGTTTGCTACTTCGCGTTCGAGGCGGTCGAGTGCGGCGTAGGTTTCGGGTCGTTCCCATCCGGGGTCGGCGAAGGCGGCGTAGTCGAGCTTGGGCAGGACTCCGTGGGCGGAGAGCAGGAGCAGGGCGCTGGATTGGACGCCGGCGCCGAGCGAGAGGGCCTGGAACAGCGGCGCGGTGGGAGTTGTGGAGGGGGTGCGAGGCAACAGCGAAGACCTTTGTTCGAAGCGGTCAGACCCGGTGGAACCCGGTGCGCGGCGGGGGTGATCCCGTCCCGCACCAGGCGGTGCGGCTACCGGGGCTCGGCGGGCTCGGCGTGGGTCGGACGGGCCTTTTGTCGCGCCGCGGTCGCGGCGGCGGCGATGGCCGCGGATCCGAGGAAGAAGGCCCAGTCAGAGGCGGAGTGGCCGTCGTTGACCGCGCGGACCAGCGCCGGGGCATGGTTGGCGATGACGGTGAGGCTGACCCCGTCGCGCCAGAGCAGGAGGGTGACCGCGGCGATGTCGCCGAGGTATCCGACGGCGAATCCGAGCACGGCGGCCAGCACCGGAAACCACGGGCGGCGGGCCGGGGTGGAGGTGAGCGCGAGGGCGATGGCGGCGCCGATGAGGGGCAGCACGATCGTGTAGTGCCGCCCGGTCAGCCCGGACAGAAGGACCCATCCGGCGGTGAGGATCGCGCTGGCGCCGACCGCGACGGCGACTGCCTTCTGCGCCTGGTCGGCGTGGTTCGCGGGGGCGGGCGCTACCCGTTGGGGCGTGTTCGGTGGGGTGTTTTCAGGCATGGATCTCCCGTGAGCGTGGCGTGTCGGCGGTGGTTAGCGGGGCGGGTTGTCGAGGATCGCGGTGCCGGGTCCGCCTAGGTCGGTGAGCAGCCGGGCGTGGGCGCGGCACAGGCGAAGTCCGCGGGTGCGCGGGGTGTTTCCGGTGGCGATCGCGGTGTTCGGGCAGCGGGGGTGGGCCCGGAATCCGGGCCAGGCGCGGCGGCATCGTCGGCACCACGGCCCGGTGGGGTCGGCGATGAGCGGGACCTGGCAGTGCGGGCACATCGGCGGTTGGCCGGCGCAGACCCGGTCCGGCTCGCCCGGTACGCTCACGCCGTCCTCGAGGTGCAGCAGGCGTCCACCCAAGGATCTGCGTCGTCCGCCTCGATGCCCGGGTGCAGCAGCGGCAGCGCGGCGCCTTCGTTGTCGCGTCCGCTCGGATTCGGGTCCTTCTGGAGCAGGATCAGGTCCTCGTGGACGATGACGGACTGGGGTTCGCCGGCGTCACGGGCGGTGCGGATGTTGTGGAGTTGGAAGAAGGACGGGCGCGCGATCTGCTGCCCGTCGCGGATTCCGGCGAGCAGTGCGACGCACCGGGCGACAGGGGTGAGCCCGGCGATCTCGCCGGCGTTCAGGACTTCGCCGGGCAGGTCGATCAGGGCGCCGTGTGCGCGCCACGGCCGGGCGGTGATGGCGATGATTCCGCCGTCGCGCAGCAGGGCCGCGCAGCCTTCGAGGATCCGCGCGAAGCCCTCGATCAGCTCGTGTACCGGGAGGTGGGCGAGGTTGCCGCGGTCGCGGGAGTAGGTGTAGTCGAACTTCTTCACCCCGCGTTGTCCAGTCTCGGCGGTGGAGCGGACCTGCCCGTGCAGGGAGGCTCCGTAAGGCGGGGAGGTGATGACCAGCGCCGCCGTTCCGAGCAGTTCGGTGGGGGTGAGTGCGGCGATGTTCCGCGCATCTCCGGCCACGATCCGGGTCTCGCCGGTGGCGCCTTGGGCGCGGGCGTGGGCGAGGTTTTTCTCGGCGAGCTTGGCCCAGCGCGGCTCGTACTCGACGCCGAAACCGCGCCGATTCAGGTGGCTTGCTTCGACGAGGGTGGTGCCGATTCCGCACATCGGATCGATGACGAGGTCGCCGGGTTCGGTGTAGCGCTCGATGGCTTCGCGGGCGATCGCCGGGAGCATTTTCGCCGGGTGGGCGACGGAGGCGGGCAGGTAGCGGCCGGAGCGCTGGGCGCGGGAGTTGCGCTGCGCGGTGAGCCACACGGTGGCCCCGAGCCGGTCGGTTCCGGGACGGTGGGCGGGGGTGTCAGGCACGCGGCTCCTTGCCGGTGAGGGTCGTGATGACCAGGTCGATATGGGCGGGGG
>NZ_JAGSOH010000209.1 GCF_018139625.1 Actinospica acidithermotolerans | reverse complement strand
GCCTCAGAATCCGAACGACGCGCCGCGCTTGACCCCTGGCTGCACATCTACAACCATCACCGAGCACACACCGCGCTCAAAGGCCAACCACCCGCCAGCCGCGTACCCAACCTCACAGGACAGAACAGCTAGAGCAGCGCGCGCAGATCGTCCGCGATGTACGTCGCCTTGTGCACGCCCTCGGCGCTTTCGGCCTCCTCGCGCGTGGTCACGCCGGTCAGCACGAGCAGCGAGTCGACGCCGGCCCGGTTCGCGCCTTCGATGTCGGTGTCCAGCCGGTCCCCGACGACGAGCGGGTTCTTGGCGCCTGTGCGCAGCATCGTCTCCCGGTGCAGCGCCGTCTCCGGCTTCCCGGCGATCCGCGGCCACCCGCCGCACGCCTTGGACACGGCCGTGACCATCGCCCCGTTGCCCGGCGCGATACCGCGCGCGGTCGGCATGGTCATGTCGGTGTTCGCGGCGAACCAAGGCACGCCGCGCTGCACGGCGTATGCGATCTCGGAGAGGTTTTCCACCGTCGTGTCCGGCCGATAGCCCTGCACGGCCGCCGCCGGATTCTCGTCCGCCGACTCGACCGGAACCAGGCCGCGCTCGATCAGCGCGACCCGCAGGCCCTCCCCGCCGACCATGAGCACCTTGGACCCGGCGGGCACCGCCTCGGCGATCATCCGCGCGACCGCCTGGGCGGCCGTCACGACGTCGTCCGGGGCCGCGGGCAGTCCGAGCCGCACCAGGTGGTCCGCGACCGCCTGAGGGGTCCGTGAGGCGTTGTTGGTGACGTACGTGAGGTGCATCCCGAGCTCCGCCGCGGCCAGCAGCGCCTGAACGGCGTGCGGCACAGCGTCGGCGCCCCGGTAGACGACCCCGTCGAGGTCGAGGAGCGCGGTGTCATAGCGGCGGGCGAGGGGAAGCTGCGCGTCGTCGGTCACGCGCTGATCCTATAAGCAGCGCCACGCGCCGAGCCGCCGCCCTACTTCCAGCAGTAGGTGTAGTAGTTCGCGAGGGACGAGACCGCCTCACGGCTCAGCTCCGGATGCCGCGCGCTCATCGCCGCGCCGATCACGGAGCCGACCTCGCTCAACTCCATCGGCTCAGCCCGCCCGAGCCACGGCTGCGGCAACCCGAACATCTCCCCCACCAGCCCCTTGACCCGTACCGCGAGCTCAGCCGCAGCCGACGCGCCAAACGCCGCGACAAGCTCCGCCGACCGCGGATACCCGGGTGCCCTCACACTCACCGTCACCGCACGACTGAGCTCCACATCCACCGCCACGCCACCGAGCGTAAGCCGCCGAGGCACTCGTATGGCGGGACAGCGCTGAGCCGCAGTACCCAGTGGGAAAGCGCCAAGCGGCAGCACGCAGCCCCATCACCGACCCCGCCGGGGCGGTGGGCCTGTTATTTGTTTGCCTCCTGGCGGCGGTGCGCCGACTGCGTCCGCGCGGTCGCCCGCGCGCCGCGCAGCGCGAGGGCGTAGTAGTTCACGTCCGGCCGCATCGCCGCGGCGACGGCCAGGTGCTCCACGGCCAGGTCGAACTGCCCCAGCTTGGCCGCCGACAGACCCCAGCCGAACTGCGCGTAGTCGTCGTCCGGATCCTCCTCGACCAGCCGCTGGAAGGACACGACGGCCTGGTCGTACTGCTCGGAGTCGAACTGGGCCCGGGCCAGCGCCTCGAGCACCGAGCGCGAGTGCGGGACCCGCGCGGCCGCCCGGCCGAGCACCTGGGAGGCGGTGGCGGGGTCGCCCTCGTCGAGCAGTTGCACGCCGCGCTGGTACCAGTCGTAGACCTCGCCGCTGGGCAGGCCCTCTTCCTGCTCCTCGGCTCCCGCCGCCCAGCCTTCGTCCCGCTCAGCCATCCCGCGCCTCCTGCCGTCGTCGCGTCACCCGGTCCGTCGTCATCGCCGACTCCCGTCGAGAGCCGTCCTACCCCTGTCTCCGTCCGATCGATGCCTCCGACGGACCCGGACCACCCGTTCACCGGATGTCCCCGATCGCCCTTAGCATTTCGCTATGACCGCCGCGCACGCGCCCGACACGCCGGGCCGCCTCGTCCTTTCGCCGTTCCGCGGGCTCCGCTTCACGGCGGCCGCGGACCGGGCGGCGGTGATCAGCCCGCCGTACGACATGATCGACCCGGACCGGGCCCGGGCGCTGGCCTCGGGCGATGCGCACAACATCGTCCGGGTGATCCTGCCCGAGCTCGACGAGCCGGATCCGCTGCTGCGCTACCGCAGGGCGGCGCGCACGCTGCGCGACTGGCGGGACGAGGGCCTGCTGGCCCTGGACCCGGAGCCTGCCCTCTACGTCTACGAGCAGGTCGACGGCGAGGGCCCGGATCTGTCGGTACAACGCGGACTCATCGGAGCATTACTGCTCCCGAGTGACGAGTCTATCTCTCCAATTCACCCACACGAGGATGTTGTGGGCGTCGTGGTGCAAGACCGGCGCTCGCTGATGTACGCGCTCGGCGCCAACCCGGAGCCGATCCTGCTCACCTACCAGGGCGGCGGACCAGCCTCCGACCTGGTCGAACGGGTGACCGGCGACGGCGCGGAGCCGGTGGTGGACGTGCGCACCGCGGACGGCGTCCGGCACCGGCTGTGGGCGGTGACCGCGCCGGAGGATCTGGCGGCCGTCGGCGCCGACCTCGCCGGACGGGAGGCGCTGATCGCGGACGGCCACCACCGCTACGCCGCGTACCGCGAGCTGGCCAAGCTCGGCCGCACGGGATCGGAGCACGGCCTGGCACTGCTGGTGGACTCCTCCCGGCACCCGCTGCGCGTCCGCGGCATCCACCGCTGGCTGCCCGACCTGCGCGTCGAGCCGGCGCTGCGCGAGGCCGAGGAGTGGTTCACCGTGCGTGCCCTGGACGGCGGCTACAAGGCGGCGCTGCAGGCCCTCGGCGAGCTGGCGCCGACGAGCATCGGATTCGCCCTGGTGGACGGGCACAAGGCGTGGCTGCTGTCCGACCCGGACGAGAAGCTCCTCGAACGGTACATCCCCGCCGACCGCCCGGAGGCCTGGCGCCGGCTGGACGCGACGGTCCTGCACTACGCGCTGGCCGGCGGCGTCTGGTCGATACCGGACACGGCCGACCACATCCGCTTCGACCACGACCCGCGCAGCGCGGTCAACGAGGCGTACCGGCACTCGGGTGTGGCGGTGCTGCTGCGGCCGGTCGCCGAGGCGACGGTGCTGGAACTCGCGGCGGCGGGCCAGAAGATGCCGCGCAAGTCGACGTCGTTCTCCCCGAAGCCGGCGACCGGCCTGGTGCTGCGCCTGCTCGACGAGAGCTGACGGCCGGCTTCGACCGAGTGGGCAGAAGGGTTGGCCCCCGAGGGCATGCAAAAGGGTGGGCCCCCGAAGTCATGATGACTTCGGGGGCCCACCCTTCATGTGCGGAGCCGCAGCCGGCCGGTCCTGAGGGCCTACTGCTCCTCGTCCTCGACGCCGGACTCGAGCTCCTCGGCGCTCAGCTCCACGCGGGGAGCGGCGTCGTGCTCGTCCTCTTCGCCGTCTACCTCATCGTCTTCTTCTTCGTCGTCGAACTCCTCATCGTCGTCGAAGTCGTCCTCGAGGTCCTCGTCGTCCTCATCCTCGTCGTCGATGTCGCGCTCGCCCTCGAGCTCGTCCTCTTCGCCGAAGACGACGCCGTCGAGCTGCGCGATGCGCTCCTCGGCGTCGGTGATGCCCTCGCTGTCCGCCTCGGCGGCACGCGCGAACCACTCACGAGCCTCGGGCTCGCGGTCGGCTTCGAGCAGCGCGTCCGCGTAGGCGTAGCGCAGCCGCGCGGTCCACGGCTCGATCTGAGCCGACGTCAGGTCGGCGCCCTGCAGCATCGCCACGGCGGCGTCGACCTGGCCGAGGTCGCGACGAGCGCCGGCGGCGACGATCCGCAGCTCGATCTGCGTGCCCTTGTCGAGCTCCTTGGCCTCGGGCGCCTGCGCCATTTCGAGGGCCTTCTCCGGACGGCCCAGACCACGCTCGCAGTCGGCCATGACGGCCCACTGGTGGTTGGAACCGGTGATCCGCCGGGCGGCCCGCAGCTCGGCCAGCGCCTCGGCGTAGCGGTCGGACAGGTACGCCGTCAGGCCCAGCGCCTCACGCGTGGCAGCCAGCCGCGGGGCGAGCTGCTGCGCGGTGCGCGCGTGCTTGTACGCCTTCTCCGGGTCCTCGTCGATCAGCCGGCCGGCCATCACCAGGTGGCCGCCGACGAGCTGGGCCTTCATGCGCACGAGAGTGCGCAGCTCCGCGCGGATGTCGTCGTCGAGGTCCGCCAAGTCGATGTCGTCCGGCAGTTCGAGGTGCGCCGGCTGCTCGGAGTCACCCGATGATGCCGGACGCGGAGCCCGCTCCTCGCGACGCTGGAAACCACCGCGGTCGCCGCCACGGTCACGGTCGCCGTAGGGGCGACGCTCGCGGTCACCGTACGACGGACGATCCCCGCCACGGTCATCGCGACGCTGGAAACCGCCGCGGTCCCCGCCGCGATCCCGGTCACCGTACGACGGACGCTCTTCCCGGTTGTCGTCACGGCGCTGGAAGCCGCCGCGATCCCGGTCGCCGTAGGAAGGCCGGCTGTCGCGGTCGCCGAAAGCCGGCCGACGGTCGCGGTCCCGGTCGCCGTACGAGGGACGGCGGTCGTCGCGACGCTGGAAGCCGCCACGGTCCCCGCCGCGATCCCGGTCACCGTACGACGGACGGCTGTCGCGGTCGCCGTAGGGGCGACGCTCGCGGTCACCGTACGAGGGACGATCCCCACCGCGGTCATCACGGCGCTGGAAACCACCACGGTCACCACCGCGGTCATCACGGCGCTGGAAACCGCCGCGGTCCCCGCCACGGTCACGGTCGCCGTAGGGGCGACGCTCGCGGTCACCGTACGAGGGACGATCCCCACCGCGGTCATCACGACGCTGGAAACCACCACGGTCACCACCGCGATCCCGGTCGCCGTACGACGGGCGACTGTCGCGGTCGCCGTAGGGGCGACGCTCGCGGTCACCGTACGAGGGACGATCCCCGCCACGCTCATCACGACGCTGGAAACCACCACGGTCACCACCGCGGTCATCACGGCGCTGGAAACCACCGCGGTCCCCGCCACGGTCACGGTCACCGTACGACGGACGACGGTCGTCGCGACCCTGATACCCACCACGGTCTCCACCGCGGTCATCGCGACGCTGGAAGCCGCCGCGCTCGCCGCCACGGTCACGATCACGGTCGCCAAAGGGGCGACGCTCACGATCACCGTACGACGGACGATCCCCGCCACGCTCATCACGACGCTGGAAACCACCACGGTCACCACCGCGATCCCGGTCACCGTACGACGGACGGCGGTCGCCGCCACGATCGTCGCGCCGCTGGAAGCCGCCGCGGTCGCCGCCACGGTCACGATCACGATCGCCGTACGGGCGACGCTCACGGTCACCGTACGACGGACGATCCCCGCCACGGTCCCCACGGTCATCGCGACGCTGGAAACCACCGCGGTCATTACCGCGCTCACCGCGGTCGTCACGGCGCTGGAAGCCGCCCCGGTCCTCGGAGGACTGCGGACGCCGCTGCGGCTGGTCGCCGCCGCGGTTGCCGCCGCGCGACTGCCCTGCGACGCGCTTATTGCCGCTCCCCGCAGGACGGCCCGCCGAAGGACGCTTGGGGCGACCAGAAGAGGAAGTAGACATGCGCGGAAGACTCCTGTCGTGGCGGCTTAGGGGGTACGTCGTCGCTAACCGTTTTGTTCTGAACGTGCGCCATCGGCGCATCCACTCATTCTCCCCCACGGCCCGCGCCGATGGCCAATCGCCCGCCAACCGCGACACCTACGCACTGCTCGCTTGAGGTGACAGCGGCCAACGCAAGGGGAGAGAAAAACACAGTCAGCCCCGGACCGCGAAGGCCCGAGGCTGACTGGATTCCACAAGTAGCGCGGCGGCGTCCTACTCTCCCACAAGGTCCCCCTTGCAGTACCATCGGCGCTGGCGGGCTTAGCTTCCGGGTTCGGGATGGGACCGGGCGTTTCCCCGCCGCCATGACCGCCGCACGATCAT
>NZ_JAGSOH010000208.1 GCF_018139625.1 Actinospica acidithermotolerans | reverse complement strand
CTCACCCGTTCGCCACTAATCCACCCCGAAGGGCTTCATCGTTCGACTTGCATGTGTTAAGCACGCCGCCAGCGTTCGTCCTGAGCCAGGATCAAACTCTCCAAAAAAGAATTCAAAACCTGGCTAATTAACATCCCGACGGGGGTCGGGACAAACTAGCCAAAGTAAAACATTTGGCATCGTAAACAAATGACACACTGTTGAGTTCTCAAGAAACAGACACACTCACCGCTTGATCGGATCTTTCGATCCGCCTCCACGACCGGCGCTACTTCGGCAATTCTTTTCTTATTGCTTTTCTTGCTTGTTTTCGCTTGGTTTCCCTTGCGATGTCCTCAACTCTATCAGACTTTTCCGGGGGCTTTTTCCACCGGGGCTTTCCGGCCATCCGAAAGGACGACGGAAAACCGACCCCAGCCGACGTGGCCGACGGGATCTTGTCTTGTAGTGCTCAGGATTGTGCCGCTCCGCGTCCGGCCGGAATCCGGTCCATCCGCTCTTGGCGACTCGATCCACGTTACGCGCATCGCCCGCCACCGTCAAATCCGGTGGCGGGCGATGCGGGCCGTGTGGGGGGAGGCTCAGCGCTGCAGCGAGGGCTTGAGCTCCATGATGCGGTTGAGCAGGCCGTTCACGAACTGGGGGGACTCGTCGGTGGACAGCTGCTGGGCGAGGCCGACCGCCTCGTCGATGGCCACCACGTCCGGCACCTCGTCCTGCCACAGCAGCTCGTAGACGCCGAGGCGCAGCACGTTGCGGTCCACGGCCGGCATCCGGTCCAGCGGCCAGCCCACCGAGTAGGTCTCGATGAGCGAGTCGATCCGCTCCTGGTGCTTCGCGACGCCCTCGACGAGCTCTATCGCGTACTCGCCGAGCCGCGGATCGGAGTCCTGCGGGGTCAGCTGCTGCACCCGCGCGATCCGGTCGGCCAGCACGGTCGACGGACTGACGCTGCGCAGGTCGGCCTCGTAGAGGACCTCCACCGCGCGTCTGCGTGCCTTGTTGCGAGTTGCCACTGTTCTCCGGTCCCAGATCCCTCGTCGCCGCGTGCTCTACCGCTCTACCGAAAAGCGAACCGGATCAGCTGTTGATCCGGCCGAGGTACTTGCCGTCGCGCGTGTCCACCTTGATCTTCTCGCCGGTGGAGATGAACAGCGGCACCTGGATCTCGGCGCCGGTCTCCACGGTGGCCGGCTTGGTGCCGCCGGTGGAGCGGTCGCCCTGCAGGCCGGGCTCGGTGTAGGTGACCTCCATCTCGACCGCGGCCGGCAGCTCGATGTACAGCGGCACGCCCTCGTGCGTGGCCACCATCGCCTCGGCGCTCTCGAGGAGGTAGTTCGCGTTCTCGCCCACGGTGTCGCCGGCGACGTGGATCTGGTCGTAGGTGTCCAGGTCCATGAACACGAAGTCGACGCCCTCCTTGTAGAGGTACTGCATGGTGCGCTTGTCGACGTTCGCGGTCTCCACCTTGATGCCCGCGTTGAAGGTCTTGTCCACGACCTTGCCGGAGAGCACGTGCTTGAGCTTGGTCCGAACGAAGGCCGGGCCCTTACCGGGCTTGACGTGCTGGAATTCGACGACGTTCCAGAGCTCGCCGTCCAGGTTGAGCGTCATGCCGTTCTTGAGGTCGTTGGTCGAGGCCACGGCCGGGTGACTCCTAGCTAGAGGGAATTCTTAATCACTCCACTCTAGCGGTTAACCGGAGATCTCCCCGAACGCCCCCACCAGCAGCTGCATGTCCGGCCCGGACAGCACCGTGGGCTTCGCGATGTCGGTGAGCACGATGAAGCGCAGCACGTCCGCGCGGGACTTCTTGTCGATGCGCATCGTCTCGAGCAGCTTCGGCCAGGCCGCGGCGTCGTAGGTCATCGGCAGCCCGAGCGCCCCGAGCACGTCGCGGTGCCGGCGCACGACGGATTCGTCGAGGCGCCCGGCCAGCCGTGCGAGCTCCGCGGCGAAGACCATGCCGACGGAGACCGCGGCGCCGTGCCGCCACTGGTAGCGCTCGTTGCGCTCGATGGCGTGGCCCAGGGTGTGGCCGTAGTTGAGGATCTCGCGCAGCCCGGACTCGCGCAGGTCCTGGGAGACGACGTCGGCCTTGACCCGGATCGCGCGCTCGATCAGCTCCTGGGTGTGCGGTCCTTCGTACGACTTCGCGCCCTCGACGTCGCCCTCGACCAGCTCGAGGATTCGCGGGTCGGCGATGAAGCCGCACTTGACGACCTCGGCCATCCCGGCGACGTAGTCGTTGCGCGGCAGGGATTCCAGCGCGCCGAGGTCGCAGATCACGCCGGCCGGCGGCCAGAAGGCGCCGACGAGGTTCTTGCCCTCGGCGGTGTTGATGCCGGTCTTGCCCCCGACGGCCGCGTCCACCATGCCGAGCACGGTCGTCGGGATCTGCACCACGCGCACGCCGCGCAGCCAGGTGGCCGCGGCGAATCCGGCGAGGTCGGTGGTCGCGCCGCCGCCCACGCCGACGATCGCGTCGCTGCGGGTGAAGCCGGACTGGCCGAGCACGGTCCACAGGTACGCGAGCACCTGCGCGGACTTCTGCTCCTCGGCGTCCGGGACCTCGATCGTGATCGCGTTCAGCCCCGCGGCGGCCAGGTCCTCGCGGATCGCCTCGCCGGTGGCCTTGAGGGCCTTGGGGTGGACGACGGCGACGCGGGAGACCTTCTCGCCGAGCATCTTCGGCAGCTCGTCGAGCAGGCCGCGGCCGACCACGACCTCGTACGGCGAATCGCCTCCGACGGGGATGCGCGTGGTGCTGCTCAAGGCTTCAGGACTCCTTCGGGCGGTGGGGGATCCGGGCGCACAGCTCGTCGACGACCTCGTCGACGGTCAGCTCGCTGGTGTCGAGGTGGATGGTGGCGACCTCGGCGTAGAGGGGGCGCCGCGCGCGGTCGAGCTCGATGAACCGTCCGCGCACGTTGCCGAGCAGCAGCGGGCGGGCGCCGGTCAGCTCGACGCGCTTGACGGCGTTGTGCACGTTGACGTCGAGCCACACGACGTAGTGCGCGGCCAGGGCCTCGCGGGTCTCCGGGCGCAGGATGGCGCCGCCGCCGAGGGAGAGCACGCCGCGGTGCGAGACGAGGGCGGCGCGCACGGCCTCGGACTCGAGCTCGCGGAAGTACTCCTCGCCGCGCTCGATGAAGAGCTCTGCGATCGTCGTCCCGGTGAGCGCCTCGACGTCCTGGTCGGTATCGCGCAGCGGCACCGCGAGGCGCTCGGCGAGGACGGCGCCGACGGTGGACTTGCCGGATCCGGGCGGGCCGACGAGGACGGCCAGCGGACGGTCCATCCTCAGTGCACCCCCAGCCCGCGCTCGTCGAGGCCGGCGAGGTACGACTCGATGTTGCGCCGGGTCTCGGGCACGCTGTCGCCGCCGAACTTCTCCAGCAGCGCGTCGGCCAGCACCATGGCGACCATGGCCTCGGCCACGATCCCGGCGGCGGGCACGGCGCAGACGTCGGAACGCTGATGGTGCGCGGTCGCGGACTCGCCGGTGGCGACGTCGACCGTGGCCAGGGCGCGCGGGATGGTGGAGATCGGCTTCATCGCGGCGCGCACCCGCAGCACCTCGCCGGTGGACATGCCGCCTTCGGTACCGCCGGACTTGTTGGTCCGGCGGGAAATCGACCGTTCCGGACCTGCCGCACTGTGTTCCATACCGCCGGACTGGTTGGTCCGGCGGGAAATCGACCGTTCCGGACCTGCCGCACTGTGTTCCATACCGCCGGACTCGCCGGTGGCCCGGTGCACGCCGGGGTTCCCGGGCACGATCTCGTCCTGCGCCTGCGAGCCGCGGACCCGGGCGAGCTCGAAGCCGTCGCCCAGCTCCACGCCCTTGATCGCCTGAATGCCCATCAGGGCGGCGGCGAGGCGCGCGTCGAGCCGGCGGTCCCAGTGCACGTGGCTGCCGAGGCCCGGCGGAAGGCCGTAGGCCAGCACCTCGACGACGCCGCCCATGGTGTCGCCCTCCTTGTGGCAGAGGTCGATCTCCTCGACCATCCGCGCGGAGGCGACGGCGTCCAGGCAGCGCACCGGGTCGGCGTCCAGCCGCTCCTCGTCGGAGGGCTGCGGGACGAGCCCGGCCGGGGCCTTGACCGGGCCGAGTTCGACGACGTGCGAGACCAGCTCGACGCCGGCGGCCTGCTTGAGGAACGCGCGGGCGACCTCGCCGAGGGCGACGCGGGCGGCGGTCTCGCGGGCGCTGGCGCGCTCGAGGACCGGTCGGGCCTCGGTGAATCCGTACTTCTGGATGCCGGCCAGGTCGGCGTGGCCGGGGCGCGGGCGGGTGAGCGGGGCGCTGCGGGCCTGGCCGGTGGTGCCGGGCTCGAGCTCGTCGAGCTCGCCGTCGCCCTCGGCCGGGTCGGCGGCCATCACGGTGCGCCACTTCGGCCACTCGGAATTGCCGATCTGCACCGCGAAGGGGCCGCCCTGGGTCAGTCCGTGGCGCAGGCCGCCGAGGATCGTCACCTCGTCCTGCTCGAACTTCATCCGGGCGCCGCGGCCGTACCCGAGCCGCCGCCGGGCGAGCGCGTGCGCGATGTCCTTCGTCGAGGTCTCGATGCCGGCGGGAAGGCCTTCGGCGATCGCGACGAGGGCCGGACCATGGGATTCGCCTGCGGTGAGCCATCGCAACATGCCCCGATCATCCCACACGGGCGGTGACCGGTTCCGGACCTGTCCAGATCCCGTCAAGTCACTCAGCGTGACCGAACGGGGTCGTTCCGGTGTACGGCGTCCCCGCGCGCGGTTCACCGAAGGTCCACGTCGCGGTCACGTGAACGCTCTACGGTGTCCCGATGACAGCGACAACGGGGATCCCGTGGATCGGCTTCCTGTCCGACTACGGTCTGAGCGACTGCCACGTCGGGGTGTGCCACGGGGTGATCGCGGCGACCGCCCCGACGGCGCGGGTGATCGACCTGTGCCACGAGGTGCCCCCCGGCGACCTGCGCCGGGGTTCCGCGCTGCTCGCACAGGCGGCGCCGGACCTGCCGCCGGGGGTGCTGCTGGCGGTGGTGGATCCGGCCACGGGCCCGGGGGCGGGCACCCGCCGCCGGGCGCTGGCCGTGGCCGCGGGCGGATTCCTGCTCGTCGGGCCGGACAACGGGCTGCTGCTGCCGGCCGCGAAGGCGCTCGGCGGCGCGCGGGCGGCGTACGAGATCACCGCGCGCAGATACCTGCGGCAGCCGGTGTCGGCGACGTTCCGCGGCCGGGACGTGTTCGCGCCGGTCGCCGCGCACCTGGCCGACGGCCTGGATCCGGCGGCGCTCGGCCCGAAGGTGCCGATCGAGGCGCTGGTGCAGCTGCAGAAGCCGGTGGCGCGGCTGACGGCGCATCGGCTGGAGGGCGAGGTGCTGAGCGTGGACCGGTGGGGGACGGTGCAGACCACGCTGGAGGCGCGGCTGTTCGAGGCGGCCGGGCTGCGCATCGGCGACACGCTGAACGTGCACTGCCGGATCGGGGTGGTGAAGGTGCCCTTCGGGCGCAGCCACGCGGATGTGCGCCCCGGCGAAGCGGTCGGCTACGTGGACTCCGCGGGCCTGTTCGCCTTGGCCCGCAACACGAACTCGGCCGCCGAGGAACTGCAGTTGCAGCCCGGCGATCCGGTCGCGGTCCGGCTGCCCGCGACGATGGACACGGCCGGGTAGCTGCTCGGTAAACTGTCCCTCCGCGAGGTATCGGACGTTGAGACAGTGGCGAGGAGAGGCCTCAGCGTGAGTGACGGGCAGGGCGCGGGGCCTGGGGGCTCGTCGCGGCGGATGAGGGTGGCAGAGGTCTTCGACGGCCGCGGGCCGACGGGCGGAATCGTGATCAACCGGCCGCAGGTGAACCCGGCGGAACTGGCCGCGCTGACGGCGTATCTGACGAAGGCTCCGGTCGCCCTGGCGACGACGAAGACCGGCGAGGACGAGATGTCGCCGGGAGCGGGCCTGGTCGTGCCGCGGGCGTACCACACGGACGGAGAGTGGATCTGGCCCGCGGCGGTGGGCTACTACCTGCACAGATACCAGCTGTCGCCGCAGCCGGAGCTCGTCGAGCACATCAGGGCTCGTGGATTCCAGCTGGCCGCGGTGGCCGAGGACCGGCGCCAGGCCGCCGCGGCGCAGATG
>NZ_JAGSOH010000207.1 GCF_018139625.1 Actinospica acidithermotolerans | reverse complement strand
CCCCCGCCGACTCGCCGCCCCAACTGACGGCCACTGACCAGCACTCCACCCGCAGACACCGCCTTCCCACCGACTCAACGACCGCCAGCTCACCGACCCGCCACGCCACCGGCCAGGGCAAAACCAAACCCCGAGATCATCAGATGCCTCAAACGCCAAGCCACCCACGCGGCTTACTACCTGATCAAAGCCGACCACGACCACCCCGAACGAGCTGACACCTCACTTGACAGACGGGAGAGCACCCACCGAACCAACTGCCCTCCGACCCAACGGAGCGCCGGCCCCCTGACCCACCGACCCACTGGCCTCCGGCCCTCCGGCCCTCCGGCGATCCACCTACCGGCCAGTGAATCCACCGACTCAGCGACCATTCATTCCCCGGCTAACGACCGCAGCCACTCGGCAAGCATCATGGGCCTGTTATCTTGGCCTACTCTTCCTACTCCGCGTCGATCCAGTCGAAGTAGACCTTGCGCTCTGTCACGTCCACCTTCGTCAATCGCACCCGCACCTCGGCGCCCTGCGGGAGGTCATGGCCATCGAGACGCGCTATTACCGCCGGATCGCGCAGCATCACGGTGCCGGCATCGGGCTTGCCGTTCTGGTCCCAGTCGATCCGATCGTTCAGGTCCAGCACGACGCCGGTGAAGTCCTCGCCGATCCGGTCCGCGAGCAGCACGGACTCGGCCAGGTCCACGCACGCCCGATCGACCGTGCGGCTCAACCGCTCGCCACGCTCCATGTGGCCGGGCAACTCCGGCAGAGCCTCGCGAACCCAATCGGGCACTTCGTCACCGGCGACGATCGCGAGGCAGCATTCTGACGTGAAGCGGTCGACGAGGCGCCGCAACGGCGCTGTCGCATGCGCGTACTCGATGCCCAGCGCGGAATGCTTCGGCTTCGCGGGGCAGGCGCCGTCGAACGGCGTGTACCCGGCTCCGCGCATCAGCGCCATCGACTCCCAGAGGAGTGCGGCCTGATGCGGATCGTCCGGCGTCAGGCTGCTGACGAGGCGCTGATAGCTGCGCCGATCAGGCCAGGCCACACCGAGGCCCTTGGCGGCCTTGCGCAGTCGTCGGATAGTGACCGGGGAGGGCTCAGGCAGCGTGCGCACGATGCCAGTGCCGCCGCGCAGCATGATCTCGGCCGCGGCCGCGCCGATCAGCAGCGAGATCTGGGCGTTCCAACGCTCGATCGATCGCTCCACCGCGTATTCCAGTCGCCAGCCGTCCGGGCTCGGGCTGACCTGCTGCGTCGGCACATTCAAGATCATGCCGCCACGTGCGGTCTGTCGCGCCTCAAGCAGGCCGCCGACCTCGCGTAGCAGCCCGATGACCTCCGGTCCGCGGCCTTCGGCGAGCGCCAATTCCATCGTCGGATAGTCCAGCTGCGCTCGTGACCGGACGAGGGCCCGCTTCACGTCGGACGCGACCGGGACGCCACGCTCATCCACGTCCACGCACCACAACACCGCGGGACGATCCTGTCCCGGCAGCAGCGAGGCCGCGCCTTCAGACAACTCTGCCGGATGCAGGGGCACCCGAACATCCGGTAGGTAGCACGTCAGGACGCGGCGGCGTGCCTCGCGGTCCAGTTCGCCGCCAGGGCGCACGAACGCCGCCACGTCGGCGATCGCGTACCAGACCCGGTACCCGCCATCGGAGCGCCGTTCGATCGCCATCGCCTGATCGAGGTCCTGCGAGCCCGGCGGATCGAGCGTGACCAGCGGCAGATCGGTCCGGTCCAGTTCCGGAAGTCGAAGGCCACGGATCGCGGTCCGAACCTCGTCGAGGACGGCGGGCGGAAACTCGGTCGTCAGCTCGTGCTCGTCGCGGATCGCCGCGAAGCCTGCGGCCAACGCCGCGCGCCCGGCGGGCAGCGGTGCTGGGCCGGAGAGGCTGAGCGCGGTACGGGGCACGGTGCGCAGCGTACGCGAGCGCACGTCCCGATGCACGCACGACACGGTGGGCGCACCACCCGGAATTCACGCCCCGGACGTCGGAGATCGACCCTTGCGTCAGGCTTCGTCCACGGCGAACGCAGCGCGCCTGTCGCTCCCGACCGCCCCATCATTGAGCCCATATGCGGTGAGCTCCCGGCAGTCACGCGACTACGCTGAGACGTATGAGCGAGCTGATCCGATTGACGTACCGGAAATACGACGGATCCCTGCACTGGCACGGCGCGATGCGCCGACTCGGGGAGGACGAGCACGGCCTTTGGCTCGGCTGGGGCAGGAACATGCTGATGACACGCGGCTCCGGCCCCACGGTGACGTTCGACCAGGCGCACGTCCAGCTCGTACGCCGCGCCGATTGGTGGTGCGGCGCATTTCACGCCGCGCCCCGACCGACCGCGATCTACTGCGACATCACGACGGTCGCCGAGTGGACGGCACCGGATGAGATCACCATGGTCGACCTCGACCTGGACGTACTGCGGTTCCGGGACGGACGGGCGCCCGCGATCGTAGACGAAGACGAGTTCCTCGAGCACCAGGTGTGGTACGAATATCCGCCCGAGGTGATCGAGAACGCACGCAGCACTGCCGACGCGCTGCTGGTAGCCATCCAGCGAGACAACGAGCCGTTCAGATCCGCGTACCAGCGGTGGCTGTCCCTGGTCGCGGACGTCGACGGCGATCCAATCTCCGTGCTCGCGGAACGGAACGGCCGCTAAGGCCGTAGCCGACGAGCGGAGGACCGCATCCTGGCCAACCAAGGGAACGTCCGATGGGCGTCGCGTCCGCCAGAGGCGCAAGCTTTTCATCCGCCCTTGATAGGGTTTGCCTCGATAGGGAGATTCTTTCTACATGACCGACTCCTTTCAGACATCCGCTCAGAACTCCGAGATCGCCCCTGTCACGATGGAGCAATTCCAGCGGGTCCTCGAAGACCATGCGCGCTACTGGGGCGAACGTGACCTGAGAGCGCTCCATCTCGCCGCACTCGTGCAAGAATTCCCCTCAACATCGCTGGTAGCGGTGGGCGAAGACGGCATTAGCGGCTATATATTCGGCTTCGTCACCCCGGACCACGTGGCATACGTGCACCTGATCGCGACCCGGGATGATGCGCGGGGCACCGGCCTGGGTCGCCGCCTGTACGCCGCCTTCACCGAAGCCGCCCGCGCGCAGGGAGCGGCCAGCCTTAAGGCGATCACCTCGGTCGGCAACACCGGGTCGATCGCATTCCACCGAAGCCTCGGCTTCGCCGTGAATGTCGTCGAGAACTACAACGGGCCTGGCCAGACCCGCGTCGTCTTCACCAGAGTGTTGCCCGACCGGAGCTGACCTCACAGCGCGGGACTGTGCGTGGGTGACTGCTACTCGCCGGACTCCGCGATCTGCTTGACCATCTGGAGCGGCCGACCCCACTCCGTGGCAAGGTCGGTCATCCACCGCGCGGTGAGTGCGAGCGGCCCAGGCGCAACGCCGTAGCGGACCTCCCGACCCACCTTGCGTGCCACGACGAGACCGGCCTCGTGCAGAACCGCGAGGTGTTTGACGACAGCCTGACGCGTGACCGGCAGGTCCTGCGCAAGCGTCGTAGCGGTTGCGCCGCCGGCTGCGGACAAACCATCGAGGATCCGGCGGCGCGTCGGATCCGCCAGCGCCGCCAGCACAACCTCGATGAGCGCCTCCTCCGCAGGACTCTGCGTCATCAGACCGTCACTCCACCTTCCGCCAACACCAGTCCGTCATGCTCGGTTCGTCGACGTCCTCACACGAATCCGGGCCGTCGCCGCCCTGACCCTGGTAGATCCTCGCACGAATTCCTGACGGAACACGGCGTTGCGCTCGCTCACCCGCTCCATTCGTGTTCCTCCTGCTCGCAATACTTGCTCAGGCTGAGCAGAGCCTTTCCCCAGCCGCCCTTGTTGGCCCGATACCGCCGGTCGATGGCCTCGGAATCCCCCTCGATCACGGAGAATCCGCTCTCGACAACGCGCAATCGAGTCCCGTCACCCTCCCGCTCCAACGTGAACTCGACCAACGTCGCATTGGCAGCGTCCGGCTCCCGGCCTCCGGCGTCGTCGGCGGCCCAGCGGAATGAGAGATAGCCGGGTTCCTCGACCTCCTCGATCACTGCCGGGAGTTTGCCGTGCTCCCCGTGGTCGAACACGATGCGACCTCCCGGACGCAGGTCGATCTCCGCCGGTTCGCCGTTGCCGAACCACATGCCGACGTGCCTCGGTTCCGTGACGACCTCCCACACCCGCGCCACCGGCGCCGCGATATAGACATCCTGCTCGATGCGGTTGCTGACCATGGTCAACCCCTCCAAGTCTCGGCTCTAATATTGAGTGCAACTTCATGGTTGCACATGGGGTGGACAATGTGCAACCATCGGATTGCAGATGGAGTAGCGACGCAAGGCAGGAGGTGGGCGATGGATTGCTCGATGTCGACGCAGATCGGCCGCAGACCATATTCGCCAGTTGGCTCAGAACTGTGCGCACATCTATGCTCCCTGCCATGCCGGCTGGATACGCAGAGCACTCAGACACAGGGGTCGTCGTCGTGGGTGCCGGGCCGACGGGACTCCTTCTCGCCGGCGATCTGGCTGCTGCGGGCGTTCCTGTCACTCTGGTGGAGCGTCACGAGAACGGATCCGAGCTCACGCGCGCGTTCGTGGTGCACGCTCGGACCCTGGAACAGTTCGACCAGCGCGGTGTCGCCGACGATCTGGTCTCCCGCGGTAGGCAGGTCGCTGCCTTGCGACTGTTCGATAAAGCAGTCGTGGACATGTCCGGGCTGCCGAGCCGATACCCCTACATGCTCGTGGCGCCCCAGTACGAAACTGAAGGCGTGCTACTGCGCCGGGCGCGGGCCGCCGGAGTGCAGTTCGTACGCCCGGCCGAGTTGACCGACCTGACACAGGACGCGCAAGGTGTGACCGCGACACTTGAAGACGGCAGAACCATACGCGGGCATTACCTGGTGGGCACGGACGGACACCGCAGCACCGTGCGTCGGCTGATCGGCGAACCGTTCCCCGGGCGCAGCGTGGTGAAGTCGGTGATGCTAGCCGACGTGCTGCTTAAGGACGAGCCCGGAGGCGCCGCCACCAACAGCATCGGTGACCGCTTCACCTTCATCGCGCCCTTCGGTGACGGGTACTACCGGGTCATCAGCTGGGACCGATCCAAGCCCGCCGAAGACCGGGACCCGGTAGACATCGAGGAACTCAAGGACATCTCGCGCTCGGTGTTAGGCACGGACTTCGGAATGTACGGTCCACGTTGGAGTTCGCGATTCCACAGCGACGAGCGGCAGGTTCCGCACTATCGGGTGGGCCGGGTTTTCCTCGCGGGTGATGCGGCACACGTGCACTCCCCCGCCGGCGGGCAGGGGATGAACACCGGTCTTCAAGACGCGGCGAACCTGTCGTGGAAGCTCGTCTCCGCGCTGACCGGTGGGCCAGACCTGTTGGACTCGTACCACTCCGAGCGCCGTCCGGTGGGCTCGAAGGTGATCAAGGGCAGCGGAGCGCTCCTGCGGATGGCGATGCTGCACTCGACAGCCGTCCGGACGGCACGGAACGAACTCGTGACGGCGGCACTGCACGTGCCGGCGATGGCGCGACGCCTTCCCCTCGCCATATCAGGACTCTGGGTAAAGTACCCTGCGCCGCGTCACGCGCACCCGCTGGTCGGCACCCGGGCAGCAGATGCCCGGCTACGCGGCAGCCCGTCGCGCCTGTACGAAGCGCTGCGCGCGGGACGCTTCGTGCTCCTGGACACGGGCGGTCTGCACGAGCGGGAGGCCCGGGAGGTGGCGACGACCGGCCGACTGGACATTGTGGTCGGTGTAGACCCGGATGCGCAGTCCATGCTGGTGCGGCCCGACGGATACGTGGCGTGGGCGGCCGACTCGGCGTACCCGGACTCGAAGGGCTTGCGTCACGCGCTGCGGGCTTGGGTGACTGGCTGAGCGATCTGCGAGTGCGGTGGCTGGTCGGGAGCAGGCCCAACAGGTCAAGGCAGTGGGGGTCGATGGGTCGTCGGGCGGGGAGTGGCCGAGTCTGCGTGGTGCGCTAGATCCATAGGGCACGAGTGGCGGGGCCAGGTTGGTGCGGCGTACCGGATGGGCGGCAAGCGGCGAAGCCAGCGTCACGCGGTCGGCAGGTGGAGCGGAGGTTGAGTGGAGCGGAGGGTGTGTGG
>NZ_JAGSOH010000206.1 GCF_018139625.1 Actinospica acidithermotolerans | reverse complement strand
CCCATCGACAACGACGACGACCTGCCCCGCCGCCTGCACCGTGTGACCGCCGCCGGCGACATCCCCGTCGGGCACCGCCCCGCCCGGCCGTCCGTTCCGCGGGCCCCGGTCGCCGGGTGTCGGGGGACGGGTGGCACCATGGCCCGCATGGACGTGCAGCACCGGCAGCAGAGCCCCGAGGACCCGAAGGACGCCGTCGCGCAGGAGTGGCCGCCGCGCGAGTGGCGCGAGACGACTCGCTCGGCCGGGCACAAGCAGGCCCTCTACGTCAGCGTCGGCATGGTCGCGATCTTCGCGGTGCTGGTCGTGCTGGCGATCTGGGCCTCGCACAACGGCTGATTCGGGCATCCCGCGCAAACGGCCGCGACCCGGCAATCCGGGCCTTGTTGTCATACCTCGTACACGGCTTGTAGTGTCTGCTCGCCGCGCCGGAGTCCCGGGCGGCCCCGCACTCTCGCTGAGGATGTATCAGATGGCTCTGACCAGGTCCGGCATGCGCAAGCAGGTCGTCGAGGCGCTCACCTCCGTCGCCCCGCCCGGAGAGCAGTTCATCGCGTGCCTGCACGGCATGACCGGCCCGAGCCCCTGGATCGACGGGCTGATCGGCGGCATCGGCGCCCTGATCATGCAGAGCTTCCGGAAGTACTACTTCGTCACGCTGACGAACACCAGCGTCGTGGTCAACCGGGCCGGCCGCGTCGCGAACCGCCCGAAGGAGATCGTCGCCGCGATACCGCTCGCCGCCAACCCGATCGCCTCGGTGAACAAGGGCGCGGTCTGGGGCAAGCTCTTCATCCAGTTCCCGGGTGAGGCCGCGCCCACGAAGATCAACGTGCACCGCATCTGGGGCGCCGACCTGGACCGCTTCGCGGAGGCGCTCGCGGCGGCCGGCGCCGTCGCCACGATCCCGGCGCAGGCCGCTCCCGAGGCGGCCCAGGAGCAGGCCCAGCAGTAAGCGGCAGGCTAATCGGCAAGCAGTAGAAGGCGGTAACCCGGGCACGACGCACGGGCTCACGAGGTCGTGGTGCGCCCCTGATTATAGGGCGAGCGCCACGGCCTCTTGATCTAGCGGGACTCGCCGGCCTCCTCGGTCAGCTCCGCGATCTCGTCGCCGGGGATGCCGAGCAGGAACAGGATGGTGTCCAGGAACGGCACGTTGACGGCCGTGTCCGCCTGCGCGCGGACCACGGGCTTCGCGTTGAACGCGACGCCGATGCCGGCCGCGGCGAGCATGTCGAGGTCGTTGGCGCCGTCGCCGATCGCGACGGTCTCGGACAGCGGGACGCCCGCCGCCTCGGCGAAGCCGCGCAGCGCCGCCGCCTTGCCGGGCCGGTCCACGATCGCGCCGACGACGCGGCCGGTGAGCCTGCCGTCGACCACCTCGAGGGTGTTGGCCGCGGCGTAGTCGAGCCCCAGGTCCGCCGCCAGCAGGTCGGTGATCTGGGTGAAGCCGCCGGAGACGATGCCGACCTGGAAGCCGAGGCGCTTGAGGGTGCGCACCAGGGTGCGGGCGCCCGGCGTGTAGCGGACCTCCTCGCGGACCTTGGTGAACACCTCCTCGGGCAGGCCCTCGAGCAGGGCGACGCGCTCCGTCAGGGACGCCGCGAAGTCCAGTTCGCCGCGCATGGCGCGCTCGGTGACGGAGGCGACCTGCTGCAGGCAGCCGGCGTGGGCGGCGAGCAGTTCGATGACCTCGTCCTGGATGAGGGTCGAGTCCACGTCCATCACGATCAGGTGCTTCGCCCGGCGCGCCAGGCCCGCGCGCTGCACGGCGACGTCCGCGCCGCACGCGGCGGCGGCCGGGGCCAGCAGGTTGCGCAGTACCAGCGGGTCGATGCCGGAGACGTCCAGTTCGATCGCGGTGACCGGGTACTTGGCGAGGCGCACGATGCGGTCGATGTTGCCGCCGGCGCCGGCGACCTCCTCCGCCATCCGGCCCAACGCCGCGGGAGTCAGCGGGTGGCCGAGGACGGTGACGCGGCTGCGGCCGGCGCGGCGCGGCTGGTTGTCGCCGACGCCCGCCTTGACCTCGACGTCCAGCTTCCAGTCCACGCCCCAGCGGTGCAGTTCGAGCCGCAGCGCGGTCTCGTCCCAGTCGGCGGGCGCGGTCAGCAGCACGCCGAGCACGAGCCGCCCGCGCAGCACGATCTGCTCGACGTCCGCGACGACGAGCCCGCCCCCGCCGCCCGCGTGCCTGTCGATCACTCCGAAGAGCGCCGCCGTCACTCCGGGACGATCGGCGCCGAACACCAGTACGCGCAGCGTGCGGCCCGGGGACGTCACGTTCTGTTCCACGGGGCCAAGGTACCGTCGGGGGGCTTCGACCCGATAAGTTGGCCACATGACGGACGTGCTGGATCTGGTCGACGTGTCGGTGGTGCGGGACGGCAAGAAGCTGCTCGCCGGGATCGATTGGCGCATCGCCGACGGCGAGCGGTGGGTGGTGCTCGGGCCGAACGGCGCCGGCAAGACCACGCTGCTGCAGATCGTCGCCGCGCAGATGCATCCGACGGCGGGGACGGCGAGCGTCCTCGGCGACACGCTCGGCAAGGTCGACGTCTTCGAGCTGCGCACCCGGATCGGCCTGACCTCGGCCGCCGTGGACGCCCGGCTGCCCGGCCGCGAGAAGGTGCGCGACGTCGTGCTCAGCGCCGCCTACGGCAAGGTGGCCCGCTGGCGGGAGACCTACGAGGCGGCCGACACCGGCCGCGCCGACGACCTGCTGGCCTGGTGGGGCATGGAGGGCTTCGCCGACCGCCAGTACGGCACCCTGTCCAGCGGCGAGCGCAAGCGGGCCCTGGTCGCCCGGGCGCTGATGACCGACCCGGAGCTGCTGCTGCTCGACGAGCCGGCCTCCGGCCTCGACCTCGGCGGCCGCGAGGACCTGGTGCGCCGGCTGGCCAACCACGCCGCCGACCCGGCCTCCCCGGTCACCGTCCTGGTCACCCACCACGTCGAGGAGATCCCGCCGGGCTTCACGCACGCGCTGCTGCTGCGCCAGGGCGCGGTGGTCGCCTCCGGCCCCACCGAGCTCACCCTCACCTCGGAGAACCTCAGCGCCTGCTACGGCATCCCGCTGCAGGTGCAGACCTACGAGGGCCGCTACTACGCCCGCGGCCTTTGATATACACCCTCTAAATTCCGGTTCTCATACGGCCGGATCCGCGGTGCCACGTGCCGCGGATCCGGCCGTCTTGCATCAAGATTGCTGACGCCGCGTCAACCAGCGGCTACCATGGCGACATGGCCTTGCACGGGTGGGAATGGTGGCTCCTGGCGGCCGTCCTCTTGCTGCTCGGCGAGTTGGCGACGAACGCGCTCGTGTTCCTGATGCCCTTCGGCGGCGCCGCGGTGGCCGCCGTCCTCGCGGCCCTCGGCGCGCCCTGGTACGGGCAGCTGGCCGCCTTCGTGATCGTCACCCTCGGCCTGATCGGCTTCGTGCGGCCGCTCGCGGTGCGCCGGCAGTCCGGACCGGGGCTGCGGACCGGCGCCGCGGCCCTGGTCGGCCAGCAGGCCACGGTGATCGCGACGGTGGACGAGCACCGCGGCCGGATACGGCTCGAGGGCCAGATCTGGAGCGCCCGCGCGCTCGACCCGGACAGGATCTTCGAACCCGGAGAGGCCGTGCACGTCGCGGCGATCGACGGGGCCACCGCGGTGGTGGTGTAATCGTGCTCGTATCCGCACCGTGCGGCGGCACCGAATCGTGGGAGGGATCGAGAAGCTGATGGGCACACTCGGCCTGGTCGTGTTCGTGGTCGTCGTCGTGTTGGCGGTGATCTTCTACGTCTACCGTTCGATCCGGGTGGTCCCGCAGGCCACGGCGGCGGTGATCGAGCGCTTCGGGCGGTACAAGCGCACCCTCGAGCCGGGCCTGCGCTTCCTGGTCCCCGGCGCCGACCGGGTGCGCGCCACGGTGGACCTGCGCGAGCAGGTCATGCCCTTCCCGCCGCAGGAGGTGATCACCGAGGACAACCTGCTGGTCTACATCGACTGGGTCGTCTACTTCCAGGTGATCGACCCGCGCCGGGCCACCTACGAGATCCAGAACTTCGTGCAGGCCATCGAGTACCTGGTCTCCACCACGCTGCGCAACATCATCGGCGGCATGGACCTGGAGGCGACGCTCACCAGCCGCGACGAGGTCAACCGGCAGCTGCGCGACGTGCTGGACAGCGAGACCGGCCGCTGGGGCATCCGGGTCAGCCGCGTCGAGCTGCGCACCATCCAGCCCAACCGGGACATCACCGAGGCGATGGAGAAGCAGGTCAGGGCCGAGCGCGAGCGGCGCGCGACGATCCTGTCCGCCGAGGGCGTCAAGCAGGCCGAGATCCTGCGCGCCGAGGGCGAGCGGCAGTCGATGATCCTCAAGGCCGAGGGCGAGGCCAAGGCCGCGGCGCTGCGCGCGGACGGCGAGGCGAGCGCGATCTCCAAGACCTTCAAGGCGATCCACGACGGCGACGCCGACCAGAAGCTGCTCAGCTACCAGTACCTGCAGATGCTCCCGAAGATCGCCGACGGCTCCTCCAACAAGGTGTGGATCGTGCCGAGCGAGCTGGGCAAGGCCGTCGAGGGCATCGGCAGCGCGTTCACCAAGGCCAACATGCCGGGCGCGGACGGCGGCGGCCCGTCGCTGCCCGCGCAGCCGGCGAAGGAGCGGGTCGAGGACGGCGAGGAGGCCGCCGCGCTGCCGCCGGCCCGCTCCGCCGGCGCGCCCGACCGCCCGGCGGTGCGCCGCAACCCGTCGGATCTGCTCTTCAAACGGGACGAGTAGGCTTCCGCCGATCGAGACCGTAAGGGTCGTCCGCCGCGTGGGTCAGTAGACTCGGCGGCGTGACCGTCGCCCATGAACTCGTCGAGTACTCGGCGATCTTCGGGGCCGGGATCGCCGCCGGGATCATGAACACCGTCGTCGGTTCCGGCACCCTGCTGACCTTCCCGACGCTGCTCGCCTTCGGCTACCCGCCGGTGCTCGCCAACGTCTCCAACACGGTCGGCCTGGTGCCTGGCTCCTTCTCCGGCGCCTACGGCTACCGCGCCGAGCTCGCCGGGCAGCGTCGCAGGGCCGTGATCCTCAGCGTGTTCTCGGTGCTCGGCGGCACGCTCGGCGCGATCCTGCTGCTCAACCTGCCGGGCTCCGCGTTCAACGACATCGTGCCGGTGCTGATCGCCCTCGCCCTGGTGCTGGTGGTGATCCAGCCGAAGGTCGGCAGGTGGGCCGCGAAGCTTCGCGAGGAGCGGGGGACCGCAGAGCGCGAGGCGGGCGGACCGCTGCTGTGGGCCGGGGTGTTCGCCACCGGGGTCTACGGCGGCTATTTCGGCGCGGCGCAGGGCGTGCTGCTGATTGCCATGCTGGGCATCGCGTTCACCGACTCGCTGCAGCGGGTCAACGCCGTCAAGAACATCCTGGCCGGCCTGGTCAACGGGGTCGCGGCGGTGCTGTTCATCGCGCTCAGCCACGTGTCGTGGACCGCCGCCGGACTGATCGCGCTGGGTTCCGTGCTCGGCGGCCAGATCGGCGCGCGCGTGGGCCGCAGGCTTCCGCCCACGGCCCTGCGCGCCGTGATCGTCTGCGTCGGCATCGCGGCGATCGTCAAGCTGCTTGCCTGACCCGCCTCGGCCAGCGCCGCCGGCGCCGCCGCGGCCCTGCTCGGCGGCGTCAGCTGAAGGCCACCCCGCAGGCCGTGTCCAGCGCCTCGATGTCGCTCGCGAGCGACGAGGGCGAGGTACCGCTCGCCAGCGACAGGTAGTCCCCGCCGACGGTCGTGAGCTGGCTGCCCGCCACCTGGCTCTGGCTGCCCGCCGAGACGAGCGTGTTGCCGAGCGTCTCCATGGCGGTGATGGCGTTCGAGCTGTTCGCCGAGATGGTGCTGTCGTACGTGTCGAACGCGGTCTGCGCGGCCTGGCAGCCGGCGTCCCCGCTCGCGCCGGCCGCCTGGCCGGCGGCGCCCGTCGCGTTCGAGCCCGTGGTCGCGGCCGCGTTGACCCCGCCGGTGGCGGCCGCGGTGGCGACGGCGGTCGGCACGGTGTCGTTGGCGATCTCGGACTTGGCGTGCGAGGTGAACGCGAGCGTCAGGCCGATCCAGAGCACCGCCCAGGCGAAGGTGAGGCACAGCCCGACGACCGCCTTGTTGCGGCCCAGCTTCTTGCCCGGCCCGGTCTCGTTGATCGCCAGGATCGAGACGACGAGGTTGATCAGGCCCCAGCCGCCGAAGATGCCCAGCCACATCGACCACTTGGCCAGAGCGCTCTCCTGCGGGACCCCGCCCGGGTAGCCGATGTAGCCGCCCGAGCCGAAGTCGGTCTGCGGCAGGTAGCCCGGCTGCCCGTACTGCGGCCCGTAGCCCTGCGGCTGCCCCGGCACGCTGTCCTGCGGCTGGCCGTAGCCGGGCGCGCCCGGGTAGTTCGGCTGCTGCGGTATCTGCCCCTGCGGGGACCCCCAGCCCTGCCC
>NZ_JAGSOH010000205.1 GCF_018139625.1 Actinospica acidithermotolerans | reverse complement strand
GGGCGGTCGAGGCGGGCGAGCTGGTCGTCGTGCTCGAGGCGATGAAGATGGAGCAGCCGATCACCGCGCACAAGTCCGGCACCGTCGTCGGGCTCTCCGCCGAGGTCGGCGCGACCGTCTCCTCCGGTGCCGTGCTCTGCGAGATCAAGGACTGAGAAAGACCCCGGCACGATTCGGCAAAGGCCGGGAGCCGCTCCGCACGGGGCGGCGCCCGGCCTTTTCGTCCGAAAGCTACTAAGGGGTAACTTGCCGACGGGGTCGGGATCCCGGGATCCCCCGTGGACCCGCACGCGCTCCGGACTACTCCTCGTGGTCGCTGTGCAGGCGCCGCGCGGCCTCGGCGACGGAGCCGGAGAGCGAGGGGTAGACCGTGAACACCGCGGCGACCTGATCCACCGACAGGTGCAGGTCGACCGCCATCGACACCGAGTGGATCAGCTCGCTGGCACGAGGGGCGACGATCACGCCGCCGAGCACGGTGCCCGAGCCGGGACGCGCGTACAGCTTCACGAAGCCGTCCTTGAAGCCGAGCATCTTGGCGCGCGGGTTGGTGTCCAGCGGGAGCTTCACGACGTCGAAGTTCGGATCGTCGCTCTCGGCGTTGAACGTGGTGCGGCCGACGGTGGCGATCTCCGGCGAGGTGAAGATGTTCGCCGACACGCGCTTGAGGTTGATCGGCCACACCGCCTCGCCGAGCGCGTGGTAGACCGCGATCCGGCCCTGCATCGCGGCGACGGAGGCGAGCGCGAGCAGGCCGGTGCAGTCGCCCGCCGCGTAGACGTTGGAGGCGGTGGTGCGCGAGACGCGGTCGACGATGATGTGGCCGGACGGCGTCGTCTGCACGCCGGCCTCCGCCAAGCCCAGGTCCTCGGTGTTCGGCAGCGAGCCGACGGCCATGAGGCAGTGCGTGCCGGTCACGGTGCGTCCGTCCTCCAGCGAGACGACTACGCGGTCGCCGTCGCGGACCGCCGCGGACGCGCGGGAACGGCTGAGCACCGTCATGCCGCGGCGCTGGAAGACCTCCTCGAGCACCTGCGCGGCGTCCTGGTCCTCGCCGGGCAGCACGCGGTCGCGCGAGGAGACCAGCGTGACCTGCGAGCCGAGCGCCTGGTACGCGCCGGCGAACTCGGCGCCGGTGACGCCGGAGCCGACCACGATCAGTTCGCGCGGAAGCTCGCGCAGGCCGTAGACCTGGGTCCAGGTGAGGATGCGCTCGCCGTCCGGCTTGGCCGCGGCCAGCTCGCGCGGGCGGGCGCCGGTGGCCAGCAGGACCGTGTCCGCCTCCATCGTGAGCGTGCCGCCCTCGGCGGTGCGCACCTCGACGGCGCGGACCGTGCCGCCGTCGCCGATCAGCCGGCCGGTCCCGCGGATGACCTCCACGCCGGCCTTGATCAGGCCCTCGGCGATGTCCTCTGACTGCTTCTCGGCGAGCGCCAGCACCCGGTCGTTGACCCGGCCGAGGTCCACCCCGGTCTCGCAGCGGCCGACGCCGTTGACCTCGACGCCGAGCTCGGGCGCGTCCTGGATCGTGGTCATCACGTCCGCGGTGGCGATGAGTGTCTTGGAGGGCACGCAGTCGGTGAGCACCGCGGCGCCGCCGATGCCGCTGCGGTCCACCACCGTCACCCGCGCGCCGAGTCGGGCGGCCACCAGGGCCGCCTCGTAGCCGCCGGGACCGCCGCCGATGATCACGATTCGAGTCACGTGGTTCATTCTCCCATGCTGCGGGCGGCGGAAATCCGGTGGCCTGGGCCCTTCCGGAGGCGTTAGCCTCGCGCGGTGCCCGCGTGAAAGCCGCGCGGTGCCCACCGGAAACGAGGCCGACGATGGCGCGCTCCATCAAGGAAGACCTGGGCGTGCTGCGCTATCGCGACTTCCGCATCCTGCTCGCCGACCGGCTGCTGGCCCCGCTCGCGTACGCCTTCTCGGCGGTCGGCGTCTCGTTCGCCGTGCTCGACGTCACAGGCTCGGCGGCGGACCTGTCCTACGTGCTGGCCGCGCAGATGATCCCGTCGGTGGTGTTCATGCTGTTCGGCGGCATCGCGGCGGACCGGTTCCGGCCGCAGCTGGTGATCGTGGTCGGCAACGTGCTGATCGCCGTCGGCGAGGGCACGTTCGGCCTGCTGACCCTGGCGCACGCGATCAACACGCCCGGGATGATCGGGCTCGAGCTCGTCACCGGCACCGGGATGTCGCTGTTCTGGCCCGCCTCCACCGCACTGCTGCCGAAGATCGTCCCGAACGGGGAACTGCAGTCCGCGAACGCACTGTCCCGCTTGGTCATGAACGGCGCGACGATGGGCGGCATGGCGATCGCCGGCCTCACGGTCGCGGCCGTCGGGCCTGGCTGGGCGCTGACGATCTGCGGCGTCGGGATGCTCGGCACGGTCCCGCTGCTCGCCTCGCTCGAGGCGAAGGCCAACGAGCGGCCGGACCATGAGCCGGACATCTGGCGCGAGCTGCGCGAGGGCTGGCAGGAGTTCGTCAAGCACGCGTGGGTGTGGGGCACGGTCGTCGAGTACCTGATCGCGAACGCGTGCTGGTACGGCGGCCTGCTCGTGCTGGGCCCGGTCGTCGCGAAGCAGCACCTGGGCGGACCGGCCGCGTGGGGCTGGCTCAACGCCGCGTTCTCCGTCGGCCTGATCCTCGGGGGCTTTCTCGCGCTGCGCTGGATGCCGAAGCGGCCCATGCTCTGGGTGACGCTGCTCGCGGTCCCGCTCGGCGTGGCCTGCTGGGCCGTCGGCGGGCTCTGGCCGTTCTGGCTGATCCTGCTGACGTGGCTGGTCACCGGCATCGCGACGGAGTTCCTGGTGGTCCTGTGGAACGTCTCCCTGGCCCGCTTCATCCGCCCCGACCGCCTCGCCCGCGTCTCCGCGTACGACGGCCTGGGCTCCAGCCTCGCCATGCCCCTCGGCGCCCTCGCCGCCGGCCCCCTGGCCGCGCACCTCGGCGTGGCAGGCGCCGAATACGCCGCCGGCGCGGTCACCGTGGGCGCAGCTTTGCTGACCCTGCTGCTCAAGGATGTGTGGACGATGCGCCTGAGCGAGGCCCCGGACTGGGGTGACGAGCAGCGATCGACGCAGAGTCCTGTGCTGACGGCTCCGTAGCGGTGAGGCGGTTCCGTAAGCGCCTGGACGGGACGGCGCTGACACGCCGCCGCGGCAAGCCGCGCGGGCCGCCCGGACGTATGCTCTAGCCCGTGACTGAGAGAACGATTTCCGGCAGTGCGTACGAGGCGGCCGAGGCAGCAGCGAAGCCCCTCAAAGAGAAGCTGGGCGGGGTGCCCGACCTGGCGCTGGTGATGGGCTCCGGCTGGGTGCCCGCGGCCGACGCGCTCGGCGAGACCGAGGCGGAGTTCCCGGTGACGGAGCTGCCGGGGTTCACCGCGGCGGCGGCGCTGGGCCACGCGGGCAGAATCCGCGCCGTGCGGCTCGCGGAGTCCGGAAAGCTGGCGGCGGTCTTCCTCGGCCGCACGCACTACTACGAGGGCCACGGCGTAGCCCGCGTCGTGCACGGGGTGCGCACCGTCGCGGCGACCGGATGCCGGACGATCGTGCTGACGAACGGCTGCGGCGGGATCAACGCGGACTACGTCGTCGGCCAGCCCGTGCTGATCAGCGACCACCTCAACCTGACCGCGCAATCGCCGATCGTCGGGGCGAACTTCGTCGACCTGACGAACCTTTACTCGCCGCGGCTGCGCGAGCTGTGCAAGCAGGTCGACCCCTCGCTCAGCGAGGGCGTCTACGTGCAGCTGACCGGGCCGCACTACGAGACCCCCGCCGAGATCAGGATGCTGCGGACGCTCGGCGCCGACCTGGTCGGGATGAGCACCGTGCTCGAGGCGATCGCCGCCCGCGAGGCCGGGATGGAGGTCCTCGGCATCTCGCTGGTGACCAACGCCGCGGCCGGGATGACCGGCGAGCCGCTGAGCGCGCAGGAGGTCATCGACGCCGGCAACGCGGCGGCGAGCCGGATGGGCGCGCTGCTGCGCGACGTACTCGGAAGGATCTAGCCCGATGACGACCGAGATCGCCGAACTGCTGGACGAGGTCGAGGCCTGGATGGACCAGGACCCCGACCCGGAGACGAAGGGCGAGCTGCGCGAGCTGCTCGCCGGGCTGCTCAAGACGACGACGTCGGGTGCCGCGTACGACGAGCTGGCCGACCGGTTCGACGGCACGCTGGAGTTCGGCACCGCCGGGCTGCGCGGCGAGCTGGGCGCGGGGCCGAACCGGATGAACCGGGTCGTGGTCGGCCGCGCGGCGGCCGGGCTCGCGGCGTATCTGGTCGAGCAGGGGCACGCCGAGGAACTCGTCGTGATCGGCTACGACGCGCGGAAGAACTCCGACGTGTTCGCGCGCGACACGGCCGAGATCGTGACCGGCGCCGGACTGCGCGCCGCCGTGCTGCCGCGGCCGCTGCCGACGCCGGTGCTGGCGTTCCTGATCCGGCACCTCGGCGCGTGCGCGGGCGTGATGGTGACGGCGAGTCACAACCCGCCGCGGGACAACGGCTACAAGGTCTACCTCGGCGACGGCTCGCAGATCACCCCGCCCGCCGACGCCGAGATCGCGGCCGCCATCGCCGCCGTCGGCCCGCTCAACGAACTGCCGCGCGGCGAGGAGTGGGAGACCCTCGGCGACGACATGGTCGACGACTACCTCGCCCGCGCCGCGGCCGTCGTCTCGCCGGACGCGCCGCGCGACCTCAAGGTCGTCTCCACCGCACTGCACGGCGTCGGCGGCGCACTGCTCGGCGACGCGTTCGAGCGCGCGGGCTTTCCGCGGCCGATCGCGGTGCCGCAGCAGCAGGAGCCTGACGCCGCGTTCCCGACCGTCGCGTTCCCGAACCCGGAGGAGCCCGGCGCCATCGACCTCGCGCTGGCGCTGGCCGCGGAGGAGAACGCGGACATCGTCATCGCCAACGACCCGGACGCCGACCGCTGCGCGGTGGCCGTTCCGCTGCCCGAGGGCGGCTGGCGGATGCTGCGCGGCGACGAGGTCGGCGCGCTGCTGGGCGCCGCCATCGCGGAGCGGGCCGGGAGGACCGCGGAAACCGGTGGCAGGGGCGTCTTCGCGACGACGATCGTCTCCTCCAGCCTGCTCGGCAAGATCGCCGCGGCGCACGGCCTCGAGTACCGGGAGACGCTGACCGGCTTCAAGTGGCTCTCCAAGGTCCCCGGCCTGCTGTTCGGGTACGAGGAGGCGCTGGGCTACTGCGTGGACCCGGACGGGGTGAAGGACAAGGACGGCATCACCGCCGCCCTGGCCGTCGCCCAGCACGCCGCCGCGCTCAAGGCCGAGGGCAAGACGCTGCTCGACCACCTCGCCGCCGTCTACGCCGAGTACGGCACGCACGTCACCGACCAGCTCTCGCTGCGCGTCAGCGACCTGGCGGAGATCCCGCGCATGATGAGCGCCCTGCGTCAGGACCCGCCGAAGGAGCTCGGCGGCCTGGCCGTCCAGCGCGTCGACGACCTGACCCAGGGCACCGACACCCTCCCGCCCACCGACGGCCTCCGCTTCGTCCTCGACGGCGCCCGCGTCGTCGTCCGCCCCTCCGGCACCGAGCCGAAGCTGAAGTGCTACCTGGAGGCAGGCTCCGCGGAGGTCCTGGCCGGGATGAAGGCGTCGCTGGAGGGGATTCTCAGCGCCGGGGCGTAGGCGAATAGGTAGCGCCGGCGGTCGGTTGGCAGGGCCGGCGGTCGGTCGCGAGCCGCGACCGGCCCCGTCCCTGCCAGACCCATCACCCCTACTTCACCGCGAACGCCACGATCACGAACACGGCGCACGCCGCGATCGGGGCCAGGGTCACGATGTTCCAGCTGATCTCCGGCAGCTGGCCGGCGCCGGCACCCTCAGCGCTCGTCGGCTCCGCGACCAGCGCGTCCGGGTCGAGTCCGGCGCGGTGGTACCAGTTCTCGCGGCGGGCGGTCATCTCGGTGATGGCCTGGTCGGCGAACGAGAGCTTCTCGATCGGATCGGGGGTGGGGCTCGAGGAGCGGCGGACGTCGTCGTAGCCGCCGAGGCCGCTCAGCCGCTGGCGGCCGGCCCTGGCGGGGCGGTTCTGGCGGGCCAGGTCGCGCATGCGGGCGCGCTCGGCGCGGCGGCGGTCGCGGAGGGAGACCGGGACGGCCCAGACGGTGTAGCGGCGGGTCGGGGTGAAGGCGATGAACGACAGCTGCGCGGTCAGCTTGGTCACGATGCCCCAGGACAGCGTGATGGTCCGCAGCGGGTTGCGGACGACGAGCGCGTCGACGCCGGAGAACGCCGCGGGGAACACCCCGTACGCGAACGCCAGGGCCGCGACCAGCAGCATGATCGCCGCGCCGGGCATGTCGGCCGTGCCTTCCTCGGCCAGCAGGTCCACGGCGCCGCCGATGCAGAAGAGCATCACCACGGCGCCGCCGATCACGGCGCTCACCCCGCGGTAGGCGGTCGGCTTGTCGACGGGACTCGCTGGCGTTGTCATGTGCTGGATTCTGCCCCAACCGGCGGGCGCGGGTCCACGCGGCTCCCGTCGACGGTTCGGCGACCGGCCGGCCTCACGCCGCCGCGGCTCGGAGGCTCGGCCGGACCACTCGACCTCCCGAACCACCGCACCGACCGGATCGCGCGCTGCGAGCCGGACCCTGGCCGGTATGTCCGCACCCCCGCCCCGCCTCCGACCCGGCTCGCTC
>NZ_JAGSOH010000204.1 GCF_018139625.1 Actinospica acidithermotolerans | reverse complement strand
GGAGACGGTGGACGACGCGGCGGTGGACGACGCGGCGCTGCTGGGGCTGCTCGGGGCGCTGGTCGGCGGGCGGCCCGGCGGCGAGACGGACGGCAGCGCGGGGGCGGCGCATCTGGCCGCGGCGAAGACGTACATCGACGAGCATCTGACCGACGCGGGGCTGACGGCGGCGCGGATCGCGGACGGGGTCGGGCTGAGCGAGCGTCAACTCTCGCGGGTGTTCGCGGCGGGCGGGACGACCGTGCCGCGGTACGTGCTCGGCCGGCGGCTTCGGCGCGCGCATGCGATGCTGCGCGCGGGGAGCGTGTCGAGCGTCGGCGAGGTGGCCGCCGCCTGCGGTTTCGGGTCGGCGGCCCGGTTCTCGCACGTGTTCAAGGAGCGCTACGAGGTCGGTGCGGCCGAGGTGCTGCGGGCGGCGAGGGGCGGCCGGGAAGCCGGGGACGCGTCGGCCAGGACGATGTCGAAGCGGACGCGGGACCAGGGCTGATCGGCGAGGTCGCGGCCGTCGGGGGTCGGGGTGCCTGCGGGCTGCGGCTCGAAGTCCTTGATCAGGGAGTCCTTCACCCCGAAGACCGCGTCCGACGTCAGCAGGTCGTCGCCGCGGACGAAGATGTGGGTGACCAGGGTCCGCTTGCCGGGGGCGGTGACCATGAAGTGCAGGTGGGAGGCGCGCATCGGGGAGCGGCCGGTGGCGGCCAGGAGTCTGCCGACCGGGCCGTCGTGCGGAATCGGGTACGGGGTCGGGGTCAGGGCCCAGAAGGCGTAGCGGCCCTGGTCGTCGGCGTGGAGGTGGGCGCGGGCGGCCATGCGCTCGTCGTCGTATTGGACGTCGTAGAAGCCCTCGGCGTCCGCCTCCCAGACCTCGATGTGCGCGTTGGGGACCGGCTCGCCCCGGTTGTCGGAGACGGTGCCCTCGACCCAGCACGGCTCGCCGGGAGCGCCGCCGGACATGTCGTCGCCGATCTCGATCCCGGGGCTGTTCTCGACGAAGAAGGGGCCGAACACGGTGGCCTCGGTGGCGTCGCCGTCGGCCTCGTTGTTGATGGCGATGGTCTGCATGGACAGGCCGAGCACGTCGGAGAGCAGGATGAACTCCTGGCGGCGGTCGGTGGTGATGCGGCCGGCGTCGGTCAGGAAGTCGATCGCGGCCTTCCACTCCTGCTCGGTGAGGCGGACCTCGCGGGCGAAGTCGTGCAGGTGACGGGTGAGCGCGCTGACCAGTTCGAGCAGTCGCGGGTTCTCGCAGCCGCCGAAGGAGGCCAGTACCTCGGCGACGAGGTCTGCCTCGCGCTGTTCCTGCTCTCGGGAGATCGTCATCGGGCGTCGGTTCCTTCCGTGCCTGACCACGCGGCGTGGAGAAGTTCGGTGATGTTCTCGCGGGTGACGGGCCGCGGGTTGCGCGGCGGCACGGCGGCGAGTACGGCCTCTGCCGCCGCGGCGATTCCGTCCTCGGGCATGCCCAGGTCGCGGAGCGAGCGGGGGGCGTTCAGCTGCGCGCGGAGGTTGTTCAGGCCCGTCACGGCGCCGTCTGGGTCGGAGGCGGATCCCGGCTCGGCCGAGACGTCGAAGGCGGCTGCGATCAGGCGGCGGGCGTCGTCGGCGTACGGGGCGTTGAACGCCAGGACGTACGGAAGCACTACCGCGTGCGTCTGGGCGTGGGGGAGGTTGAACATGCCGCCCAGCACGTGGCAGATCTTGTGGTGCAGGCCCGATCCGGCGGAGGCGAACGCACGCGCCGAGAGATAGGCGCCGTACAGCGCGTGCTCGCGGCCCTCGGCGCCGGTCGGCTCCTTCACCACCAGCGGCAAGCCGATGCGCAGTGCCCTGATGCCCTCGGCGGCCAGCGCGCGGTCGATCGGGTCGGCTCGCGGCGCCCACATCGAGTCGACGCAGTGCGCCAGGGCGTTCAGGCCGGAGGCGACGCTGAGCTCTACCGGCAGGGTGAGCATCAGCGAGGCGTCGTAGACGATCGCTCGCGGCAGGACCTTGTCGTCGACGCCGGTCGTCTTGCGGGCGCCTTCGGTCATGCCCCACACGTTGGTCGCCTCGGAACCGGCGTACGTGGTCGGAACCGCCACGATCGGCAGCCCGGACGTCAGCGCGACGGCCTTCGCCAGGCCGGTGGTCGATCCGCCGCCGATGCACACGAGCGCGTCGACTCCGTCGGCCGCGGCGATCTCGCGGGCGCGCTCGGCGACCTCGACGGGGACGTGCATGACGACCTCGTGGTGCCAGCGCACGACCGGGAGCCCGTCGGCGACGGTGCGGGCGAGGTCGCGCTCGCCCTCGCCGGCGATCACCATCACCCGCCGCGCGCCCAGCGTCTCGATCTGCCCGGCCAGATTCCCCCGAGCGCCGCCGGTGGCGAACAGGACGCGCTGCGGCAGGCTCACATGCTCGAACTCGATCACGGTCACGACCTTCCGAGAATCGCGGTCAGGGCCGCGTGCAGAGCGCCAGCCGGGTCTTCCGGCAGGCCCATCGAGCGCCAGGCGATGTGCTTGTCCGGCCGCACGAGCAGGGCGCCGCCTTCGTCGACCTCGCGCAGTTTGGCCCAGTCGTAGTACAGGTCGGTGACCGCGCGGCCCGGACCGATCACCACGGCGGTCAGCGGCATGCCGAGGTCGCGCGCGACCTTCTCGGCCGCGGACTCCCACCTCTCCCCCGCGACGCCGGTGATCAGCGTCCACTGCGTGTACGGGGCCAGGTCCATCATCGCGAGCCGGTGCATGCTGTCGCCGACCCACGCGTGCGGCAGCCGCGAGCCGGGGACCGTGGACATCACGTAGTAGAGGTCCGCGTCCCGGGACTCCGGCGGCGTCGAGCCGTCCGGAACGATGGCCGTCGACGTGTAGAACTGGCCCAGTTCGACGCCGTGCGCGTTGAACTCGTAGTTCTTCAGCTCCATCGCCCTTACGAGCGCGGCCCGCTTGGCCTCGCCGGCGGGCGTGTTCGCCTTCCGCTCCTCGATCGCGGCCGCCATCGCGGCCTCGTCCTTCGCCTCCAGCACGCCGAGCGCCGCGAAGATGTCCACGAACTCGCGGCTGGACTTGTTGGCCCGCTTCACGATCCGCTCCGCGACCGGCGCGCGCTCGGCCGAGTAGGTCTCCAGCAGTGCGGGGTCGGCGTACCCGCGCAGCACGGCGGCCAGCTTCCACACCAGGTTGTACGCGTCCTGCACGGAGGTGTTCGAGCCGAGCCCGTTGGACGGCGGGTGCCGGTGCACGGCGTCGCCGGCGCAGAAGACCCGCCCGCGCTGCAGGTGCGTCGCGTACATCTCGTTGTTGCCCCACAGGCTCGTGCCGGTGATCTCGACCTCGAGGTCCGGCATGCCGAGCAGGTTGCGCACGATCTGGATCGCGGCGGCCTCGTCGACGACGGGGGCGGGCTCGGCGATGTCGTAGCCCCAGACGATCAGCCACTCGTTCCACGGCCGGACCATCCGCACCAGGCCCGCGCCGATGCCGCCGACGTTCGAGCCGGGCTGGATGACCCAGTACAGGACCGACGGCCGGTGCGCGACGCGGGCGCTGATGTCGGCCTTGAAGGTGATGTTCATCGATCCGGCGATGTCCATCGCGCCCTCGTAGGGCAGGTCGATGTCGGCCGCGACCTTCGAGCGCGCGCCGTCCGCGCCGATCAGGTACCTGGCACGGATCGCGTACTGCTCGCCGGTGACGCGGTCGAGCACTGTCACGGTCACGCCGTCCGCGTCCTGGGTGTGGGAGAGGTACTCGGTCGAGAACCGGGTCTGGGTGCCGCGCTGGGCGGCGTTGCGGACGAGGATCGGCTCCAGGTACGTCTGCGGGATGTCGACCGTCAGGCAGGGGGACGCGAGCCGGTAGTCGGCCTCGCGGTCCGGCCGGGTGCCCCAGGTGCGGATGCGGCCGATCTCCTCGCCCGCGATACTCGTGCAGAAGACGGTGTCGCCGACCAGCGCGTGCTCGGTGGCGTCGGCGTTCACCTGCTCCTCGATGCCGAGGTCGCGGAAGACCTCCATGGCCCGCTGGTTGGTGATGTGCGCCCGCGGCGTGTTCGCGGTCCACCGGTACTTCGTGATCATGATGTTGTCGATCCCGAGGCTCGACAGCAGCAGCGCCGCCGTCGCGCCCGCCGGGCCCGAACCCACCACCACCACGTCCGTCGTCACGACCGTTCCGAGCGGAAGCTCCGTCTCAGCCAGCCCGTCGTTGAATTCCGGCACCGCGCTCACACCTCTCATCGGCCGTCGCCCTTGGCAGCTCGCCGCCAGTATCGGGCCGTGCGACGCGTGCCGGGGCGATCCGCTCCAGGGTCGGCGGATAACGAAACAAGCGGCGGATTCCGAAACGCCGGCGGCGGTCGCGACGGCGGCCGGGGACGATGCCCGGCGGCCTGCCCGGCTACGGGTGCGGGACCGGCAGGGCGGTGCCCACCTGCGCGCGCACCGCGTCGACCGCCTCCCACTGCTCGACGGTCAGGCCGGTCAGCGCGAACGGGAACACCCCGTCCTGCTCCTTGAGGATGTGCCGGCGCAGCACGTCGAGCGCCGCCATCAGCCGGGTCGGCCAGTGCCCGTCGATCGGCGCGTGGGCGGCCTCGAACAGCACCGGCTCGACCATCCGGTGCTCGGCCTCCAACTGGGCGATCTGGTCGGGGAATTCCTCGCGCAGCGCCGCGAACAGGCCTTCCTCCTCGACCCGGGTGTGCGGGCCGAGCAGGGCGGCGATCCGTGCCGCGCACTCGGAGAGCGCGCGAAGGTCGCCGATCCGGTGGGCGGCGCGCGCCTCGCCGATCAGATCGACCACCGCGTCGTGTTCCCGGGTCAGGTCCCCGATCGCCGTCACGTCCTGGCATCCGCAGTACTCGCACACGCCGCACTCTCCCTCTCCGCCGGGTCCCCCGCATCCAGACTGCGCCGCCGCCGCGCCGGGCGGCGGCGCGACACGTCTTGTCGGGTGACGCGCCCGCCGGCCGCTCCGGCGCGGTCAGTCGCTCACGTGCGCGGTCCGCCGCCTCGGCACGTCGGCGGCGGCGCGGACGATGTCGTGCGCGGTGACGAGGCCGAGCACCCGCTGGTCGCCGTCGAGGACGGGGATGGCGTCGAGGTCGTACTCGACGAGCATCTGGGCGCAGGTGCGCGCAGAATCGAGGGGGGAGAGCGCGATCCACGGGGCGCAGCCGAGCTCCGAGATCGGGATCTCCTCGTCCCGGCGCGGATCGAGGCGGCGGGCCTGGGCGATGTGCCGCGGCCCGATGACGCCGGAGCACCGGCCGTCGCGGTCGAGCACGATCAGGTGGCGTCCGGAGCCGTCCAGGAAGCGCCGGACGACGTCGCCCAGCGTGCCGTCCTCGCCGATCACGTTGTCGACCGGGCTCATCAGGTCGCGGGCGGTCGGCTCGGCGCGGCGCGCGGCCGCGGCCGGAGCGGCCGGCAGGGTCTGTGTCATCGTCATGGCCCCAGCGTGCCGCCCGGCGGCGCGCGGCGGCAGGGACGGTGCGCCGCGATCGGCCGGGACCAAGGTCCCTAGCCGATCACCCGGGCCGGCCGGAGACTGAGGGCGAGACCAGAGCTTTCTCAACCCGTGGAGGAGATCATGAGGACCACGATGGGAAAGACCGCGACCGCCCGCCGGGACGAGCGGGTCTCCTGATGGACGCGGCGGAGCGTAACGCGGTCCACCCGAAGGTCGTCGTGCACGTGGACCGCTCGCTGGCGGGGTACGCGGCGCTGCGCGTGGCGGCCGGGCTCGCGCGCGAGCGGCAGGTGCCGCTGGACGCGGTGCGCGCGATGGCCGGGATCGGCGCCGAGGCGGACATGGACTACATCGACGCGGCGTTCCAGGAGGCGCTCGGCGGTTTCCCGGCGGACGTCGACCTGGTGAAGAGCGTCGTGTACGAGTCGACCGGGGCGGCGCTGGCCAGGCATGCCGCCGACCGCCGGGACCTGATCGTGGTCGGCAACGACGGCAAAGGGGTGATCAGGTCGGTCTGGAACGGCTCGGTCGCCCGCGGGCTGCTCAAGAGCGCGCGCTGCCAGGTGCTGGTGGTGCCCGTGCCCGAGATGCAGCGCACGACGCGGCGCTCGCTGCGCAAGCTTCGGCGGCATCGCGCGGACGTCTGGGACCGCTTCGAGAGCGAGGTGCCGGATCTGCGCGGGAGCCCCTTCCAGGGCACCTGAGGTTCCGGGGCACCTGAAGCGCGGCTCGCGCCGAACCGGCTGCTCGAGTCGGACCGGCTGCGCACGCCGAACCGGCTGCACACGTCGAACTGGCTGCACACGTCGAACCGGCTGCGCCGGCCGGGCCCTCAGTCCGCCTCTTCGATCTGCACCGGCACGGTCCAGACGAGCACCGTGCCGCCATCCACACCCGGGTCGGCGCTGAAGCGGCCGCCGAGCTGCTGGGCGCGTTCGGCGAGGTTGGCCAGGCCGCTGCGGCGGCCGCCGGCCGGGATGCCGACGCCGTCGTCGATCACGGTGAGGGTGACGTGGGTGCCGTCGGCGGCGACCTCGACGTCGACCTTCCCGGCCCGCGCGTGCCGGGCGGCGTTGGACAGCGCCTCGCGCAGGACGGCGAGCAGGTGCTCGGCGACCTCGTCGGGCACCAGCGTGTCGACCGGTCCGGTGAAGCGGACCGAGGGGCTGAAGCCGAGCTGCTCGGCGACGCGCTCGCAGGCCTCGATCGTCTGCGCCCGCAGGCTCGGAGCCTCGTCCTTGTTCAGGT
>NZ_JAGSOH010000203.1 GCF_018139625.1 Actinospica acidithermotolerans | reverse complement strand
CATCAGCGCCCGAACTCACCCCGCGCCGACATGTCAACCCCCTGCCGCGACGGGACCGCTCCCAGCCCCCTGCGTCGCCCCGGCAGCCGCCCGGCGACCATGTCCGCAGCCGATTCGATCTCCTACCGCGCCGACGAGGCCGACGAGCGTGGTACGCGCCGAAGCCGACAGGACCGTCCCCCTGCTGTGCTAACCGCCGCCGCATCTGCGGCTGCCGCTGCCGCAACGTCTGGTTTGCCCCTGTCGCCGGAGCCGCTACTGCAACTGATGCCCCGCTCGCTGTCGCAACCCGCGGCGCTGCCGCCGCTGCTGCTGGTGCCACTGCAACCTGTTGCCGCCGCGTTCCCCTTTTCCCCTGCGCCCTTCCCCTTCCTCGTCCTATTCCATTTACCGTCCGCTGCGGGCGATGCTCGCGCTGATCACCTGGTTGGCCAGGATGCTCGCGGTCTCAGCTTCCTTCACCAGGCTTTCGTCCTCGATCGGCCCGACGAGCGACATGCCCTCGTGTGCGTTGCCGTGCACCGTCGTGTTCACCGCTTCGGCGGCTTCGGTTCCGGCGGCCGCGCCACTCGCCTCGCTCGCCTCACCCGGCGACGCCGACTTGGGAGTCTCGGCGGCCGCAGCCGCCACAGCCACTGCGGTGTCGGCGGGAGCCTCGGCCTGAGCCGGGATCACGGCCTGCGGGTGAGCGTGTGTGTGCTGTACGGCGGACTTGATCGCGCCGTACTCCTGGTGCGGGTGGGCGAGCGCGTGCTCGATGTCGTGCAGCTTGAAGTGGCGGTGGTTGTCGTCGGCGAACAGGTGCGCCCAACGCCGCGCATCCATGTAGCGAAGCACCGGGATGTGCCGGATCTCGAGCGACAGCATGATGCCGATGGTCGCGGCCACGGCCAGGACGAGGTCGCCGCAGCCCGCGATCGCGCCGATCGCCGCGGCGCCGAAGATCGAGGCGGCGGTCGTCACGCCGTGCAGGATCTCCCGCTCGTGGTCCGCCTCCTTGACCGCCTGACGGAAGCACAGCCCGCCGCCGATGAAGCCGATGCCGGTCACGGCGCCGCCGAGTACCGCCGGGTAGTGCGGTGCGATCGCGCCGATCAGTGCGGCGCTCAGGCCGATCATCGAGAAGGTGCGGTCGCCGGCCGGCGCGCCGCGCACCTCCCGCTCGAAACCGAGTACGAATGTCAGGGCCCAGCCGACGACTATGTTGATGACGTCGTTCCACTCCACGCTGTGCACGAGCGCTCCTCCCCTTGAGGCCGGTTGCTGACGCGGATCGTCGTTCGGGGTCTTGTGGCTCAGCATTGTAGGGCCCAGGTTTACGGCGGCAAACCGGCGTCTTGCGCGGACGCGCGAGGGCTTCCCGACGGGTTACCGCCGGTCGGCCGATGGTGATCGCATACCGTGTACCTCATGCGCAGAGTTCGGCTCCGAGTCAGTGCCCAACCCGTGGTGCACTGGGCCTGGCGGAACGTGATCGAGGCCGGGAAGATCACCAGCGGTTCCCGGGCCGCCCGCCGCTTCGCCTTCTTCGGCGAGGGCAGCGCCATCGCCTTCCCACAGGGCACGGTGCTTGGCGAGCGGTGGATCTCGGTGGGCCATTTCACGCTGATCGGCCCCCAGGTCACCATCTCCGCCGGATTCATCCCCGAGCGGGACCTCGGCCCCGCCCCGATCGTCCGCATCGGCAACGGCGTCGTCCTCGGCCGCGGCAGCCACGTCGTCGGCCATCAGTCCATCGACATCGGCGACGACGTATATACTGGCCCATACATCTACATCACCGACCAGAACCACGGCTACACCGACCCGGACACTCCGATCGGCAAGCAGTGGCCGGTCAACGAGCCCGTCAGCATCGGCGCCGGATCCTGGATCGGCACCGGCGCGGTGATCCTGCCCGGTGCGGCCATCGGCCGCAACGTCGTCGTAGCGGCTGGCTCCGTCGTCCGCGGCGACGTCCCCGACCACTGCGTCGTCGCAGGCGTGCCCGCCCGCGTGGTCCGCCGCCTCGACGAGGACGGTCAGTGGCGCAGCGCCCGCTCCTACGGCCAGTCCGCCGAGCCCTCGCTCCCACCGGCCCAGGACACTTCGCTCCCCAAGGCCCCGGACACCTCACTTGCCCAGCCCACGACACCGGCCCTGCGCCAGGCGCCCGGTCCGTCGATCACCGACCTCGAAACGCCGTCCGTCGGTAAAACCACCAAGCCGCCCACGCCCGCCTGATCGCCGCCGGAACGGAGCCTTCCGCCGGAAGGGAGCCTTCGGCCGGAAGGGAGCCTTCGGCCGAAAGGGAGCCTTCCGCCATGGAGCCTTCCGTAATGGAGTCGCATCGAGCGGCCGCACCCGTCGTGGATGCCCTGCCGTCCGACGTGCCACGTGCTGCCACGTGCTGCCGCGGCTCCTGCGGGCCGTCGTGGTTGCGGCGATGGAGGGCATGGTGCTGCCCGACGGCGCGGCGCAGCGGTTCCAGGCGCACCTGACCTCCCGTTCCTGGACGGCGCCGAGCCCGAACCGCGCGCCGTCGTCCGTCGCGGGAGGGTCGCGATTTGCGGGTAGACTGCCGTTACGTGCGCTTTCTTAACGACCTCATCCCGCAGTACGACCTCACCTACGACGACGTGTTCATGGTTCCGGCCAGGTCCGACGTCGGCTCCCGGCTCAGCGTGGACCTCGGCACGACGGACGGCACCGGGACGACGATTCCGCTGGTCGTCGCGAACATGACCGCGGTCGCGGGGCGGCGGATGGCCGAGACGGTCGCGCGCCGCGGCGGCCTCGTGATCATCCCGCAGGACATCCCGATCGAGGTGGTGACCGAGGTCGTCTCATGGGTCAAAGCCCGGCACGTCGTGTACGAGACGCCCATCACCGTCCGGCCGACCGACACGGTCGGCGACCTGCTGAACCTGCTGCCGAAGCGCGCGCATGGCGCTGCGGTGGTACTCGAGGGTCAGCGGCCCGTCGGGGTGGCCACCGAGGCCGACGGCCAAGGGGTCGACCGGTTCACGCAGGTCGGGCAGGTCATGGCCCGCGAGCTGCTGACTGTACCGTACGGCATCGCGCCCGAGGAGGCGTTCGAGCGCCTGAGCAAGGGACATCACCGGCTCGCTCCCGTCGTGCACGAGGACGGCACCCTCGCCGGTCTGCTCACCCGCGAGTCCTCGCTCCGGGCGACCCTGTACGCGCCCGCCGTGGACGACCGGGGCCGGCTGCGCATCGGCGCGGCGATCGGCGTGAACGGCGACGTGGTCGGCCGTGCCAAGGCGCTGCTCGACGCCGGCATCGACGTCCTCGTGGTGGACACCGCGCACGGCCACCAGGAGAAGATGCTCACCGCTCTACGCGCGGTGCGCGCACTCGACCCGCAGGTCCCGGTCGTCGCGGGCAACGTGGTCTCGGCCGACGGCGTGCGCGACCTTGTCGAGGCCGGCGCGGACATCGTCAAGGTCGGCGTCGGCCCGGGCGCGATGTGCACCACCCGGATGATGACGGGCGTCGGCCGCCCGCAGTTCTCCGCGGTGCTGGAGTGCGCCGCGGCGGCCCGGGATCTGGGCAGGCATGTCTGGGCGGACGGCGGCGTGCGCCACCCGCGCGACGTTGCGCTGGCGCTGGCCGCCGGTGCCTCGAACGTCATGGTCGGCTCCTGGTTCGCGGGTACGTACGAGTCGCCCGGCGACATCCTGCGGGACGGCAACGGACGGCAGTACAAGGAGAACTTCGGGATGGCCTCGGCCCGCGCGGTCAAGCTGCGCACCGCCGAGGACTCGGCCTTCGAGCAGGCTCGCAAGGCGATCTTCGAGGAGGGCATTTCCAGCTCGCGGATGTACATCGACCCGCGACGCCCGGGCGTCGAGGACCTGATCGACTCGATCGTCGCCGGAGTGCGCTCCTCCTTCACCTACGCGGGCGCCCGGTCCATCGAGGAGTTCCGCGACCGCGCGGTCGTCGGAATCCAGAGCGCCGCGGGCTACACCGAGGGCAAGCCGCTGCACAGCAGCTGGTAGCGGTGCTGCACAGCAGCTGGTAGCGGTAGAGCCGTTCTGCGCCGACGTGTCGGCCCCGGTCTGCTGACGTGTCGGCCCCGGTCTACGGTCCGGGGCCGACACGCGCATCAACGGATGTCGGTCGGCCTGCTAAGGCCTAGCGCTCAGATCTGATCCTCGTCTCCGCTCTGGTTCGGGGTGTCCTGGCCAGGACCCTGGTCGTCCTGGTCCGAGTCGTCCCAGCCCTGGTCCCCGGGCGGGTTCCCGCCGTCCTGGCCGAAGCCCGGGTTGTCCGGGTCGTCGTCGCAGGGCAGTGGGCCGACGGCGTCGCTCCGCTCGCCGTTCTGGACGCCGGCGGTGCTCGTGCCGCCGCCGGAGTTCTTCTGGTCGCCGCCGACGCCCGTCTGGTCGTCCGGGCCCTGCGGATCGGCCGTCAGCTCGAAGGTGACGGGCGCGGACTTGGCCGCCAGGTGCTCGTCGTCACCCGAGTACTGGGCGAAGATCGTGTGCTTGCCGACCGGGATCTCGATCCGCTCGCTGGCCCGGCCGTGGCTGACCTCGACCGGCGTCTCCGGCTTGCCGTCGAGGAAGAACTCGACCTTGCCGGTCGCGGCGTGCCGCCGCTTGCCGGGGTGCTTCTTGTGCTTCTTGCCGTGCCCGGGGCCCTTGTGCTGCCGGCCCTTGCCGGAGTGGTCGTCGCCGCCCTGGCCGGGCTTGTCCGTACCCGGGCCGCCCGGGTGCGCGGCCTCCGGTGTGGTCACCCGGGCCGTGACGGTCACCGGCCGGCCCGCCTCGACGTGCTTGGGCAGGTGCACGACGACGGCCGTCGGCGCGGGTTCGGTGCCGCTGCCGCCCCCGCCGCCGGTGTCGGCGGCCATGGCCGTCACGGGCGCGGCCAGGGCCGCGGCGCCGATCACGGACGTGGCGAGGACGCGATGGAACATGCGGGACATTGCTTGAACCTCCTGGATCCTGATCGCCGCCGCCGCGGGGGTTCCGCGGGAAACGGGGCGACGTGATCACGATCGCAGCGGGTGACGGGTCGTCACATCGAGCAATCGGCGTATATCGCGTACGCAGAAGTGACAGCTCCGACCGGGTGACGAGCCCGCCGGGATTCACCCGGGAGCGGGAGCGCGGAGCGACGCGGTTTCGAACTATAGTTCTAGAAGAGACGCTTGGACCGGTGGAATGGGCACGATCTGCCCGGACATCTCCGGATTCGCCGCACCGTCGCGCCGCGCTGTGGCACAGTTGCCTCGACGAACGCCCGGTGCGGGCGGTCGGCGGGGTGGGGCGGTCTTGTCGGTGGCGCCCGGTAGCGTCGTGGAAGACGAGCCGGACTAGGCGGTTTTCGATACACGGAGGCAGAGAGACCATGGCGGGTACAGACCGCGAGAAGGCGATCGACGCGGCCCTCGCGCAGATCGAGCGACAGTTCGGCAAGGGCTCCGTGATGCGCATGGGCGACCAGACCCGCGCGCCGATCGAGGTCATCCCCACCGGCGCGATCGCGCTGGACGTCGCGCTCGGCGTCGGCGGCCTGCCGCGCGGCCGGATCATCGAGATCTACGGGCCGGAGTCCAGCGGTAAGACGACCGTCGCGCTGCACGCGGTGGCCAACGCCCAGCGGGCCGGCGGCCTGGCCGGATTCATCGACGCGGAGCACGCGCTCGACCCGGACTACGCCAAGGCGCTCGGCGTGGACACCGAGAACCTGTACATCTCGCAGCCGGACAACGGCGAGCAGGCGCTGGAGATCGCGGACACGCTGATCCGCTCCGGCGCGCTGGACGTCATCGTCATCGACTCGGTGGCCGCGCTCGTGCCGCGCGCCGAGATCGAGGGCGAGATGGGCGACTCGCACGTGGGCCTGCAGGCGCGGCTGATGAGCCAGGCGCTGCGCAAGCTCACCGGCGCGCTGAACCACTCGCGGACGACGGCGATCTTCATCAACCAGCTGCGCGAGAAGGTCGGCGTCATGTTCGGCTCGCCGGAGACCACGACCGGTGGCCGCGCGCTGAAGTTCTACGCCTCGGTGCGCCTCGACGTGCGCCGGATCGAGACGCTGAAGGACGGCCAGGAGGCGGTGGCCAACCGTACCCGCGTGAAGGTCGTGAAGAACAAGGTCGCGCCGCCGTTCCGGCAGGCCGAGTTCGACATCGTCTACGGCGAGGGCATCAGCCGCGAGGGCGGCCTGATCGACATGGGCGTGGAGCACGGCTTCGTGCGCAAGTCGGGTGCCTGGTACACGTACGAGAGCGGCCAGCTCGGGCAGGGCAAGGAGAACGCCCGCACGTACCTGAAGGACAACCCGGACATCGCCAACGAGATCGAGAAGAAGATCAAGGAGAAGCTGGGCGTCGGCCCGCGCCTGGACGCCCCGGCCGAGGCGGGCGACGGCGTGCCGCGCCAGGCCGCCGCCGAGCCCGCCGCGGCCCCGGCCGTTGCCACGACCGCCAAGACCCCGCGCGCGTCGCGGGCCAAGGCGGCCGCTGCCGCCGCGGACACAGCCGCCGAGCAGTGACGGATCAGGCGAGGCGGCCTCCGGCTCCGGACCGGCGGCGCGAGCCGTCGGAGTCCGAGGTCGCCTCGCGGGGCCCGGAATCCAACGAAGGCTGGGGAGAACCGGCACCCGGGCGCCCGCGCGACGCCGCGGGCGGTGGGAGACGCCGGCGGACTCGGAGTCCGGGTCGGAGGCGGTTGACGTGACGTCCGGAAGTGAGCGGCGCAAGTCGCAGTGGGGGGCGTCCGAGGGCGTGGAGGTGGAGGCCGAAGGCGTCGAGCATGGCCGGCGGCGGGGGCAGTGGGG
>NZ_JAGSOH010000202.1 GCF_018139625.1 Actinospica acidithermotolerans | reverse complement strand
CGCAACGTGCTGGCCATGTCCGGACGCGCCGTCGAGGCCGCCGGCGACGTCAACACCCTGCTGCTCGACAAGACCGGCACCATCACCCTCGGCAACCGGCAGGCCAGCGAGTTCGTGCCCGTCGACGGTGTATCGGTGCAGGATCTCGCGGACGCCGCGCAGCTGTCCTCGCTGGCCGACGAGACCCCCGAGGGCCGCTCCATCGTCGTGCTCGCGAAGGAGAAGTACGCCCTGCGCGGGCGCGAGGTGCACGACGCGAGCTTCATCGAGTTCACCGCGCAGACCCGCATGTCCGGGGTCGACCTGCCCGACGGCACCCAGATCCGCAAGGGCGCGGCGAACGCCGTGCGCGACTGGGTGCGCGACAACGGCGGCCACGTGGACGCGAAGGTCGGCCAGGTCGTCGACGCGATCTCCGCGGCCGGCGGCACCCCGCTGGTCGTCGCGCAGATCAAGGGCAGCCAGGCCCGCGTCCTCGGCGTGATCCACCTCAAGGACGTCGTCAAGGACGGCATCAAGGAGCGCTTCGCCGAGCTGCGCAAGATGGGCATCAAGACCGTCATGATCACGGGTGACAACCCGCTGACGGCCCAGGCCATCGCCGCCGAGGCCGGTGTGGACGACTTCCTCGCCGAGGCCACCCCGGAGGACAAGCTCGCGCTGATCAGAAAGGAGCAGGAGGGCGGCAAGCTCGTCGCGATGACCGGCGACGGCACCAACGACGCCCCCGCCCTCGCGCAGGCGGACGTCGGGGTGGCGATGAACACCGGCACCTCGGCCGCCAAGGAGGCCGGGAACATGGTCGACCTCGACTCCAACCCCACCAAGCTGATCGAGATCGTCGAGATCGGCAAGCAACTGCTGATCACCCGCGGCGCCCTGACCACGTTCTCCATCGCCAACGACGTCGCGAAGTACTTCGCGATGCTCCCCGCGATGTTCGCCGGCGTCTTCCCCGGCCTCGAGAAACTCAACATCCTGCACCTGCACAGCCCGCAGTCCGCGATCACCTCCGCGATCGTGTTCAACGCGCTGATCATCGTCGCGCTCATCCCGCTCGCGCTGCGCGGGGTGCGCTACACCCCCTCCTCCGCCTCGGCCCTGCTGCGGCGCAACCTGTGGATCTACGGCGCCGGCGGCCTGATCGTCCCGTTCATCGGGATCAAGCTGCTCGACATGGTGATCCAGTACCTCCCCGGAATGGGTCGGTGATCGAGAAATGTCCCGCCTCCCCGGCGCCGTGCTGCGCCACCTCGCCGCGATCCGCGCGATGCTCGTGTTCACCGTCATCACCGGCATCGCCTACCCCCTGGTGATGACCGGCATCGGCCAGGCCGCCTTCCACAACCAGGCCGACGGCTCGCTGATCACCAACGGCAGCGGGCAGGCCATCGCCTCGAAGCTGCTGTGCCAGACCTACGTGAACCCGTCCTCCGCGGAGGCGGCGCTGAACAAGAAGGACGGCGTCACCGGCTACGCCGACCCGATCGACAAGTACTTCCAGTCCCGCCCGACCTTCTCCTCGGATCCGGCGCTCGGCCGCTACACGATCCAGCTCGCCAACGGCTGCACCTACACCGCCACCGGCAGCAACAACCTCGGCCCGAACAGCGACAACCTCACCGAACTGATCACACTCATGCGGGCGAACATGGCCGCGTTCGACTCCACCGACACCACCACCGTGACGGCCGCACAGGTCGCCACCGACGCGGTGACCGAATCCGGATCGGACGTCGAGCCGTACATCACCCCGCTGAACGCCGACCAGCAGGCCGCCCGCATCGCGGCGACCCGCGGCATCACCGTCGCCCAGGTCAAGGCCCTGATCCAGGCCAACACCACCGGCCGCGACATCGGCATCCTCGGCGAACCCGGAGTCAACACCACCACGCTGAACATCGCCCTCGACAAGCAGTACCCGAGCAGCGACTCCGGCACCACGGCCTTCGCGACCGGGGCCTCGTCCTGATCCGCGCGAACCGCAGTGCCCTGCCCGACAGCCTCGACCGGGGCTGTCGGGCCGAGCCCGTTCTCCCGAAGAGTCAGGTGACATCGAAACCATGAGGCAACGCGCGAAGCTCAGGGTCTACCTCGGCGCGGCCCCCGGGGTCGGCAAGACCTACAAGATGCTCGAAGAGGCGCACCGGCGCGCCGAACGCGGCGCCGACGTCGTGATCGGATTCGTCGAGACGCACGGCCGCGCCCTGACCGCGAAGCTGGCCGAGGGCCTGGAGACCGTCCCGCGCATCACGCGCGAGTACCGCGGGGTCATGTTCGAGGAGATGGACCTCGACGCCGTGCTCGCGCGGCGCCCGCAGGTCGCGCTCGTCGACGAGCTCGCTCACACGAACGTTCCCGGCGGCCGGCATGCGAAGCGCTGGCAGGACGTGCAGGATCTGCTCGACGCCGGCATAGAGGTCATCACGACCGTCAACGTCCAGCACCTCGAATCGCTCAACGACGTCGTGCAGCGCATCACTGGCGTTCCGCAGCGCGAGACCGTGCCCGACGAGGTCGTTCGCGCAGCGGACCAGATCGAGCTCGTCGACATGTCCCCGGAGTCCCTGCGCCGCCGCCTCGCACACGGCAACGTGTACGCCGCGGAGAAGATCGACGCGGCCCTCGGCAACTACTTCCGCGTCGGCAACCTCACCGCGCTGCGCGAGCTGGCCCTGCTGTGGGTGGCCGACCGCGTCGACGAGGTGCTCCAGCGCTACCGCGAGGAGCACGGGATCGGCACGGTCTGGGAGGCGCGCGAGCGGGTCGTCGTCGCGCTGCCCGGCGGCAACGAGGGCGAGGCGCTCATCCGCCGCGCCGCCCGGATCGCCGCGCGCTCCTCCGGCGGCGAACTGCTCGCCGTGCACATCGCGCGCTCGGACGGCCTCGCCGCCGGGACAAGCCCGAGCGCACTGGCCACGCAGCGTCACCTGGTCGAAACGCTCGGCGGGACGTACCACTCCATCATCGGCGACGACGTCCCCCGCGCGCTGATCGAATTCGCGCAGGCGAAGAACGCGACGCAGCTCGTGCTCGGCACGTCGCGACGCAACCGCGTCAACCGCTTCCTGACGGGCCGTGGGATCGGCGAGACCACGACCATGCTGTCCGGGGACATCGACGTGCACATGGTCACGCACCGGGAGATGGCGCCGCGCCGACGCTTCCCGTGGCTGCCGCCGAACCCGCTGCGCCAAGCGTCCTGGGGCACCGGCGGCAGCTGGCGCGCGATCACAGTCGGCATCATCGCCCCGCCGATCCTCACCGCCGTCCTCACGGCGATCGATCACCCGTTCCGGCTGAACGTGGCCAGCGACATCCTGCTCTACCTCACGCTCACCGTCGCCATCTCCCGGCTCGGCGGCATGGTCTCCGCGTTCGTCGCGGCACTGTGGAGCTCGCTGCTGCTCAACTACTACTTCATCCCGCCGGTGCACTCGATCACCATCGCCGAGGCGAACAACGCGATCGCGCTGGTCGTGTTCGTCATCGTCGGCCTGACGGTCGCGTCGGTCGTCGACCTGGCGATCAGACAGACGCGCAGCGCGGCCCACGCCTCAGCCGAGGCCGAGACGCTCAACGCCTTCGCAGTGGCCGTACTCCGGGGCGACGAGGCGATCTCGGCGCTCCTCGAGCGCTTCCGCGAAACCTATTCCATGGAGAACGTCGGCCTGCTGCAACGCAACGACACCGAGGGCCCGCGCCTGCCCGACGAGATCGACGACCCGCGACGCTGGACGCTGGTGGCCGCGAGCGGCACCGACCCGGCGATGTGCCCGGGCCGGGCCGACACCGTCATCGAGGCCGGCCCCAACGCCGTACTCGCGCTGCGTGGACGTACCCTTCCCGCCGCCGAACAGCGCGTACTCGCCGCGTTCGCCGCGCAGGCCACGGCCGCACTGGAGCGCCGCCGCCTCGCCCGCGAGGCCGCGACCGCGCAGTCGCTTGCCGCCGCCGACAAGATGCGCACCGCGCTGCTCACGGCCGTCTCACACGACCTGCGCACCCCGCTCGCCGCGGCCAAGGCGTCCATCAGCACGCTGCGTGACCCGGAGCTGGTCCTGGCCGACGCCGACCGCGCCGAACTGCTCGAAGCGGCCGAGGAATCCCTCGACCGGCTCACCCGCCTCGTCGAGAACCTGCTCGACATGTCCCGGCTGCAGGCCGGCGCCGTCACCCCGCGCCTCGAAGCGATCGCCATCGAGGACGTCATCCCGCGCGCGGTCGACGACGTACCGGCCGCTGCCGGACGCGTGCTCCTCGCGCCGACCGAGCCGGGAATCCCGGCAGCGCTCGTCGACGCGCCGCTCGCCGAGCGCATCATCGCGAACCTCGTCGCCAACGCCGTCACCCACACCGACTCCTTCGTCACGGTCACCGTCTCGGCGCTGGGCAACCAGGTCGAGGTGCGGGTCATCGACCGCGGCCGGGGCATCCCGGAAGAGGACTGGGACCTCGTCTTCCGTCCCTTCCAGCGGCTCGGCGACCGCGACAACACCAGCGGCGTCGGCCTCGGGCTGGCGCTTTCCCGGGGACTGGCCGAGGCGATGGGCGGCACGCTCATACCAGAAGACACCCCCGGCGGGGGCATCACAATGGTCCTGTCCCTGCCCGCGGCCCCCGGCGCGGGTACCGGCACCGCAACGCAAGCACAGGAGGTCATCCGATGATGCGGGTTCTGGTGGTCGACGACGAGCCGCAGCTGATGCGCGCCCTGCGCATCAACCTGACGGCCCGCCGCTACGAGGTCGTCGTGGCGGCCGACGGCGCCACGGCCCTCGAGGCCGCCGCCCGGCACCTGCCCGACCTCGTCATCCTCGACCTCGGCCTGCCCGACATGGACGGCACCGAGGTGATCGCCGGCCTGCGCGGCTGGACCAAGGTCCCGATCCTCGTGCTCTCCGGCCGGGTGGACGCGACCGACAAGGTCGACGCCCTCGACGCCGGCGCCGACGACTACGTCACCAAGCCCTTCTCGATGGAGGAGCTGATGGCCCGGCTCAGGGCCCTGCAACGCCGCGCCGAGTCGGACGCGAACGCCGACGACCCGGTCGTGCTGGTCGGCCACTTCAGCGTGGACCTCGCCAACAAGACCGTCACCCGGCGGCCCGACGCGCCCGCCGACGTGCCGGCGGCCGTGCACCTGACCAAGACCGAGTGGGCCGTGCTCGAAGTCCTCGCGCGCAACCCCGGCCGCCTGGTATCAGGCAAGCAGCTGCTCCAGGAGGTGTGGGGACCGGCATACGAGTCGGAGACCAACTACCTGCGCTTCTACCTCGCTAGGCTGCGCCAGAAGCTCGAGACCGAGCCCTCGCACCCGAGGCAGCTGCTGACCGAGCCCGGCATGGGCTACCGCTTCCAGCCCTGATCCGCCGCTTGCCCCGTCACCACGGGACGACCTGGTCCCGGTAGTCGAGGAACTGCAGACCACCGTCCCCGGCGTGACGCTCGACGACGTCCACGACGCCGTGCGCACTCTCCTCGACCTCCACCGGAGCGCCCGGACCGCCGAGCTCCGTCTTGACCCAGCCGGGGTGAGTGAGCAGCAGAGTGCGCTTGTCGTCGTGATGCCGGGCGGCGTACGAGCGCATCAGCTGGTTGAGCGCGGCCTTGCTGGCCCGGTAGACCTCGTGCCCGCCCCGGGTGTTGAACGAGACGCTGCCCTGCCGCGAGGACATCACGGCGATGGTCCCGCTCGGCGCCACCAGATCGCCCAGAGCCTCCACGACGCGCATCGGGCTGAGGGCGTTCGTCACCATCACCTCGGTGAACACCTCCGTCGAGACCTCGCCGACCGGCCGGTCCTCGTCGGTGATGCCCGCGTTCACGAACAGCAGGTCGAGCGAAAGGCCGCCGAGCCGCTCCCGCAGCCCGGCGATCTGCTCCTGCTCGGTGATATCCAGCCGCTCGACGGTGAGCGCGCTCCCGCTCTCCTGCGCGATCCGCCGCAGGTCTTCCGGCTCGTGGCCGCGCACCGTCGCGACGACGTCCCAGCCCCTGCGCAGCAGCTGCCCGCTGATCGCGAGGCCGAGGTTGCGCGACGCCCCGACGACGAGCGCCGTCCTGCGTGCACTTCCACTGTCCACTGCCATGTCGGCTCCTTCAGTCATGCCTGTTCGGTCATCGCGGTTTCAGTCATCGCGGTTCAGTCACCGCCGGTTCGGTCATTGCCGGCTCCGGGTGATCAGTCCGCCCTCGATGCGGCGCAGCGCGGCGATCACGCCGTCGATCTCGTCCGGGTCGTCGATCACCCCGTCGAGCAGACCGCTCCAGATCTCGTGCAGCAGCCGGAGGTTCTCCTGCGACTTGGCGGTCGGATAGAGCCGGACCCGCCGCGCGTCGTCCGGGTCGACCTCGCGCCGCACGAAGCCCATCGACTCCAGCCCGCGAACCGCCCGGCTGAAGTTGCTCGAGATCAGCTGGGTGGCCTCGGCCGCAGCGCTCGCCGTCGTGCCGGGATGGCGGTCGATGTAGCGCATCACCGCGCCCTCCAGCGGCGTGCCCGAGGCGGCCCCGGCGTCCTTGGACGCCTGGATGTGCCGGCCGACCGCCAGGATCAGGTCGGCAAGCTCGAACAGCCGTGCGGCCCGCTCCTCGTCCATGCGCCGCGCCCTCTTTCCTGTCAGCCGATCAGTATCATTTGACAGTGATTCTAGGCGGGGACTAGTTTAGCTGTCAATTGACAGCTATTTGCCCGAGGGCGGCCCCGACCGCGTCGCCCGCTCGATGGAAGGACGCAGGCAGCCGTGACCCTCATCGCCATCGAAGAACACTGGATCAGCCCGGACCTCACGGCGGCCCTCAAGGCGATGCCGCGCCCCGACGAGAGCCTCGCCTTCAACGAGATGGGCGACCACCGGGAGCGCCTCGAGGACCTCGGAGAGGGCCGGATCGCGGCGATGGACGCGCAGGGGATCGACGTCTCGATCCTCGCCCTCACTCCCCCGGGCAC
>NZ_JAGSOH010000201.1 GCF_018139625.1 Actinospica acidithermotolerans | reverse complement strand
GGGGGGAGGTGTGCGGGATGCGCACGGGACCGGGTGTGGGCGCGGGAGTCTACGAGGGTGGTCCGCGGTTCGGCGCGGTGCACAAAGACGTGTACGGTCGAGGGTTTTTCGGTCCGCCCAAGGGCGGGCGCGGCCGGGTGATCAACCTGCCGGTATGCCTTGCCGATCTTCTGTCCGAGAGGGTCGAGGCGGTCGGCGGGCGGCCGCTGCTGTTCGCCAACCGGCACGGTGAACCGGTCCGGCACCGCGACTTCCGGCGATTGTGGCGGGCGGCGTGCGACGGTGGGCTGCCGCGCCACGCCGCGGGACGGGAGCGTGGGGGAGCCGGCCACGGCGTCGGCCCACCGCGGTCTGCGGTTCCAGAACTTGCGCTACACGCGCAAGACGATGCTCATCGAGCTCGGCGTCCCGGAGATCCCGCAAGACGAGCGTCTCGGGCACCACCCACCCGGGATGCGGGGCGTCTACGCCCGCACCATCACGCGGATGCGGCGGGCGATGGCGGAAGGGCTTCAGGCACTCTGGGAGTGGCTCTGAACTGCCGAAACACGGACAAGCGAGGGCGAGGACGAGGCTGGCCGCGAGCTTGAGAACTGTGCGCGTCGAACTAGTCCACCAAATCGGCCACTCTCTGTAGTCAATGCTGGCCCAAGCCGACTTCAGCAGGCTCGGCCGACATGCGTTCATGCAAAACGTTCGTTTCGGCCGGCTCGGACCGTGCGGGGCCATGACCTGCGGGCGCATACAGCGAGGACGGCTGGGGCTGCTCTGCGGTCACGAGCTACAACGTGACCTTCTCGCCCGCTTCGACGCCCTGGTCATCGCCTGCAGCACCCCGGTCAACGTCGCCTCCCGCATGGTCGCCGCCCAGTTGCGCTTCGGGATCGACACGCGCGTCCCGGACCCTCCATCGACCTCGCGGACGTGCTCTTCGGCGCATGGATAAACAGCGGTCTCGTCCGCTCCCCAGTAGTTGCGGCGACCGGTCCTCTCCCAGGGCCTTTCGCATGAGCGTCGCCGGCGCCATCGCGTAGCGGTGAGCGGCATCATGGCGACCTGTGCTGATGCCTGAAGGCGTTTCTCGGGCGAAACACTCCAGGTACCGTATGAGTATGACGAGTACTCTTGACCGTCCCGACTTCGCGGCCAGGCCGATTCACGGGCCCAACGAGGTCCGGAGCGCCCTTGAGCCGTATGCGACGGACGAGACGCTCGCTCTCTACGACCAGCAGGTCGAGCAGGCGTCGAAGGACGCTATCGAACTAGACAGTGGCGAACCGCTCGCTAAGGTCCTGAGTCACTGGTGGGACGTCGCGCAGGTGGCGCGCGGCGCGATCGAGCCCGAGCGCCGTGGTTCGGGCCGGGAAGAGTTCATCGAAGCGTGGGAAGCCGCCCATCCGGGCGAGAAGCTGGACCTGGCCTGAGCCGTGGTCTACGCCTGGGACTTCATGAACGACGAGGTCCGCGATCGAGCCGCCACGATGCCCATCGAGGGTGCCCGTGCCTTCCTGGAGGTCATGGCTGCCGCCGAGCTCAACCCCTGGGAGGTTGAGCTCGCGCCGGACGAGAAGCGGACCCGGAACATGCCGACGGTTCACTTCGGGCCGCACGGCGAAGGCATGGTCACTTACCTGATCTATGAGCCTGATCGGCAGTTGCTCGTCACCGACGTCACGTGGGTCGGGTAGAGACTGATGCACGGCCTGACGCAGGATTCTGTCGGTGGGCTCCCGTACGGTCTTGCGCATGGCACCGGAAACCAGCTCCAGCCCACCTCGCCGGTTGCCGGTGGCGCAGAGGGTTGGCAAAGGCCGCCAACTGAGGCGGGACTCCCCTGTGACCTACCTGCTGACAGTCGACCGTAACCTCGGCGGCACTTCACGGCCGCGACTGCCGTAAGGGCTCGCACGCGACTGACAGCGACGGATGCGATTCGTTGCTGTGCCTGCCCAGCACCTTCCCGCAGCTGCACCGGACCACCTGGGGGAGGCCTGGTCGAGGCTCGCCGTCGCCGAGTCCTGACCTCGTGGGCGGCACCGACAGGCATCGACGAGAGCGTAATTCAGTGGTGACAGCCAGCCGCTGGAGCAACGCGGCGGCGGTATTGAATCTCGCGACCTTGTCGTGTGAATGCGCTTGCTGATGGTGACGTGCCCAGGGTGGTGCGCGGGTTGCGTGAGCCTGGCCGCCCTCGCGTCGTGCTGGACGTCCGGATCTTCGAAGATCACGCTGCGGTCAGGTGCTGCAGTCGGTGCGGCGGATCGGACGGGTGTGCGATGGCGTATGCGGAGCGGAGCGGGCGAGGTTGGCGGGCGCGCTGGTCGATGGGTGGCGGGCGGTTCGGGAGCAAGTCAGGGTTCGCAGGGAAACGTGCGGCGCAGCAGTACGCGGATGAGCAGGAGCTCGCCGCTCGGCTCTGGCCTCGGCTTCGCGTGGAGCCTGGACTGACGGTGGGGGAGTGGTGGCAGCGCTGGTCTGCGGCGCAGGACCTGGCGCCGGCGACGTTGGAGAGTTACGCCCAGCAGTACCGGCGGTATGTGCACCCGCGCTTCGGACAGCGGGCGTTGGCCGAGATCACCGGCTTGGACCTGTCTGAGTTCGCCCGCGATCTGCGGGAAGCGGGGCTTGCGGCGTCGAGTGTGACCGTCGTGCTGAGTGTGATCCGTGATCTGCTCGCGGATGCCGTGGCGGAGGGGCTGATCCCTTCCGCGCCCCCGCTACGTCTCCGGCACCGGCGTACCGGAGCGGGCGCACCTGTGCGCCCGGGTGTCGCCGTAGACGTGGAGACGGTGCTCGCGGTCTGTGCGCGCCTTCCTGCGCAGGAGGCGCTGATGGCTGTGGTCGCGTTGTTCACCGGCATGCGGTGGGGCGAGGTGTGCGGGATGCGACGGCAACACCTGCACCCGCCGGGCGAGCCGGGCGGCCCCGACGGCGCGTGGTATCGCATCGACACGACACGCGGCGCGGTACATGAGGACGTGCACGCGCGCCGATTCTTCGGCCCACCCAAGGGCGGGGCCGGACGCGTCATAGACCTGCCGGGCTTCCTCGCCGACCTGCTCACCGAACACGCCGCGAACACCGGTGGGCGAGAGCTGCTGTTCGCCAACCGGCGCTCCGCGGCGATCAGGCACACCGACTTCCTGACTCGCTGGCGTCGGGCTTGCGACGGCTCGCTCATGGGCGCCGCTGCCGGCGGTGCGGCACCCGATGCGCTCGCGCCCATCTGCCTGGGGCTGCGGTTCCACGACCTGCGTCACAGCCACAAGAACATGCTCGTCGAGCTCGACGTCCCCGAAATCCTCCAAGACGACCGCCTCGGACACCGACCCCCCGGCATGCGCATCATCTACGCCCACCCCACCCCGGCCATGCGCGAGCAGATGATATACGGGCTCGAACAGTTGTGGGCCGACCGGGGAAAAGTCCAGGTCAGCCCGTGAATCATGGCCAAAAATCCATTATGCATGAAAAGGGCCCAGTTTCGAGAGTTGGCGATCTACTTGAACGGACAGCCCGCCCACACGCCTAAAGGCCCAGGTCAACGGCGTGCATGTAAAGGCACGTGCGCGACAGTTGGGCCTGCGTCGGGACCGCGCCCGCGACTGGATGCGTCGCTTGGCGTCGCACTTTTCCCCAAAACGCGATACACATGAAAGCCTGTTGTCACAAAAGCTGCAGGTGAACGGCGCTGGAACCCCGATTTCTGGTCTTCTCATGCATAATCTCTCTTGTGGCATGTGGGGGTCGGTGACCTGCGAGTATTAATCGGTCACCGGCTCCCGCCTCGCATTATGCTGCGATCCCGTGCGGTTCTCTGCAGATCTCTGCCATCTGCTGCCGGGTTTTGCTTCGGATCTTCCCCAGATTTTCCCCACTTCAGGGGTCTGATACATGGCGCGCGGGTGATGGCGCCACCTGGGACATTCTAGTCGAGGGCGGCGCAGGGAACTGAGGCGAGCCGTCCGCTTGAACTCCGGCCGGGGCGGAGGCGGCACCCTCGTCCCTCGGACACTGACTGAGGCCGGAGTGTCGTTTCGCGGTGGGCCGGCTCGCGTTCTTCCGGCATGGCATTACGGTCCGTGCGGGGCGTGGAGGCAAGGGGTGCGGATCCGCGATGGTTCATCGAGCTTGAAAATGCTTCACGGCCGGCTGTCTGCGGCGGGAGGATGTGAGGGTGGCTGACACACTTTCCTCGGGCGCGATGTCGCAGATGTCGGGCGGCGACGTGAGCTTCCCGCCGATCGAGAACGGCCTGGACTACCTGTGCAGCGTCGTGGACCACCTGGTCAAGACCGGGGAGGAAAGCCCGGGCGCGCGCGATCTGAAGTATGCGGTCCTGCACCTGCAGGCGGCGGTGGAGGTGCTGCTCAAGGCCCGGCTCCAGGCCGAGCACTGGACCTTGGTGTTCAAGGTCCCGGGCACGGCGGCGCGTGCCAAGTTCGAGTCCGGCGAGTTCGAGAGCTGCTCGACCGAGGAGACCCTCGCCCGTCTGAGGGACATCGTCGGCCTGGACTTCGCCGCGAAGGATGTCACGGCCCTGAACAAGCTGCGCAAGGATCGCAATGCACTGCAGCATTACGGGCTGACCGCGTCCGGACCGGCCACCGAGGCCCGCGCCGGGCGTGTCCTGGACTTCCTCGTCGGGTTCCTCGACGAGCAGTTGCTGTCCACGCTCGACGCGGCGGTGGTCGACCGGCTCGAGCGGGACTACACAGGCCACATCCGCCGCGGGCTCGGCGAGATCCGCGCGTTTGTCAGGAACCGTATGAACCGACTGCGCCCGGAGCTGGATCCGTGGTCACCGCGTGTGGTTCAGTGCCATCAGTGCAACCAGTTCGCGCTGCTGGTCGACGGGCAGGCGAACCGGTGTCACTTCTGTGGGATCGATTGGGGCGAGCAGGCGGCGACGGGCCTGGCCGAGGTGCTGGGGAGCTTCGGGAGTCCGGCCCGCTGCCCGGGGTGCGGTGAGAATGAACTCGTGCGCGGAGTCGTCACCGCGTACAGCGGTGAGGAACTCGCCCTGTGCTTCGCATGCAGCGAGGAGTTCGGGTCTCTGACGGAGTGCGCGGACTGCGAGCACCCGTTCGCTCCGCAGGACGGCGAGAACCTGTGCAGCACATGCTTCGACGATGAGCACTACAACCAGATGCAGCACTTTTACACCGTCACGAACCCCGAGATCGGCTAAGCGCCAGACGACCGCGAGCGGCGGGCCCCGCGGCTCGCGGTTGCCGGGCCCGTAGGGGTTCGGCAACATGGCCAGCGCCGCTTTGCCCGTGTGACAGCAGTGGCGCGTGCGAGTCGAGGCGGCCCCAAGAACCCAGCCATAGTGAGCCATGCCCGCCAGCGCCACCAAACCCGCGGCCCGAACAGCTGCCCGCTCGGAACCGTCGAGCCCTACCCCGGCGGGGACACCCCCGTCATCGGGCTTCACCTGCCGCCGCCGGAGTGAGTGCTGTCCCCGCAAACCGCACCCGACGATTTGCTCAGTTCGTACAAGCGGGCACCGGAGGCGGCTAACGCCTAGGCGGCCCGCGCCGCGTAGACGAAGGCGCCGGCGGCCAGCTTCAGGCTTGCGCGGGCACCCCGGAACTTCCGAGGCCAGAGTACTCCGTGAGGCGGAGGAAGGTCCCTGCGCAGGCCGGTTGCTCGCCAGGTGCTCCCTATGCCCGTCGAACTGGTCGTGGTCGCAATACTCAACGACCTGGACGCGTCACGGCCGAAAACGTCGTCATCACCACATTCACTGCCTGCAGTAGCTCGCCGAAGTCTCGAGCTCAGGTCTCTGGCCCACAGAGCAACTCTGTTTCCTTTTGGACGTAGGCCCAAAGAACGTCCGCGGTGCGACCCGGAGCCGTTTCCACCGTCTCTGTGTGCCCGTTCTGCGGCATGTCCGCTGCATCCGTGAGTGCGACGGGCCATCGCTCGACATTTCGCCATTGGTGAAGCACCGACTGCTCAACAGCATAGGCCTTCCATCCTTCGGCGAAATATCTCTGCTCGTGAAGATCCCAGCCCATGCGAGAGTGCACGGCGACACGGGCGCTTCCCACGTTACAGATTCCTACTTTCGCGATGCCGCGAGCGGTTTCCATGACCAAGTATACAAAAGCTGGAGCGGCGGGATTAAAGCCATAGGTTGCATGCGCTGGGCATGGCGATGAGCCTCTCCGTACACTTTGAACGATGGGGAATATAGTTAACCCGCAGTCAGGAATGAGGCACCGTGCAACCCACCGTTTCCGCCTGCCTGGGAACGGGACTGAGGGATCTGGCTCGGCGCCCGATTCTCTGAGAATCTGCGCTGCGAAGGCTGGATCCAGCGGGGCGTTCCCCGCGCAGTAAATGCAACCCCGAGAGCCCTGGTTCTTGACAGCGTGGAGGCTTGGTTTCACCTCCCGAGCACAATTCCTACATTTTGAGCGCCAAGGCTTATCGACTCCAGGGTACCGATCGATCGGCTCGACCTCACCCAACCGAAACATGTAATCCCAGGCTGCGGCTGGGGGGATCTCGATGCCAGCGCACCATTTGCATGCCCTGTTTCCGCGCCGGATCGTCATTAGACGCGGCGTAATCACTGAGCCGCAGTGGAGACATTCGCACTCCCACGGGTCATCCACTCTCGGGTATGGAACCAACGGGCGGGCCCCCGCCCGGAACATCTCTGGCTCAGCTATGTGATCCGGCACCCTGGCCTTTCCGCTACACCATTTACATGGCCCCTGATTACCATTGCAAACATTATCGTATCGCGGAGAGATGGGCGACGTGCAATTCATGCAAAGGCATCGCCACTTTTCGCGCGAACCGGGGTAAGGTTCCAGTGGATAAGCGCGTCTGGAAATCATCCGCTGCCTGGCGGCCGACGGATCAATAGTCATAGTTAATGCCCCCTGAGTGCAGTGGCGGGCTTGCAAGGCCGAGCAGTCCATGGCACGGTTTCACCTCAGTGCGGCTGTATCCTCTAGTGCCGCATCAGGTTACGTTCGCCTCGTCGGTGTGTGATGCTCAAGGGCGTGGATGACGCGATGCGCGAGCGGCTTTCGGGGCTGTGGGATGAGCACCGAAGTGCCCCGTTCCCACCGTCGGACCGCGGCCGCGACCTCGGGGGCGTGGACCTCGTC
>NZ_JAGSOH010000200.1 GCF_018139625.1 Actinospica acidithermotolerans | reverse complement strand
CATCTGGATCGCCCCCGCCACCCTCGCCGCCGAGACGCGGCGGACGCTCGAGCGCCGCGGCCTGTCCGCCTACGTGGAGATCTTCACCGGCCGGCACTTCGCCTTCGGCGAGCTGCGCGCCAAGATCCGCGGCTGGTGGGACCTCGACGAGCTCACCGGCCTCTACGGCGACTTCCTGCGCCGGTACCGTCCCGTGCTCGAACGGGTGCCGGCGAACGGCATGGCCCCGCTCGACGCGTACCGGACGTACATTCCCATGCTGACTCAGTGGCGCCGCCTGCCCTACCGCGACCCGGGCCTGCCGCTGCGCCTTCTCCCGCCGGGCTGGAACGGCGAGACGGCATGCGTACTCTTCGACGACCTCAATCGCGCCCTGAGCGCTCCCGCGCGTGAGCACGCCATGGACGTGATCCACAGCGCGGGCTGACCGCCTACCTCGGGTGAATCACGCGAGGCCGTCGGCGATGAACGCCAACGTCAGCTCTTCGATCCGCCGGCGGTCCTGATCCGGGGCGTTGCGGAGCGGTCCCTGCCCGGTGAGTACGGCCAGTCCGTGCACGGCGGACCAGATCGGATACTCGATGCCCGCACGGCGCCCCCGATCGAGAACGCCCGCGTCCGCCAGCTCGTCGAGCGCGCCACGCAACTGTCCCAGGGGACTGCGATCCGCCTCCGCCCCCTCGTCGGCCGGCGCGTACGCATGCTGCTGCGGCACGGCGAACGCGGTGGCGAAGAGCCCCGGCTCCTCCCGCGCGAACGCCAGATACGCGGTGCCGATCGCGCCGAGACGGCCCGAGGCCGCGGCCGCATCGCCGTACGCGCCGGGCACGCGGGCGACCTCGGCCGCCATCCGGTCGCCGAGTTCCCGCATGGCCGCCGCGCACACGGCGGCGAGCAGCGCGTCCCGGTCGGCGAAATGCCGGTACGCGGCGTTGGGCACGACCCCGACCGCCCGCGTCGCCTCGCGCAGCACGACGGCATCCGGGCCGCCCGCGCGGGCGAGCTCGACCCCCGCGGCGATCAGGCCCTCCCGGACGGCGCCGCGCGGCCGGCGGGCCGGGGGAGTCCGCGCTGCCGGGGGGTCCGTCGGGGGGTCGGCCTTCATCGATCCAGGATAGCAATGTGGACAGCGTCCACCGGGCGACGTAGCCTGGACCGTGGAGTGGACGCTGTCCACTAAACCGAAGGGATTCCGCCATGACCGCGACCAGGATGACCCCGCTGCTCGAACGCAACAGGCAGTTCGCGCAGGACCACACCCCCGTGCCGCTCGCCGCCCCCACCGCCGGCCTCGTCGTCGTCAGCTGCCTCGACCACCGGATCAACCCCTCGATCACCCTCGGGCTCCGGCTCGGCGAGGCCGTCGTGATCCGCAACGCCGGCGGCCGCGTCACCCCGTCCGTCGTCGAGGACATCGCCTACCTGGCGTTCCTCGCCAGAAAGGTCTTCGGCATGACGGACCGGCTCTTCGAGGTCGCGGTCGTCCACCATCCGCAGTGCGGCACGGGCTTTCTGGCCGATCCCGAGTTCCGCCGCGAGGCCGCCGAGGCCACCGGCGTCAGCGAGGCGCACCTCGAAGCCGTGCAGGTCGCCGACCCGTACTCGACGGTGAAGATCGACGTCGGGCGCTTGCTCGAATCGCCGCGGATCTCGCCCGGGATCACCGTCTCAGGGCACGTGTACGACGTCGAGACCGGGCTCGTCACCACGATCGTCGAAGCTCGCGAGGCGCACGTCTGACCAGGCCCTATCCCTGACGCCGCGACGGATGCCGGATGACGAGCGAGGCGTGCACCTCGGCGTCGAGGGCGGCGTAGATGTGCGGCACGTCGGAGGCGAACGAGGCGTGGCCGCCTGCGGCGACCGTCAGCGGCGTGTCGGCCGGGCCGACGAGCGCGGTGCCGGAGAAGACGGTCAGGTACTCGACGACTCCCCGCGGGTGGGCGGGGGAGGTCTGGGTCGGGCCCGGACGGATCGTCAGACGGTAGAGCTCCGTCGTCGCGCCGTCGTCGGTGAAGACCTCCAGGAGTTCGGCGGTGACGGCGGTGCCGCTGACCGTCGGCGCATCGGCCGGGGTGGGCGGGGCGAGCAGCGCGGCGAGCGGGACGTCGAGGCGCGCGGCGATCGCGTACAGGGTCTCCAGCGTCGCGTTGCGGGTGCCGGCCTCGATGGCCGAGAGCGTGGCCTTGCCCAGGTTCGCGCCGCGTGCCAGCTCGGAGAGGCTGATGCCGCGGTCGGCGCGGAGTTTCCGGATGCGGCGGGCCACCTCGTGGGCGAGCGGCGTCGTGGTGCGTGCCTGGGTCACGGCTACCAGTATGCCGTCCGCCGCGGTATCGTTCCCTTCATGGAACGTTCTCTTTACGGAACGGCCCCGGGGTCGACGCAGCCGCCGATCGCCGGGCTGGTCACCGCGCTCGTCGGGTTCAGCGCCTCGTTCGCGCTGGTCGACGTCGGCTTGCGCGCTGTCGGGGCGGACCAGCGGCAGGCCGTGTCCGGGCTGTTCGCCTCGTGCCTCGCGGTCGGCGGCCTCGCGATCTGGTACGGAGTGCGTCGGCGGCAGCCGATCAGCATCGCGTGGTCCACGCCGGGGGCGGCGCTGCTGGTGACGGCCGGACGGCAGCACGGCGGCTACGCCGCGGCGGTCGGCGCGTTCGCCGTGGCCGGGGCGCTGCTCGTGCTGACCGGCCTGTCGAGCCGGCTGGTCGGCTGGATCGGGCGGATACCCGCGCCGATCACGTCCGCGCTGCTCGCCGGGGTCCTCCTGCCGCTCTGCCTGGCCCCGGTCCGCGCGGCGGTCCAGATCCCGTCCCTCGCGCTCGGCCCGATCATCGTCTGGCTCCTGCTGTCCCGCTTCGCGCGACGTTGGGCGGCGCCCGCGGCGCTCGCCGTCGTGCTGGTCGAGGTCGCCGTGCATCACACCGGCCGCGTCGGCGGCATGGGAATCGGCCTGCTGCCGCGGTTGTCCTTCACCGTTCCCACGCTGAGCGTCGGCGCGCTCGTCGGCATCGCGCTGCCGCTCTACGTCATCACGATGGCCGCGCAGAACCTGCCGGGCCAGGCCGTGCTCCGCGGCTTCGGCTACGAGGCCGGGCTGCGCGGCCCGCTTCTCGGCACCGGCGCCGCGACCGTGCTCGGCGCTCCGTTCGGCGTATTCGCCGTCTGTCTCGCCGCGATCAGTGCCGCGCTGTCCGCCGGCCCCGACGCCCACCCCGACCCCCGCCGCCGCTGGATCGCGTCGGTCAGCGCCGGATGCGTCTACATCGCGCTCGGCCTGTCGGCCGCGCTCGCCATGTCCCTGCTCGCGGTGGCCCCGCCGCTGCTCATCGAGGCGGTCGCCGGACTCGCCCTGCTGACCACCTTCGGCGGCGCGCTCGCCGCAGCCGTCGGCGCCCCCGACCACCGCGAGGCCGCCGCGATCACCTTCGCGGTCAGCGCCTCCGGCATCTCAGTGCTCTCCATCGGCGCCCCGTTCTGGGGCCTCGTCTGCGGCCTTGCCGCCCTGCTGATCCTCTCGCCTAGACGGAAGTCCGCATCAGTCCGCCCAGCCACGTGACCGCGTCGCCCAGGGCAGCGGCGAGATCCAGCTCGCGGCCCGCGCGGTCGGCGTACTCGCGATGCAGGTTGAGCACGATGCGCTCCGGGTCGGGCCACGCGGCGAACTCGCCGAGCGAGACCTCCTTGGCCGCCTCCAGCGGGCTCAGCCCCTTGGCGATCCCCTGCTCGGCGACATCGAGCACGAACCGGTAGTAGCGGCGGTGCTCCTCCAGGATGCGCGCGATGTCCGCGCCGCTCAGCACCGGCCCGTGTCCGGGCACGATGATGCCCGGCTCCAGCGACTCCAGCCAGTCCACCGCCTGGAGCGCACCCGTCACCGAGCCCATGAACACCAGCGGTGTGATTCCCGCGAACACCAGGTCGCCCGAGAAGAGCACCGCCTCCTCGGGAAGCCATGCGACCAGATCACCCGTCGTGTGCGCCGGGCCTCCCGGGTGCAGCAGTTCAACCCGCCGCTGTCCGACGTAGAGCGTCTGCCGCGACTCGACCGCGACGTCCGGCAGGCGACGCTGCACGGCTCCCCAATCCGGCACGGGCTCCCAGGCCGGCGGACACCCGTCGATGATGGGGTCGACCCGCAGCCCCTCGCGCATCAGCGTGTGCCCGAACAGCACGGTCGTCGCGGGCAGCAAGCTGTTGCCGTAGGTGTGGTCGCCGTGCTGATGCGTGTTGACGGCCATCCGCACCGGAGCGCCGCCGACCGCCGCGTCTAGCGCGCCGAGGAACCGCTGCGTGCGCTCGGCCGTCGCGCACGTGTCGATGACCAGCACGCTCCCGTCCCCGACGACCGCGCCCGCGTTGTTCACCCACCAGGAGCCGTCGGGCTGCACCCAGGCGTAGACGCCGGGCAGTGGTTCGGAGAGGCGAGCCGATTCGGGCCCGACGCGGTGGTCGTCGGCGACGGATTCCATGAGCGTCCTGTCTTGCTGATCGCATCGAGCGGTGGATGCCCCAACGCTACACGCGCCAGGGCATCAACATCGGTCTCACAGGTGGTCAGGACACGTCGCGGCGCATGCTAGTGGTGAGGGCCAGGATGACGAAGACGAGGGTGTAGACAGCCAGTACCTGCACGGCTGGTGCTGAGCCCGGCCACCGTCAAGACCCACGTCAACCGCGCCATGGTGAAGGTCGCCGCGCGCGACCGGGCCCAGCTCGTCGTCTTCGCGTACCGCGGCGGTCTGGCTTGAGCAAAGGGAGCAGGTCGCGGATCCGCCAGGATCATCGTGTACGGGCCTTGACGATGCCGGATCCGGTCAGCTGACGACGATGGTGGCGGTCCAGGTCCGGCCGTCGGGGAGGGTGCTGGTCACGGTGCTCACTCCGCGGGCCCGGCCGACGACCACGCCGGGCGTCTCGCCGCGCATGGCGGTCATGACGCCGTTGTTGCCGTAGGCGAGGACCGTCGTGTCCTTGATCCGGATCTCGCTCCAGCCCGCCGCCGAGCCGGCCGGCGCGGTCAGGAAGATGTCGAGGATCTTGCCCACGCCCAGGCAGTAGGCACCGGTGTCGGTCTGGGTGAGGCTGCCCGCGGTGTGCGGGAGGCCGCCGTCCGCCGGGGCGGTGCACGCCGGGAGCGCCGCGTTCGAGGTGACGACGGCGGCGTTCGGCGTCGACGAGGACGAGCACGCGGACAGGGCGGCGAGGGGGGAGAGCAGGGCGAGGCAGGCGAGCCGGCGGGCTGCGGAATGCGGCAGCCGCCGGCGGGTTGCGGTGCGGGGCGCGGTCACGGCGCGTCCTTCCGGGTTCGGGAAAGCGGGGGGAGTGGGTCCTGCGGGCCCCGCCGCCGCCCACAAGGCGACGGGACCCGGTTCGGCGCCCCCGCGCTAGTGCTGGTTGGTCGAGCTCGCGTAGTAGGTGACGCAGTTGCCCGCGCCGCCGCCGTAGTTGTTGCTCCAGAGCGACTGCACCGCGTAGTACGAGCCGTTGAGGGAGATGACCGTTGACGCGCCCTGGCCGCTGGAGATCCAGGCGCACTTGTCGCCGGTCTCGTAGCCGGTGGAGTCGAGCCAGCCGTTGCCCGCCTCCGGGTCGGTCAGCGTCTCGGCGTACTCGTGGCCGCCGACGATGGTGATGCCCTCGTCGGTGGAGTTGACGCCGTTGGTGGCGGCGACGAAGCCGGAGCCGCAGCTGGCGCCGGCGTCGGTGATGTACGGCATGTTGGTGTAGGGCAGGTTGGCGCCGGTCGAGGTGGTCGTCACGTCGTGCCAGGCGCAGTACTGCGTCTTGAAGCCGCTGGGCACGACCCCGTGCGGCGAGTCGACGATGATCTGGACGTTGTCGCCGGAGACGCCGAAGTGCGAGGCGGCCTTGACAGCCTCGGCGGCCAGCTGGGAGTTGGACGGGCGGCTCGGCGCCTTGGCGGAGCTGTCCAGCCAGGTGCCTCCCACCGGGTTGGCGGACGGGTGGCCGACGTGCGTGCCCGAGGTGCCGCACTGGGTGGTGCCGGTGGCCACACCCTGGCAGTACTGGGTCTGCGACGTGAAGTAGGTGTCGCCGCTGCCGTAGGCGTGCTGGAAGAAGGAGAGCTGGAGCGCGGCCTCGCCGGACGGGTCGCTGGTCGGCGTGGTGCCGGTGCCCCACTGGCTGCCCCAGTAGACGATGTAGACCGTCGGCGAGGTCACCACGGGGCCGCCGCCGTAGGCGAGGTTGCCGCTGCCGGTCACGGCGGGCTTCGCGGCGGCGTGGCTGGAGCGCGGGGCGAGCTGGTGGGCGGAGTGCGCGGCGGCCGCCTGCGCGGGCGCGGCGGCGAGGGCGAGGCAGGCGCCGCCGGCCAGGGCGGCGAGAGCCAGGGTGCGTATACGCATGCAGATGTGCCTTCCATGATTGAAAGACTTTGGTGGGTAGTGAGGCGATGGCCTCGCTGCATATCGAATACGACGGACAAGATCAGGACAATGAGAAGCATGGAAAGTTCTCACCCGCCGCGGGCAATGCCTTCGGCGGGAATTCTGCGGCGCCGGGAAAATCTTCCGCGGCGCGCCGATCTGAACGCCTTCTTAACGGCTTCCCTTGAAGTCGTGAACGACCGGCCAGGGAGAATGCGAGATTCTCCGATCAGCGGTGCCAGGAGCTGGAAAGCTGCCCGCCCCACATCGCCAGGATGACGCCGACGCCGAGCGCGAGGACGAGCAGCGAGTAGCGCAGTCCGCGGCCGCCGACGGCCCGCGCGGCCCGGCCCGGCACGGCGTCGTCCGCGAGCAGGCGCGGCAGCCGCGGCAGGTAGGCGAGCACGTGCACGGTCATCAGCGCGGCCCAGCCCACGAAGCTCAGCTTGTGCAGGAAGACGACCGGAAAGCCGGCGAGGGTGTTCGAGGTGTGCTGCACGGCGAGCAGCACGCCCGTGCCGAGCACCGCCATCGTCGAGAGCACGATGAAGGGGCCGATGATGCGCAGCAGCGGATGCGGCGGGCCCTTGCGCACGTAAGGCTCGTGGCGCGTGTAGTAGCGGGAGAACCGGTAGACCGTGGACGCGATCTTCAGGCAGACCGGGCCGATCAGCAGGAATCCGAGCACGTAGTGCCAGTACAGCAGCCGGCCGAGTTGCAGCAGCGTCACGCCCTCGGCGGCGAACAGCACCAGCAGCACGGCGCCGGTGAGCGCGGTGAGCCGTTCGTTGCCTTCGGGTCCGCCGAGCGGCTCCGAGGGGCCGGATCTGCGACGGTGCGAGGGCGACTCGGTGCGCGGAAAGGTCATCGGTGGTTCCTGACAGGGTTCGAGGGATCGGAGGGGGCCGGCG
>NZ_JAGSOH010000001.1 GCF_018139625.1 Actinospica acidithermotolerans | reverse complement strand
GTCGGGGGCCGTCGGCATCGGCTGCGTCTGCGGGGGGCGGGCGTGGTGCGAGAGAGGGACGTCGTCCGGCTCGGCCTGCCGTAGCAACTCCAGCGCGAAGCGCGCGGCGCTGCGCGCGGCCAGCGGCTGGTGCTCGGCGTCGTCCTCGGGGTTCTTCCCGAGCCCGAAGTCGGAGACCGAGCGCACGACCAAGGCAGCGACGCCCTGGTTCGACGCCGCCTTGCTGAAGCCGTAGGACTCCATGTCCAACGCCAGCGCGCGCCCGAACCGGCCAGCCAGGAGCTCTTCGAGCTGCGAATCTGCGGACCCGGCCGCCACCTTGCCGCCGGAGACAATCTGCCCGAAGCTCACGCGCGGGCCGCCCGCCTGACGCCAGATGCGCGCCTGCTCTCTGGCCAGTTCCACGAGCGGGCGCGGGGCGTTGACCGGGTCGCCGCCCGGCACGTACTTCGAGGTGCCGTCGGCCGCGACGGTGTCCTTGCCCAGATCGTAGGTGTCGACGTGCTCGGCGACGACGATGTCGCCGATCCGCTGGTCCGCGCGCTTGAGGCCACGCCCGACGCCGACGAACAGCATCAGGTGCGGCAGCAGTTCGTGCGCCGCCTCGGTGGTCAGGTCCGCGGCGGGCACGTCGCCCGGCCCGCTCTGCACCAAGTAGACGCGCCAGTCGACGTACTCGCCGTGCACGCTCCCGCGGCGCCAGCGTCTGCCGCTGCGCAGCTTGCCCGGGTGCCGGTCCGTGAGCTGTTCGAGTACGGCGTCGTACTCGGTGTCCACAGCCGTTAGCACGACGGCGGTCATCTTCTGCCGGGGCGCATGCGATGCGGAGGCCTGCCAGCGCGCCGCGTCGGGGGCCGAGGGCTCGGCGGGCCGGTCGAATGCCGCCGCGACCCGCAGCGCCGCGGCCCGGGTCTGGACCCCGGGGGCGTCCATGTTCGCCGACCACAGCACGGCGCGGCCCTCCCGGCGCGAGAGCGCCAGGCCCGTGGCCTCCAACTCGGCGAGCGCCGCGGCCGCGGTAGTCGGCGAGACGCCCATTGCGCGCGCGACGCGGCGACCGCTGACCGGCGTCTTGAGGCCTATCAGCGCCTGCAGGGCGGCTCGCGAGCGCTCGTTCGCGGGCGGTAGCGGTTCGTTCACGAATCCAGGATGACACGACCACCCAAGCGAGGTAAAGTGCATTGTCCAGAGTTGGACGATTGGCGTACTTGCTGTTCAGGTGATGCTTCCCGGTTCGGCTAGCTGCACTGCTAGTAGGTCGAGGATCTCTTCAAGTGGCCCGCGGTCGCGGGCAGAGGAAGGCGGTGGGGCGGTGGAGCAGGATCACGGGTCGGATGCGCACCACGACGGTCAGGACGGCCGGTGGCTGTTTGTGCGCAGCGAGGTCGACCGGCAACTCGAAGTGTTCGCGCGGCGGCGGCGCAGGGACAAACGCAAGGCGTTCGGCCTGCAGACGGCTACGGTGACGTTGTCGGCGACGGTCACGGTGCTGCTGGGGCTGCGCACCTCGGACGCCGCGCGCACCTGGCTGCTTAACATTGCGCTGGTGCTTGGAGCGGCGATCACGGTGCTGGCCGCGATGGAGGCGTTCTTCAGCCACCGCCGGATGTGGGTGCTGCGCACCGTCACGGTGCGGCGGCTCGAGTCCCTGTCCCGGCAGGTAGCCTTCCATATGGCCGATGCCGGCACGGCGCGCGCGGACGCCGCGGCGCTGTCCGCGTGCCTGGCCGAGCTCGACGCGATCATCGCGGACGATGTGAAAGCATGGCAGCACCTGCACGAAGCGCCGCCCGAGGCCGCGAGCCGCCGTCCGTACGACGCGCCGGAGCCCACCGCCCCCGCCGTGCCGGAGGAGCAGGCGGGTATCGAATGACGACCACTGACACGGCTTGCCGGGCACGACGACGCTGCGAATGCGGAAGGGCGCGATGACGAGGTCCGAGAAGATCGTCGTGCTCACGGCGCTGTCGCTGGAGGCGGCCGCGGTGCGCGCCCACCTGCCGGGTGCGCAGCGGCACGACCTGAAGCCGACAGGAACCATCGTCGAGCAAGCCGAACTGGCAGGCACCGGCTTCACCATCTGCCTGGTGCAGACCGGCCCCGGCATCGGGCAGGCCGCGGTCGTCGCGGAGCGGGTCATTGCCTGGGCCAATCCGACGGCCGTAATCTTCGTCGGCATCGCTGGCGGCCTCAAAACCGACATCGAACTCGGCGACGTCGTCGCGGCCACTGAGGTGCAGTACTACCCCGGAGGCAAGGACACCACCGAGCGGTTCTACCCACGGCCGGAGACCTGGCACACGGCGCACCGGCTGACCCAGGTCGCCCAGTACGTCGAGGCGCACGCCTCGTGGCGCAGGTTCCTGCAGCAGGACGGCACCGCCACACTGCCCGAGATCCATTTCAAGCCGGTCGCGTCTGGGGATGTGGTCAAGGACACCGACGCCTCGGAGTTGGCGGAGCTGCTGAGAACCAACTACAGCGCGGCGGCTGCCATCGAGATGGAGGCGGCCGGGGTCGCGCGCGCCGCCCAGCACGCTGGCGTCGAACTGCTGGTGATCCGTGGCATCAGCGACCGGTCCGACGGGACCAAGCAGGCCAGCGACGCCGACGGCGGGCAAAAGCGCGCCGCCCAGCACGCCGCCGCGTTCGCCATCGGTGTGATTGCGGGGCTTCCCGCCCCCGACCCCGGGCACGGACTGGGCACCGCATCGGCCGATACCCCGCAGCCGGCACCGGTCGCGCGTCCTGACTGGGCCGTGCTTAGCCAGGCTCCGGCACTCACCTGGCGCAGCGGCCTGCAACGGCCCTACGGCACCGAGCCGCCGACGCTGGAGGTGCACCTGGTGCCAGTAGGCACCGACGCGCGGCTGCCGATGGCGAAGGTCCAGGCGGCGTGGGACGAGCTCGTCACCCTCGGACGTGGCCGCGGGCAGTTCGCCCAGAGCGAGGCTGTGGACGGCCACTCCGATGCGCAGGGCGCGGTCGCCTTCGTGCGTGCGCTGCGCGGCAGCGGGAACACCGGGCTGGCGCTGCTGCGCACCGGGCAGCGCAGCACCTGGGAGGCGCTGCCAAAGACTGGCCCCATGACCGGCACGTCGATCTTCGACCCACGGCATCTGGAGACGCGCATCGCGGCGCTGCTGGAACTGGTGCTCGCCATCGACGCGCCGCTGCCGGACCGGGTTGTGCCGGTCGCGGCGATCGAGCCGGCGATGCTGGTTACGCGCTCCACGGTGGGCGCCGTGCACACCGGGGCGGTCACGATCAGGCCGTACGACACGCCGGTGCGCACCGAGGCGACGGAGTCGATCGGCACGGACGCGCTGCAGCACTGCATCGAGCAGGTCGCCGAGGAACTCGCGGCGCAGCTGGACCAAGCCTTCGACAGACCTCGCCGATAATCTTGAAGGGCGTGACCGGATAGCAGAAAGGCTGCGGATGCCGCTCGTTCCACTCCCGGCCTGCGCGACCCCCTTCCTGCAGGTCGACGGCAGGCAGGTCTCAATCCTTGGACAACTTCCCGCTCAAATGGACCTATCTGATATGGTGTTAGGACGTCATCTTTGATGTGGCGTACCGCCCCTTCTTTAGCGCTGCGGCCCTGAAGGAGGCGCCGATGGTCCTCGGAACCGTCGCGGTACGAACCTCATGGGTGTCGCCAAAGCACCGGGCACCGAGTGTCCCCGGCGCGGACAGCGAGTGCGTGGGCCCCGATGGCTCCGCTGCACGCGGACTTCCGGGACGCCCTTGAAAGGTCTCTCCAATGACCGTCAATTCCGTTACTGTCGCCGCGAACACGGCTGATGACCCGCGTGACAACCTCGAAGCCGAGGCGGCCGAAGCGCCGCTGCAGCTGATCCCCGTGGCGACTGCCACCACTACGGATGGCACACCGACGCTGCGCGTGATCGACCCCCGGTCTGCCGCTAAGGCCGCGGCGGCGCTCGACGGCCTCGCCGGCGTCGATCTCGATGAGGACACGCTCCGACGGCTGGCCATGTCCTGCGTGGAAGCCAACGGGTTCCACGTCACCCGCCACCGGGCCGGGACTGGGTGGCTCTCGATCATCGACACCCGGCAGTTCGTCACGCTCTTCACGCTGACCCCGAGTAACGACCGACTCGGGGATCAGCTAATCTACGCCGCCGACCCCTCCTTCGACGCCAAGACGGTGAAGGACGGCCGACGGATCGGGCACATCGCGGTCCCGATGCCGGAGTCGGACGGCACGCACGCGAAGCTGGTCTACACGGCCAGCAAGGACACACTGCTGGAGGCCACGGACCGCAACTGCCAGGCCGTTCGCAAAGATAACCCGCAGCACGATATCGGCCCCGACATCATCCACCGCTCGCTGACCACGGTTTTCACCAACCTGCGATACGTCGGAGGGCTCAATGACCTGGAGCAGGTCAGCGTAGATGGCAACAGCCGGCTCGCGAGTGCCTACGCACAGATCAAGGTCGACCCGAACTGGCTGCCTCAGCGGCTGCGCAAGCAGTACCAGGACCAGGACCAGCGCCCGACGCTGCTGCCTTCCATGCTGATGAGCTGCGACCTCAACGAGCGGCGCGACCTGACCCGCAAGATCATCAAGGCGAACGAGGACCGGCTCGCCCTCCCACCGCGCGCGACGCTCAAGGATCTGAAAGAGCGCAACGCAGCCGTATGCGCGCTCAACGCTCTCACCGCGCCGGTCCAGGTAATCGTCGGCTACGAGGACGACGACCCCGGGAGCTACGGGATGTCGCGCTTCGCCTCGGCCGTGCGCTCGCTGCTGGTGCGGATGAACGTCGGGGTGAAGACGTTCGACACCGGGGCCCAGAACGCGGTCATCGCCGAGGAGATCGTCCTCGCGGCGCAGCAGACCGGGCACTTCGGCTACGACGAGGTCGAACTGCTCATCGGCCGGGAAGACGTCTCCGAGGTCATGAAGGCGTACGGCCTCGACCCCGACCTGCGAGACCTGCGCGCGATGATGGTCGTCTACTTCTGCGCGCAGAACTCCTCCAAACTGAACAAGGCGATGCGCGAGAAGTTCGGCAAACGGAAGGTGATGCTCCCACACCGCTCCGCCGTCGCCAGCGAGTTGGTCCTGCGCTCCTACGGCGCTGTCCTGAGCCCTTACGAACTTGAGCGCGCCCGCACCGCGCTCAACTCCGGCTGTATCTGGCAGTCGCTGGTCGACCAACCCTGGCAGGCCAGGAAGGTCAACGACGATCGTTCCGTCGATGCGGTGCTGAAACGCGCCCTCAGGGAACTGAACCCGGTCGGTGAGAAGGAGGTCGTTACCGGGGAGCCCGGCAGCCACGCCCGGCTGCTCGGAGTGCTCGGTATGGTGGCCCTGGTCGTCGGTGGCGGGCTGACCAGTCCCAAGGGCTCCAGCGAGAAGGAGGTCGGCGACCTCATCGACCGCTCGAGCGTCGCGAGCATCGTCGAGAAGCTAACGTCCTTCCCTTGGGGCCTGCGCATGCTGGCCGAGAACATTAAGCGGAATCGTGCCGGCATCCCACTGCTCGGGATCCAGGTCCCCGACGGGACCACCGATATCGAGACCTTCGACGACCCGACGGCCTCGGTGACCGCGCGCGACGCCCGCCTGCGCCACGCGGTGCGCGTCGCGGTGCAGGGCAGCGCCGGGAAGACCGCGGCCTCGGACGAGGAGAACGCCTTCAATGAACTGTGCAGCAAGATTCTGCTGGCTGACGAAGCGTTCCAGAACTACCGGGTGATCCGCAACCAGGATCCCTCCCCGGCTCTGCTGCCGTTCCATCAGACCGACGGGCCGATCAAGAAGCTCGAGGCGATGGCCAAGGCGCTGAACCGGATGACCGCGGAGGACGACGAGCAGTGAGCACTCCGACCTGGGACGGGGTCGTCCCTATGACCAGATCCCGATACCTCTACCTCGCCGATCTCGCCGGGGATAACCTCCTGGTCAGCCGACCCATCGCCCACAATGTGAACATGCCCTACGACGGCGACGAGGAAAAGGCGGTCTACGTAGTGGCCAACCGCGACGGCCTCGCTTGCTACGCCGGCCAGACCCGACCCAGCAGGTCCTGGACCGGGGCGGCGGGCATCCGGCTCAAGCAGCACTTGGCGGAGCGGTCCAAGCGCGACGAGTGGGACACCTTCTGGGTACTCCCCCTGAAGTGGTCCACAAAGCCCGCCATCATCGACTGGTATGAACGAACCGTCGCGACGCGCCTGATGCTGCCACTTCGCCACCACCGAGGCGGCACGGTTATTTAGGGAGTACACCTGTGCGGGCGGTCCGCCGACGGCAGACCGCCCCTCGCGCGTGGGCTGCATCGGCCTTCTGTTTCTGACGGATGGCCGTGCGGAGCGAGGCTCCGCACGGCCATCCGCTTCTGGGAACTGACACCCGACGCGGACTGATCAAGATGACACGGAACGCGGACTCGGCGAAACATGCAGCTCACAAAGTCGGCATCTGACACCGAATCGCGGATCCTACATCAGAGGTCTGTCAGCGCCGTCTAGGAGCTGCGTCCCACGCCGGCGAAGGTGGAGTAGCGGGTGACGTCGCCGCCGAGGGGGTCGTCTTCGAGCTCTGAGGGCTCGGGGCGCCAGAGGATGACGTCGGTGAGCCCGGGCTCGAGCAGCTCCCAGCCGGCGGCGAGTTCCTGGATGCGGGCGCGGTCGCGGGGGACGATGCCGTGGCTCGCCTGGGTGTAGACCTTGGTGATGCCGCCGGTATCGGCGGGTCGGTACTCGTTGGTGCCGTGGCTGAAGACGAAGTAGCTGCCGGGCGCGACGGCTTGGCGGTAGGCGGCGACGATGCCGGCGGGGTCGTCGCTGTCGGGGACGAAGTGCAGGGTCATCAGCATCAGGACGGCGACGGGCCGGCTGAAGTCCAGCTGAGCGGTCACCTCGGGGCTGGAGAGCACCGACTCGGGGTCGCGGAGATCTGCTTGGACGTAGGTGGCCTGCGGGTCGTCGGCGAGCAGCGCGCGGCCGTGCGCATAGGCGACGGCGTCGCAGTCCACGTACACGGTGCGGGCCTCGGGCAGTACGGACTCGGCGATCTCGTGGACGTTGCCGGACGTCGGGATTCCCGAGCCCAGGTCGAGGAACTGGTCCACGCCCTGCTCGGCGAGGAACGTCACGGCACGGCGCAGGAACGCGCGGTTGGCCCGGCACATGTAGGGCGTCTCGGGCCACGCCTTCAGCGCCTGCTCGGCCAGTTCCCGGTCCGCGGCGAAGTTGTGCGAGCCGCCGAGGTAGTAGTCGTACATCCGCGCCGCGGACGGGGTCTCCAGGTCGATGATGTCCGGCGCCCACTCCGGTCGGTACGTCCCCATGCCGGATTCCCCTATTCAGTCAGAGCCCTCACGTAGCGCGTGCGGCGCACAGTGCTGATCGTGCGCGACCGCGTCACCCGCGCGCAAGTAGCGCGCCTCAGATGAGGATCTTCATGAATTCCGACGTCTCCGGGACGGTGGCTGGGCGGAGTGGTCTGCGCCACCGTTCCGGGCAGGGGGGCGGGGCCGCGAGGGCCCGCGATACTACGGCGTCCCGGGAGCGAGATTCGGGGGAGAGGCCACGAACTTGGGCTCCTCGTGGTGCAGCAGGCGCATCGTGCGGTCGGCCGCCACGAGGGAGTTGACCGCTCCCAGCTCTCCGGGCTGCGGCTTGCGCGCCACATCCAGGTAGTCCGGGTGCAGGTCCACCCAGCGCCGCACGAAGGGGCACAGCGCGATCGCCGAGTGCCCCTCGGCCCGCGCGTCGTCCAGGACCCGACGCACCAGCATCGAGCCGATGCCCAGGTCGCGCCGCTCCGGATCGACCTCGACGTGCGGCAGGAGGACCGTGTCGCGCACCTGGATGCTGCTCGCGAAACCGATCCGCACGCCGTCCACGTACGCGGCGTACCGAGCGCGCTCCTCGCGCTCGTCCCTGATCTCCATGGTCGTCATGCCGGATACCGCCTTCCCTCGACTCACGGGATAGACCGCCCGCCTACGAGCATGCAACAACCTTCCGGCCCGCACCATGCCCATAGAGCCGAGTGGGGGTCACGGGCAAGCCGGACGGATGCGGTGATCCCCACCGGCGGCATCGATCTAACTCTGCGTAGATGCACGGACTGGGATGAACAGATAGCGGAACTGCGCGTCTGGCTCGCCGCCAGCCTCGCCGCCCGCCTCGCCGTCGGGCGCGGCCACGCCGGTCAGGACCACGGGACGGACCTTCTCCGGGTACGTCAGCTGCGCGTAGGGAGTGCCGAGGCAGCCGAGGCCGTCGATCAGGTACGCCGGGTTCACGGCGATGACGACGGGCTCGTCCGCGTCGTAGATCGCCTCGATCGTGGCTCTGGCCAGGGCTTGGTCACCTGAGCCGGCGACGACGGCGACCTGGCCGGTGGCGAACTCGAGGCGGACGGGCGTGTTGCGTTCCGCGACCAGCGCCACCGCCTTGATCGCTTCGAGCAGCGGGGCGACCTCGACGACGGCGCGGCCTGCGGGGTGCTCGGGGAAGAGTTGGGCGTAGCGGATGAAGGAACCGTCGAGCTGCCGCAGAGTCACTTCCAGCCCGGGCGAGATGAGGCCCAACAGGCCGTCGCCGAGGCCGAGGCCGATCTGCTGGTCCGGCTCGAAGAGACGCGCCGCGTCGAGGAGCGTGCGAGCCGGCACGAGCGCGGCGGCCTCGGCCGATCCCGCTGCCGGCGGCTCCGAAGGCTGCGGCTCCGAGATCCGGGGGTCCGAGGACTGGGGGTCGGAGGGGTGCCACGGTAGGTCTCGTACGGCGAGCCGGTAGCGGTCGGTGGAGACCAGGCGCAGGGATTCTGGGCCGAATTCGAGGCGGACGCCGGTAAGGAACGGGAGAGTCTCGTCGCGGTCGGCGGCCAGTGCCGTCTGGCCGGCGGCCGAAACGAGTGCTGCGGCATGGACGCTCCCGATAGTGCCCGGCGTCTCGGGAAGGGACGGGTATTCCTTGAGCGGCATGCTGGTCAGCGTGTAGCTGTAGGTGCCGCAGACGAGGAGCATGCGGGCTCCGTCCGTCGTCAGCGTCACGGGGAGCTTCGGCAGAGCCCGGACGATGTCGGCGAGCAGGCGCCCGGAGACCAGCACGGAGCCCGGCTCGCCGACGGTGGCGGACGCGCTCGCCCGGACGGCGAACTCGAAGTCGAAGGCGCAGGCGTGCAGTGCTCCCTCCTCGGCGCGCAGCGACAGCCCGGCGAGGACTGGGGACGCGGGACGGCTCGCGAGGGCTTTCGCGGCCCTGTTGATCAACTCGTGGAACGGTGCGTACTCGATCTCGACCTTCATGGACTCCCCTTCCAACTGCCGGTGAGAGGAAGTCTGCCTGGACCTTCCGACAGTGACCTTGATCACGATCGGCGATCCGGCCGTCCTTAGCGCAGAGAGTTTTTTGCAAAATCCATCTTTGCAAAAAGTTCTTTGCGATTTAGCGTGGAAGGGTGGACGAAGCCGAGAGCACTTCCCCGAACCGGTCCGAGTCGCTGGCCTGGCCGCCGGCTGCGCCGCCTGGCGGGTGGGGGTCCTGGTACGACCCCTCGTCGGACATCCTGCTCACGCCGCGGAGGCTGCGCGGGCTGACGCATCCGATCCGGGTTCGGCTGCTGACGATGCTGCAGGACGACGGGCCGGCGACGGCGTCGCAGCTCGGGCGGCGGTTGGGGCACTCCAGTGGGGTGACGAGCTACCACCTGCGGGTTCTGGCGGATCTCGGCTTCGTCGAGGACGACACGGAGCGCAGCAACGGGCGGGATCGGTGGTGGCGGTCGGCATATCGGATCGCGGGGTTCACGGTTCGGTCGCCCGATGATCCCGGCGACGCGGAGAACGTGGACCTCGTGACGCAGTACATGCGCGCGTGCGTGGAGACGTTCCACAAGCGCATGGTCGATTACGTCGACAGCCTCGCGGTGCGGGTCGACGAGCTGCCGACGCTGCCGTGGACCTTCGACGACCAGCCGGTCGCGCTCACCGAGGACGAGGCGCGGCAATTGGCTTGGGACATCAGGAACCTGGTCGGCCGTTACCACCGGGAACGCGGGCGCAAGGACGTGCCGGCGGACGCCGTGCGCGCCTACTTCCAGTTCCAGCTCTTGCCGGACGACTTGCCGGACGACCTGCCAGAAGACCTGCCTGACGGCCTGTCAGACGATCCGCGGGATGGCCTTCCGGCACCTGAAGACGGCGAGTCCCCATGAGGCGCCGGGGGCCCTTCGCCGCGCTGCTGGCCTCGTGCGCCGTCTCGGTGGCCGGGACCTCAATGTCGGCCATCGCAGTTCCGTGGCTGGTCCTGAGCACCAGCGGCAGCGCGGCGAAGACCGGCGTCGTCGCGTTCGCGCAGATGGGGATGTACGTCCTCGTCCAGATGCTGTCCGGGCCGGTGGTCGACCGCGTCGGGCTTCGCCGCTCATTCGTCATCGGCAACTCGCTCGCGGCCGTGGCGGTCGGCGCGATCCCGGTGGCGCTGGCGGCCGGCGTGCTCGGTTTTCCCGTCCTCATTGCGCTCGTCGCCGTGGCCGGTGCGGTTCGTGGTGCGGCGGACACGGCGAACGGCGCGCTGGTGCCGATGACGGCACAGGCTGGCGGCGTCGACTTGGAACGTGCGTCCGGCCTCTACTCCAGTGCGCGAGGGGTGGCGCAACTGATCGGGGCACCACTTGCCGGTGTCATGGTCGCCGCGTTCGGCCCGGCATCGGCGATATCCGTGGACGCGGTCACGTTCGCGGTAGCCGCCGCCGCTGTCGCAATCTGGATACGACTTCCGGAGCCGAAGGCTGCCGAGACTGAGGGCGAATCCGAGCTGTCCGCCGTGAAGAGATACTGCCGCGAACTCGCGCAGGGTGCTCGGTTCGTGCGCGGGGACCGGCTGCTGCTCGGGCTCATCAGCATGATCGCCCTGTCCAATCTCCTGGACCAGGGCTTTCAGGAGGTCATGCTTCCGGTGTGGGCCCGCCGCGAGGTCGGGTCGGCGACCGCGCTCGGCGTCATCGGCGCCGCCGGCGCGATCGCGGCGCTCTCCGGCAACTTCATCGCCACCTGGATCGGCACGAGGCTGTCCCGGCGCACGATCTACAGCTGGGGCTATCTGATCAGCGGCGCGCCGCGTCTGGTCGTCATCGCGCTGACGACGGCGCTCGCTCCGGTCGTCGGCGTCGTCCTGGTCACGGAGATGTTCGGCGGATCGCTGAACCCCGCGATCGGCGCGACGCAGTACGAACGCATCCCCGAGCACCTGCGGGCGCGGGTGCTCGGGCTCACCAGGGCCAGCGCGTGGGTGGGCATCCCCTTCGGGGCGCTGCTCGGCGGATACCTGGTCCAGGCCTCCGGCCTGCGCGAAGCCGTCTTCGCGTTCGCCGGGGCCTACCTGCTCACCACGCTGGCGCCGTTCGTCTTCCCGGTCTGGAGGCAGATGCGCCGGCCGAGCCCGGAGCCGGAACGCGAAGAGGCCCGGTCGATGTGATCTTGATCACATCGACCGGGCCTCGACCCAGAGTGCGCGAGGGGGGAGTTGAACCCCCACGCCCTTGCGGGCACTGGAACCTGAATCCAGCGCGTCTGCCATTCCGCCACTCGCGCAACGAGGAAAAAGATAGCACGCTCCCCCGGCGTTCCCCCAAATCGGTTATCGACGGCCGAGGCCGGGAACCCCTTTCGGCAGAGCCCGGCTCGCGCCGGGCCGCCGATCCGCGCCACCATGATGGCCATGGGGCGCGCACAGCACCGCCTGACCTCGATACGATCGTGGGGATGGCGACCGCCGGACGCGGACCTGGCGCACGGTGGAAGCCGAGTGGTTTTCACAGAGGGAGTAGGTAGCCGTGGGAGTTCTCCAGCGCTTTGAGCGACGCCTCGAAGGCCTGGTCAACGGCGCCTTCGCGAAGGCCTTCAAGTCCGAGGTCCAGCCGGTGGAGATCGCCAGCGCCCTGCAGCGCGAGTGCGACGACCGGGCGGCCCCGGTGAGCCAGGGCCGCGTCATGGTGCCGAACGACTTCACCGTGGAACTCGGCGCGCACGACTACGAGCGCCTCGCCACGTACGCCGGGCCGCTGTCCGCCGAACTCGGCGAACTGCTGCAGGAGCACGGCCGCGAGCAGCGCTACATGTTCGTCGGGCCGGTCGAGGTGAAGTTCGAGCGCGTCCAGGACCTGAGCACCGGGATGTTCCGGATCCGCTCGCAGGCGCTGGCCGGCGTGGTGCAGATGCAGGGATACCCGCCGCAGGCGCAGGGCTACGGCGCGCCGCAGCAGGGCTACCCGCAGGCCGCCCCGCCGATGCCGCCGCAGCAGCCCTTCGGCGCCCCGCCGCAGCAGCCGCCGTTCGGCGCGCCGCAGCAGGGCGGCGGCTACCCGCCCCCGCAGCCGTCGGGCCCGGGCAGCTGCTGGGTCGAGGTCAACGGCGTGCGCCACCAGCTCGCCCGCGCGGTGACCAGTCTCGGCCGCGGCACGGACGTGGACCTGCGGATCGACGACCCCTCGGTCTCCCGGCGGCACGCCGAGATCCGGGTCGGAGTACCCTCGGTCATCTCGGACCTCGGCTCGACCAACGGAATCGTCGTGGACGACCAGCACGTGCGGCAGGCCCAGCTGCGCGACGGATCGGTGATCCACCTCGGCAACACGACCATCATCTTCCGGCAGGAAGCGCGCTAGGCTCCGTACGCCCTGCCTGTCCGACCGCTGATTGGGAGCCACCTCGATGACCGGCCTGACGATCACCGTCATGAAGCTCGGCCTGCTGGCGATACTCTGGGTGTTCGTGCTGCTCGCCCTCGGCGTGGTGCGCACCGACGTGTTCGGCGCCGGCACGCGCTCCGGCCGCGGCCGCTCGGCCGCCAAGGCCGCCCCCGCCCCGCCGGCGCAGTCCGCGGCCTCCGGCGCCCGGCCGCGGCGCGGCGGCGTGCCGACCCGGCTCGAGGTCGTCAGCGGCTCCCTGGCGGGCACCAGCGTCCCGCTGACGGGTGTTCAGATCACCCTCGGCCGCGCGCACGACTCGACCATCGTGCTCGACGACGACTTCGCCTCCAGCCGGCACGCGCGCATCTACCCGGACGCCTCCGGACAGTGGATCGTCGAGGATCTGGGTTCGACGAACGGCACGTACCTGGACCGCACGAAGATCAACGGGCCGACACCGGTACCGTTGGGCGTGCCCGTCCGGATCGGGAAGACCGCCCTCGAACTGAAGAAGTGACTAGGCTGTCCCCCCGACCACGGTCACCCCACCATGCGAAGGGCCGTTGGCGCCTCATGCCGAACCGCTAGGCTCTCGGCTACGCGGCGCACGAGCCCGCGCCCGAAGCCCCGGTTGCAGCGGAAGAAGATTCGATGAGCCTGTCCCTGCGGTACGCAGCGCGTTCGCACGTCGGCCTGATTCGCGACGGTAACGAGGACTCCGGCTATGCCAGCTCACGCCTGCTGGTGATCGCCGACGGCATGGGCGGGCAGGCAGCCGGCGAGATCGCTTCCGCCGTCGCGGTGCAGACTCTGGCAGAGCTCGATTCGCCGCATACCACGGGGCTGAGCGGGGATCCGGTGCGGGACCTCGACGACCGGGTCAAGCTGGCCAACACCAAGATCCGCGCCATCATCGCGCAGCAGCCCGAGCTCGAGGGCATGGGCACCACGTGTACGGCGCTGTTCCTGGCCGGCGGCAGCCACTTCGCCTTCGCGCACATCGGCGACTCGCGCGCCTACCGGCTGCGGGGCGGGGTGCTCGAGCAGATCTCCACCGACCACACCTGGGTGCAGCGGCTGATCGACGAGGGGCAGATCACCCCGGACGAGGCGGAGCGGCACCCGCAGCGCTCGCTGCTGATGCGCGCGCTCGGCACCACGGCAGAGGTCGACCTCGATCTGACGGTCCTTGACCTGCAGGCAGGGGACCGCTACCTGCTCTGCAGCGACGGGCTCTCCGGATTCGTACCCTTCAACACCCTCGCCTCGACGCTGACCGGCTACGGGGATCCGCACCACGCCGCCGAGACGCTGATCCAGCACGCGCTGCGCGGCGGCGGCGCGGACAACATCACCTGCATCGTGGCGGACGCCTTCGAGCAGGCGCCGCAGGGCTCGCGCCCGCCGAGCCAGGCCGAGACCCAGTACCTGGAGCTTCCGGTCGTGGTCGGCGCGGCAGCCGAGAACCAGGCGAACCTGCCGTCCTACTCGGAGTCCACCGGCCAGCCGGGCGCGAACCCGGCCGACCCGAACGCGACCGGGATGATGAACGCGGGCGCCATCCTGGCCGCCGGCGAGAACCAGAGCCCCGCCCAGCCCGACGCGCCCGTGCTGCCGGCACCGTCCGTCACCGGGGACACCGCCGAGATGGAGGCGGTCGCGGGGGACGAGCCGGAAGCGCGGCGCCGCAAACGCTGGGTCAAGCCGGCGATCGTCGGCGGAACGTGTGTCGTGCTGCTCGCGGCCGCGGCGGCCGGCGGCTACTACTACACGCAGCAGCAGTACTACGTCGGGGCCGACGGCAACGGCCACGTGGCGATCTACCAGGGCGTCGACTACTCGCTCGCCGGGATAAAACTCTCCCACGTCTACACGAGCGCGATGGTGACGGTGGCCGGGCTGCCGACCAGCGAGCAGGCGAAGGTCGACGACTCGATAACCGCGACCAGCCTGACCGACGCGAAGACCATCGTCTCGACACTCTCGGTCATGGAGAGCGAGTGCGCGGCCATAGCGGCCACGCCGACCCTCACCGCCAGCAGCTCCCCGACCGCCACCGCATCACCCTCCGCGAGTTCGACCCCGCACAGCACGGGGACCTCGACCGCCAAGGCCACCGACAAGGCGTCAACTACCGCCGCCGGCAAGGCCACCGCCTCCGCGAGTGCCCATTCCTCGTCGAGCGCCACGACCTCGGCCTCACCCACCGCAGCGCCCACGCCGAGCGTCTCGCCGTCGAGCTCGGTAAGCTCCGGTAACACCGTTTTGGGCCAACTTACCGCCGATTGCCCGGGAAGCACCGGCTGATCCGGCCTTAACCGCAGCGACAGGGACAGGGACAGGACAGGAACGCGATGTCGATGGCCGCCAGCCCGTCGGTCGGAGGCGCGGTCTCACCGCCCCCGGCCGAACCGGAGATTCCGAAGCGGCGCAACGCCGAGGCCGTACTGCTCGCCGGAGCGTGGACCGTCGGGATGTTCGCCTACGCGAACGTCGGGCTGGCCAGCTCGGCCGCCAAGCTCCCGGCGAACTACTGGACCGTCGGCGTGCTGTTCGCCGCCGTGCTGCTGGTCGCCCACCTCGCGGTGCGCTGGCTGGCACCGTACGCCGACCCGCTGCTGCTGCCGCTGGCCGCGATGATCAACGGGCTCGGCCTGGTGCTGATCTCCCGGCTCGACCCGTACAACATCGCGAACAAGCTCGCGCCCAAGGCGGGCGCGGCCGGGCAGCAGGCGATCTTCACGGTGCTCGGCGTCGCGGTGCTGGTCGCGGTGCTCTTCTTCCTGCGCGACCACAAGATCCTGCAGCGCTACGCGTACATCTCGGCGCTGGCCGGACTGATCCTGATCGCGCTGCCGGCCGTGCTGCCCGCCTCGATGTCCGAGGTCAACGGCGCGCGCAGCTGGATCAAGTTCGCCGGCCTGTCGATCCAGCCCGCCGAGTTCGGCAAGCTGCTCATGGTCAGCTTCTTCGCCGCCTACCTGCACACCAAGCGGGACACCCTCGCGCTGGCCAGCCGGAAGGTGCTCGGCGTCTACATCCCGCGCGGCCGCGACATGGGCCCGCTGGTGGTCTGCTGGGCGTTCGCGATGCTGGTGCTGATCCGGGAGACCGACCTCGGCGTCTCGCTGATGTTCTTCGGCGCGTTCGTGATCATGCTCTACCTGGCCACCGAGCGCGCCAGCTGGCTGATCTTCGGCGTCGTGATGTTCATCGGCGGCGCGGCGCTGGTCGCGATGACCTTCTCGCACGTCCAGGCGCGCTTCGACTCCTGGCTCAACCCCTTCGGCTCGGTGACCGGCAACTCGCGGCAGACCGCGCAGTCGCTGTACGCCTTCGCCAACGGCGGGCTGTTCGGCACCGGCCTGAACCAGGGCTATCCCACCCTGGTCGGCTTCGCGAACAACGCCGACTACATCATGGACACCGTCGGCGAGGAGCTCGGCCTGATCGGCCTGGCGGCCCTGCTCATCTCCTACGCGCTGTTCGTCGCCCGCGGCCTGAAGACCGCGCTGCTCGTCCGCGACCCGTTCGGCAAGCTCTTCGCCAGCGGACTCGCGGTCACCTTCGCCCTCCAGGTGTTCATCACGGCCGGCGGCGTGATGCGGGTCATCCCGCTCACCGGCCTGCCGATGCCCTTCCTGGCGGCCGGAGGTTCGGCCCTACTCGCCAACTGGATCCTGGTCGCCCTGCTGCTCAGGATCTCCGACGCGGCACGCCGGCCGCTGCCTCCGGCGCTTCCGCTCACGGCTCCGCCGAGCCTGCTCGACCCACGCTCCCCCGGCCGTACCGACGACGGGGGCAGGTACTACGGACAGGACAAGGCGGTGCGCACGTGAACCGACCGATCAAGAAAGTGGCGATCTTCTGCTTCGCCCTTTTCGCCGCGCTCTTCCTGGAAGGCAACTGGATCCAGGTCGTCAAGGCGAGCTCCTACTCGGCTCACGCGGACAACTACCGGAACACGATCTACAACTACCAGGTCCAGCGCGGCAACATCATCGTCGGCTCGACGAACGTGGCCACCTCGAAGGCCACCAGCAGCTCGACGATGAAGTACCAGCGCGTCTACTCGAACGGCTCCGAGTACGCGCCGGTGACCGGCTACTTCTCCTCGAACTACGGCACCGCGGCGCTCGAGCAGTACGAGAACACTCTGCTCAACGGCAAGGACACCCGGCTGGCCACGCAGAACTTCCTGCGCAAGGCCGAGGGCAAGAACCAGGCCGGCGGCTCCGTGGTCACCACGATCGACGCGAAGGCGCAGGACGCCGCTTACCAGGCGCTGACCGGCGAGCTCAGCTCGTCCGGCGTCGGCGCGGTGGCCGCGATCAACCCGAAGACCGGCGCGATCCTCGCCCTGGTCTCGGCGCCGAGCTACGACCCGAACAAGCTCGCCTCCCCGAGCGCGACGACGCAGAACGACTACGCGACCTCGCTGCAGAACAACGCGCTGCAGCCGGAGCTGGACCGGGCGCTGAACGAGACCTACCCGCCCGGCTCGACGTTCAAGATCGTCACCTCGGCCGCCGCGCTGACCGACGGCATCGACGGCCAGACCGTGACGCCGACGACGTCGATCTCCGGCGCACCGCTGACCACGCTCGCGCTGCCGCAGTCCACCTCGACGATCTCCAACTCGGGCGGTGAGACCTGCAACAGCGCCGTGCTGATGGACGCGTTCGCGCAGTCCTGCAACACGGTCTACGGCTACGTCGGCATGAAGCTCGGCGAGTCCAGCGTGCAGTCGATGGCCGAGTCCTTCGGGTTCAACAAGACCGGCCTCACGGTGCCGATGACCACCTCGACCTCGGTGTTCCCGAAGAACCTGAGCCAGGCGCAGCTCGCCCAGTCCTCGATCGGCCAGTTCGACGTGACGATGACCCCGCTGGAGGGCGCGATGATGGCGTCCGCGGTGGCCAACGGCGGCACGATCGAGGCGCCGTACCTGATCTCCAAGGAGCTGGACACCAGCGGGAACGTCATCGCGAGTGCCACGCCGACGACGTACTCCACGCCGATCTCCGGCTCCGTGGCGAGCGAGCTGTCCACGATGATGCAGGACGTGGTCACGAACGGAACCGCAACCAGCTTGCAGAATCTCGGCGTCTCTGTAGCGGCGAAGACCGGCACCGCCGAGCGCGGCACCGGGCAGAACCCGGTGGCGTGGATGGTCGCCTACGCGCCGGCGAACAACCCGCAGGTCGCCGTGGCCGTCATGGTGGCGGACAACAACGTGCAGCCGAGCGACGCGTTCGGCAACAGCCTGGCCGGCCCGATCGCGGCAGCCGTGATCAAGGCCGTGGTCGGGTAGCAGGAGCGCGAACTGGACAGGCGATGTGAGACCGGTCGCCGGTCGGACCGGGGGCGGCAGGCTTCCGCAGGGTCCGCCCGGCACCGGTACACTTCGCCCGATGGCAGGAATGGCCGGAACCGGCCGGGGAAGGGCTGAATGATGGAAGAGCCGCGTCGCCTGGGCAACAGGTACGAGCTCGGCGCGGTCCTGGGCCGGGGCGGAATGGCCGAGGTCTACATGGCCAGGGACATCCGGCTGGGCCGGGCCGTGGCCGTCAAGACGCTGCGCGCCGACATGGCCAGGGACGCCACCTTCCAGGCCCGTTTCCGCCGCGAGGCCCAGTCGGCCGCCTCCCTCAACCACCCCGCGATCGTCGCCGTGTACGACACCGGCGAGGACTTCATCGGCGGGGTCTCGCTGCCGTTCATCGTCATGGAGTACGTGGACGGCTCGACGCTGCGCGACCTGCTGCACTCCGGCCGCAAGTTGCTGCCCGAGCGCTCGCTGGAGATCACCGGCGGCGTGCTGCAGGCCCTGGACTACTCGCACCGCAACGGCATCGTGCACCGCGACATCAAGCCGGCGAACGTCATGCTCACCCGCGGCGGCGCGGTCAAGGTGATGGACTTCGGCATCGCCCGCGCGATGGGCGACGCCGGCATGACGATGACGCAGACCGCGGCCGTGATCGGCACCGCGCAGTACCTCTCGCCGGAACAGGCCAAGGGCGAGCAGGTGGACGCGCGCTCCGACCTCTACTCCACCGGCTGCCTGCTCTACGAGCTGCTCACCGGCCGTCCGCCGTTCATCGGCGACTCCCCGGTCGCGGTGGCCTACCAGCACGTGCGGGAGGCGCCGAACCCGCCGTCGTACTACGACCCCGAGGTCCCCCCGGTGGTCGACGCGATCGTGATGAAGGCGCTGGCCAAGCACCCGGACGAGCGCTACCAGTCCGCGGACGACATGCGCGCCGACCTCGAGCGCGCCCTCGACGGCCGCCCGGTCGCCGCCGCCCCGACGGTGGCCGCGGGCTTCGGCGCGGCGGCCGCCCCGACCACGGTGATGTCCTCCCCGTCCGGCCGCGGCTACGGAGCCGGGGGCTACGGCTCCGCGGCGGCGCAGACCCGCTACGAGCCGACGGCGTACCAGGGCTCCGAGTACGGCCAGGAGGCCCCCGAGGACGAGGTGCCGCGCTCGCGCCGGGCCGGAGCCTCCCCGGCCACCCGCGGCAAGGAGAAGGACAAGACCGGCTGGATCATCCTCGGCGTGGTCGTGGTCGTCCTCGCGGTGCTCGCGATCTTCGTCTTCAAGACGGTCTTCGCCGGCAGCAGCGCGACCACCGGCACCGTCCCGACGATCACCGGGCAGACGCTGACCCAGGCCGAGACGACGCTGAAGAACGCCGGCTACAAGCTCGGCACCTCCAACTGCGGCAGCGGGACCAGCAGCAACTCGATCAAGAGCGGCGAGATCATCTCGCAGAGCCCGGCCTCCGGCGCCTCGGCCACCCTCGGCCAGGCCGTCGGGTACTGCGTCTCGTCCGGCCCGGTGCAGTACACGCTGCCGTCCACGCTGACGAACACCAGCGGCAGCCAGACGGTCTCCACGCTGCAGTCCAAGGGCTTCACGAACGTGACGACCAAGCAGCAGACGAGCTCCTCGGTGGCCGTCGGCGACGCGATCGACATCCAGGACGCGAACGGCAAGTCGCTGCTCGGCCAGACCGAGCCCGTGACCACCCCGCTGGTCGTGGTGATCTCGGGCGGCCCGGGCACCGTGACCGTGCCGAGCGACGTGGTCAACAAGAGCTGCAGCGACGCCGACTCGGAGCTGACCGGCATGGGCCTGAGCGTCAACAGCCAGTTCACCTACGAGGCGAGCCCGTCCTTCGCGGCGAACACCGTGATCACCACGAGCCCGGCGCCGAACAGCACGGTGAACAAGGGCACGTCGATCACGATCACCTGCTCGTCCGGAGCCGGCGCCTCGGCCACCGACACGGCGACCGCGACGGCCACCCCGACCGCCACCGACTCCAGCACCGGCGGCCTGCTGGGCGGGCTCAACGGCGGCAACAACGGCAACGGCTGAGCCGGCTGCGAGGACTGGACCGATGGCGCGCATCCTCGTCGTGGACAACTACGACTCGTTCGTCTACAACCTGGTGCAGTACCTGTACCAGCTCGGCGCGGAGTGCGACGTGCGCCGCAACGACGCCGTGTCGGTGGACGACGCCGACGGCTTCGACGGCGTACTGCTCTCCCCGGGCCCCGGCACACCGGAGCACGCGGGCGTGTGCATCGAGATGGTCCGGCACTGCGCGACGACCCGTCAGCCGCTGTTCGGCGTCTGCCTCGGGCTGCAGTCGATCGGCGTCGCCTTCGGCGCTACGGTCGGCCGGGCGCCGGAGCTGATGCACGGCAAGACGAGCGAGGTGACGCACGACGGGCTCGGCGTCTTCGAGGGCCTGGAGAACCCGTTCACGGCGACCCGGTACCACTCGCTGGCGATCGAACCCGCGACCGTGCCGCCGGAACTGATCGTGACGGCGCGCACCGACGAGATCGTCATGGGGGTGCGGCACCGCGAGCTGCCCATCGAGGCGGTGCAGTTCCACCCGGAGTCGGTGCTCACGGACGGCGGCCACCGGATGCTGGCCAACTGGCTCGCCGTGTGCGGCGACCCGGCGGCGCGCGAGGCCGCGGTCGGCCTCGCGCCGACCCTCGCCGGCCGGGCCGCTTAGCCCGGGCCGGCTAGCTGCCGCCGATCGTCCCGCTGCCGGAGAACGGCAGATACGGTTCGACCCAGGGGAAAACCCAGCCGAACAGTAAGACGACCAACAGGGAAACCAGGACGACCGCACACGCCAGCTTCATCCACAGGGGGCCGGGCAGCCGACGCCAGATCAACGCGTACACGGGGGGCTCCTCTCCGCACAGTCCACACCCGTCTGTGGATAACTTTTCGGATTCGGGCGGGCCGCGCACAGCGAACCTCCCACAGGCTGGGGACTACTCAGGGCCCGACACGCCGGTCTCCCATGCCGCTCTCAGGTAGCAATCGGATAATGCGGACTGTCCTAGAGCAGCCCGCACAGCTACGCTGTATCAGCGACAACCAGTCGTCCAATGACCTCATGACGTGGAGAGTTCCGTGCCGAAGTCGAAGACCCGGGACAAGGTGGCGTACACGCCGCCGACCGAGCCGAAGCCGCAGAAGATCAAGCTGGAGTCCTCGGCCTGGGTGCCTCGGTTCATGGTCGCGTTCTTCGTCATCGGCCTGGGCTGGATGGTGCTGTACTACCTGGCCTCGAGCATCAGCTGGGTCGACGCGCTGGGCGCGTGGAACGTCGTGATCGGCTTCGGATTCATCGCGGGCGGCTTCGCGATCTCCACGCGCTGGCGCTGATCGCGTTTTATCCACAGCCGACGACAGGAGATCCGACGACCAGGTTATCCACAGACTCGGGGCCCTTTTCCACACTGTGGAAAACCTGTGGAGGAGTCGGCGGCGCATCTGTGGATAACTCGAAGCCTGTGGACAAGTTGTGACACTGTCCCGAAGCCGTCTCAGCCCGTGGAACCGAGCGGAGATCAGCGGATGATCGCGGTCAGCGAGGCGGCGAGCGCCGAGTTCTGCAGCGTGCTCGAGTGCACGCCGACGAGCACGACGGTGAGTACGAGCAGCGCGGCCCCGGCGCCGAGCGGCACCAGGTTCTGCGGATTGCGGTACCAGGCGGTCGCGCGCTCGGGCCGCGGCGCGTAGGCGAAGGCGAGCCCCATCAGCAGCCCGCAGCCGAGGCCGCCGAGGTGCGCGTGCCAGTCGATCCCGGCCACCCCGAAGCTGTAGGCCAGATTGATGACGATCACGAACAGGATCGGGCGCATGTCCAGCTTCTCGCGGTAGGCCATCACCGCGAGGACGCCGAGCAGGCCGAAGATGGCGCCGGAGGCGCCGAGCGAGGCGTCGTAGCGCCCCATGAAGGCGAAGGAGACGGCCGAGGCGCCGATCCCGCAGACCAGATAGGTCAGCAGGTAGCGCAGCCGGCCGAGCCGGGTCTCCACCGGCACGCCGATCCACCACAGCGAGAGCATGTTGAGCCCGATGTGGGCCGGGCTCTCGTGCACGAACATCGACGTCAGCAGTCGGTACCACTCGCCGTTGGCCACCCCTATGTTGACCGCGCTCGGCGTGGCGGACGAGGAGCCCGCTATCCCCAGCAGCTCCATCCGGGTGGTGAAGGCCTCGCCGATCAGCTGCTGCAGGCCGTACATCACGACGCAGACGGCGATGATCCCGATCGTGACCACGCCCTGCCGGGAATGCACCCGGCCGCCCGCGACGGTGCGCGCCTGGCGCACTGTCTTCGCCGCGCCGCGCACGCACTCGGGGCACTGGTGTCCGACGGCCGCGGGCACCATGCAGTCCGTGCAGATGGACCGCTCGCAGCGGTGGCAGCGCAGATAGGTCTCCCGATCCGGGTGCCGGAAGCACACCGGAGCGCCCGCGGGCCGTTGCTCGCGGGTCTCACCGACCGCCGCCGGCGGCCGCTCGTCCGAGGGTGTGCTGCTGCTCACTGCGGCGGTTCCTCCCCCGGCCGGGCCTCAGCCCTGCCGGCGCTCGATGACGACCTGCTGCAGCACGACGTCCTGCAGCGGACGGTCGCCCGGGCCGGTCGGCACGTTGGCGATCTCGTCCACGACCTTCTTGCTGGCCTCGTCCGCGACCTCGCCGAAGATGGTGTGCTTGCCGTTCAGGTGCGCCGGCGTGGAGACGGTGATGAAGAACTGCGAGCCGTTGGTGCCGCGGCCGCCGCGCACGCCGGCGTTGGCCATGGCGAGCAGGTACTTCTTGTCGAAGCGCAGGTCCGGGTGGATCTCGTCGTCGAAGGCGTAGCCGGGGCCGCCGAAGCCCTGGCCCAGCGGGTCGCCGCCCTGGATCATGAAGCCCGCGATGATGCGGTGGAAGATCGTGCCGTCGTAGTACGGGCCGCTACCCGGCTTGTTCGTGTTCGGGTCGGTGTACTCGCGCGTGCCCTCGGCCAGCTCCACGAAGTTGCGCACGGTCTTCGGCGCGTGGTTCGGGAACAGCTGGATGGTGATGTCGCCGAGGTTCGTCTTCAGCACGGCATAGGTCTCTTCGGCCATGACGGGCCCTCTCTTCCGTTTACAGGTGCGCCGTCATTCTCCCATGTGCCCCGCAGCGCAGGGTGCGGGGCGCGGTCTTGGTTGCCGTTCTGTGTCCTGGTTTCCAGGGCTCGGCGGCCCGTCACTGAACGGCCCAATCAGCGAATACGACGGTCATACCCGGGCACTAGGCCACAAGTGACCTGAGGAGGTACCGCTGTGAGCAAGACCACCGCGTTGATGGAGCAGGCGCAACCGTTCCTGCGCGACCGTTATGCGAGCGTGCGCCAGGAACTCGGGCCGCGCATCGCGCACACCCGGGACGTCGCCGTCCCGATCGCCCTCGACATGTCGAACAAGGCTCTGGACGTCTCGCATCGGATGCGGGAGGAGTACCTGCCCGAGGCGGGCAAACGAGCGATGCTCGCCGCGGCCGTGCTAAAGGGCGCCGAGCTGGAACGCGTGCACGAGAGGCATCTGAGGTGGCGTCTGGTCGCCGCGGCCACGGCCGCGGGTGCCGCGATCGGCGCCGGCGCCGTGATGTGGCAGCGCATGCACAGCAACAACGACGACATGTGGACCGAGGAGCGCGTCGACGAGGCCAATGCCAACGGAAGCACGGGCACCGTCGCCGACTGACGCAGACGAACGACAGATGAGGCCCGGTCGCGATGGCGACCGGGCCTCTCTGATGTCCTGAGCGATGCCGTGAGCGATGTCGTGACTAACGCCGTGAGCGATGTCGTGACTTACGGCCGTGAGCGATGCCGTAACGGACGCGACGACTAGCCCTCGAGCAGCTTCTCCACGGCGGCGAGCTTCACGCAGAGCACCACGCCGCGCATCGCCGTGTCGAGGTCCGCGACCGGCGGGAACGAGGGCGCGAGCCGGATGTTGCGGTCCCGCGGGTCCTTGCCGTACGGGTAGGTCGAACCGGCCGGGGTGAGCGCGATGCCCGCCTCCTTGGCCAGCCGGATCACCTCGGAGGCCGTGCCGTCGAGCACGTCCAGGCTGATGAAGTATCCGCCGAAGGCCTCGGTCCAGCTCGCGACGCCGGTGCCGCCGAGCTCGGCGGCCAGGATCTCCTGCACCTTGGCGAACTTCGGCGCCAGGTTGTCCCGGTGACGCTCCATCAGCTTCTGCACGCCCTCGGAGTCCTGCAGGAAGCGCACGTGCCGCAGGTGGTTGGTCTTGTCCGGGCCGATCGTCCGCTTGGCGATGTGCCCGAGGTACCACTGCAGGTTGGCCGGGGAGCTGCCCAGGAAGGACACGCCGGCGCCGGCGAAGGTGATCTTCGAGGTGGATCCGAGCACGAAGACCCGGTCCGCTTTCCCCGCCTCGGCGCACAGCTGCACGATCGGCGCGACGGTGACCCGATGGTCGGTCAGATGGTGCACGCTGTACGCGTCGTCCCAGAAGATCCGGAAGTCCGGCGCCGCGGTGGTCATCCCGGCCAGCCGCTCGGCGGTGCGGTCGGAGACCGTCACGCCCGTGGGGTTGCTGTACTTAGGGACGAGCCAGATGCCCTTGATCCGCGGATCCGAGGCCGCGAGCCGCTCCACCTCGTCGATGTCCAGCAGGCCGTCCTCGGTCGGCTCGACCGGGATCATCTCGATGCCGAACTTCTCGCAGATGGAGAAGTGCCGGTCGTAGCCGGGCACCGGGCACAGAAACGCCGGCCGCTGCACGTCCACCCAGCGCGTCTCGCCGCCGGGCAGCGCGAAGAGCATCGCGTGCATGACCAGGTCGTGCATCAGCGAAAGGCTGGAGTTGTCGCTGGCCAGCAGTTGGTCGACCGGCACCTGCAGCAGCGGGCTGAAGATCTCGCGCAGCTCGGGCAGCCCGTGCAGGCCGCCGTAGTTGCGGGTGTCCGTCCCGTCCGCGGCCTTGAAGTCCTGCGCCCCCGGCAGCCCGAGCAGCTCATTCGAGAAGTCCAACTGCTCCGCGGACGGCTTGCCGCGCGTCAGATCGAGCTTCAGCCCCCGATCCTGGAAGTGCGCGTAATCCTTGCGCAGCTCCTCACGGAGAGCCTGCAGGGCTTCGGAACCAAGAGCGCTGAACTCGTCCACTGGCGCGGATCGCCTCCTCGTCGAACACCATTCGTGCCCCATCCTAGCCGCGTACCGGCGCGGCACCGACCGTGTTTCCACAGCCTCTCACCGGATGAGACGACAAAGGCCGCGCGCGCTGTCGGTCAGCGCTCGCGGCCCGGAAGGTGCGCGGGTGGAGCCAAGGGGACTTGAACCCCTAACCCCTGCCTTGCAAAGGCAGTGCTCTGCCAATTGAGCTATGGCCCCCGATGCCGCCGCTGCGCGCGGCGACGGGTGGTGCTGCGGTGCGGATCAGCGGCTGGCTGCCGGGACCGGGTCGGTGGCCTCGGTCCACAGGTCCTGCTCGCTCTTGTCCGCGGCCTTGACCTGCTTGTAGACGAGGAAACCGCCGGCGGCGACCACACCGAGCAGGAGTAGCTTCTTCATGACCCGAACCTCTCAGCTAGGGAAGCAGCCCGATCCCAGGTACGAGGGGATCGGGCTGATACGCCGTGGACCTAGGTGGACTTGAACCACCGACCTCTTCCTTATCAGGGAAGCGCTCTAACCGACTGAGCTATAGGTCCATCGCGCCCTTGCGAGCGCTCCACGAGAGTACCGCATCGGCCCCGGTGATCCCAAACCGATTGCCCGGGCGCGGCCCCGCGGGTCCTACTGATCCTCGGCGAGGGTCACTTCCAGGCCGCCGACGAAGCCGGAGGAGAGGTTGTAGAGGTACGCGCCGAGCGTCGCCAGGGCGGTCACCAGGACGACGTCCACCAGGGCGATGATCAGCATGTAGCCCTCGACCCGGCCGAAGGAGAGCACCGAGGAGAGGTTGAAGCTGCTCGAGCCGCTGCTGCCGCTCGTCAGGTCGCCGACGGTCTTGTCCAGCGAGGAGAAGACGCCTAGCGCGTTGAGCACCTCCCAGACCACCGCCGTGCCGACCAGCGTCACGATGCCGAGCGCGATGGACAGCACGAAGGAGACCTTCATCACCGACCACGGGTCGACGTGGGCCACCCGCAGCCGGGCCTTGCGGACCCGCACCTGCGAGCCGACCGGCCGGGCCGCGGAGCCGGCCGCGCGCTCGCCCGGCGCGCCGCCGAAGCCGGAGCGGGCGGCGCCGGAGGCGGTCTGCACCCCGGCGGCCACCGCGTTGCCCATCCGGCCCAGCGTTCGGCCGAAGCCGGACACCTGGGGTCCCTGCTGCTGGGCGGAGCCGGCCGGCGCGGCCACCGGGCCGGCGCCCGGCTCGTGCGGCACCGGCTGTTCCGGCCGCGCGGGCACGCCTCCGCCGTATCCGCGGCCCCCGCCCGGGCGGGAACCCGCCGGGTTCACGCTGTCACTCACGGGACTGGCCCCTTCACGTGTTCCGCCGGCCGTCACCCGACCGACCGACTCAATCCGCTTACGCTTGCTAGACGCAATCTACCGGGCACTACTCGCTCTCGGGGGACGCCGCCCGTTCCGATTCCGTCACCGTTGCCTCGGCCGGGTTAGTCTCGACGCCCTCGACCTCGGCGTTCTCTCCGTTTTCGCCGTTCCCTGCCAAAGCCTCCTCGGCATCCTCCGCGTCGGCCGGATCGGCGTTGCGGGCGATCGCCACGACGCCGTCCTTCTTGCCTACGTGGATGAGCTGCACGCCCATCGTGTCGCGGCCGGTCTCGCGCACCTCGGAGACCCGGGTGCGGATGACGCCGCCGGCCTGGGTGATGGCCAGCACCTCGGCGCCCTCCTCGACGATCAGGGCGCCGATCAGCACGCCGCGCTCCTCGACCGTCTTGGCCGCGATCACGCCGAGGCCGGCCCGGCCGCGCAGCGGGTACTTCGCCACGTCGGTCCGCTTTCCGTACCCGCGGTCGGTCACGGTGAACACGAAGGTGTTGTCCTTGACGACGCTCATCGACAGCAGCTCGTCGTCCTCGCGGAACTTCATGCCGATGACGCCCGAGGTGGCCCGGCCCATCGGCCGCAGCGACTCGTCCGTCGCGGTGAACCGGATGGCCTGCGCCTGCTTGCTGACCAGCAGCAGGTCGTCCTCCGCCGAGCACAGCTCCGCGGAGACCAGCTCGTCGTCCTCGCGCAGGTTGATCGCGATGACGCCCGCGGAGCGCGGCGAGTCGTAGTCCTTCAGCGGGGTCTTCTTGACCAGGCCCTTCTTGGTGGCCAGCACCAGGAACGGGGAGACCTCGTAGTCGCGCAGGTCGAGCACCTGGGCGATCTTCTCGTCCGGCTGGAACGCCAGCAGGTTCGCCACGTGCTGGCCGCGCGCGTCGCGTCCGGAGTCCGGCAGCTCGTACGCCTTGACCCGGTAGACCCGGCCCTTGTTGGTGAAGAACAGGATCCAGTGGTGCGTGGTCGTGGTGAAGAAGTGGTCGACGATGTCGTCCTGCTTGAGCGCCGCGCCGCGCACGCCCTTGCCGCCGCGCTTCTGCGAGCGGTACAGGTCGGTCTTGGTCCGCTTCGCGTAGCCGCCACGCGTGATGGTGACGACGATGTCCTCCTCGGCGATCAGGTCCTCGATGGACATGTCGCCCTCGAAGGGCACGATCTCGGTGCGCCGGTCGTCGCCGTAGCGCTCGACGATCGCGGCCAGCTCCTCCGAGATGATCTGCCGCTGCCGCTCCGGCGAGGCCAGGATCGCCTGGTACTCGGCGATCTTCGCCATCAGCTCGTCGTGCTCGTCCTGGATCCGCTGCCGCTCCAACGCGGCCAGGCGGCGCAGCTGCATCTCCAGGATCGCGTTGGCCTGGATCTCGTCGATCTCCAGCAGCGCCATCAGGCCGAGGCGCGCGGCCTCGGTCGTGTCGCTGGCCCGGATCGTCGCGATGACCTCGTCGATCGCGTCCAGCGCCTTGAGTAGGGCGCGCAGGATGTGCGCGCGCTCCTCGGCCTTGCGCAGCCGGAAGCGGGTGCGCCGGACGATGACGTCGACCTGGTGCTCGACCCAGTAGCGGATGAACGCGTCCAGGCTCAGGGTGCGCGGCACGCCGTCGACCATCGCGAGCATGTTGGCGCCGAAGCTGTCCTGCAGCTGGGTGTGCTTGTACAGGTTGTTGAGCACGACCTTGGCGACGGCGTCCCGCTTGAGCACGACGACCAGCCGCTGGCCGGTGCGCGAGGAAGACTCGTCGCGCACGTCCGCGATGCCCTGGATCTTGCCGTCCTTGACCAGGTCGGCGATCTTCCCGGCCAGGTTGTCCGGGTTGACCTGGTAGGGCAGCTCCGTGACGACCAGGCAGGTGCGGTTCTGGATCTCCTCGACCTCGACCACGGCGCGCATGATGATCGAGCCGCGCCCGGTGCGGTAGGCCTCCTCGATGCCGCGCCGGCCCATGATCTTCGCGCCGGTCGGGAAGTCCGGGCCCTTGATCCGCTCCAGCAGCGCCTCGAGCAGCTCCGCGGGGGTGGCCTCCGGGTTCTGCAGGTACCACTGCGCGCCCTCGGCGACCTCGCGCAGGTTGTGCATGGGGATGTTCGTCGCCATGCCGACCGCGATGCCGGACGAGCCGTTGACCAGCAGGTTGGGGAAGCGCGACGGCAGCACCGTCGGCTCCTGCGAGCGGCCGTCGTAGTTCGGCTGGAAGTCGACGGTCTCCTCGTCGATGTCCCGCAGCATCTCCATGGCCAGCGGGGCCAGCTTGCACTCGGTGTAGCGCATGGCGGCCGCGGGGTCGTTGCCCGGCGAGCCGAAGTTGCCGTTGCCGTCCACCAGCGGCATCCGCAGCGACCAGGGCTGCGCGAGCCGGACCAGGGTGTCGTAGATCGCCGTGTCGCCGTGCGGGTGGTAGACACCCATGACCTCGCCCACCACGCGCGCGCACTTGAAGTAGCCGCGGTCCGGGCGGTAGCCGCCGTCGTACATCGCGTAGAGCACGCGGCGGTGCACCGGCTTGAGGCCGTCGCGCACCTCGGGCAGCGCGCGCCCGACGATGACGGCCATCGAGTAGTCCAGGTAGGACCGCTGCATCTCGGTCAGCAGGTCGACGACCTGGATCCGGTCGTTCTCCGGTTCGGGCGCCACGAGTTCGGCGGTCCGCGGGGTGTTCTCGTCAGCCACGAGGGCTAACTCCTTTCAGGAAGCTGCTCGGAGAGGTGGACCGGATCAGATGTCGAGGAAGCGGACGTCCTTGGCGTTGCGCTGGATGAACGACCGGCGCGCCTCCACGTCCTCGCCCATCAGGATCGAGAACAGCTCGTCCGCCTGGGCGGCGTCGTCCAGCGTCACCTGGCGCAGGATGCGGTGGTCGCGGTCCATCGTGGTGACCCGCAGCTCCTCGGCGTTCATCTCGCCGAGGCCCTTGAACCGCTGCACGCTGTCGTCCTTGATCCGGCGGCCGGCCGAGACGCCCTGGGCGATCAGCTGGTCCCGCTCCGGGTCCGAGTAGGCGTAGGCGAAGTCGTCCTTGGTCCACTTGATCTTGTAGAGCGGCGGCGCGGCCAGGTAGACGTACCCGGCCTCGACCAGCGGCTTCATGAAGCGGAACAGGAAGGTCAGGAGCAGGGTATTGATGTGCTGGCCGTCGACGTCAGCGTCCGCCATCAGCACGATCTTGTGGTAGCGCAGCTTGCTGATGTCGAAGTCGTCGTGGATCCCGGTGCCCAGTGCCGAGATCAGCCCCTGCACCTCGGTGTTCTGCAGGACCTTGTCGATCCGGGCCTTCTCGACGTTGAGGATCTTGCCGCGGATCGGCATGATCGCCTGCACCCGCGGGTCGCGGCCCTGCTTGGCCGAGCCGCCGGCGGAGTCGCCCTCGACCACGAAGATCTCGCACTCGACCGGGTTGGTGGACTGGCAGTCCGAGAGCTTGCCCGGCAGCGCCATCGACTCCAGCAGGCCCTTGCGCCGGGTCAGCTCGCGCGCCTTGCGGGCGGCGATCCGCGCGGTGGCGGCCTGGATCGACTTGCGGATGATGTCCTTGGCCTCGTTCGGGTTCCGGTCGAACCAGTCGGCCATCGCCTCGTAGGTCAGCTTCTGCACGAAGGTGCGGGCCTCGGTGTTGCCCAGCTTGGCCTTGGTCTGGCCCTCGAACTGCGGCTCGCCGAGCTTGACCGAGACGATCGCGACCAGGCCCTCGCGGATGTCCTCGCCGGAGAGGTTGTCGTCCTTCTCCTTGAGCAGCTGCTTGTCCTTCGCGTAGCGGTTGACCACGTTGGTCAGCGCCGAGCGGAAGCCCTCCTCGTGGGTGCCGCCGTCGGGAGTGTGGATGACGTTCGCGAAGGTGTACACGCTCTCGCTGTACTGGTTGTTCCACTGCAGCGCGACCTCGGCCGAGATCTTGCGGTCGGTGTCCTCGGAGCCGAACTCGATCACCTGAGGGTGCACCATCTCGCCCTTGGCGGCGTTGATGTGCCGGACGAAGTCGGCGATGCCGCCGTCGTACTTGAAGCGCACGGACCGCGGATTGCCCTCCTCGTCCTTGTACTCGGGGCGTTCGTCGATCAGTTCGATGGACACGCCGCGGTTGAGGAAGGCCATCTCCTGGAAGCGCCGGGAGAGGGTCTCGAAGTTGTACGTGGTGGTCTCGAAGATCTCGTCGTCGGCCCAGAAGGTGACCGTGGTGCCGGTCTCCTCGGTGGCCTCGCCCTTGTTCAGCGGCGCGGTGGGCACGCCCCGCAGGTACTCCTGCGTCCACAGGTGTCCGTCGGTCTTGACCGCGACGGTCAGCCGGTTGGACAGCGCGTTGACCACGGAGGAGCCCACGCCGTGCAGACCGCCGGAGACCGCGTAGCCGCCGCCGCCGAACTTGCCGCCCGCGTGCAGCACGGTGAGCACGACCTCGACGGCAGGCTTGTCCTGGCCGGGCACGATGCCGACCGGGATGCCGCGGCCGTTGTCCTCGACGCTCACGCCGCCGTCGCCCTGCAGGGTCACCACGATGTGGTCGCAGTAGCCGGCCAGCGCCTCGTCCACCGCGTTGTCCACGATCTCCTGGACCAGGTGGTGCAGGCCGCGCTCGCCGGTGGACCCGATGTACATGCCGGGACGCTTGCGTACGGCTTCCAGACCCTCGAGCACGTTGATCGCACTCGCGTCGTACTTCGCCTCGACCCGGGAGTTGGCGACGCTTGCGTGAGCGCTCTCGCCTTCGACGACGACGTTCTCTGCTGCTGCAAGCTGCGGGTTTTCGCTGTTATCCACGGACGCTGGACCCTTTCTCAACGGCTGCGGCCCCAGCCCGCCCATCGGGTAGGCATAGAGCCGCAAATCTCGGTTCCATTCTACCGGTTCCGCGGGGCGCGAAGCGCGACGCGCGGCGGAAAGGCGGCTGTGAAGCTCGCAACCCACACTTCGGTACCCCTACACCTGTGCGGGGTCGGAATTCAGCGGAAGCCGTTCAGGCCGAATCTGGGCTTGGCCGGACCGAGCACGGCGATCCGCTTCACGGCGCGCCCGTCGGGTCCGGAAGGCACCGATTCGTTCAGCTTCGCGAGCAGTGCCCCGGACAGATGCCGCAGTTCCACCGCCCAGGCCGGGGAATCGGCCTGCACCGTCAGCACCCCGTCGGCGAACCCGACGGGCACGCAGTGCTCTGCGATGCGCTCGCCGACGACGTGCGGCCAGTTGTGGATGACGCCGCCGACGGCGACCGGCGCCTCCCAGCCGTGCTCGGACATCAGCCGGCCGATGGTGGCCTGCAGCGGCTGCGGATCCCGGTCGTCGGACCGCGATCCGGAACGGCGCTGCGCGCCGGCGCGGCGGCCCGCGGCGGACCGGCGGGCCTTGTCCTGCTCGAGCTCCTTGGCCTTCTTCCTGGCCGCGGCCAGCGCGGCGCGCGCCAGGTCGATGCCGGTGGGCTCGCCCTCGGCGCTCACCGGAGCCGCTCCGCGGTCCCCTTGCCGATCCGGTAGCGCATCCCGCTGAGCGAGGCTGGTACGTCCTCTTCCACGGCGGCGGTGATGAGCACCTGCTCGGCGCTCGCCGCCACCTGCGCCAGCTGGCCGCGGCGGGAGTTGTCGAGTTCGGCGAAGACGTCGTCCAGGATCAGCACCGGCTCGATCGCCTCGGCGCGCAGCAGCTCGAACGCGGCGAGCTTGGCGCTGAGCGCGAATGACCAGGATTCCCCGTGGCTGGCATAGGCCTTCGCGGGTACCGGGCCGTGCCCGTGGTCGAGCAGCAGCGCGAGCTCGTCGCGATGCGGGCCGACGAGCGTCATCCCGCGCTCGATCTCGTCCTTGCGCCCGGCGTTGAGCGCCGCGATCAGCGCGTCGTGCACGGCGGATTCGTCCACCGGCGATCCACCGCCTGTGGACAACTCGAATGAGGGTTTGTAGTCGAGCAGCGCAGTGTCCCGGCCGGCGATGGTGCCGTATGCCTTGCCCACCAGCGGATTGAGCGACTCGACCAGCTCGAGCCGGGCGGCCAGCAGATGTGCGCCGGCGGAGGCCAGGTGGCCGTCCCACAGGTCCAGGGTCGTCATGTCCACGGCCGCGCCGCGGTTCGCCCTGCGCAGCTGGGCCGCGCTGCGAAGCAGGGCATTGCGTTGCTTGAGGGCGCGCTCGTAATCCGCGCGCACGGCGGCGAAGCGGGGAGTGCGGGCGACCAGCAGCTCGTCCAGAAACTGCCTGCGGACGGCCGGATCCCCCTTGACCAGTGCCAGATCCTCCGGCGCGAACAGCACCGTGCGCAGGTAGCCGAGCGCGTCCCGGGTCTTGCCGACGGCGTTCCGGTTGACCCTGGCCCGGTTCGCCCGGCCCGGGTTGATCTCCAGTTCCAGCAGGACACTGCGATCCTCGTGGTGCACCGCCGCCCGGATCACCGCGCGCTGCGCGCCGATCCGGACCAGCGGCTGGTCCTGCGCCACCCGGTGGCTGCCGTGCGTGGCGAGGTAGCCGACGGCCTCGACCACGTTCGTCTTGCCGTGGCCGTTCGGCCCGACCAGCACGCAGACGCCGGGCTCGAGCTCGAGTTCGAGCCCGGCGTAGCTGCGGAAGTCGACGAGCGACAGGTGACTCAGACGCAAGGCGGGGTGACCTCAGGCACCGGGGGTCTTGTGCTCCTTGGCCACGCGGCCGGAGGCGTCGGTGACCGCGTGGCCGCCGAACTGGTTGCGCAGCGCCGCGACCATCTTCATCGACGGCGAGTCCTCCTGCCGTGAGCTGAACCGGGCGAAGAGCGAGGCGGTGATCGCGGGCAGCGGCACCGCGTGGTCGATCGCGGCCTCGACGGTCCACCGGCCCTCGCCGGAGTCGTCGGCGTAGCCGCGCAGGCCGGTCAGGTGCTCGTCCTCCTGGAGGGCGTTGACCGCGAGGTCGAGCAGCCAGGAGCGGATGACCGTGCCCTCCTTCCAGCTGCGGAAGATCTCGCGCACGTCGGTGACCTCGGGCACGGCCTCGAGCAGCTCCCAGCCCTCGGCGTAGGCCTGCATCATCGCGTACTCGATGCCGTTGTGGACCATCTTCGCGAAGTGGCCGGCGCCCGCCTCGCCGGCGCGCACGAAGCCGTAGTCGCCCTCCGGCTTGAGCGCGTCGAAGATCGGCTGCACCTTGGCGACGTTCTCGACGCTGCCGCCGACCATGAGCGCGTAGCCGTTCTCCAGGCCCCACACGCCGCCGCTGACACCGGCGTCCACGAAGCCGATGCCCTTGGCGGCGAGCTCCTCGGAGTGCTTCTTGTCGTCGGTCCACTTCGAGTTGCCGCCGTCGACGACGAGGTCGCCGGGCGAGAGCAGCTCGGCCAGCTCGTCCACGGTGGACTGGGTCGGGCCGCCGGCCGGAACCATGATCCACACCACGCGCGGCGCGGCGAGGGTGTCCACCAGCTCCTTGAGCGAGCCGACGTCCGCGAGGTCCGGGTTGCGGTCGTAGCCGATCACCGTGTGCCCGGCCCGGCGGATGCGCTCGCGCATGTTTCCGCCCATCTTGCCGAGGCCGATGAGTCCGAGCTCCATCCTGAGCCCACCTTCCTGTCGTCTACCTGTGTGACGTCCTTGTCTCTTCCATGGAGACGTTATCGCGACGGGAGAACGCGCGCGTGCGGGCGTCAGCCGGTGAGCCGGATCGGCATCACCAGGTAGCGGTAGGCCGGGTCGTGGTCGGCGTCGGCGGCCGGACGGCCGGTGAGCACCGCGGGCTTGGTGGAGGTGGTGTACGACAGCTGCGTGTACGGGGCCTCCAGCGCGCCGAGGCCCTCGAGCAGATAGCCCGGGTTGAAGGCGAGCGAGATGTCCTCGCCCTCGAAGACCGCGTCCATGGTCTCGCTGGCGCGGGCCTCGTCGCCGGTGCCGGCCTCGAGGGTGACCTGGCCGGTGGAGAAGCTCAGGCGCACCGGGGTGTTGCGCTCGGCCACCAGCGCGACGCGCTTGACGGCTTCGATCAGCGCGGAGGTCTCGATCACCGCGTCGCCGGTGAACTCGGCCGGGAAGATCGAGTTGTACTTGATGAACTCGCCCTCGAGCAGCCGGGTGGTGGTGCGCTTGCCGGAGGCCTCGATGCCGATCAGGCCCTGGCCCGCCTCGGCCTCGGTGTCCGCCAGGGCGAGGGTGACGAATTCGCCGCCGGTGAGCGAGCGGGCGATCTCGTGCAGGGTCTTGGCCGGGACGAGCGCGACGGCGTCGAGGTCGGCGATCTCCGGCTTCCACAGGATCTCGCGCACGGCCAGCCGGTAGCGGTCGGTGGCCACCAGCCGCAGCGTGTCCCCGTTGATCTCGACGCGGACGCCGGTCAGGAACGGCAGGGTGTCGTCCTTGCCGGCCGCGACGGCGACCTGGGCGACGGCGGCGGCGAAGGTGCCGGCCGCGATGCTGCCCGCCGCCTTGGGCATGTCCGGCAGCGCCGGGTACTCCTCCACCGGCATGGTCTGCAGGGTGAAGCGGGAGCTGCCGCACACCAGCTGGACCTTGGGGCCGTCGGTGGAGAACTCCACCGGCCGGTTCGGCAGGGCGCGGGCGATGTCCGCGAGCAGCTTGCCGGAGACCAGGACCGTGCCGGCCTCCTCGACCTGCGCGGGCAGCTGCGAGCGCGAGGAGACCTCGTAGTCGAAGCCGCTGATGACCAGCTCCTCGCCTATGGCCGAGAGCAGCAGGCCGGCGAGCACCGGCGCCGGTGGGCGGGCCGGAAGCGACTTGGCCGTCCAGGCCACCGCCTCGGCGAGGACGTCGCGTTCTACCCGAAACTTCACCGGTCTCGCCTCCACTGTCCGGACATGATCAGGATTCTCATCACCCCGACCGTCGACTGCCTCGGATGAGGATAGCGCTTTTTCGGAGAGAGGGAGATTGGACGTCAGACCTCTCGGCGAGGTTATCCACAGAATTGTGCGCAGCCCACGAGCTTTTTGCCTAGATGGAGTTATCTCTTGAGTAGTAGTAGTAGGGGGTGTGGATACTGTGGAAAAGCGCCCTTTCCGCAGGTCGGCGCGGAAATTTTTGTACACAGGCCCTGGGGAGAACCTGGGGAGAACTCGAACTCCCCTGTGGAGAAACGCGCGTTGTCCACACCGCGTCCACAGACGTCCACAGTTTGTGCACAGCTTGTCCCCAAAAAAATCTTGAAGCCTGGGGATAAGATTCTCACTCGAATCGGTGACTCGTCCAACGTCCCGGTAGCTTATGCACAGAAGTTGTCCACAAGTATCCACAGGCTGTGCATTGGGATGGCGCTGTTTCCACATCAACCGACACAGCCCCCGACGGGACCAGGCTCTTTGTCCTGTGTACCCGGCGGGGGCTGTGGATAATCCCGGTGGAAAACCAGGATTTTGAATCGCGATTTGACAGATGAACCTGACGTGTACTCAGGGTGGAGACTAGCCGCGCATGGACTTGATGCGGTTCGTCAGCTCGGTCACCTGGTTGTAGGTGGAGCGCCGCTCGGCCATCAGGTTCCTGATCTTCCGGTCGGCGTGCATGACGGTCGTGTGGTCGCGGCCGCCGAACAGCTGGCCGATCTTGGGCAGCGACATGTCCGTCAGCTCCCGGCACAGGTACATGGCGATCTGGCGCGCCGTGACCAGCACCCGGCTGCGCGAGGTGCCGCAGATGTCCTCTATGGTCAGTCCGAAGTAGGCGGCCGTCTGCGCCATGATGGTCGACGCCGTGATCTCGGTGCCGCCGGCCTCCGGGAAGAGGTCCTTGAGGACCGCCTCGGCCAGCGGGAAGTCCACCGGCGAGCGGTTGAGCGAGGCGAACGCCGTCACCCGGATCAGCGCGCCCTCGAGCTCGCGGATGTTGGTGGAGATCTTGCTGGCGATGAACTCCAGCACCTCGGGCGGGGCGTTGAGCCGCTCCTGCGCGGCCTTCTTCCGCAGGATCGCGATGCGGGTCTCCAGCTCCGGCGGCTGCACGTCGGTGATCAGGCCCCACTCGAAGCGCGAGCGCAGCCGGTCCTCCAGGGTGACCAGCTGCTTGGGCGGCCGGTCGCTGGAGATCACGATCTGCTTGTTGGAGTTGTGCAGCGCGTTGAAGGTGTGGAAGAACTCCTCCTGCGTGCCTTCCTTGTTCTCCAGGAACTGGATGTCGTCGATCATCAGGATGTCGATGTCGCGGTACCGGCGCCGCAGCAGGTCCTGCTTGCCGTCGCGGATCGCGTTGATGAAGTCGTTGGTGAACTCCTCGGTGCTGACGTACCGCACCCGGGTCCCCGGGTAGAGCGAGCGGGTGTAGTGCCCGATCGCGTGCAGCAAGTGCGTCTTGCCGAGCCCGGACTCGCCGTAGATGAACAGCGGGTTGTACGCCTTGGCCGGGGCCTCCGCGACCGCGACGGCGGCCGCGTGCGCGAAGCGGTTGCTCGAGCCGATGACGAAGGTCTCGAAGAGGTATTTGGGGTTGAGCCGCCCGGCTTCGCCCTCGGCCTTCACCGGAGCGTCGGACGCCCCGCCCGGCTGCTTCGCCTTCTCCCGCTCCATCGCGTCGGCCGGCGCGCCGAAGCTGCGCTCGGGCAGCGGATCGGGCGCGGAGGCGAAGGGCAGCGCCACGGCCGGAGGCTGGGACGGCAGGTCGTCGGCGTGGTCGAGCGGCCGGGCCGCGAAGGGCAGCGGCGGCGGGGCCGAGTGCGCGCTCGGCGGCTGCGGGGGCAGGCTGATCGGGCCCGCGGTCACGCCGGGGGCGGGCTGCTCGTCCTGGCGCGGCGCGAAGGGCAGCCTGGCCTGCTCGCGCAGATCCTCGAAGGAAGGCAGCTGCGGGGCGACCGGCGGCTGCGGGCTGAACGGCCGCGGGATCTGCTGCTGCGGCGGCTGCGGGAGCGGCTGCGGCTGCGCGTTGACCGTGACGGCGAGGTGCACCTGGTGGCCGAGGAGCTGGGCGAGGCCGCCGGCGACCAGGTCGCGCAGGCTGCCCTCGAGCTTCTCCTTGGTGTAGTTGTCCTGCACGCCGAGCACGACGGTGTTGCCGACCAGCGCGATCGGCACGGTGAGCATGAGGAACGCGCGGTCCTTGGGGCCGAGCCTGCCCTCCGCCTCGAGCTGCGCGACGAAGTGCTTCCACACCGTGCCGAAGTCGCCGACCGGGGGCATGCCGCCGGTCGAAGGGGCGTTGGAGTACTCGTCAGGCACGGCTACCACTCATCGTGAATCGGGGTGTCAGAGGTCCGGCTGCGCCGGGCTCAGCGTGCCCGGCGGCACTCGGCAGGAGTGCGTGCCCAAGTTTTCCACAAGTGCTGTGGACAACTTGTGGATCCCGCTGCGGATTCCCTGAACGAGCCACGGGCCGACCCGGGGCGACCACACGACGGTAGCCATCCCGGGCCTGCTGTTCAACTCGTTGTCCACAGCCGGGGGACGAAGCCGCGTGCGAGCGGGTTTGACCCGGTGGCGGCCTCCCGCGTACCGTAAGCAGGTCGAGTCGAAACCTCCGTGTTGAATGCTGCCCGGAGCCGCTCGCGCCGAAAGACCGAGTCCTCAAGCCAGTACCTGTCTGGAGCCCCCAGTGAGCAAGCGCACCTTCCAGCCGAACAACCGGCGCCGCGCCAAGACCCACGGCTTCCGGCTGCGCATGCGCACCCGGGCCGGCCGGGCCATCCTCTCCTCGCGTCGCGCCAAGGGCCGTCGCGAACTGTCCGCGTAAGACGGGCAGCGCCCGGCGGTGAGCCCGCCGGGTCGTCCGGACGTCATCGGAGTCGCGCGTGCTGCCTTCCGAAAGCCGCGTGCGTCGCGGTGACGAGTTCGCCCGGGCGATCCGCGCCGGACGGCGATCCGGGCGTGCCCATCTGGTGGCGTATCTCGCTGCGGACGGACAGTCCGAGAAGGCGACAGACGAAGCCCGCACGGGTCCCGGTGCCCGCGCGGGCTTCGTCGTGAGCAAGGCCGTGGGCAACGCGGTCGTCCGCAACCGGGTGCGCCGCCGGCTGCGGCATCTGTGCGCGGCCCGGCTCGGCACGCTGCCGCCGGGCTCGATCCTGGTGGTCCGGGCGCTGCCGCCGGCCGCCGAAGCGGACTACGCGCTGCTCGGCCGGGAACTCGATGCGGCCCTCGAACGTCTGACAGGCGGCGGCGCCGCGCGGCGCCCGCGTGCCGACCGGCGGGGTGAGAGGCCGTGAAATACCTCCTCATGGGGCTCATCCGGATCTATCAGCGGACCATCTCACCGCTGCTGGGCCCGGTCTGCCGTTATTACCCGAGCTGTTCGCACTACGGCTACGAGGCGATGTCGGTCCACGGAGCCGCTAAGGGGACAATACTTACCGCATGGCGGATCCTGCGCTGCAACCCGTGGAGTTCGGGCGGCATCGACGAGGTGCCGCCGCGCGGAAGATGGAGCAACCCGACAACGGCAACGGCGGCAGTGAACGCCGAGACGAGTGGAGCTGTGGGCAGTGAACCTGGCAGGCCTTAGGCGAGGAGCCTGATCGTGAGTTGGTATGACACGCTGTTGTGGCCCATCATGTGGGTCATCAGCTGGTTGGTGGTCCAGTTCCACCGTCTGTTCAGCCTGGTGTTCGAGCCGAACAGCGGCTGGGCGTGGGGCCTGGCCATCGTCTTCCTCACCCTGTCGATCCGGGTGCTGCTGATTCCGCTGTTCGTCAAGCAGATCAAGTCGATGCGGGCGATGCAGGTCATCCAGCCCGAGATCAAGGCGCTGCAGGACAAGTACAAGCGGGACATCGAGCGGGCCAAGTTCGACCCGGTCAAGAAGCGCGATCTCCAGCAGAAGCAGCAGCGCGAGATGATGGCGCTGTACAAGGAGCACGGCACCAACCCCTTCGCCAGCTGCCTCCCGGTGCTGGCGCAGTCCCCGTTCTGGGCCTCGCTCTACCGGCTGCTCTACAACGTCGCGAACGGCACCACCTTCGCGTTCATGACCACCGCCCTGGTCGCGAGCATCAACAGCGCGCACATCCTCGGCGCGCCGATCTCGACGCACTTCAATAGCTCCGGCGCCGCTCTGCACGGCGCGAGCTCCGCGGACGTCAAGGCCGTCGCGGGCGCGATGATCCTGATCTGCATGCTGACCCAGTTCATCACGCAGCGGCAGATGATCCTGAAGAACAGCGCGCCGGACAACCCGATGGTCAAGCAGCAGAAGATGCTGATGTACGTGATGCCGCTGATGCTGGGACTGTTCTATCTGATCGCCCCGATCGGCGTGTTGATCTACATGCTGACCTCGAACCTGTGGACCATGGGGCAGCAGTTCTACGTCCTGCGCAACAACCCGACGCCCGGCTCGCTCGCGCACGAGGAGCACCTGGCGCGCAAGGCCGCCAAGGCGCAGAAGAAGGGCAAGCCCGCTCCGGCCGACGCGCCGAAGAGCGAGCCGCAGGACGCGGCCCCCGAGGCGAGCATGACCTCGACCGGCCGACCCAAGCCGCAGCGCAACCAGCCGACGCGGACCACCAAGAGCCAGCGCACCAAGCGCTAGCGCGCCGAGGTCGAGAAGAAGGAGAGGACGGGACGGTGACGACGCAGTCCGAGAGCGCCGTGACGGAGCCGGCGGCCGAAGGCGAAGCCGAGGCGACCGATACCGAGAGCCGGCTTTCCCGGCTTGAGGAGGAGGGCGATATCGCGGCGGACTACCTGGAGGGCCTGCTCGACATCGCGGACTTCGACGGCGACATCGATATGGACGTCGAGGGCGACCGCGCCTCGGTGTCCATCGTCGGCGACGGCCTGGCGAACCTGGTGGGCAAGAACGGCGAGGTGCTGGAGGCGCTGCAGGAGCTCACCCGCCTGGCCGTGACCCGGGAGACCGGCGAGCGCACCCGGCTGATGCTGGACATCGGCGGGCACCGGGCCGCCCGGCGCGCCGCGCTGATCGAGCTCGGCAACGAGGCGGTGGAGCAGGCGAAGTCCACCGGGCAGGGCGTCCGGCTGGCGCCGATGTCCCCGTTTGAGCGCAAGGTCGTGCACGACGCGGTGGCCGCCGCCGGACTGCGCAGCGAGTCGGAGGGCGAGGAGCCCAACCGCTGTGTGATCGTCTACCCGGCCTGAAAGATCTGAGTATCCGACCAGTCCGCTCGGCGGACTCGTCGAGCGTGAGTGGAGAGGGCCCCGGCGGCGCCGCCGCCGGGGCCCTCTTTTGGTTCACCCGTCGCGAACTGGCTAGGCTGTGCACACAATCCGATGGAGTCCAGCGGCCGGTTCCACGTGAAACATGAGGTGCGGAGGAATGTCCCAGGATCTGTCCGGCTGCACGCTCCCCCTGCCGCCGGCAGAGGCGAGCACCCTGTTCGGCGCTAGCCTGCCGACGATGACCCGGTACGCGGAACTGCTCGCGGGCCCGGGGGTGGAGCGCGGGCTGATCGGGCCGCGCGAGGTGGAGCGGCTCTGGGAGCGGCACCTGCTCAACTGCGGGGCCGTGGCTGAGCTGATCGCTCCGGATCTTGACGTGGTGGACGTCGGCTCGGGCGGCGGACTGCCCGGCCTGGTGCTGGCGATCGCCCGACCCGACCTCCGGATGACCCTGCTGGAGCCGCTGCTGCGGCGGACCGTCTTCCTCTCCGAGTGCGTCGAGACCCTCGGGTTGCGCAACGTCGAGGTGCGCCGCGGCCGGGCCGAGGAGTGGGCCGGCCGGATCGGGGCGGATCTGGTGACCGCCCGCGCGGTCGCCCCGCTGGAGAAGCTGGTCGGCTGGTGCCTGCCGCTGCTCGCGCCGAAGGGTCGGATGCTCGCGCTCAAGGGCGAGGCGGCCGCGACCGAACTGGAGCGGGTGGCGCCGAGCCTGAAGGCGCTGGGCGCCGTGGAGTGGGGAGTGGTCTCGGTGGGGGCCGAGCTCGGCGAGGCCGCGACCCGCGTGGTGCGGATTGACTTGGGGGCCCAGGGTTTCCGCCCCGCGAAGGCCGCTCGCCCGGCCAAAAACGTCCGTTCCGCGCGCACGCGACGCACACCGAACTGAGACCAGCTACAGTACGACTTGCTCCCTAGGCGCGTTTCACGTGAAACCGGATCCAGCGGACCTCTGTTCCACGTGAAACCCGACTCCACGAGACTCCCCCGGTTCCACGTGAAACCTCTCGCGGTGCGGTCATCGGCACCTAGGTGTATCTCCTGATTCAAGCGACGAGGGGACACGATGGTGGCGCCCGGTCCGTCCGAAGGCCATCGCCGCGGGCACCCAGAAAGTGGCCAACGCGGCAACCAATCAACGAGCGGCGTTCCACTACCTCGTGGGTGGCGCCTGGAAGAATCGCTGGAAGCGGAAAGCATGCCGCCGGACGGCTTCAGCTGGACCTGGCACGGCACTGAATCGCGTGACGCTGAACGAGCCGTCGTCATCTCGACGGAGGAAGAGAGTTGGCCGATGCCCTACGACCAGCCGATCGGGTCGGGCGGCCCGCAGCCGGTGCCCGCCGCTGTCGACACCGACATGTTGCACGGCGGTCGCCGCGCGCCGGCGGAGGATACGCCGATAGCGCGGGAGGCTGAGGCGGCGGTGGCGGCGATGGCGCGCAGCCAGCAACCGCTGCCCCGCCCGGCGAGCACCCGCACGATGGTGGTGGCCAACCAGAAGGGCGGCGTGGGCAAGACCACGACGACGGTGAACATCGCCGCCTCGCTCGCCCAGTTCGGCGCAAAGGTACTCGTGGTCGACCTCGACCCACAGGGCAACGCTTCCACGGCGCTCGGCATCGAGCACCACTCCGAGGTGCCCTCCATCTACGACGTGCTGATCGAGCGGTACAGCATGGAGGAGATCGTCCAGCCGGTCGAGGACATCCCCGGGCTCTACTGCGCCCCGGCGACGATCGACCTCGCGGGCGCCGAGATCGAGCTCGTCTCGATGGTGGCCCGGGAGAGCCGGCTGCAGCGGGCGCTGTCCGTATACCACGACACGATGGACTACATCCTCATCGACTGCCCGCCCTCGCTGGGGCTGCTGACCGTCAACGCGATGGTCGCCGGCAAGGAGGTGCTGATCCCGATCCAGTGCGAGTACTACGCGCTCGAGGGGCTCACCCAGCTGCTGCGCAACATCGAGTTGGTGCGCGCGCACCTGAACACCGATCTGCGGATCTCGACGATTCTGCTCACGATGTATGACGCGCGCACGCGGCTCGCCTCCCAGGTGGCCGACGAGGTGCGGATGCACTTCCCGAACGAGGTGCTGGGCACCGCGGTGCCGCGTTCGGTGCGCATCTCGGAGGCGCCGAGCTACAGCCAGACGGTGATGACCTACGATCCCGCGTCGACCGGCGCGCTCGCCTATCGCGAGGCGGCCCGGGAGATCGTGGAGCGCTATGCACAGGTTCCCGGCCAGCGCGCGCTGCCCGCGGACGCAGAAGAGGTGGCACGATGAACGATCGTCGGCGAGGGCTCGGCCGCGGCCTGGGCTCGCTGATTCCCACGGCCCCGGAAGGGGCGATCCCCGGCAGCCCGAGCGCGGCCGCCGGTGCGGCGACCGCGAACCCGGTGCCCACCCGGCGGCTTCCGCTGGGCGAGGTCTATCGCCCCGATGCCGACGAGTTCCACGTGGAACAGTCCCCGGCCCCGGCCGAGCCGCCGATGGTCGCCGGCGCGTATTTCGCGGAACTGCCGTTGTCCGCGATCGTGCCGAACCCGCGGCAGCCGCGCGATTACTTCGACGAGGACGATCTGCGCGACCTCGGGACCTCCATCAAGGAGGTCGGCCTGCTGCAGCCGATCGTGGTGCGCAAGGTCGACGACGAGCACTACGAGCTCATCATGGGGGAGCGCCGCTTCCGCGCCTCCAAGGCGATCGGCCTGACCGAGATCCCGGCGATCGTGCGGCAGACCGAGGACAACCGGATGCTGCTCGACGCGCTGCTGGAGAACCTGCAGCGCGCTCAGCTCAATCCGCTGGAAGAAGCCGCCGCCTTCGACCAGTTGCTCAAGGACTTCGAGTGCACGCACGAGGAGCTCGGCGGCCGCGTCGGCCGCTCGCGCTCCTACATCTCCAACTCGCTCCGGCTGCTGAAGATGTCGCCGGAGGTGCAGCTGAAAATCGCCGCCGGCACCATCTCGGCCGGGCACGCGAAGGCGCTCGCCGGAGTCGACGACCATGAGGCGCAGGAGCAGCTCGCCAAGCGCATCGTGCAGGAGCTGCTCTCGGTGCGCGCGGTCGAGGAGATCGTCCAGCTGCACGACCCGGAGAAGTCCAAGAAGCCGCGCAAACCGCGTCCCGGCAGCCGCATCTCCCCCGCGGTGACCGATCTCGCCGACCGGCTCTCCGACCGGTACGACACGCGCGTGTCGGTCAACGTGCTCGGCGGACGCGGCAAGGTCGTCGTGGAGTTCGGCTCCCTCGAGGACCTGGACCGGATCCTCGAGCTGATGGCGCCCGGCGAGCGGGTGCGCGCGTCGGAATAGCGGCGCCTCCGTCGCGGTTCACGTGAACGACCGCCGCGGCGGCAGCAGTAGTAGTAGCAGCAGTGGCAGTAGAAGTACCCCCCAGCAGTCAGCAGACCGAGAGAAAGCAGTAGGCAGTGCCTGAAGCAGAGGGAACCGAAGTCCGGAACGTCATCATCATCGGCTCCGGGCCCGCGGGATACACCGCCGGGATCTACACCGCTCGGGCCGGTCTGAAGCCGCTGCTGTTCGAGGGCTCGGTGACGGCCGGCGGTGCGCTGATGAACACCACCGAGGTGGAGAACTTCCCCGGCTTCCCGGACGGCATCATGGGACCGGACCTGATGGACGGGCTGCGCAAGCAGGCCGAGCGCTTCGGCGCCGAGCTCGTCACGGACGACGTGATCGAGGTCGACCTGAGCGGTCCGGTCAAGCGCGTCGTGGACGGCAACGACGACGTGCACTACGCGCGCACCGTCATCATCGCCACCGGCTCCGGCTACCGGGAGCTGGGCCTGCCGGACGAGAAGCGGCTTTCCGGCCACGGCGTCTCCTGGTGCGCCACGTGCGACGGCTTCTTCTTCCGGGAGAAGCGGATCCTCGTGGTCGGCGGCGGCGACACGGCAATGGAGGAGGCGACGTTCCTGACCCGCTTCGGCCAGAGCGTCACCATCGTGCACCGCCGCGGCGAACTGCGCGCCAGCAAGATCATGCAGGAGCGCGCGATGGCCAACCCGAAGATCTCCTTCGAATGGAACAGCGAGGTCTCCGCGATCCTCGGCGAGGACAAGGTGACCGGCGTCCGGCTGCGCGACACCCGCACCGGCGAGGAGCGGGAGATCGACGCCGACGGCCTGTTCATCGCGATCGGCCACGAGCCGCGCAGTGATCTGTTCAAGGGGCAGATCGACCTGGACGACGAGGGCTACGTGACGGTGGACGCGCCGAGCACGCGCACCAACCTCGAGGGCGTCTTCGCGTGCGGCGACGTCGTCGACCACACCTACCGCCAGGCCATCACCGCGGCCGGCACCGGTTGCGCCGCCGCGCTGGACGCCGAGCGCTTCCTGGCCGCGCTCGAGCACGCGGAATCAACGAAGCAGTCCTGACGTTCCACCCACAGACGCAAGCTTTCAGAAGAAGGAGGCCGCTTCATGTCGGCGCTCAAGCAGGTCACCGACGCGACGTTCGACGAGGAGGTCCTCAAGAGCGGCAAGCCGGTGCTGGTCGACTTCTGGGCCGAGTGGTGCGGGCCGTGCCGCATGATCGCCCCGATCCTGGAGCAGATCGCCGCCGAGCACGGCGAGAAGCTGGAGATCGTCAAGCTGAACACCGACGAGAACCCGGAGACGGCGACGCGCTACGGGGTGCTGAACATCCCGATGCTGAACGTCTACGTCAAGGGCGAGGTCGCCAAGACCATCGTCGGCGCCAAGCCGAAGCGCGCGCTGCTCAAGGACCTCGAGGACTTCATCGGCTGACGGAGCCCTGGGCGAGCACCACACTCGCAGAGCTCGGGCAGGAGCCCGCGTACACGACCGCGTAGACGGTCGAGGACGCGGGCTCCTGCGCGTTCTGGTACACGACCAGCGTCGCAGCCTGGTTCTCGAACACGCGGTGAGCCGTCGTCAGAACGGTGTAGCCGGAACGCTTCGGCGCACTCGCCTGGGCGCAGTTCCCCTCCGCGACCATCGGTGAGGACTTCGGCTGGCCGCCGGCCAGGCTGCTGTGAACCCACGCGACAAGCGCCGGATCCGTGAGGTCCTGATTGCTGCGCGGAGCGTTCTGGACGGAAACGCCGCTCGATGCGCTTCCCGTGGAGCTGGCGTTCGAGCCGCTGTGGCTCACGGCCACGCCGATGCCGATACCCGCGATCGCGATCAGCGAGAGCGAGGCGAGCGGCACCGCGAGCTTCCGCCAGGACCACCGGCCCGGCCGGGCCGCCGACGCGGTCCCGACGCGGTCCCGCTGCTTGTCCCGCTCCTGCTCCGCGTCGGCCTCCTGCCACGCCCGCTGCACCGCGGCGTCCATCCGGATGACGACCGACTCGGGGACCTCCGGCTCGGGCAACGCGGCCAGCTCGCTCAGCAAGACGCGTAGGCCGGAGAGTTCAGCCGCGCACTCCGGACAGCCCTGCGCGTGCTCGAGCAGGCCCGCAGGGGCGGTCTCCGGGCTGAACGCGCACTCCGACAACTCTTCGGGCGTCAGGTGCGCGGCGGCCGCGCCACGGGGCTCCTGTGGCTCCGTCACCGGGCACCCCGCTTCCGGTTCTCGTCACGTGTGGCTGTGGCTGGATGGTCGATCTGTACTGAGACGTCGGAATCGGGCGCCGGGTTCCGCAGATCGCGCAGCGCCGTCGCCAGCTTGGCCCGGCCGCGCGCGCAGCGGCTCTTGATCGTGCCGGCGGGCACGCCGAGCACCGCGGCCGCCTCGTCCACCGGCAGCCCCTGGACGTCGACCAGCACCACGGCCGCGCGCTGGTCCACCGGCAGCTGTGCCAGCGCCTGCTCCAGGACCATCCGCAGTTCCCGCTGCTCCGCCATGTCGGTCGGATCCTCGGTGGCCTGCCGCCAGACGCTCGACTCGGGATCGGGATAGTGCACCGTCGGCCGTGCGGCCTGCCGGCGCAGCCGGTCCAGGCAGGCGTTCACGGTGATCCGGTAGAGCCAGGTGCCGACCGCCGAGTCCTGCCGGAACGAGCCGGCCGCCTTGAAGGCGGACAGCGCCGCGTCCTGCAGCGCGTCCGCCGCGTCCTCGGGATTGCCCGCGGTGCGCAGCGCCACGGCCCACATCCGGCCGCGGTGCCGCGCGAGCAGCTCGCCGAACGCCTCGCGGTCCCCCGCCAGATGCCGGCGCAGGCGTTCGAGGTCGCCCGCCTCGTCGCGCGCAGCCTCCCGCATGCTCTCCCTCGCGTTCTCTGGCCGGCCCAGCGACCCCCCGGGCCCGGCGCGGACTACTCGCCGAGCACCTGCGCGTCGAGGATGTTGCTGCGGTATCCGGCCGGCGTGCCGTCGCTGAGCCCGCTCTGCGACTGCAGCTGGGTGAAGACGACCGCCACGTACTCGGCCGAGGTCGGCGAGAAGCTCGCGGTGATCGTCTGCCCCGAGACGGCGCCGCTGAGCGTCTTCTGCAGGGTGAAGCCGTCGGAGGTGATGCTGTTCGCGTTCCAGGCGGTCGAGCTGCCCGCGGGCGCGGTGAAGATCTCGACCGTGGCGTCCGGGTTGGAGATCTGGAACTTGATCTGGTCCACGGTGTGCGCCGCGCCCAGGTCGAAGATCAGCCCTATCCCGCCGCCGCTGTTCGCCCAGTTCGAGTTCGTCTGGGTCGTCATCTTCCAGCCGCTGGACGAGCCGTTGTAGGCGTCGGCCTTGGTGGCCACGGAGCCCGAGCTCGGGCCGTTGTCCCAGATGGTGTCGTCCGAGATCTTCAGCGCCTTGCCCGAGGTGCCGGCCGGGATGCTGACCAGCCCGCCGACGGACGGGTGCGGCGTCGCGTTGCTGATGCTGCCCGTCGTGGTGTCCGTCTTGTTGTTCCCGGAGAGCTGGAACGCGGCGAGCGTGGCCAGCGCGATGACCGCGCACCCGGCGGCGGCCAGCGCGCCGCGGCGCCGCCAGAGCGGCTTGGCCTCCTCGGGCGCGGGGGACCAGTTCGGGACGGCGTCGCGGGCCGAGCCGTTCGCGGAGTTCGCGGCGGAGACCGGCTTGGCGCTGCGGGTGCGCGGCGGCACGACGACCGTCTCCGGCTCCGGTGCCTCCTCGCGCAGCTTGGGCAGCGCGCGGATGGCGTCCGAGAGCTCCTTGACCGTGGTGAAGGCCTCCTGGCCGCCGATGCCCAGGGCGCGGCAGACGGTCGCGTCCACCTGTTTGGGCACGGCGGCGCGGATCTGCGCCGGGGTGTAGAGGTCGCCGCCGTCGGCCGGTGCGGCTTCCAGCCCGTAATCGGCCTCGGGGCCCGGCCAGCGCGCGGTGAGCGCGGCGTACCAGATCTGACCCAGCGCCAGAACGTCCGCCGCGTAGCGCTCGTCGGGATCGGCGGCCTCCGGCTCGGCGCCGCTCAGGGTGGCCTCGACGAGCAGCCCGCGGAGCTTGACCTCGCCGGCGCGGGTGATCATCACCGTGGCCGGGTTCATCGCGCCGTGCGCCACCTCGGCCTCGTGCGCGCGGACCATCGCCTCGGCGAGGTCGCGGACCATGCGGGTGGCGCGGGCGGGCGAGAGCGGGCCGTCGGCCAGCCGCTCCTGCAGTTGCTCGGCGCCCGGCACCCACTCGGTGACGATGTAGAGCAGGTCCTCGTCCTGCACCGCGTCGAGGACCTGGACGAATCGCGCGTCGGGGACCGCCGCGGCGTCGCGGGCGGCCCGGGCCACCTGCTCGACCAGGGGGTGTTCGGTGGCTATGAGGTCGACACCGACGCGGCGGTTGAGCAGCTCGTCCACGCCGACCCACAGCTGCGGCTCGGGCGAGAAGACGCCGCCGAAGCCGCGCACCATGCGCTCGAGCCGGTACCGGCTGCCGAGCCGGCGGCCGACGACGGCGAGCTCGCGCGCGATCTTCGGCCGGGCCGGCTCCCAGTTCGACACCGGGTCGACGGGCACGGTCTCCGGCTCGGCCTCGGACTCGACCGAGGCCTCGGACTCGGACTCGGTCGCGGAAGCAGCCGGCTCGTCCTTCTCGGACTCGGACTCGGACTCGGCACGGGATTCGGCGCCGGACTCCGCGGACCCGTCCGGCTCGTGCGACTTCGCGGACTCTGCGGACTCAGCGGGCGGGACGGACTCGGCGGACGCACTCGACGCCTTCGGCGCGGGCCGCTCGCCCTTCTCCGGCTTCGCCGACTTCTCCGCGCTTCCCGGCTTCGGGGCGGACGCGTCCTGGGCGAGGGCCACGGTCTCCGGCTCCTCGCCGTCCGCCGCCGGGGTTTCCGACTCCCTGTCGGATTCCGGCTCGGCGGCCTCGATTACGTCCTCTGCCTTCTTCTCGGGCACGGCGTGTGCCGTGGGCTCGGTCTCCGGCCCCTGCGGCGCGGTGACGTCCTCGTCCTCGCTCTGCTCGGCGGGGTTTTCGGCCAGGGCAGCCACGGCCCTCCCTCGATTTCCTTGCGGCGGTTCGGCGGTTGAAGAGCATGAGCCTTTCCCGCCTCATGGTAGTGCTAACGGCCGAGGCGCGCCTTCAGGGTGCCCAACAAGGAGTTCACCTCCTGGACGCGCATTTTGCGCGCCGCGAGAACGAACACCGCGATGAACAGAAGGCCTCCGGTGGCGAAACCGGCGATTGCGCCGACCGTTCCGGCACCCCGCATATCGGTGACGTAGATGCCCACCGGGCCGCCGATCGCGGCGGCCAGGGCGCCCGCGACGCACAGCTTGATGTGCACGCGCATCACGCGCTTTCCGTCGAAACTTCCGACGAGCTTGTGCAGCCGCTGCGCGGTGAGCACCATTCCGATCAGATACGAGATCGAGTAGCCGGCGCACATTCCGGCCACCGCCCACTGCGTGCTTCCGAGCACGACGAAGGCGGCGTAGGCGAGCGCCGCGTTCGCGACCCCGATCCACAGGGCGATGAAGAACGGCGTCTTGGTGTCCTCGTATGCGTAGAAACCGCGCAGCATCACGAACTGGGCCGAGTAGGGGATCAGTCCGAGACTGAACGCCATCAGCATGTACCCGAGGTTGTGCGACTGGATCGGCGTCATGCCGCCGTGGCCGAGCAGGATCGAGACGATCTGCTGGCCGAAGGCGAGGAACGCGAAGGCGCAGGGCACGATCAGCACGCCGGTCGACCGCAGGCCGTAGGAGATCGCGTCGCCCACCGCGCGGCGGTCGCCGGCGTGCGCCGAGCGGCTCATCCGCGGCAGCAGCGAAGTGATGATCGAGACCGTGATGACGGCCTGCGGCAGCACCCAGAGCGTGACCGCGTTCGAGTACGCCGAGTAGCCGACGCCGTTGCTGGCGAAGCGATTGCCCATCGTGGTGGACATGTTGGTCACGGCCCAGTTCACGCCCGCGCCGATGAAGACCGTCAGCAGCGTCCACTTGGCCAGGGTCATCGACTTGCCCAGGCCGGTGTTGCGCCAGTCGAAGCGCGGCCGGAAGCGCACGCCCACCCCGCGTAGGTACGGCAGCAGGGTCACCGTCTGCAGCACGATGCCGAGCGTGGTGCCGAGGCCGAGCAGTATCTGCTCGTTGATCGTGATGGTCTGCGGGGTGTTGAAGGTGCCGCCGACGATCCACATGTACGCGCCCAGTGTGGCGATCTGCACCACGTTGGCCAGCACCGGCGTCCACATCGCCGGGCCGTAGCTGTCCTTCGCGTTGAGGATCTGGCCCAGCATCACGGACAGGCCGTAGAACAGGATCTGCGGCAGGCAGTAGCGCGCGAAGACGATCGTCGCGGTGCGGTCGGCGCCGTGCGCGTTGCTCGCGTAGAAGGTCACCAGCTGCGGCGCGGCGATGACGGCGACGGCGGTCAGGCCGCCGAGGAAGACGATCGTCATGGTCAGCAGCCGGTCGATGAAGGCCCGTCCGCCGTCCGCGTCGTCCTTCATCGCACGCACCAGCTGCGGCACGAAGATCGCGTTGACCGCGCCGCCGATCACGATCATGTAGACCATGTTCGGCAGGTTGTTGCCGACGGTGAACGCGTCGGCCAGCGGTCCGGTGCTCAGCGCGGCGACCAGCATCGAGGAGCGCACCATGCCGGTGACGCGGGAGACGATGGTGCCCATCGCCATGATCCGGCTGGCCCGCGAGACGCTCGCCTTGGCGGCTTCGGCCGACGGCGCCTCGACCGCCGCGTCGCCGACGACCGTCTCGTCGGCCGGCCGGGTCCCGGGGCCCTGGACCTGTCCGCGGCGCGGCGGGATGAGCGTCTGCAGCGAGGTCGGGTCCAGGAAGCCCGCGCTGATCGCCGGGATGTTGAACCGGGTCGCGTCGACGGCCTCGGCGTAGGCGGCGCGCCGGGCCTGCCTGGCCTCCGGCGCCTCGTCCGGCGGTATCTCGGGGTACCAGAGGCTCTGCGTCTCGTGCCGGGTCTGCTGGTACCACTCGTCGGTCTGGCCGACGTAGTGCTCACCCGAGGACCCCGGGCCGTGGTTCTGGGCGTACGGGGAGTCGGGCCGGTATTCGGCCACGTACTCCTGCCCCCGGTACCGGTCGCCCTCGGGGCGCCACCCAGACATCGCTCGGTTTCCTCCTGTGCCGCACGGCCCGCGACAGCCGTCGCGCGCGGACTTGCTCCGAGCGCCTTGCCTTTATTCTCCAGGGTCGGCGTCCCGCGTGGTGCGTTCCCGTCGGTCAGTCACCCTCGCGGGTCTCCGGCTCGCTTCGCGAGCCCTTCCTACCCCGGTAGATACGCAACCCTACAGCGAACACGAGCAATGCCGCCGAGCCCGCGAACAGCAGCAGCGCGACGAAGCCGATCGAGGTCACGGTGACCTGCAGGGACTGCAAGCCGCCGGACTTCGCCGTGCCGTAGTGCGCGCCGCTCGCGGTGACCAGGAACGCCGTGACCTGGTACGTGCTGGAGGCCACCTTGGTCGAGACCTTCACCTCGACGGTGGTGCTGCCGCCGGCCGGGAAGGTGCGCGCCGGGATCTGCGTCACGTTCAGCCCCGACGGACTGGTCTCCACCGTGAGGCCGAGTCTCACATCCTGAGACAGGTGATTCACGATTGTGAACGGGATGGACCCGCTGGTTCCGGAGAGCGTCAGATCGGATTTGGGGATCAGGTAGACCAGCGCGGTCTGCGACGTGAGCCGGCTGGAGACCGCCGACTCGAACGTCTTCCAGCCCGCCGCGTTGCCGCGCCAGCTGTTGGAGACCGTGCGCAGCACCGCGTCGGCGAGGCCGGCCGTCGTCGTGTCCGACTTGGTCAGTATCGACTGATAGAGCGTGAGCTGCGACTGAAGGCTGATCGCCGAGGAGAGCTGGCTGCCGGTCAGGTCGGTCGAGGCGAAGGACGAGCTGCGGGACGGCGTGCCGGTCGAGGCGGAGGAGTCGGCGGACTCCTTGAGCAGGGAGGACAGGCCGGCGGAGGAGACCCACGACGCGCTCTGCAGCACCTTGAGCACGCCCATGTCCGCGGCCGAGGTGGTCGCGTTGCGCGGCAGCGTCATCATCACCGAGCGCGCGAGGTTCGGCTCCTCCAGCGAGATCAGCGCGGTCTGCGCGAGCAGCCGCTGGCCGGCGAGCAGCGAGGAGTCTGAGCCGTTCGAGACGTACCCCGCGTCGGCCGAGTCGCCGGACATGATCGCGTCGAGGGCGGTGTCGCCGACGGCGAGGTCGCTCTTGCCGTTCGCCGAGGCCCGGCCGGTCGGCGTGTACTCCTGGTTCGGCACGGACAGGCCGATCGAGTTCGAGTCGACGACCACCGCGGCCGGGTCGATGGAGTCGGCGAGCTTGAGCGTGGTCGAGTTGACCTGGCCGTCGGCGGGCCAGGCCAGCAGGCCCTGCGCGTCCCGGCCGACCACCGACTTCACCGTGGTGCCGGTGGCGGACTCGCGCGCCGCCTCGGACAGGAACTGCTCGGCCTGCGCCGTCGTGGCGTTCGAGAGCGAGCCGAGGTCGGGGTCGGTCGAGGGCAGCTGCCACAGCTCGCCGTCCGTGCTGCCGAGGACCGTCTTGGCCTCGGCGAGCCACGCGGTCGCGTTGCTCGAGTCCGGACCCACGTCGTCGGTGGCGGTGCCGCCGCGCGCGACCACGTAGCCGCCCGAGATCTGCATCGCGGTGTCGAGCAGGTCCGGGTCGAGCACCCAGGAGATCGTGCCCTTCGGCAGCTGCGAGCCCGCCTCCAGCAGCTCGTACAGGCTTCCGTTCTTGCCCATCTCCGAGGCCAGTGTGTCCTGGGTCAGCTCGGGGTACGACGCGTTGCCGCTGCTCGCTTCCTCGTATCCGTCGGCCGAGGACGTCGCGGTGACCGGCGCCAGGACCGTCAGCTTCGTGGTGGCGGCCGAGGCCGAGGCGATCTCGTAGGGCAGGTAGGTGCGCATCACGCCGATCGGGTCCCCGCCGGAGTAGACCTGCACGTCCAGCGCGTAGACGGTGCCGGGGGTCAGCCCCATCGCGCCGACGGAGGTCTTCAGGCTCCACGCGTGGCTGCCTGAGGAGAGCGTGCCCAGCTGGTCCTGCACCGAGTAGAGCGGCTGATCGTTGCTGTCGTTCGGCGTGTCGGTCATCTCGGAGCGGTGCTTCACGGCCGCGTAGGCGAGCTGCACTATGACGTCCGTGTGCGTGCTGCCGGACGGGATCGTCACGTTTCCCGTCATGGTCAGCTCCTGCGAGCTCGACGTCGCGACGGTCGGCGTCATCGTGCTGAGGCTGACCGTCACCTTCTGCGCCGCGGTCGCCGGCTCCGCGCCGGCCAGGCCGAGCAGTCCGGCGGCGGCGACGAGCGTCAGAGCGAGCACGGCGCGGATGGTGCGGTGTGGCGGGAGGGGCCGGGTCACGGGGAAATCCTATGGGGATGTGAGCAGTCTTCTGAGCACGGCGGGACTGGGATGCGCAGGCACAGGGCCGGTGCATTTACCCTTGGTTGACGTGTCTACCTCGGTTCCGGATCCCAAGCAGGCGGCGGTACTCGCCCTGCTGCAGCTCAACCCCGTCGCGCTCGAGCTGGGAGAGCTGTTCGCAGCCGCCGGACACGACCTCGCGCTGGTCGGCGGCTCGGTGCGGGACGCGCTGCTCGGCCGGCTCGGCGACGACCTCGACTTCACCACGGACGCGCGGCCCGAGGAGATCATGCGGCTGGTGCGTCCCTGGGGCGAGGCCGTCTGGGACGTGGGCATCGCCTTCGGCACCGTCGGCGTGCAGAAGGACGGGCTGAAGCTCGAGATCACCACGTACCGCAGCGAGGCGTACGACCGCGAGTCGCGCAAGCCGGTGGTGGACTTCGGCGACAGCCTCGAGGGCGATCTGGTGCGCCGCGACTTCACGGTGAACGCGATGGCCGTGCAGCTGCCGTCGATGCAGTTCGTGGACCCGCACCAGGGTTTCGAGGACCTGGCCCGCAAGGTGCTGCGCACGCCCGGCACGCCGCAGGATTCCTTCGGCGACGACCCCCTGCGGATGCTGCGCGCGGCCCGGTTCGCCGCGCAGCTCGGATTCACGGTGGCGCCGGAGGTCGAGGCGGCGATGCGCTCGATGGCCGGCCGGCTGTCCATCGTCTCCGCCGAGCGCGTTCAGGCGGAATTCTCCAAGCTTCTCCTCTCCGCGGACCCGCGGCGCGGCCTCGGACTGCTCGTCGGCACCGCTCTCGCCGACCAGTTCCTGCCGGAACTTCCCAAACTGCGGCTGGAGATCGACGAGCATCACCGGCACAAGGACGTCTACGAGCACACGCTGATCGTCGTCGAGCAGGCGATCGAGCTTGAGGACGACGGGCCGGACCTGGTGCTGCGGATGGCCGCGCTGCTGCACGACATCGGCAAGCCGCGCACCCGCAGGTTCGAGCCGGGCGGCGGCGTCTCGTTCCACCACCACGAACTCGTCGGCGCGAAGATGACCCGCAAGCGGCTGCGCGAGCTGAAGTACTCCAAGGACTTCGTCGACGACGTCTCCCGGCTGGTCGAGCTGCATCTGCGGTTCCACGGGTACGGCGACGGCGAGTGGACGGACTCGGCCGTGCGCCGCTACGTGCGCGATGCCGGCCCGCTGCTCGGCCGCCTGCACAAGCTGACCCGCTCCGACTGCACGACCCGCAACCGGCGCCGGGCCGCCGCGCTGGCCGCCTCGTACGACGAGCTCGAGGTCCGCATCGCCCGGCTGCAGGAGCAGGAGAAGCTCGACGCGATCCGCCCCGACCTGGACGGCAACGAGGTCATGGAGCTGCTCGGCATCGGCCCGGGCCCGGTAATCGGACGCGCCTACAGATTCCTGCTGGAGCTGCGGCTTGATGAAGGTCCGCTCGGGCACGACCGGGCGGTCAGCGAATTGCGGGAGTGGTGGGCTCGCCAGCCGGAATCGGCGCAGGCGGCTCCGGGCCCGACTCCTTCGGAGTCCTGAGCGCGTACCAGACACCGGCCAGGATGTAGGCGCCGCACACGATGCCGAGGACGGCGAACGACCTGCCGTCCATCGGCAGTGTCGCGGCGGCGAACGCGGCGGCGACCACGAACGAGCCGTTGTAGAGCATGTCGTAGAACACGAACACCCGGCCGCGGTAGTCGTCGTCCACGTTGCGCTGCACGAGGGTGTCCGTGCTGACCTTCTGGCCCTGCGAGAAGAAGCCGAGCAGGAACGCCCCGATCAGCAGCGTCGGCTCGCGGAACGGCGCGCCGAAGACGAGCTCTGCGACGCCGGCGGACACGAGGCACAACGGGATCCAGCGGTGCAGGCTGATCTTGCGGGCGACGAACGGGGTGGCCAGCGCGCCGAGTCCGAAGCCGACCCCGGAGACGCCCACCGCGAAGGCGAAGCCGGCCAGGCCCGCGTTGGTGTCCTTCGGATCGTTGAAGGCGTTGCGGAACAGCAGCAGCGTCATGATCGTCACGGCGCCGTAGCAGAAGCGGCTGACCGCGATCGCGGCCAGCGGACGCCGGGCGGCCGGCCGTTCGACCACGTGCTTGGCGCCGGCGGCCACGCCGTGCACGACGCTGGCCAGGGCGGTGCGCCAGGCAGTTCTGGAGGGTGTCGCGGGGCCGAGCCCGTCGGCCGGCATGGTCAGCGCGACCAGTGCGCTGAGCGCGTACAGGCAGGCCGTGCACACGAGTACGCCGCTCACCGAGCCCTGGCCGTGCCCCACCACCGCGTGCACGACGACGCTCACGCCGGCGCCGACTGTCGTCGCCAACGTGCCGAGTGTGGGGGAGACCGCGTTGGCTGCGACGAGTTGGGAGCGGTTGACCGTGTGCGGGAGCCCGGCGGAGAGCCCGGCCAGGATGAAGCGGTTCGCCGAGAAGCCGGCCAGCGCGGCCAGGTAGAACAGGAAGCCGGTCGACCCGGCCGCCGCGCACGCCGCGACGCCCAGCACGAGTCCGGCGCGCACGACATTCGCCCAGACCAGCATCTGCCTGCGCCGCCACCGGTCGAGGAAGACCCCGGCGAACGGCCCGACGACGGTGAACGGCAGCAGCAGCACCGCGAAGGCCTCCGCCACCTTGCCCGGCGTGGCCGCGTTCTGCGGAGAGAACACGACGTAGGTGGCCAGCGCGGCCTGGAACGCGCCGTCCCCGAACTGGCCGATCAGCCGCACGGCCAGCAGCAACCGGAACCGGCGAAGCCCCGGCCCGAAGATCGCCGTGCGTAATTGACGAAGGACCCTCACGTTACACAGGTTAGGTACGTTCGAGCCTGGGCGCATCGTACTTCCGGCCAACACCGGCTGGCAGACTGGGCACATGGCGATGATCGAGGTGAGCAGGGCTGGTGCCGTCGCGGAAGTCGTCCTGAACAGGCCGGAAGCGCTCAATGCGATCAGTACCGCGTTCGCCGGTGAACTCGCCGCGCGGATGGGCGAGCTCGCGGCGGACGGATCGCTGCGTGCCGCCGTGCTCCGCGCCAACGGCGAGAAGGCCTTCTGCGTGGGCGCGGACCTCAAGGAGCGCAACGGGTTCAGCGACGCCGAGTTCCTCGCGCAGCGCATCGCGTTCCGCGAGCTGTTCGGATCGATCCTCGGCCTGCCGGTGCCGATCATCGCCGCGGTGGGCGGCTATGCGCTCGGCGGCGGCCTCGAACTCGCTCTGTGCTGCGACCTGATCGCCGCCGACGAGACCGCGGTATTCGGATTGCCCGAGGTCACGGTCGGCCTGGTGCCCGGAGGCGGCGGAACCCAGCTGCTGGCCCGCAAGATCGGCCCGTCGCGTGCGGGCGACCTGCTCTACACGGGACGGCGCGTCGGGTTCGCCGAGGCCTGCGCGCTCGGCATCGTCGATCGCCCGGTGGACGAGGTCGGCACCGCGCCCGCCGCCGCGCTGGAGCTGGCGCGCAGGATCGCGGCCAACTCCCCCGTCGCCGTCCGCAACGCCAAGCGGGCGCTGCGGACCGGCGTCGATCTGCCGCTCGCCGCGGGGCTCGACGTCGAGGACTCGGCGTGGCGGGCGGCCGCGTTCTCCGCGGATCGCGCCGAAGGCATCAGGGCCTTCAACGAGAAGCGGCCGCCCGTGTTCGGTGCTCAGCCCTCGTAGTACGAGTCGGCCACGGTCAGCGCCGCGTCGACGGCCTCGAGGCCCTGGCGCGCCTCGTCCTCGGTGAGGATCAGCGGCGGGGTCAGCTGCAGCCGGTTGAAGTGCGGCATCGGCCACGCGCCGTGCTTTTTGGCCTCCGCGAACACGGCGTTCATCGGGGCCGCGTCGGCGCCGGCGGCCGCGTAGGGCACGAACATCTCGCGGGTCTCGCGGTTCTTGACCAGTTCCAGGGCCCAGAACGCGCCGAGGCCGCGGACCTCGCCGACCGACGGGTGCTTCTCGGCCAGGGCGGCCAGGCCGGGGGCGAAGACGTTCTCACCGAGCCACGCCGCGTGCTCGACGATGCCCTCCTCGCGCATGGCCTTGATCGTCGCGACGGCCGCGGCGCAGGCGAGCGGGTGGCCGGAGTACGTCAGGCCGCCGGGGAACGCCTTGTTGCGGAAGGTGTCGTGCACGTGGTCCGAGATGATCACGCCGCCGAGCGGGACATAGCCCGAGTTCACGCCCTTGGCGAAGGCGATCAGGTCCGGCGTCACGTTCCAGTTGTCCACCGCGAACCACCGGCCGGTGCGGCCGAACCCGGCCATCACCTCGTCCGCGATGTAGAGGATGCCGTACTTGTCGCACAGCGCGCGGACCCCCGCGAGGTAGCCGGGCGGCGGGACCAGGATGCCGTTGGTGCCGACCACGGTCTCCAGCACGATCGCCGCGATGGTGGTGGCACCCTGCAGCACGATCGTCTGCTCGAGGTGGGCCAGCGCGCGCTCGGACTCCTCGGCCTCGGTGGTCGCGTAGAAGGCCGAGCGGTAGAGGTACGGGCCGAAGAACTTGTGCACGTTGCCGTCGTGGTGCCCGGCGGCCTCGTTCGCCCAGCGGCGCGGGTCGCCGGTCATGGTGATCGCGGTCGCGGTGTTGCCGTGGTACGAGCGGTACGCGGTGAGCACCTTCGGGCGGCCGGTGTGGATCCGGGCCATCCGGACGGCGTTCTCGATCGCGTCGGCGCCGCCGTTGGTGAAGAAGACCCGGTTCAGGCCCTCCGGCGCGTGGTCGGTGATCAGCTCGGCCGCCTCGGCGCGCACGTCGTTGCCGAAGCCGGGGGCGATGGTGCACAGCTTCGCGGCCTGCTCCTGGATCGCCGCGACCACCTTCGGGTGCTGGTGCCCGATGTTGGTGTAGACGAGCTGGCTGGCGAAGTCCAGGTAGACGTTGCCCTCGTAGTCCCAGAAGCGGGACCCGGCGGCGCCGGCCACCGGCAGCGGGGCGATCTGGTCCTGGGCCGACCACGAGTGGAAGACGTGGGCGCGGTCGAGTTCGGCCACCGCCTTGCCCGTGTCGGGGTCGGGGGTCGGGAGGTGCTGCATGTCAGGCAGGGCGGTGTCGGTCATGCTTCCAGAGTAGGAAATCCCGAACGGGCCGCCCAACCGACATTCTGTACGGCTGGACGGCCCGATTACGGCAGGTTGCTCAGAGGAACGACCGGATCTGAATCGTCGCGTTCCGGTCCTGGCCGACGCCGATCGCGGAGATCGGCGCGCCGGACAGCTCCTCGAGGCGGCGCACGTAGGCCTGCGCGGTGTCCGGCAGGTCGGCGAAGTCGCGCGCCTTGCTGATGTCCTCGTCCCAGCCGGGCAGGAACTCGTAGACCGGCTTCGCGTGGTGGAAGTCGGTCTGCGTCATCGGCAGCTCGTCGTGCCGGACGCCGTCCACCTCGTACGCGACGCAGACCGGGATCTGCTTCCAGCCGGTCAGCACGTCCAGCTTCGTCAGGAAGAAGTCCGTGAGGCCGTTGACCCGAGCGGCGTACCGCGCGATCGGCGCGTCGAACCAGCCGCAGCGGCGGTCCCGGCCGGTGGTCACGCCGTACTCGCCGCCGATCCGGCGCAGCGCCTCGCCGTCCTCGTCGAACAGCTCGGTCGGGAACGGCCCGGCGCCCACCCGGGTGGTGTAGGCCTTGAGGATGCCGATGCTCCGGGTGATCCGGGTCGGGCCGATCCCGGAGCCCGAGCAGGCGCCGCCCGCGGTCGGGTTCGAGGAGGTCACGAACGGATAGGTGCCGTGGTCCACGTCGAGCAGCGTGCCCTGGCCGCCCTCGAGCAGCACCACCTTGCCCTCGTCGAGCGCGTTGTTCAGCAGCAGCGAGGTGTCCGCGACGTAGGGCCGCAGCCGCTCGGCGTAGCCCAGGTACTCCTCCACGATCGCCTCGGCCGCGATGGCCCGGCGGTTGTAGATCTTCACCAGCATCTGGTTCCGGTCGCGCAGCGCGCCCTCGACCTTCTGCGCCAGGATCCCCGGGTCGAACAGGTCCTGGACCCGCACGCCGATCCGGTTGATCTTGTCCGCGTAGGTCGGGCCGATGCCGCGGCCCGTGGTGCCGATGCGGTTCTTGCCCAGGAAGCGCTCGGAGACCTTGTCGATGGTCCGGTGGTAGGGCGTGATCAGGTGCGCGTTCGCCGAGATGACGAGCTTGGACACGTCCACGCCGCGGTCGATCAGGGCGTCGAGCTCCTGGAAGAGCACGGCGGGGTCGATCACCACGCCGTTGCCGATCACCGGCACGCACTCGGGGCTGAGGATGCCCGACGGCAGCAGGTGCAGGGCGTACTTCTGGTCGCCGATGACCACGGTGTGGCCCGCGTTGTTGCCGCCCTGGTAGCGAACAACGTAGTCGACGGATCCACCGAGAAGGTCGGTGGCCTTCCCCTTGCCCTCATCGCCCCACTGGGCGCCGACGAGCACGAGTGCCGGCATTCCGGGTACACCTCCGGGTACTACAAAAGATTTAAGGCCCGGAGCGCAAGCGCGCCGGGCCTCTTGCAACGTGAGTTTACCCGCTACTTCAGGCGGGTGCCAGCCGACCGCAGGTCCTGGCAGGCCGTGACCACGCGGGCGGCCATGCCGGCCTCCGCGGACTTGCCGTAGGCGCGCGGGTCGTACTGCTTCTTGTTGCCCACCTCGCCGTCGACCTTGAGCACGCCGTCGTAGTTGCGGAGCATGTGGTCGGCGATCGGCCGGGTGAACGCGTACTGGGTGTCGGTGTCGACGTTCATCTTCACCACGCCGTAGTCCAGCGCCTCGCGGATCTCCTCGAGCAGCGAGCCGGAGCCGCCGTGGAAGACCAGGTCGAAGGGCTTGGGGCCCTTGCCGAACTTGGCGGCGACCGCGTCCTGGATGTCCTTGAGGATGGACGGGCGCAGCTTCACGTTGCCCGGCTTGTAGACGCCGTGCACGTTGCCGAAGGTCGCGGCGAGCAGGTAGCGGCCCTTCTCGCCGAGGCCGATCGCCTCGACCGTCTTGATGACGTCCTCGGGCGTGGTGTAGAGCTTCTCGTTGATCTCGTTGGCGACGCCGTCCTCCTCGCCGCCGACGACGCCGATCTCCAGCTCCATGATGATCCGGGCCTTGGCGCACTGCTCGATCAGCTCCTGCGCGATCCGCAGGTTCTCGTCGAGCGGCACCGCGGAGCCGTCCCACATGTGCGACTGGAACAGCGGCTCGAGGCCCTTGGCGACGCGCTCCTGGGAGAGCGCGACCAGCGGGCGCATGTAGCCGTCCAGCTTGTCCTTCGGGCAGTGGTCCGTGTGCAGCGCGATGTTCACGTCGTACTTGGCGGCGACCACGTGGGCGTACTCGGCCAGCGCGACGGCGCCGGTGACCATGTCCTTCAGGCTGCCGCTGAGGTATTCGGCGCCGCCGGTCGAGACCTGGACGATGCCGTCGCTCTCCGCCTCCGCGAAGCCGCGGATGGCGGCGTTCAGCGTCTGGCTGGAGGTGACGTTGATCGCCGGGTACGCGAAGGCTCCGGCCTTCGCCCGGTCGATCATCTCCGCGTAGACTTCAGGGCTTGCGATGGGCATGGGGACTCCAAATTATCCAAGCGACTCTGCGTAGCGTCTTTATCCTCGCAGAGACAATCTACTTCCGGTGCCGCGCTCCAGCAGGCGAGACCCCCGCCACCGCGACGTCCTGCGCGCCGACCCTGGCGTGGTACTCGGCCTCCTGCTGACGCTCGAAGACCTGCAGCTCCGTCTCCTCGCCGCGCTTGGCCGCCTTGCGCTCCTTGAGCATCTCCAGGGCCAGCGGGATCAGCGTGATCACGGCGACGACCAGCGCGATCGGCAGGATGACGCTGTCGATGTTGCCCTTGACCTTGTCGCCGAGCTCGTAGCCGAGCACCAGCATCAGCTCGACCCAGAAGACGTTGCCCAGGGTGCTCCAGAGGAAGAAGGTGCGCGAGGACATCTCCAGCATGCCGGCGAGCGGGTTGACGAAGGTGCGCACGCCGACGATGAACCGGCTCACCACGACGGCCTTCGCGGCGCCGTACTTGTTGAAGTAGAACTCCGCGCGCACGGCGTACTTGCGCTTGAAGAAGCGCGAGTCAGGCTTGTCGAACAGCCGACGGCCCAGCTTGGCGCCGGTGAAGTGGCCGACCTGCGAGCCGACGATGGCCACGATCGGCGTTCCGATCAGCAGCGCGGCGAAGTTCAGGTGCGTGCCGACCAGGGTGTTGGCCGCACCGGAGGCCGCCACACCCGCGATGAACAGCAGCGAGTCACCGGGCAGGAAGAACCCGACGATCACGGCGAGTTCCACGAAGATGATGACCCAGACGCCGACCACACCGAATGTGCTGATCAGCGACGCCGGGCTGAGGACGTTTAACGCTTCGATGGTCACCGAAGCAGACTACAGGCGAAATCGGGGCGCGCCGCGTCCTCCTGAAGGAGGACTTCAGGATTGCGACGCGGCTGATACGTGCTCGACCGCCGATGTTAAGGCGCTACTCAGACGCCGAGGTCCGCCTCGCTGTATGCCGCGTAGTAGGGCAGTCCGGCCGCCTCGATCGCCTTGGCCGCGCCGCGCTCGATGATGCACGCGACGGCGACCACCTCGGCGCCCGCCTCGCGCGCCGCCTCGACCGCGGCCAGCGGCGAGTTCCCGGTGGTGGAGGCGTCCTCCACGATCAGCACCCTGCGTCCGGCCACGTCCGGGCCCTCGATCCGCCGCTGCAGGCCGTGCGCCTTGTCCGCCTTGCGGACCACGAACGCGTCCATGTCCCGGCCCTGCGCGATCGCCGCGTACATGATCGCGGTGGCCATCGGGTCGGCGCCCATGGTCAGCCCGCCGACGGCGTCGAAGTCGAGGTCCCCGACCGTCTCCAGCATCACCCGGCCGACCAGCGGGGCCGTCGCGCCGCGCAGGTTGATCCGGCGCAGGTCCACGTAGTAGTCGGCCTTCAGGCCGGAGCTGAGCGTGAACTCGCCGCGGAACAGCGCCTTCTCCTTGATCTGCTCGAGGAGGGCGGAACGCTCGGCGCTGGGCTGCGGGTAGTTGACGGTCATGGCCTCAGATCCTAACGGTCATGCGGCTCACACGACCGTCAGGATCCTCCGGCGCAATTTCAAGGGAGCCCTCAGCGGGAGATCCCGGCGACCATCGGCCGGCGGCGCAGCGGAGTGGTGAGCACCGGGGGCTGGCTCGGCAGCGAGACCGGGGCCCCGCCGTTAGGGCCCTGCGGCTCGGCGAGGTCGACCAGCGACTCGTCGGCCGGGATCGTCTGGGCCGGGATGGGCAGTCCGGTGATCCGTGCGTAGAGCCGCTCGGCGAACTCCTGGGTGCGCGCGATCGAGGCGCTGGCGTGATCCGGGTCGTCCTCGGGCAGCGGCACGTCGATGGTCTCCACCACGCAGCGCGCGACCTCGTTGCCGGCGGCCTCGGAGAGCACGCGGGCGAACAGGTGCGCCGCCTCGCGGTAGGCGACCGGGTCGCCGAGTCCCGGCTCGGCGGGCAGTGCGGAGCGCATCCGGCTCAGGCACAGGTCGAGATCGCGGCGCTGCTCCGGGGTGATGCGGCTCGCGGCGAGGTCGGCCATCAGGCTCTGCAGCGCGGTGCGCACCTCTTCGAGCTCGGTCGCGAGGGTCGCCGAGCCGCCGTACTCCAGCAGCACGCTGAGCACCATCGGGTCGAGGATGTTCCACTCGTTCTTCGCACGGACCGTCGTGCCCCGTCCGTGCCGGATGCGCAGCACCCGCTTCTCCTCCAGCGCCTTGAGCGCCTCGCGGAGGATGGTGCGGCTGACCGCGAACTCCTGCGCCAGGGCGGCCTCCGGCGGCAGGTCGCCGCCGGGCTGGAACTCGCCGTCCAGTATGCGCAGCAGCAGCCGTTCGATCACGGCGTTGGCCAGCCGACTGGGACGGACGACTCGGTGGGCGTTCCACCCTTCCACGTACATGGCTTTCGGCTCCTGGTGTCGAAGATCCGGCGAATGCGGCTCACCTTAAGCTGAAGAATCGGCCATTCGACGGAGATTCAGCCGACAACCACTCGATCCGATGACAAGACTCACTCTTTAGGGCAAGCGGCGCCAAGGGGCGCTACAGCCGTTGGGACAAAGCCGGCCGACAGTGGCCTGTCCGCCGCTCCGTCGCAGATCAGCGGCGGCGCAGCAGCCGGCGCAGCAGCAGCGTGGCGAGGCCGAACAGGCCCAGCGCGGTGGCGCCGAAGACCCACAGCGGGATCGAGAGCAGCGGGCCGCGGCCGCGGCTCCACAGGTCCGCCTCGGCCGCGGGCTCCGCGTCGGCCGCCTCGTCCGAGTCCGAGACGAGGCGCAGCGGGGCCTTCGGGCTCGGCGCCGCGTCCTCGGCGTCGCCGGTGATCAGCGTGAGCGTCGGCACGTGCGGCTCGGCCGGCGGGGTCGGGCCGCCGACCGCGGGCTCCGGGAGCTGCGCCGGCTGGACCGGCTGCGGCGGAACGGCCGCGGGCGCCGCGTCCGGCACGACGGTGAGCGTCGCCGGACCTTGCCGCGGCTCCGGCGCGGTGCTCGCCAGCTGCTCGAACCAGCGCGGTATCAGCCGCTGCCCGGCCTCGGCCAGCCGCTCGGCCGGGATCGTCGGCGCCCGGCCCGACAGCTCCAGCGACGGCGTGATCAGCACCCGCGTCCCGCCGCCGGCGGCGATCAGGCGCAGTTCCACCCGGCCGTCGAGCGCGCCGTCCGAGCGGCCGTGCACGGCCTCGATCTCGAAGATCGCGCGCAGCTGCTCCGGGGCCAGTTCGACGAGCCGGGCGATGCCGCGGAAGGTGATGCTGCGGTCCCCGGCGCGCAGCCGGAACCGGGCGGCCACGCCCTGATCCGTGCTGGCCTCCACGACGAGGTTCGGCACCGCGCCGAGAAGCCGCTCAGGGTCGGTGACAGCAGACCACAGAAGCCGGCGGTGAACCGGCACCGTAGCTTCGTACGCCATCTACGCCTTCCCCATCACCGTCTACGCGCGCGTAGCGGATACCGTCGCGGCGGTCGCTCCTGCCTCGCTGCATCGGGCTCAGCGTACGCCGGAACGCTGTTCTGGTGCGCACCAGCCGCCCGTCCTGCGGATAGCTGTGCCAGGTGGTCCAGCGTACGCCGCTCGGCGCGGCCTCGGGCAGAACCGCGGTAAGCGCCCCCGGTGCGCCGGGATAGCACCCGGCCAGGCTGGCGCGATTGGCCTGCACGGCGCGGCGGATCCGCTCCACCGCGCGCTCGAACGCGGGCCCGTCCAGGACCTGCGTCTGCGACTCCACCGTGTACCCGCCGCCGGGCAGCCGAACCGTGTGCCGCTCCGGCAGCGGCCCGGCCCGCCCGGGCAGGCAGGCGACCGTCTCCGTGAACAGCAGCCCGGTGCCCTCCTCGGCCCAGGCCAGCACCTGGTGCGAGGCACCGAGCAGCCGGATTTCCAGGGTCAGCCCGGCCAGCTCCACGCTGCGCACGGCGAGCGCGGGCTGGACCGGCAGGGACAGGCTCCAGCAGAGTTCCGCGGCCCTGGTATCGCGATACGGTACGACGAGCTCAAGCACTTCGCGCCTCCGATGCGTACTCGATCCGTTGTGTCACGGACGGGGACACGCATCGGGGAGCGCGATGACGGCACGCTGGAGCCGATCACACTAAGGAGTGACTACCACTCCGTACGTCTGGAGCACGGGCCCCGCGTCAGTCCTCGACGCCGATCACCAGGTGCTCGGCGGTCGGATCGGACTGGTCCTGGTCGACGTCGACGGTGACCGTCGCGCCGTCCGGGACCTGGCCGCCCAGGATCTCCTTAGCCAGCTGGTCGCCGATCGCGGTCTGCACCAGGCGGCGCAGCGGGCGCGCGCCGTACGCGGTGCTGTAGCCGGTGAGCACCAGCCACTCCTGCGCGGCGTCGGTGACCCGGAGCGTGAGCCGCCGGTCGGCCAGCCGCTTCTGCAGCGAGGCAACCTGCTGACGCACGATCAGCCCGAGCTCGTCGGTGCCCAGCGGATCGAAGAGCACGATGTCGTCGAGCCGGTTGAGGAACTCCGGCTTGAACGACGCGCGCACGGTCTGCATCACGAGGTCCTTCTTGGCCTGCTCGCTCAGCGCTGGATCGACCAGGAACTGGCTGCCCAGGTTCGAGGTGAGGATCAGGATCGTGTTGCGGAAGTCGACCGTCCGGCCCTGGCCGTCCGTCAGCCTTCCGTCGTCGAGCACCTGCAGCAGGATGTCGAAGACCTCGGGATGCGCCTTCTCTACCTCGTCGAGCAGCACGACCGTGTACGGCCGCCGCCGCACGGCCTCGGTCAGCTGGCCGCCCTCGTCGTAGCCGACGTACCCGGGCGGGGCGCCGACGAGCCGGGCCACCGAGTGCTTCTCGCTGTACTCCGACATGTCGATGCGGACCATCGCCCGCTCGTCGTCGAACAGGAAGTCCGCCAGGGACTTGGCGAGCTCGGTCTTGCCGACGCCGGTCGGGCCGAGGAACAGGAACGAGCCGGTGGGCCGGTCCGGGTCGGCGATCCCGGCGCGGGCGCGGCGGACCGCGTCGGAGACCGCGCGCACGGCGGTGCGCTGGCCGATCAGCCGGCGGCCGAGCTCGTCCTCCATCCGGAGCAGCTTCTCCGACTCGCCCTCGAGCAGCCGGCCGGCCGGGATCCCGGTCCAGGCGGCGACCACCTCGGCGATGTCGTCGGCGCCGACCTCCTCCTTGACCATCGCGTCCCGCTCGTTCACGGCCCGCGAGGCCTCGGCCAGCTCCCGCTGCAGGGCGGGCACCTCGCCGTACTCCAGCCGGGAGGCGGTCGCGAAGTCGCCGTCCCGCTTGGCCCGCTCGGCCTGGCCGTTGAGGTCGTCGAGCCGCTTCTTGAGCTCGCCGAGCCGGTTGAGCCCGGACTTCTCCTGCTCCCAGCGCGCGGTGAGCGCGGACAGCTGCTCCTGCTTGTCGGCCAGCTCGCGGCGCAGCCGCTCCAGGCGCTCCTGCGAGACCGGGTCCTTCGCCTTGCTGAGCTCCATCTCCTCCATCAGCAGGCGGTCCACGGCGCGGCGCAGCTCGTCGATCTCGACCGGCTGCGAGTCGATCTCCATGCGCAGCCGGGAGGCCGCCTCGTCGACGAGGTCGATCGCCTTGTCCGGCAGGAAGCGCGAGGTGATGTAGCGGTCCGAGAGCGCGGCGGCCGCGATCAGCGCGCCGTCCGCGATCTGCACCTGGTGGTGCGCCTCGTACCGGCCCTTGAGCCCGCGCAGGATCGTGACGGTGTCCTCGACGCTCGGCTCGCCGACCAGCACCTGCTGGAAGCGCCGCTCCAGCGCCGGGTCCTTCTCGATCCGCTCGCGGTACTCGTCCAGCGTGGTGGCGCCGACCATGCGCAGCTCGCCGCGCGCCAGCATCGGCTTGAGCATGTTGCCCGCGTCCATCGAGGAGTCCCCGCTGGCACCCGCCCCGACGACGGTGTGCAGCTCGTCGATGAAGGTGACGACCTGCCCGTCGCTCTCCTTGATCTCGGAGAGCACGGCCTTGAGCCGCTCCTCGAACTCGCCGCGGTACTTGGCGCCCGCGACCATCGCGCCGAGGTCCAGCGACACCAGCCGCTTGTTGCGCAGCGACTCCGGCACGTCGCCGGCCACGATGCGCTGGGCCAGTCCCTCGACGACGGCGGTCTTGCCCACGCCGGGCTCGCCGATCAGGACCGGGTTGTTCTTGGTGCGCCGGGAGAGCACCTGCACGACGCGGCGGATCTCGGCGTCGCGGCCGATGACCGGGTCCAGCCTGCCCTCGCGGGCCTGCGCGGTCAGGTCGATGCCGTACTTCTCCAGCGCCTGGTACGTGGATTCCGGGTCCTGCGACGTGATCCGGGTCGAGCCGCGCACCTGGCCGAAGGCCTCGCGCAGCGCCTGGACCGTCGCGCCGAGCCGCACCAGCAGCTTCGCCGCGTCGTCCGCGCCGCCCGCGATGCCCACCAGCAGGTGCTCGGTGGAGATGTACTCGTCGCCCAGACGCTTCGCCTCGCCCTCCGCGGTGTTCAGCACCGAGCGGATGCCGCGGCTCAAAGCGGGCTCGGCGACCGTGGATCCGGAGGCCATCGGCAGCCGGGACACCAGATCCCGGGTCGCCGCCGCGACCGCGGCCGGGTCCGCGCCCACCGCCTCGAGCAGCGGAGCGGCGGTCCCGTCCGGCTGCGCCAGCAGGGCCTTGAGCAGATGCGCAGACTCCACCTGGGGATTGCCGGAGACGCCGGCGTCCTGGATCGCGCCGGACAGGGCCTGCCTTGCCTTTGTGGTCAGCTGATCGACTTCCACGTGCGGCCTCTCAGTGCTGCTTCGGACGCCAGACGACGAGCGCGGTGGACCGGCCGAAGGCCGGCAGCGCGGGCAGCAGCGGGTTGGGCACATGCTGGTGCACGGCCGCCGTCTGCTGCGGCACCTGCGCGGACTGGCCGGCGACCGGGACCGCGACCGGGATCGTGGTCGCCGCCACCGCGGCCAGCGCCGCCTCGAGCTCGGCCACCCGCGCCCGCAGCCCGGAGACCTCGTCCTGCAGGCCCCTGATGTGCTTGATGCCGGCCAGGTTCACGCCCTCGTCCTGGGACAGGCGCTGCACCTCGCGCAGCCGCTCGATGTCCCTGGCCGAGTAGCGCCGGCCGCGGCCGGGCGCGCGGTCCGGGCTGACCAGGCCGAGCCGGTCGTACTGCCGCAGGGTCTGCGGGTGCAGCCCGGACAGCTCCGCCGCCATCGAGATCACGTAGATCGGCGCCTCGTCCGGGATCCCGCGCCCGTTGTCGTGGATGTCCATCTCACGCACCTCCGTGGTTGGCCTGCTTCAGCAGATCGGCTCGTACGTCGTTGTCCGCCGTGGCGGTCCGGAAGGACTCCAGCGCCGCCGTGGCCTCCTCGCTTAGCTGCACCGGCACGGCCACCTCGAAGGTGACCAGCAGGTCGCCACGGCCGCCGTCGCGCAGCGGCGCGCCCTTGCCGCGCACCCGCATCGTGCGCCCGTTCGCGCTGCCCGCGGGCAGTTTCACGGTCACCGGCATCCCGCCGAGCACCGGCACCTTGATGTCGGCGCCGAGCACCGCCTCGGGGAAGGTCACCGGCACGGTCACCGTCAGGTTGTCGCCGTCGCGCCCGAAGACCGGATGCGGCTTCACGTGCACCACCACGTAGAGGTCCCCGGAAGGTCCGCCGCGCTCGCCCGGCGCGCCCTTGCCCTTGAGCCGGATCCGCTGGCCGTCCTTGACCCCGGAGGGGATGCGGGCCTGCAGCGTGTGGGTGGAGGCCGCGCGGCCCGAGCCGTGGCAGGTCGGGCAGGGGGTGTCCACCACCAGGCCGCGGCCCTTGCACTCGCGGCAGGGCTCGGAGAAGGCGAAGCCGCCCTGGTTGGTGCTGGTCTGCCCGGTGCCCGAGCAGGTCGGGCACACCCGCGGGGTGGTGCCGGCCTTCGCGCCGGTGCCGGAGCAGGCCCGGCACGGCTGCTCGCTGGTCATCCGGAGCGGGATGGTCACGCCGTCGATCGACTGCATGAAGCTGATCGAGGCCTCGGACTCGATGTCCGAGCCGCGGCGCCCGGTGCCGGCCGTGCCGGTCGGGCCCGGCTGCCCGGGGGTGCGGCCGCGGTTGAACAGGCCGCCGAGGATGTCCCCGAGGCCGCCGGCCCCGCCGCCGCCCTGGTTGTTCAGCAGGTCGCCGAGGTCGAACGGGAACCCGCCGCCGCCCGGGGCGCGGAAGCCGCCGCCGAACAGCGACCTGGCCTCGTCGTACTCCTTGCGGCGCTTGTCGTCGGACAGGACGTCGTAGGCCTCGGAGATCTCCTTGAACTTCTCCTCGGCCTTCGTGTCGCCCTTGTTGGCGTCCGGGTGGTACTGGCGGGCCAGCTTCCGGTACGCCTTCTTGATGTCGGCGGTCGTCGCGTCCTTGGCAACGCCGAGCACCTTGTAGTAGTCCTTCTCCACATAGTCTTTGGTGCTCATCGCTTAAGCCTCAGCCTTTCGCAGCCAGCCGCACTGGTTTCTCAATCCGAGTCGCCGGGTTGCGCCACCGCGACCCGCGCCACCCGGAGCACGCGCTCTCCGAACCGGTACCCCGGCTGGAGCACGGCGGCCACCGTGTCGGGCTCGAGCTCGTCGGTGGACTGGTGCATCAGCGCCTCGTGCAGGTTCGGGTCGAACTGCTCGCCGGTCGCGCCGAACTGCTCGAGGCCCATCTTGGTCAGCACGGACTCCAGCGACTCGGCGACCCGCCGGAAGCCGCCCTCCAGCTCGCCGTGGTCGCGGGCCCGGCCGATGTCGTCGAGCACGCCGAGCAGCTCGCCGATCACCTTGCCCTGGGCCAGCTCGACGACCTGCTGCCGGTCGCGCTCGATCCGCCGCTTGTAGTTCACGAACTCGGCCTGCAGGCGCTGCAGGTCGGCGGTCCGCTCGCTCAGCTCGTGCTGCGCGGTCTGCAGCTCGTTGGTGCGCTCGGCCACCTTCTGGATCAGGTCGGCCACCGCGAGGTCGGCCACACCCTCGCCGATGGCCTCGTTGACGCGATCGGCGAAGGACGCCTCGTCGTACTGCTGCGCGCCGTTCTCCGCCGCCGCGGACTCGGGCTCGTAGTCCTCATCGGGGCGGTAGGGCTCTTCACTCACGTCGGTCTCCTGCGATGCGTGCGGTTCGTGGCGGCTGGCTTCTAAGGTCCGGCTTCGCCGGGCTCAACGACGCGTTCTGCGGCACTGAGCCGGGACGTCGGCGACCGGGAAGCCAGCCGGCCTCGGCCGGCTCCCGGATCGCCGACTGCGGGTCAGTTCTTACCGTCGTCCACGATCTCCGCGTCGACCACGTCGTCGTTCGGCGCCGCGTCCTGCGGGCCGTCGGACGCGCCGGCGGAGGTCTGCGACGCCTGAGCCTGCTCGTAGAGCGCGGTGCCCAGCTTCTGGCTGGTGGTCGCGAGCTTCTCGGTCGCGTCCTTGATGGCCTCGATGTCGGTGCCGCCGAGCGCGGCCTTCGCGTCCGTCAGCGCCGTCTCGACCTCGGACTTGATGTCGCCGGGGACCTTGTCGTCGTTGTCCCGCAGGAACTTCTCGGTCTGGTAGACCAGCGCCTCGCCCTGGTTGCGGATCTCCGCCTCCTCGCGGCGGCGGTGGTCCTCCTCCGCGTACTGCTCGGCCTCGCGCTGCATCCGGTCGATCTCGTCCTTCGAGAGCGCCGAGCCGCCGGTGATGACCATGGACTGGACCTTCTGGGTGCCCAGGTCCTTCGCCGAGACGTTCACGATGCCGTTGGCGTCGATGTCGAAGGTGACCTCGATCTGCGGGACGCCGCGCGGGGCCGGCGGCAGGCCGGTCAGCTCGAACATGCCCAGGCGCTTGTTGTACGCCGCGATCTCGCGCTCGCCCTGGTAGACCTGGATCTGCACGGAGGGCTGGTTGTCCTCGGCGGTGGTGAAGATCTCCGAGCGCTTGGTCGGGATCGTCGTGTTCCGCTCGATCAGCTTGGTCATGATGCCGCCCTTGGTCTCGATGCCGAGGGAGAGCGGGGTGACGTCGAGCAGCAGGACGTCCTTGACCTCGCCCTTGAGCACGCCCGCCTGCAGCGAGGCGCCGACCGCGACGACCTCGTCCGGGTTCACGCCCTTGTTCGGCTCCTTGCCGCCGGTCAGCTCGCGGACCAGGTCGGCCACGGCCGGCATGCGGGTCGAACCGCCGACGAGCACCACGTGGTCGATGTCGCGCACCGAGATGCCGGCGTCCTTGATGACCGAGTGGAACGGCGCCTTGCAGCGCTCGAGCAGCGACGAGGTCAGCTGCTGGAACTGCGCCCGGGTCAGCTTCTCGTCGAGGTGCAGCGGGCCCTCGGCCGAGGCCGTGATGTAGGGCAGGTTGATGTTGGTCTCGGAGGACGAGGAGAGCTCGATCTTCGCCTTCTCGCCCGCCTCGCGCAGGCGCTGCATGGCCATCTTGTCCTTGGACAGGTCCACGCCGTGCGCGTTGCGGAACTGGTTGACCAGGTAGTCCACGACGGCCTGGTCCCAGTCGTCGCCGCCGAGGTGGTTGTCGCCGTTGGTGGCCTTCACCTCGATGGTGGAGAAGCCGTCCTCGTCCTTGCTCACCTCGAGCAGGGAGACGTCGAAGGTGCCGCCGCCGAGGTCGAAGACGAGGATCATCTGCTCGCCCTCGCCCTTGTCGAGCCCGTAGGCCAGCGCGGCGGAGGTCGGCTCGTTGATGATGCGCAGCACGTTGAAGCCGGCGACCTCGCCGGCCTCCTTCGTGGCCTGGCGCTCGGAGTCGGAGAAGTAGGCCGGGACGGTGATGACCGCGTCGGTCACCTTCTCGCCCAGGTAGGCCTCGGCGTCGCGCTTGAGCTTCTGCAGCACGAACGCGCTGATCTGCTGGGCGGTGAAGGACTTGTCGTCGATCTGGATCTTCCAGTCGGTGCCCATGTGCCGCTTGACCGAACGGATCGTGCGATCGACGTTGGTCACGGCCTGGCGCTTGGCGACCTCGCCGACCAGCACCTCGCCGTTCTTCGCGAAGGCGACCACGGACGGGGTGGTCCGGGAACCCTCGGCGTTCGTGATGACGGTGGGCTCGCCACCTTCAAGGACGGAGACGACGGAGTTCGTCGTTCCGAGGTCGATGCCGACCGGACGTGCCATCGTGGGACTCCTTGGATAGGACTGTGCAACTCGTGGAGTTTCTCTAGCCGGCCGGGCCCTGGGGTTGAGTCCGACAGGCTCAACTGTAGGCGTTGAGCGGATCGGACTCAAGTCGCCTCGCCGGGCCGCCGCGCCGCCACCGTGCGCCGGCGCCCCGCGAGCGGCGCGCCCCAGGTCGGCCTTGGTACAGAACTGCTACATGAAAGCGTCCTGAGGGAACCGGTCGGCTCCGTACGATGGCGCGTTGCGCGTCTGCCGATCGGATCGATTCCACGGTCGGCCACGGCGCGGCTGCACAGAGGGGAACCGGACGGGGGCCGACCGTGGAAGGTCAACGGGAGTGCCCTATGCCCTCGCCCCGCAACCAAGCACAAGGGATGGGGACACCCAGGTGGACAATGATCAACTCGGGCGCGGGACGGACGGCATAGGCCGTCCGTCCTCGCGTCCAGGCGCGCTGCGGCGGCTCGGGCTGCCCGCGGCCGCGCTCAGTATCGCGCTCGGCGCGGGCCAGCTGGCCGGCGCGGCGCCGAGCTTCGCGGCTACCCAGTCGGCAGCAACCCAGACGGGGAACGTGGCGGTGGGCCACGCCCCGGCGCTGCCGCACAACACGGTCTCGGCCGCCGCTCCCGCGGCGTCCAAGAAGCTGACTCTCGACGTCGAGCTCAACACGGGCCACGCCGCCGCTCTGTCGGCGTACGCCGCCGGCGTGAGCGACAAGAACTCGGCCTACTACCACCACTACCTGACGCCGAGCCAGGTCGCTGCCGACTTCGGCGCCTCGAAGTCGGAGATCGCCGCCGTCGAGGCCTCGCTCAGGGCTCAGGGCCTGACCGTGGGCTCGGTGTCGTCGAACGGGATGTTCATCTCGGCAACCGGCACCGTCGCGCAGTCCGAGCATGCATTCAACGTGAGCATCAAGGGCTACAAGGCGGCCGGCCGCACCTTCTACGCGAACACGACCGCGCCGACCGTGGCCGCCTCGGTGGCGGGCGACGTTAGCGGCATCCTCGGCCTCGACGACGTCGACTACGCGCTGCCGCGCACGAGCACGACGCACCACGTGGTCAAGGCCTCGTCGGTGGGCTCGAAGGTCACCAGCAACTACACAGTGAACTCGTGCTCGAGCATCTCGCAGGTGTTCAGCCAGTACGGCCTCACGAACGGCACGAACTACTACACGGATGACTCGATCTCGAGCATCTACGGCCTGAACTCGCTGCTGACCAACGGCAACGACGGTGCTGGCGTGACCGTCGGCGTGTTCGAGCTCGAGGGCTACGACGCGAGCGGTGTCGCCGACATCGACTCCTGCTACGGCCACTCGACGACCTCGGTCACCGAGCAGACTGTGGACGGCGGTCCGACGGCCGCGGCGAACATGTACAACAACGTCGGCGTCGAGTCGGCTCTCGACATCGAGAACATCGCCAACCTGGCCCCCGGCGCCAGCATCATCGACTACGCGGGTCCGGACGCGAAGACCGCCACCGACTCGCAGGTGCTCGACGTGTTCAACGCGATGATCTCGGCGGACACGGCGAAGGTCATCTCGGACAGCTGGGGAGAGTGCGAGGTCCTGACCAAGAGCAGCGACTCCACCTTCCAGGCCTCGGAGAACACGCTGTTCGAGACGGCCGCGACCCAGGGCCAGACGGTCCTGGTCGCCTCCGGCGACACCGGCTCGACCGACTGCTACGGCGCCGGCGTGACCGCGGACAACACCGTCCTCTCGGTGGACGACCCGGCCAGCCAGCCGTACGTGACAGCCGTCGGCGGCACCACGATGAGCGGCCTGAGCAACCCGACGCCGTCCACCTGGAACGAGTGCCAGAGCACCAACGCCGACTGCGGCGCCTCCGGCGGCGGCGTGTCGAACACCTGGCCGCTGCCCACGTGGCAGTCCAAGGCGAAGGCCTCGGGCTACTCGGCCGAGTGCACCTCGACCGTCTCTCAGGGCGGCACCGGCTGCCGTGAGGTGCCGGACGTCTCCGCGCTCGCGGACCCGAACGAGGGCTACGTCGTCGAGGAGTACTACGACGACGGAATCGCGACCGACACCCCCGGCGAGTCCTACGGCATCGTCGGCGGCACCAGCGGCGCCGCTCCGGTGTGGGCCGCGATCATCGCGCTCGCCGACGCCAGCACCACCTGCAAGGTGGGCGGCAGCGCCGGCTCCATCAACAACCAGCTCTACACCGTCGGCACGCTCTCCTCGACCGCCTCGTCGGCGTTCGCGACGGACGTGACCACGGGCACCAACAAGATCACCGCCGACGGCGCGACCTACGGCTACTCCGCCGGCACCGGCTACGACATGGCCACCGGCTGGGGCACCCCGAAGGCTGCGGGCGTCGTCTCGATCGTCTGCCAGGCGCCGAGCTACTACCAGGCCGACGGCCCGACCCGGCTGCTGGACACGCGCGCGAAGACCCAGGTCGGCAGCGTCACCGGTCCGATCGCGAAGAACGCCAGCGTGACGGTCCAGATCACCGGCAAGAACAGCGTGCCGACCGGCGCGACGGCCGCCGTGCTCAACGTGACGGTGACCCAGCCGAGCGGCGCGGGCAACGCGACCGTCTACCCGGCCACCTCGACGGAGCCGCTGACCTCGAACCTGAACTGGACCGCGGGGCAGACCACGCCGAACCTGGTCGTGGTCCCGCTCAACAGCGACGGCGCCGTGAAGATCACGAACAACTCCACCGGCACCGTGCAGTTCATCGCGGACCTCGAGGGCTACTTCACCACCTCGACGACGGTGAGCAGCGTGACCAGCTCCAGCTACACGCCGGTCACCCCGATCCGCGCGATGGACACGCGCGTCGGCGGCAACGGCGTGGCGAAGGCCAAGGTAGCCGCCGGCGGAACCGTCAAGCTCCTGGTCAGCGACCCGACCAAGTCGACGACGACCATCACCGCCATCGGCGGCACGGCGACGCTCTCGATCCCGAAGGGGATCACCGGCATCGCGATGAACGTCACCGTCACCAACGCGACCGGCGGCGGCTACATCGAGGCGTACCCGAACTCGTTGACCACCCGGCCGCAGTCTTCGAACGTGAACTTCTCCACCGGCCAGACGGTGGCGAACATGGTCATGGTTCCGGTGGGCTCGGACGGCACGGTCGACTTCTACAACGGCGGGATCTCGGGTTCGGTGGACGTGATCGCGGACATCGCGGGCTACTACACCGCCGGTACCAGCGGCGATGTGTACCACCCGCTCGGCCCGGTGCGCGTGGTCGACACCCGCAAGAACGAGAACGCCAGCGGTGCGATCGCCGCGAAGGGCAAGCTGAACCTGGCTCTGCCCTCGTCCTACAAGGCGATCATCTCCAACGTGACGGTCACCCAGCCGGCCTCCGGCGGATTCGTGAGTGTCTACCCGCTCAACGGCAGCCTGCCGAACGTGTCGAACGTCAACTTCGGCACGGGCCAGACGATCCCGAACATGGCGGTCGTCCAGTCCAACAGCGGCGTGACGTTCTACAACAACGCGTCGGGCACGGTGCAGCTCGTGGTCGACCTGTCCGGATACTTCAGCGCCAGCTGACGCTGAGTCTTCGGACGGCCGAATGACAGATGGGGCCCCGGCGGATGTGAATCCGCCGGGGCTCCGTCATGTTGATACAGACTTGCGACCGTTCTTCCACACGCTGTGGATAAGTGGCACGCCCGGACGGTACGCGAGGTGCAGATAGCTCGGCGCGTCGAGGACCGCGAAGTCGGCCCTGGCGCCGAGGGCGAGGTGCCCGATGTCGGTCCTGCCGAGCGCGTGCGCTCCCCCGAGGGTAGCGGCCATGAGCGCCTCACCTGGGGACATGCGCATCTCGCGGACGGCGAGGGCGAGGCAGAACGGCATCGAGGACGTGTAGCAGGATCCTGGATTGCAGTCCGTCGCGATCGCCACGCGCGCTCCGGCGTCGAGCAGGGACCGCGCGTCCGGGTACGGAGACCTTGTGGAAAACTCCACTCCGGGCAGCAGTGTGGCGACCGTTTCGGAGCCCGCGAGGGCCTCGATGTCCTTGTCGTCGAGGTACGTGCAGTGGTCCGCGCTCGCGGCGCCGTACTCGACGGCGAGCCGGACGCCGGGGCCGTGGCCGAGCTGGTTGGCGTGCAGGCGCACCGGGATTCGGCGGGCCTTCGCCGCGTCCAGGATCAGCCGCGTCTCCGCCTCGTCGTAGGCGCCGCGCTCGCAGAAGACATCCACGTAGTCGGCGTATTCGGCGCATGCGTCGAGCATCGGGCCGCGGACGAGGTCCACGTAGTCGGCGCGGCGATCGGCGTACTCGGCGGGGATGACGTGCGCGCCGAGGAAGGTCGCGGCATCGCACTCCTCCTTCGCGATCTTCAACGCCCGCAGCTCGTCCTCGATCGTGAGGCCGTAGCCGGTCTTGCATTCGACCGTCGTCGTACCCTGCGCCGCCATCTCGTGCACCAGACGCCGCACGTTGGCGCGCAGCTGGACGTCGTCGGCTGCCCGGGTGGCGGCGACGGTCGTGCGGATTCCGCCCGCGGAGTACGGGGTTCCGGTCATCCGGGCGGCGAACTCGGCGGCTCGGTCGCCCGCGAACACGAGGTGCGCGTGGCTGTCCACGAAGCCCGGAATGACGGCGCGGCCTGCGACATCGAGCACTTCGTCGGCCGCCGGGGCGTCGATGGCCAGGCCGATCCACGCGATCTTGCCGTCCTCGACGGCGAAGGCGGTGTTACTGGCCGGCTCCGGCCTCGATTCGCGTCGTCCCGCCCGGTCCGCGGAGTTATCCACAGCCTGTGGATCGTTGACGGTCAGCTCGCCGATCCCCGTGACCAGCAGCGATTTCCTGCTCATCCCATCACCTGCCGCACCGCCGCGCCGAGCCGTTGCGGCGCGGAGTCCACGAGCAGATGGACACCCTCCCAGACGATCACCCGGCCGCCGACGACGACATGCCGCACATCGGAGGACGTCGCCGCGTAGAGAACGGATTCGACGGCGTTGCGCGGATCGGTGCCGGTAAGGCGGATCGAGTCGAGGTTCACCGTCACGAAGTCGGCGCCCTGCCCGACGGCGATGGTGCCGATGTCCGCGCGGCCCAGGCTCGCGTGGCCCGCGGAGGTCGCGGCTGTCAGCAGATCGGTCGCGGGCCAATGGCCGCGCCGCTCGGTGCTGAGCCGTTCGTCCAGCTCGACCGCACGAGCCTCCTCGAACAGGTCGATCACCGCGTGGCTGTCCGAGCCGAGCGTGATCGGCGAACCGGCCTCGAACATGCAGCGCGCCGCGCCGATGCCGTCGGCGAGATCCCGTTCCGTGGTCGGGCACATGCAGACGCTGGTCGCGGTGTCACCGAGGATGTCGATGTCCACCTGCGACAGGTGCGTCGCGTGCACGGCACTGGTCCGCGGGCCGAGCGCGCCGTGCTGCTCGAGCAACTGCGCCGGAGTCCGGTGATACGCCGAGAGACAGGCGTCGTTCTCCGCGCGCTGCTCGGAAAGGTGCACGTGAAGGGGCGCCGACCATTCGTCGGCGGCCTTCGCGACGGTCGCCAGTTGATCAACCGGCACCGCGCGCACGGAGTGGATCGCCGTGCCCACCAGCACATCCGGCGCACCCGCATACGCGGCACGCAGCGCCTCGACGCGCGAAGCCCAGGCCTGCGCATCGCCGTCCGAGAAACGCCGCTGCGTCTCATTCATCGGCGTTCTTATGCCGCCGGCGAGGTAGCAGGTGTCGAGCAGCGTGATCCGGATTCCGGCCGCCCGCGCCGCTTCGATCAGCGCGTGACCCATCGCGTTCGGGTCGGCGTACGGCGCGCCGCCCGGCGCGTGGTGCACATAGTGGAACTCGCCCACGTTCGTGATCCCGGCCAGCGCCATCTCGGCGAAGACGCCGGTCGCGAGCTCGCGGTAGGTGTCCGGATTCAGCCCGGCGACGGCCGCGTACATCTGCTCGCGCCACGTCCAGAACGTGCCCTCGCCGACCTGCGTCCGTCCGCGAAGCGCGCGGTGGAAGGCGTGCGAGTGCGCGTTCGCCAGGCCGGGCACGGTGAATCCGGTCAGCCGTACGACGTCGGCCGGCGGGTCCGCGACGCCGGTCCTCAGCCCGGTGATCGACCCTTGATCCGTTTCGATCAGCACGTTCGTCTCGACACCGCCGTGCACGAACGCGTATTCCGCGAGGTACGAGGTCACCAAGCCGCTCCCAGTCGCGCCGATCCGCCGGCCAAATCGGAGACCGCGCGGGCTAGGGCGCTTACCCCGGCCCGGCAGTCGGCAATCTCCGCGTGCTCGGCCGGGCTGTGCGAGACGCCGGTCGGGTTGCGCACGAACAGCATCGCGGTCGGGATGCGCGCGGCCAGGATGCCCGCGTCGTGCCCGGCCCCGGTCGGCAGCACCGGCGCCCCGTCCAGCGACTTCGCGAGCTGATCGCGCAGCACGTGGTCGAACTCGACGATCGGGGTCAGCGACTCGTTCACGACGGACAAGGACGCACCGTCCCGACCGGCCCGTTCCCGCGCGGCCTCTTCGAGCTCGCCGAGCAGCGCGCTCAGCGTCGCCTCGTCGGGCGCGCGGCCGTCGAGCCACGCGCTGACCTTGGACGGGATCGCGTTGGTTCCGTTGGGCTCCACGAGGATCCGGCCGAAGGTGGCCAGCGCGCCGTGCGCCGCCGCCTTCTTGCGCGCGGCGAGCACGGTGTACGCGTACGTCAGCATCGGGTCGCGCCGGTCCTCGAGCCGGGTGGTGCCGGCGTGGTTCGCCTCGCCGCCGAACTCGAAGCGCCAGCGGCCGTGCGGCCAGATCGAGGTCGCGACGCCGACCGGGCGGTCGAGGTCCACGAGGGCGCGCCCCTGCTCGATGTGCAGCTCGACGTACTGGCCGATCCGGTCGAGCAGCTCGTCGTCCCGGCCGATCGCGTCGGGATCCCGGCCGGCGGCCTCCATCGCGGCGGCCATCGTGACGCCGTCGGCGTCGGTCAGCTCCCGGGCACGCTCCGGAGCCAGCTGCCCGGTCAGCAGTCGCGAGCCGGCGCAGGCCACGCCGAAGCGCGCGCCCTCCTCGTCGGCGAAGTTGGCGATCGCGATCGGCCGCTCCGGCGCCCAGCCCGCCGCGCGCAGCAGGTCCACCGCCGCGAACGAGCTGACCACCCCGAGCGGGCCGTCGAACGCGCCGCCGTCCGGCACCGAGTCCAGGTGCGAGCCGATCGCCAGGGCCTTGCCGGGCAGGTCCGCGCCCCACCAGGCCCACTGGTTTCCATTGCGGTCGGTGCGCACGGCCAGGCCGCGATCGGCGGCCTGCGCGGTGAACCAGGCGCGGCAGGCGAGATCCGCCCGGTTCCAGGCGAAGCGGCGGTAGCCGCCGCTGGCCGCGTGGTATCCGAGCGGCAGCAGCGAGCGCCACAGCTCGTCGATCTCGATCTCCTCGGTGGACGGCAGTTCCATGCTCAGCCCTCTGCCCCTTCGCGCATCGGGACGCGCACGTCGCGCTCCTGCGCCACCTCGATCGCCCGGGGGTAGCCCGCGTCCACGTGCCGGATCACGCCCATGCCCGGGTCGTTGGCCAGCACCCGCTCCAGCTTCTGCGCGGCCAGCGGCGTGCCGTCGGCCACCGAGACCTGCCCGGCGTGGATGGAGCGGCCCATCCCGACGCCGCCGCCGTGGTGGATCGAGACCCAGGACGCGCCCGACGCGACGTTGATCATCGCGTTCAGCAGCGGCCAGTCGGCGATCGCGTCCGAGCCGTCGAGCATCGCCTCGGTCTCCCGGTACGGCGAGGCGACCGAGCCGCAGTCCAGGTGGTCGCGGCCGATCACGATCGGGGCCTGGACGGCGCCGCTCGCGACCAGCTCGTTGAAGCGCACGCCCGCCTTGTCCCGCTCGCCGTAGCCCAGCCAGCAGATCCGGGCCGGCAGGCCCTGGTAGTGCACGCGCTCGCCGGCCATCTTGATCCAGCGCGCCAGCGACTCGTTCTCCGGGAACAGGTCGAGCACGGCCTGGTCGGTGACGGCGATGTCCTTGGGGTCTCCGGAGAGCGCGGCCCAGCGGAACGGGCCCTTGCCCTCGCAGAACAGCGGCCTGATGTACTTCGGCACGAACCCGGCGAAATCGAAGGCGCGCTCGTAGCCGTGCAGCTTCGCCTCGCCGCGGATCGAGTTGCCGTAGTCGAAGACCTCCGCGCCCGCGTCCTGGAAGCCGACCATCGCCTCGACGTGCTTGGCCATCGCCTCGCGCGCCCGCGCCGTGAAGCCAGCCGGGTCGGACTCCGCGTACGACTTCATGTCCTCGAACGCGACGCCGAGCGGCAGGTAGGACAGCGGGTCGTGCGCCGAGGTCTGGTCGGTGACGATGTCGATCGGCGCGTTCATCGCGAGCAGCTGCGGAACCAGCTCGGCCGCGTTGCCCAGCACTCCGATGGACAGCGGGCGGCGCGCGTCCCGCGCCTCGACGGCCAGCCGCAGCGCGTGGTCCAGCGAATCGGCCTGCACGTCCAGGTAGCGGTGCTCGATCCGGCGGGTGATCGCGCGCGGGTCGCAGTCGATGCAGATCGCGACGCCGTCGTTCATCGTCACGGCGAGCGGCTGCGCGCCGCCCATGCCGCCGAGGCCCGCGGTCAGCGTGATGGTCCCGGCCAGCGTGCCGTTGAACTTCATGGCCGCGGCCGCCGCGAAGGTCTCGTACGTGCCCTGCAGAATGCCCTGCGTGCCGATGTAGATCCACGATCCGGCCGTCATCTGGCCGTACATCATCAGGCCCAGGGCGTCGAGGCGGCGGAACTCGTCCCAGTTCGCCCAGTCGCCGACCAGGTTCGAGTTCGCCAGGATCACCCGCGGCGCCCACTCGTGCGTCTGCATCACGCCGACCGGCTTTCCGGACTGCACGAGCATCGTCTCGTCGGCCTTCAGCGTCTTGAGCGTGCGCAGCAGCGCCTCGAAGCTGGCCCAGTCGCGGGCGGCCTTGCCGGTGCCTCCGTAGACGACCAGCTTGTCCGGGTGCTCGGCGACCTCGGGGTCGAGGTTGTTCTGCAGCATCCGGTAGGCGGCCTCCTGCTGCCAGCCGAGCGTGTTGAGGTCGGTGCCGCGCGGAGCGGCGACGGGCCGGGGACCGTACATGCGCAGTGCTCGCCTTCTGCTGAGTTCCGAATCGATGGTGGAGCCACCAGTCATGTTATGCAATCATTCATGGGTGCGGTCAACCGCATGGAGCTATTCATTTCGGCAGTGGAGGACCCGTGACGGTCGTAACTCTGGGTAAGGGCGAGCTGAGCTTCGACGACGTGCTGGCCGTGGCCCGCGGCGGCGCGAAGGTGGAACTCGGCGCCGAGGCCCTGGACGCGCTCGCCCGCGGCCGCGCCCTCGTCGACGAGCTGGCCGCCGCCCCGACCCCCGCCTACGGCATCTCCACCGGCTTCGGCGCGCTGGCCACCCGGCACATCGACCCGGAGCTGCGCGCCGCGCTGCAGCGCTCGCTGATCCGCTCGCACGCCGCCGGCCTCGGCGCGATCGTCGAGCCGGAGGTCGTCCGCGCGCTGATCCTGATGCGGCTCAAGACGCTCGCCAGCGGGCAGACCGGCGTGCGCCCGATCGTCGCCGAGACGATGGCCGCGCTGCTCAACGCCGGGATCACCCCGGCCGTGCGCGAGTACGGCTCGCTCGGCTGCTCGGGTGACCTGGCGCCGCTCTCCCATGTCGCGCTCGTCCTGATGGGTGAAGGCGAGGTCATCGGCGAGGACGGCAGGGAGACCGCGGCCGGCCCCGTCCTCGCGGCGCACGGCATCGCCCCGGTCGAGCTCGCGCCGAAGGAGGGCCTGGCGCTGATCAACGGCACCGACGGCATGCTCGGCATGCTGATCATGGCGATCCGCGACTTCGAGAAGCTGCTCAAGATCGCCGATATCAGCGCCGCGATGAGCGTCGAGGCGCAGCTCGGCACCGACCGCGTCTTCCGGCCCGAACTGCACGCGATAAGGCCACACCCGGGCCAGGCCGCGTCCGCCGACAACCTGATGCGCGTACTCGCCGACTCCGCGATCATGGCCTCGCACCGCGAGCCCGACACCTGCAACCGTGTCCAGGACGCTTACTCGCTGCGCTGCTCGCCGCAGGTCGCCGGCGCCGCGCGGGACACCGTGGCGCACGCCGCGTCCGTGGCCGGCCGCGAGCTCGCCTCGATCATCGACAACCCCGTCGTGCTCATCGACGAGGGCCGCGTCGAGTCCAACGGCAACTTCCACGGCGCGCCCGTCGCCTACGTCCTGGACTTCCTGGCCATCGCCGCGGCCGACGTCGCCTCCATCGCCGAGCGCCGCACCGACCGGATGCTCGATGTCGCGCGCTCGCACGGCCTGCCGCCCTTCCTCGCCGACGACCCGGGCGTCGACAGCGGCCTGATGATCGCCCAGTACACGCAGGCCGCCCTGGTCTCGGAGGCCAAGCGCCTCGCCGCGCCCGCGAGCGTCGACTCGATCCCGTCCTCCGCGATGCAGGAGGACCACGTGTCGATGGGCTGGTCCGCCGCGCGCAAGCTGCGCCACTCGCTGGAGAACCTCGCGAAGGTCCTCTCCATCGAACTGCTCACGGCCGCCCGCGCCCTCGACCTGCGCGCCCCGCTGACCCCGGCCCCCGCCACCGCCGCGGCCGTCGCCGTCCTGCGCGCCGGCGGCGTCGGCGGCCCCGGCCCCGACCGCTTCCTGTCGGTCGAGATGCGCGCCGCCGAGCAGGCCGTGCGCGACGGCTCGGTGCTCGCCGCCGTCGAGGCCGTGACCGGTCCGCTCAGCTAAGGTTCCTGCGATGGAACAGACGAAGGCGGCGTCGGAGCAGCTGCTCGCCCTCCTCGACGGGCGGCGGCTGTCTCCGGCGCAGCGCCGCATCGCGCAGTACCTGATCGACCACCTGTCCGAGGCCGCGTTCCTCAACAGCGTCGACCTCGCCGAGCGCGCCGGCGTGAGCCAGCCCGCCGTCAGCCGCTTCGCCACCGCCCTCGGCTTCCAGGGCTACCCGGCGCTGCGCGAGGCCCTGCGCCCCATCGTCCTCGGCTCGGTCGCCGAGACCCCGCAGGACGTGCGCCGCAACGAGTTCCAGGCCGCCATCGCCGCCGAAGAGCAGAACCTCGCGACCCTGCACGCCCTCGCCGCCGACCCCGAGGGCATCGCCGCGGTGGGCCGCGAACTCGCCGCCAGCGCGTGCCTGCCGGTCCTCGGGCTGCGCATGTCCGACCCGGTCGCCTACTACTTCACCTACAGCGCGGCGCGCATCCACCCCGACGTGCGCTTCGTCGACAGCGCCGGCTCCGCCGCCTTCGACCTGCTGCTCCAGGCGAGGCAGGCCGGCGGCACCTGGCTGCTGGCCTTCATGCTCCCGCGCTACGCCGCCGAGGCGATCACAGTCCTCGACGAAGCCCGCCGCCGCGGCTTCAAGATCGCCCTCGTCACCGACTCCCGCCTCGCCCCCTGGGCCGAGCACGCCGACGCCGTCTTCGCCGCCCCCGTCGGCTCCCGCCTCGTCTTCGACTCCCACGCCGCCCCGATGGTCCTCGCCGGCCTGCTGGTCCAGGCCATCGCCGACGCCGAGCCCGCCCGCACCCAGCTCCGCCTCGAGGAGCACGAGGCCCTCAACGAGGACCACGGGTACTACCTGAACTGATAAGCCCCCCGTCTGTGGTGGAACCGTGACGCCAGAGCGTTGTGAGGCGTTGTCACAAGCGGTAGAGTCCGCCTTCTTGCAACGTTGCTCAGCGCTCTCTGAGCGCGGGTTCACATAGGGGAGGACGCGGTGCGACACCGCCGACTCGCGGCACCCATGGCCTTGGTGGGCAGCTTGGGTATCGCATTCACGCCTGCCCTCGCGCAGGCGGCGACTCCGGCCCAGACGACCGGATCACACCTCACGACCACTCACTCCGCTTCGACCGCGGCCGAGAACGCGGCCGGGCTCAAGACCTTCAGCTCGCCCGCGAAGAAGTCCGTCCGTGTGCAGAAGGCCGCCACGGCCCAAGCCACATCGGCGACTTCGACCGGCACCACGATCTACGCGACGACCGGCGATTTCTCGTGCTCCACCGACACCGGCACCGGAACGTCGGCGAACCCGTACTGCGCTCTGCAGGACGCGGTCAACGCCGCTTCGCCCGGTGACACGATCGACGTCGAGGGCTCAGTCGGGTACTTCTCGGAGTCGCCGGTGACGATCACCACGTCGGACCTCACCATCGTGGGCACCAGCACGCAGTCCTGGCTGGCGCACACGACCGGGGCGGCGATCACGCTCGACGGCGTCACGAACGTGACGATCAAGAACATGATGCTCGCGTCCCAGAACTCGGCGGACGTGGCGATCGAGAACTCCTCGAACATCACGCTCGACTCCGACTATCTGGGCGGATACGCCTACGGCAACCACGACGGCGTGACGATCGACGGCACCTCCGATGACGTCACGGTCAGCCGGACGTACGTGGACACCGGCGGCTGGAGCGCGAATTACGCCGCAGTCCGAATCGCTTCCGGCGCGCAGAACGTGACGCTGGCCAGCGACCTGATAGCGGACTCCAGCATCATCGCGACCGGCGTCGCCGGACTCGACGTGACCGGCAACACGATCCAGCGCGGCTGCGCCTCGGGCATCGACGTCGAGGGCTCGTCGACCGCCGTCTACCTCTATAACAACGTGCTCGAGGACACCAACGCGTCCTTCGACTACGCGATGGGCGGCTACCCTTCGACCTGCTCGACCTGGTCGCCGGACATCACCGTCGCCGCAGGGTCGACGGCGTCGACCGTGAGCGACTACAACGACTTCGACGTCACGAGCACCGACGCCGCCACGGCACCGTATTCCTGGGGCGGGGCGACCTACTCCACGGTCGCGAGCTTCCAGTCCGCGACGAATCAGGGCACGCATGACACGAACGACACGACGACGTTCGGCGGCGTGTACATCCGCGACAACGAGTCGGCGAACATCCAGGCCGCGCCCTCGTCCTCGTCGCCGGCGGCCAACTCGGCGAACCTGAGTGCTCCCGGCGAGCTGACCACGGACTTCTACGGCGACTCCGGCTACAAGTCGCGCGGCGCCATCCAGATCGCGACCCCGAACCCGAACCTCGGCGTCTCGCTGTCCGGCGGCGACATCTCCGCGTTCGGCGTCGAACTGGACACCACGGTCAGCAACTACACGTCCAGCACCGGCGATCTCTCGGTCACCATCAACTGGGGTGACAGCCAGACGACCACCGTCGACAACGAGACCGCGCCGACGGAGACGCACGTCTACTCCAAGCTCGGTACCTACACGATCTCCGTGACGGTGAGCGACGGCGAGGGCGACATCGCCACCAACTCGATCACCGGCGCCGAGACCGCGGGCTCCGAGTTCACCGCGTACGGCCCGACCCGCCTGCTGGACACCCGGATCGGCAAGGGCACCTCGTCCGCCGCCCCGCTGGCGAACAAGCACACGCTCAAGCTCCAGGTGACCGGTGCCGGAACCAGCGGCAACACGATCCCGAGCGGCATCACGGCCGTCGTGCTCAACGTGACCTCGACCGACTCGACCGGCAGCGGTTACGTCTCGGTCTACGGCGACGAGGATTCCTCCGGCGCGGCGGAGAGCCTGCCGAGCACCTCGAACCTCAACTTCGGCGCCGGGCAGACCGTGCCGAACCTGGTGGTCGTCCCGGTCGGCGCGAACGGCGTCGTCGACTTCTACTACTCCTCGGCGAAGGCGGCCGCCACCACGCACCTCGTGGCGGACGTCGCCGGCTACTTCACCACCGCCAACACGAGCAAGTACGTGTCGGTGACCCCGGCCCGGATCCTCGACACCCGCAAGGGAATCGGCACCGGCAAGGTCGCGAAGATCCCGGCGAACGGCAGCATCACGCTGAGCGTCGCCGGCTCCGACGGCGGCACGATCCCGTCCAGCGGCGTGACCGCGGTCGCGATGAACCTGACCGTGGTGAACTCGACGCACATCGGCGACATCACCGCGTACCCCGCGGACGAGTCGATGCCGACCGCCTCGAACGTCAACTACGCGGCAGGCGAGACCGTGGCGAACATGTCCGTGGTCCCGCTGCAGTCCAGCGGCAAGGTCACCTTCCACAACACCAGCGCCGGCCCGGTCGACCTGATCGCCGACGTGGACGGCTACTACAGCTCCACCACGACGTCGACCAAGGCGGCCGCGTACCTCCCGCTCGACAGCCCGCAGCGCTTGCTCGACACCCGCACGGGCAGCGTCCCGCTGTACACGGACTTCGCGTACTACCTCGGTCTGACCGACGTCGCCACCGAGACCGCGTTCGTCTTCAACGCGACGGTGACACAGACGACCGGCAACGGCGTGCTGGCGCTGTACCCGTACAACCCGAACAAGCCGACCGCGCTGCCGACGGGGTCGAACCTCAACTACCTCAAGGGCGAGACGGTGCCGAACCTGGCGTTCGCCTCTCCCGGCACGGTCGAGGACACCTCGCTCGGCGCGTACGACCTCGGCATCTACCTCGGCGGCAACGGCACCGCCCAGCTGATCCTCGACCTCTTCGGAGTCTTCGAGAGCCAGTGACGCCGCCGCGCCACCCGTGAACACCGGGCGCTCGACCCCTCGGGGTCGGGCGCCCTTCGCATTCATGAGAAATCATGCGTCTTACCTGCGCCGATATGTTCTCTGGCTGTCGAGGAACTGTGACATGAGTTCGTGGTGAGGGGAGCTCAAGAGCGATATGGTCAGTTGCTTGGTTTCCTTGTCCTGTGCTTCTGTCGCGCAGGACCGTTCCCTGGGGAGGGACGCGGTGCAGCACCGCAGAATTCTGGTACCGCTGGCCTTGGCCGGTTCCTTCGGAATCGCCCTCGCGCCCAGCTTCGCCGCGGCGTCCACGACGCCGCACTCCGCCGCCTCGAGCGTCTTCGGCTCGGCGGCATCCAAGAACGGGGCCCTGAACTTCAGCAGCCCCGCCAGCAAGTCGGTCTACTCCCGGCACGCCGTGTCGTCCAGCGGTATCAAGGCCAACACGACGGCCGCGACGACGAACCCGGACCTGACGATCGCCATCGGCGCCGTTCAGACGAGTGCCTACGGCATGGAGCTCGTGGCCGGGATCTCCGGCCTGAACAGTGGAAGCGCGACGCTGACGGTCAACTGGGGCGACGGCAGCACGCCGAAGACCTACACGGTCGCCCAGGGCACCACGAGCCTGGAGGAGCCCTACACGTACTCCGCCGTCGGCACGTACACCATCACGGCCACCCTGGACGACGGCTCGGGCGGCGACACCGCGACGAACAGCGTCCTCGTGCAGACCGCTTCCGAGTACACGCCGTACGGTCCGGTCCGGATCCTGGACACCCGGATCGGCACCGGCGCGACCAAGGGCGCGGTCGCCGCGCACGGTACGGTGAAGCTCCAGGTCACCGGCGCGGGCACCTCCGGCAACACGGTCCCGGCCGGGATCACCGCCGTCGTGCTCAACGTCACCGCGACCCAGCCGACCGCCAGCGGCGTGGTCACGGCGTACAACGACGAGGACGCCGACGGCTACTCGCTCACCGCGCCGTCCACCTCGAACCTGAACTTCGGCAAGGGCCAGACGGTCGCCAACCTGGTCGTCGTGCCGGTCGGCGCGGACGGCGTGGTCGACCTCTACAACAACTCCTCGGGCGTGACGCAGATGGTCGCGGACGTCGAGGGCTACTACACGACCTCGGCGGCGTCGACCTACAAGCCGGTCACCCCGAAGCGGATCCTGGACACCCGCAAGGGAACCGGCACCGGCAAGGTCGCGAAGGTCGCCTCCGATGGCACGGTGACTCTGAAGGTCGCCGGCGACGGCACCGTGCCCAGCACCGCGACGGCCGTCCAGCTGAACATCACCGTCACCAACGGCACGCACAACGGCAACATCACGGCGTACGCCGGCAACGGCACGCCGACGTCGACGTCCAACGTGAACTACGCCATCGGCCAGACCGTCGCGAACAGCGCGATCGTGCCGCTCGGCACCTCGGGCACCGGCACCGGCGAGCTGTCCCTGTACAACAGCAGCGGCGGCACCGTCGACCTGATCGCCGACGTGTCCGGGTACTACCTGCCCTCGGCCGACGGCGGCAGCACCTACGTCCCGCTGTACGAGCCCACGCGGCTCTACGACTCGCGGGTGAAGGGCAACGGCGTCTTCGACGGCCCGCTCTCGGCCGGCAAGACGGTGCCCTTCCCGATCACCTACGACACGGGCGAGACCGCGTTCGTGCTGAACGCGACGGTCACCAGCACGACCGGCGCCGGATACCTCGAGCTCTACCCGTACAACAGCAGCGCGACCGCCCTGCCGGGCACCTCGACGCTGAACTGGGTGAAGGGCCAGACGATCCCGAACACCGCCGTCGTCTCCGCCGGCACGGTCCTGGACAAGAACTTCGACTCCTACGACCTCGGCATGTACATCGGCGGCACGGGCACCGCGCAGGTCGTCCTCGACGCCTTCGGTTTCTTCCCGAGCAACTGAGCATCCTCGCCGCCGACCTGGCGGCGACCGCTCGAACAACTGAATATCAGCCGCTCTCACGAGTGGCATTAGTCACACCTCGCCCCGCATCGCCCCTGGCTACCGGTTCGGACCAGGGCACCGCGTGGCGAGGTGTCCTATTCTGTCCGATAAGTCAGACTGAATGAGCGTTCAGTCCATGGTCGCCAAATAAGTTACTCGTGAGTAGACTGCGGACGTCGACGCAGACCTGCCTCCGGGCAGACCTGTCCCCGAAGGAGTCCGCACCGAAATGCAGATCGCCGCGATCATCGTCTCGCTGGGCATCGCCGCGGTGGGCATCGCCCTCTTCGGCCAGGTGCTCGTCCGCATGTACCGGACGATCACGATGGGCCAGCCCGCGCCCGGGCGCACCGGCAACCCGTGGGCGCGCACCAGGAACCTCGTGATCGAGTTCGGTGCGCACACCCGGCTGGCGCGCAAGGGCAAGCGCTCGATCGGCGCCGCGCACTGGCTGGTCATGGTGTCGTTCGGACTGCTGTTCCTGACGCTGGTGACGGCGTTCGGCCAGCTGTTCTCGCCGACCTTCCAGCTCCCGGTGATCGGGCACTGGTGGCCGTACCAGTTCGTCAGCGAGTTTTTCACCGTCGCGGGCCTGCTGGCGATCGTGTTCCTGATGGGCGTGCGGCTGAGGAACCTGCCCTCGAAGAAGGGCCGCAAGTCGCGGTTCTTCGGCTCGGTGATGTGGCAGGCGTACTTCGTCGAGTACGTGATCCTCGGCGTGATGCTGTGCATCCTGACGCTGCGCGGAGCCGAGGCGGCGCTGGAGAACGGCTCGAAGTTCTCGATGGAGTACTTCTTCTCCGCACCGATCGCCCAGGCGCTGTTCAAGAACGCCTCCGTCGACACGCTGCAGAACGTGATCTGGGCCGTCGCCGCACTCAAGATCGTGATCTCCTTCACCTGGATGATCACCATCTCGCTGAACTCCAACATGGGCGTCGCCTGGCACCGCTTCCTCGCCTTCTTCAACATCTGGTTCAAGAAGAAGGAAGACGGCACCACCGCGCTCGGCGCGCTGAACCCGATGCTCTCGAACGGCGTGCCGATCGACTTCGAGGACCCGGACGAGGACGCGGTCTTCGGCGTCGGGAAGGTCGAGGACTTCAGCTGGAAGGGCCTGCTGGACTTCTCCACGTGCACCGAGTGCGGCCGCTGCCAGGACCAGTGCCCGGCGTGGAACACCGGCAAGCCGCTGAGCCCGAAGCTGGTGGTGCTCGCGCTGCGGGACAACGCGCACGCGAAGGCGCCGTACGTGCTCGCGGGCGGCGGCCTGGACATGGCCGGCGAGGAGAAGGCCACCGAGGAGATGCTCAAGGGCGTCCCGCACGACGTGCTCGCCGAGGCCGCGCGGCCGTTCGTCGGCTCGCCGGAGGAGAACGCGGTGATCGCGGCCGAGGCGCTGTGGTCCTGCACCACCTGCGGCGCGTGCGTCGAGCAGTGCCCGGTGGACATCGAGCACGTGGACCACATCGTCGACATGCGCCGCTACCAGGTGATGATCGAGTCGGCGTTCCCGTCCGAGGCCGGCACGATGCTCAAGAACATCGAGAACAAGGGCAACCCCTGGGGCATGCCCGCGAAGAGGCGCCTGGACTGGATCTCCGAGGTGGACTTCCCGGTCCCGGTCTTTGGCGAGGACGTCGAGAACCTCGACGAGGTCGAGTACCTGTACTGGGTCGGCTGCGCCGGATCCCTGGAGGACCGGGCGAAGAAGACCACGAAGGCGTTCGCCGAGCTGCTGCACATCGCCGGGGTCAAGTTCGCGATCCTCGGCGGCGAGGAGTCCTGCACGGGCGACCCGGCACGTCGGCTGGGCAACGAATTCCTGTTCCAGATGCAGGCGATGGCGAACGTGGAGATGCTCAACGAGGTCTTCGGGGACAAGCCCGTGAAGAAGATCGTCGCCACCTGCCCCCACTGCTTCAACTCGCTCGCGAACGAGTACCCGCAGGTCGGCGGCCACTTCGACGTCATCCACCACACGCAGTTGCTAGACACTCTGGTCGACGAGGGCCGGCTGACGCCGATCACCCCGATCGAGCAGAACATCACCTACCACGACCCGTGCTACCTCGGCCGGCACAACAAGGTCTACACCCCGCCGCGCGAGATCATCGCGAAGGTGCCGGGCCTGCGCAACACCGAGATGCACCGCTGCAAGGAGAAGGGCTTCTGCTGCGGCGCGGGCGGCGCGCGGATGTGGATGGAGGAGCGGATCGGCAAGCGCATCAACACCGAGCGCGTCGACGAGGCGCTGTCCACGAATCCTGACGTCATCTCCACGGCTTGTCCTTACTGCCTGGTGATGCTCGGCGACTCGATCACCGCGCGTAAGCAGGCGGGTGAGGTGCCGGAATCGATGGAGGTCGTTGATGTCTCGCAGTTGCTGCTGCGTTCGGTGAAGTAGGAGACTGGCACAACTGGAGTAGGCTGCCCTCCACCGATACCCACTCGGAGGGCAGCTTCTTCATGACCGGATCCAGCGGCAAGGCACGAATATGGTTCGGCGCCCTGCTGCGATCGGCAGTCGCTCTCGCATCCACGCTGATCATTTTGGCGATCTTCGGCGGCGCGACCGACGTGGTCCTGCACGTCACCCGGCACACGAGCTCGAATTCGCAGACTTTCAACAACATCGACGTGGTCGACGTCGTCCTCGACGGCGACATCTCGGTGTCCGTACTCGGCCAGACGGACGGCCGTACCGGCGTGACGGTGAACGCAGTCGACACCTCGACAGTGTTCGATGATCCGGTGCGTTCGACCAACGTGATCGGCAAGACGCTCTACCTCACGGAGCGCTGCCCCGACTCCCGCTGTACCGCGCAGCTCACTCTGATGCTGAACACGCACGACCGCGTGAACGTCATCGCGGGCAACGCGCTGCGGCTCGACCAGGCGGTCATCGACTTCAGCGGCGTCGCCGGCGGCGCGACCGTGCAGGCGGCGCCGGGGAAGCTGGTCGTGACCGGCACCGTTGTGACCGGAGCCGTTCTCGGCGCCGTGGAGTGCGACACGATCGAGGACTGCGGGGGCGTCTCGACTACCGGCGCTGCCGCGCAAGCTCGGTGATCACCGGGAATCCCTCCCCGTCCAGCAGCGCGCCGCCGACGACATCGGCTAGCTCCAACGCGGCGGCACGCAGCTGGACATCCGCACGAAGCTGCAGGTCGGCGTGGGGTGCGCCGCGCAGCTGCAGGTCAGCGTGGGCCGCGCCCGTCCTCGTCGCCCGCGACAGGCAGCGGAAGCGGTAGACCGTGCACGGCCAGCCCTCCGTCGCCCGCGGACGCAGTGCGTACGGCAGGAAATCGCCCTCGCGGAACGGCTCGACCCGCACCTCGAATGTGTCAGTCCGATCGAGGCAGTAGTCGTTGTCCGCCAACGCGCCGTTGAGATCGAGCCCGGGCAGGCTGAGCGCGAGCAGCGAGCACAGCACGGACCACGGCAGCGCCTGGTTCCCGTAGACGCAGTACGTGTTCTGCCGCAGCTCAGGCCGTTGCGCGACAACACTTCCCGCGTTGCGCGGCCGACGGTCCCCCGCTGGAAGCCGCGCGGCGCCGTCCAACCGCCGCGCCAACCCCGTGACCAGCGACCACGCCACCGCCTCGGCACCGACCGGAATCCCGTCCGGATACCGCTCCCGCACCTCGGCCGCCGCCAGCCCATCCGGCACACGCATCCGCCGGCGCTCCGCCTGCGCCGCGTACGCCGTCGACCACCCGAGCGGCAATCCGGCCTCCGCAGCACCGACGGCGCCCAGCCGAAACGGCCCGACCCATCGCACGCCGTCAGCGATGGCGCAGCTGCCCAGCGTACCGTCCGCCCCTCCGCCCACCTGGGCACGCGGATTCCACGTACGCAGCAGCCGGTTGACCATGACGTCCGCTGGAGGCCCGGCAAGCAGCAGCACAGGACTGCTGCGCAGGACGGCCGCCGTATCGCCGCCCAGAGGTGGAGAGGCGGTGGAGCGGTGCCGGAACCAGGTCCAGGTTGTCATGACGCCACTGTCCCAGCGCGCCTCCGGCGTGTCGGACGATATATACGCCTTGCTCGCTCGAATGGAGCAGGCAGTGACTACCAGAGTGCGCCGAACGGGTCCTGCGACGGCGCCGCCAAGTCAGTCGGCGCACCGTCCGCGCCGAACGCCGTTCCCCCGGTCAGCTCCAGCACGACCTTCGCGACCCGGTACCGCAGGCGATCGGCGCCCGGCCCCGAGTCCGTCACGTGCACCTCGTACCGCGTCTGCGCCGAGCTCGGATCCGCGCGCTCGATCTCGATCAGGAAGGTCGCGACCGTGTCCGACACGGTGGCGGTGTAGTAGGGGAACGAGTACTCGTCCAGATAGTCCGAGTAGTCGTCCTCCTCCGGGTCCTCCGGCGGAGCCGCGCAGAACACATCCCCCGTGCCGAGCGGCGCCAACGCGTCGAGCAGCCCCTCCAGCGGCGCGAGCTCGGGCGCGACGATCGTGACCGCCCGAGGATCCGAGATGAGCGGCATGGTGAATTCCCCCCTGTGAACGTGATTGGCGAGTGCCGCGGCTCAGATCTCGGTGCGGTGGAAGTTCAGGTACGAGCGCGACGGCGTCGGCCCCCGCTGCCCCTGGTACCGCGAGCCGGCCGCCGTGGAGCCGTACGGGTTTTCCGCGGGCGAGGAGAGCCGGAACATGCACAGCTGCCCGATCTTCATCCCCGGCCACAGCTTGATCGGCAGCGTCGCGACGTTGGACAGCTCCAGCGTCACGTGCCCCGAGAACCCCGGATCGATGAACCCGGCCGTCGAGTGCGTGAGCAGCCCGAGCCGCCCCAGGCTCGACTTGCCCTCCAACCGCGAGGCCACGTCATCCGGCAGCGTCACCAGCTCGTACGTCGACCCCAGCACGAACTCGCCCGGATGCAGGATGAACGGCTCACCCTTCTCCGGCTCGATCAGCCGCGTCAGCTCCGGCTGTTCCTCCGCCGGATCGATGTGCGGATACCGGTGGTTCTCGAACACGCGGAAGAACCGGTCCAGCCGCACATCGATCGACGACGGCTGCACCATCGCATCCTCGAACGGCTCGATCCGCACCCGCCCCGAGGCGATCTCCGCGCGCAGGTCCTTATCTGAGAGCAACACGCCAACGACCGTATCGCCCCACCGCCCAGCCTCCCAAACCGCCGCGCAGATCTGGTAGCCTGAGCGGGCAGCACCCCCACCGTCGGTGACGGTGAGTGGTCGTGCGGGTGTAGTTCAATGGTAGAACATCAGCTTCCCAAGCTGACAGCGCGGGTTCGATTCCCGTCACCCGCTCCAGACATACGAAGCCCGGTGATCAGCGAAATGACCACCGGGCTTTCGCATTGACCACCCCCGTCGAGACCGTGTTCAGCGCAGGCGCGTGACGTCGCGCCGACGGCGCTCGGGTATCGCGCTGATCCGCAAAATGCGTCACGATCCACTCGATTCGTCTCAGCGCTCTGTTTACACTCGCCAGAGCGTCTGTCTGCGAAGAGGGGGATGTATGGCTCTGGAGGGGAAGAACAAGATAGACGCCTGCCGGTGGGGGATGCCTTGAAGACACGACGGCGCCGACCCTGGTCGGCGACGCGAGTGGGCGTCGTCTGCGCGCTCGCCGGGCTGGGGGTTCTGATCGCGGGCTACAACTATCCGCGGAGCTGGTGGCCGAAGGAATTCGTCTTCGAGGTCTATCCCAACTCAGGTGCCGATTTGGTCGGCGCTGCGATTGTTGTCCTGGTGATCGACCGGTCCGCCAGGCTCCGAGAGGATGAGGAGCGGCGGCGGCAACTGGTCCGGGAGTGCGCGAGTTCTGACCACACTGTGGCGGGCCGAGCGCTGCTGGAGCTGGACGCCCGCGGATGGCTTGCCGAGGGAGCCCTGGCCGGCGCGCGGTTGATCGGGGCCGATCTCGTCGGGTCGCAGCTCGCGGGAGTGGATCTGAGCGGGGCTGATCTGGTCGGCGCGAAACTCGACGATGCTGACCTCAGCCGCGCCTCGCTGATCGGTGCACGACTGACCGGTGCGAATCTCAACCGGGCGGTGCTGGAATGGGCCGTCGCGGACGACGCGAAACTCGGTGGTGTCGCGCTGCGTGGGGCCGACGCGGGTGGGGCCAGGCTGCTGCGCGCCGACCTCACTCACGCCGATCTCCGCGACGCGGATCTCTCCGGCGCGGACTTGTCGGGCGCGGATCTCGCCCACGCGGATCTCCGCGGCTGTGATCTGTCGACCGCGGTTCTCGAAGGGGCGTCGCTGCACTCGATTCGCAGTGATCTAACGACGAGATGGCCAGCCGGAATGCGCCCATCGAAGGAGGGTGAGGTCGATGACGCCGGGAAAATCGGGTCCCGCGAACGAACCATGGAATGACCGGGAGCGACGCGCCGCGGTCGAACGCCGTGAACCGACGCCCAGAGCGTCGGCCATAGGGGCCCGGCTGCGCGGGCATCGGCTTGCCGTCGGCCTGTCCCAGACCGAGCTGGCTGCCCGGTTGGTCGTCCACCCCAGGCAAGTCAGTCACGTCGAGCGCGGTGAGCAACTGCCGAACGCCGAACTGCTCGATGCGTTCATCGCGGCGCTCGGCCTGTCCGCGCGGCAAGCGGATGAGCTGCGCGAGCTTCTTGAGGAGGGCGCTGTCGCCACTCCGGAGAGTTCGTCACAGGCGCAGAGCCGCACCCCCGACGTATGGAGTGTTCCCGGGCGCAACGTCCATTTCACCGGGCGCGACGCGGTTCTGGCAGAACTGCACCAGCAACTGCTTGGTGGACTGCGCACGGTGATTCTGCCGATCGCGCTGCGGGGGCTCGGCGGGGTCGGTAAGACCCAAGTTGCCCTGGAGTATGCGCATCGGTTCAAGGCGGACTATGACGTGGTGTGGTGGATCGACACGGAGCAACTCGAACTCGTGGACGTCTCTCTCGCCCGACTGGCAGAGGCGATGGGACTCGCGTCCACTGGAAAGACTCCGGACGATGCGCGGCAAGCTAGGGAGGCGCTGAGGCGTGGCGAGCCGTATCGGCGTTGGCTGCTGATCTTCGACAACGCGGCGGAGCCCGATGACGTGCTCGCGTATCTGCCCGAGCCGGCAGCACATGGCCACCTTCTGATCACCTCGCGCGATCAGACATGGGCCTCGGTCGCTGCCACCCTCGAGGTGGACGTGTTCACCCGAAGTGAGAGCGTTGCCCGGCTGACCTGCGGAGTGCGGAGTCTTGCGCCGGAGGCCGCCTCGTCGATTGCCGAGCTTCTTGGTGACTTGCCGCTGGCTGTTGAGAGCGCCACAGCGTGGCTCGCGACGACGGGTACGCCTGTTGACAAGTACATTGAGGCTCTGGCCAGGGAGACGATGCGTGTGCTCTCGCTCGAACGGCCGCTGGGATATGCACTTCCGGTCGCTGCCGTCTGGAGCCTCAGCCTCAAGCGGCTCCGTGAATACGAGCCAGCGGCGGCCCACCTGCTCGAACTGGCCTCGTTCATGAGCCCCGATGGGATCGCTACCGAGCTGTTCTACTCGAAGGCGGCCATCGACGAGCTGCGCAGATTCGACGAGCGGGTGAATGACTCGATCGCAGTCGGCACTCTCGTGCGGGCGGCAGTCCGGTACTCGCTGCTGCGCGCCGACTCGAACGAATTGCGCATCCACCGCCTTGTTCAAGGCGCGGTGCGTGCGCAATTGGAAGGGGCTGCGTTCGACGAGACAGTACATGCCGTCCACCGCATCCTCTACGCCGCTCGTCCCGGGCCGGGCCAGATCGATAACCCCGAGGCCTGGCCGCGCTACGCGCAGATCTGGCACCACCTGGCCCCCTCGATGGCAGAGTCTTGTGACGAGCCAGAAGTCCGTGAGCTGATGATCGATCGCGTCCGCTTCCTCTGGCGTAACGGCGAATATCAAAGGGCCCTGGGATATGCCCGCCCGATTGCCGACCGATGGTCGGCGCGACTCCAGGAAGACGAGCTCGTGCTGGGTGAGCAGACGCTCGAACTCAATCGGCAGCTGCTCGCGCTGCAGACAGAGATGGCGACCACGCTTCGCATCGAGGGCAATCTGCGCGAGGCCTACGAACTCGACACCGCGACGCTCAGCCGTCAGCGAGAACTACTACCGGAACGTCACCCCGATATCATCGTTTCCTCGATCATGCTCGGCGGTGATCTTCGCGCACTTGGAGACTTCAACGGCGCTCTGAAGCTGGATCAGAGCACGTACGCCGACTCGGTGACAGTACTTGGCGCCGACCACCCACGGACGCTTTCCGAGGCCAACAACCTTGCCCTCTCCCACTTCCTGGTCGGCAACTACGCCAGGGCGCGGCAGATTGATGAAGACACATTCGTCCGACGTCGCGCCGTGCTCGGCGGACAGCATCCGGACACCCTGCACTCCCAGGCGCAAGTAGGCCTTGAACTCCTCGTGATGGGCATACGGGAGGAGGCCGTGCAGATCCTTACCGAGAGCATGGCCGGCCTCGTCGAGTCGATCGGTCTCGCAAGACCGCGCACTCTGAGCGTGGCGACGCTGCTCGTATGGGCACTCAACAAGGCGGACAGGACTGCTGAGGCCCTCGCGTTGGCACAGCAGACACGCACGCACTATGCCGGGAACTACGATCCTTATCACCCCGGCGCGCTGCTGTGTGGATTGGCTCTGGCCGCTGCACTATCGGCTAATGGTCGTGTCAACGACTGCAGAGCTGTGCAGATCGCGCGTGAGGCCGTCTCCGGGTTCGAGGCTCGCTTCGGTGCGGACCACCCCAGCACTTTGGCAGGCGTCAACAATGTCGCAGTCTACGAGCGTCGTGCCGGGAATCCCGACGCGGCGCTGGCGCAGCTCGAACGAGTCGTCGAGGGGCTCACCGGACGTCTTGGAATCGGGCACCCGAATACGTGCGTGGCCATGGCCAATCTCGCAAACTGCCTCGTCCACGCCGGGCGGCTCAGTGACGCCGAGCGCCTCGAGCGCCGAGCACTCGACCATATGGCAGCCGCGCTCGGGGGTGATCACCCCGACAACGCTGCCATAGCGAACAATCTCGCTGTCACGTTGCGGGCGCTGGGCCGTAGGCGCGAAGCCCGCACCGTAAGCAGCATCGCATCCCGAACCCGGCTTGACCTGGAGCTCTTGCCGGTCGCCCTCTGAGGGCTCGGTTCAGCCCTACGCAACTGGTGATTCAGAATATCAATGTTCGTGGGGTATGTGAGGAGCTGCGACAGTTTGCCCGGCTCTACAAGCCTCGTGTTTGCCTGTATTCCCTACGCGTTGTCAGTGGGTGGTGGCCAGCGCGATCGCCTTGGCGTAGTCGGCGTCCTTCTCCTCGTCCGGCAGGCTGTTGAAGGAGAAGACGTACTCGACGCCGTTGTCGGCCCAGACGCAGTCGACGTTGCCGGCGTTGCCGACGAGCGTTGCGCATTTCAGGTCGGCGGTGGAGCTGCTGCCGACCGAGAATTCGTCGGGCGAGGCCGTGCCCAGGTCGATCGTGTTCAGCGTGTTCTCGGCCAGGGTGGCCGGGTCGTCGGTGAGCTTGCCGCCCACGGCGCCATGGGATACCGCGTAGATGCCGTCGACGGCTACGCCGGCCCCGCCAGGATCGGAATATGACCCGCTGAAGGTCGAGAACGTGGCGGTGTTCTTCGGCAGCACCGCAGGGTAGGTGCGCCAGACCGGGTAGGAGTCCGGTTCTTCGATGAGGGAGAGGTCACTGACCTTCTGGGGCAGGTGGTACGCGGGTGCCGACGAGGCGGGGGTGTTCGTGCCGCCGCGACCGAATATCGCGAACGCCGCCCCGCCGATCAGGATGACCAGGACGACTGCGGCGACCAGCGCCAACCGCCTTCTCCGCTTCGTCTCGCGGCTTGAGGCGGGACGTGCCGTAGCCTTCGGCGCGCTCGTCGGACGGGCTTCGTCAGTCAAGGTAACCCCTTCGGCGCGCGATCTCCCCAAGCGCGTTCTGAGAACGTAAGTCCTTTGTGACGGTACATGAGGGGCGAAGGCTAATCAATCTTCTGGCAGAGTCGAAGGGATCAAGGTGTGGCCAGCCGCCAGGTGTCCCGTCGGTGTCACCGGCTTCCGGTCGGTGTCATCATCGCGTCGGGTGATTGCCAAGCGCAGGTTAGACCTCGGGTCCGTCCCAATCCAGGGTCGGTGGGATGCAGCCCTCAAGGGTGAGCAGCCAGCGTTTGGTGGGCAGGGCGTCGGGCCCGCTGCCGAAGCCGCCTAGGCCGTCGGCGGCGACGACGCGGTGGGCGGGGATGAGGATGGCGATCGGGGTGGTGGCCATGATGGTGCCGACGAGGCGGGCTGCTTGGCCGCTGCGGGCCATTTCCGGATCGAAGCCGGCGCAGCGTTCGGCGAGTGCGCCGTAGGTGATGGTTGCGCCGAAGGGAACCGTGGCGTCGAGATAGTGCAGGACTTTGCGCTGCAGGTTCGAGGTCAGTGACCAGTCGATCGGCAGCTCGAAACTGGGCTTGCGCCATTGACCGGCGAAGTAGGCGGCTAGGCGTTGGGTGACGGCGCGGGCGCGGCGGTCGGCGTCGACCGCGGCGGGATCGGCGAGGTCGAGGCCTTCGGGCATCTGCTCCGTGTCGTTCTCGTGGAACGCGGCCCAGATCACGCCGTGTGCCGTGGCCGCGACGCGCATGCGGCCGGAAGGCAGCGGCGTGTCTACAGTGAAGCGGATGACAGGGGGCTCCATCGCTCCATCAAAGCAGTCTCATCTGACAGAACGCAGGATCACGAACTTCGGGCTGCCCGCGACGGTTTCGCAGTTGCCGAAGATCTTGCGCAGCTTCACGTGGTAGCCGAGGTGGCGGTTGCCGACGACCCATAGTTGGCCGCCGGGGCGCAGGGCGCGGCGTGCGCCGGTGAACATGCGCCAGGCTACGAGGTCGGTCGTGGCGCGGTGGGTGTGGAAGGGCGGGTTGTTCAGGACTAGGTCGGCGCTCGCGTCTTCGACGGGGGACATCGCGTCGCCGACGACGAAGCGGGCGTTGCCGGGGTCGGCGATGTTGGCCTCGTAGGTAGCCCTCGCCGAGGCGACAGCCTGGTACGACTCGTCGAGGAAAGTCAGTTGCGCGGTCGGATTCGCCAGTGCGGCGGCGGTTCCTACGACGCCGTTGCCGCAGCCTAGGTCGACGATGTGGTCGCCGCCGTGGGTGACTGGGAGGTACTGCAGGAAGAATCGGGTGCCGATGTCGAGGCGGTCGGCGCAGAAGACGCCGGCGTGGTTGGTCACCTCGTGTCCGGCGATCGGGCCGAGCTTTCTGTCCGCGGGTAGGGGATACGTAAGCGGCCACGGATTGGCGGAATCGGCGTGGATTCGGGCGACGTCGGGCTCGGTGAAGATGAGGCGGGCCTTGCGGACCGCCAGGGAGGTCCTGGTCGGGCCGACCAGCTGCGTCAGGAGGTTCAGCGTCGAGGTGTGGATCTCGGTGGCCTTGCCGGTGCCGACGACGACCGAGCCCTCGTGCAAGCGGGGGGCCAGCCTGTGGAGCTGATCCTCCAACAGGGCGAGGATCTTGGGGACGCGGATCAGCAGCACGTCGATGCGGGCCGGGGGCTCGTCTTGCGTGCTGAGCAGCGTCGCCGCGTCGCCGACTCTGGCCCGCGCGGCCTCCATGGCCAGGTACGAGTCGGTTATCAGCACCGGACGCCCGTCCTTCATCGGGAGCGCGGCGAGCAGTTCGCCGGTGCGGTCGCCGAGGACGACGACGGTGCCGCCGAGGTCGACGCCGGCTTCCTCGAGGTGCCGCAGCAGGTAGTCGTCCGCCGCGTCGGTGCTCACGACGCTGCCGCTGTCACGCCCGGCCGTCGCCGCCGTCGGGCCATCCGCGAATATGCCACGGCACAAGCGTACGTCGCCGCGGCGACAGCCATGATCCAGAAGCTCGTTGGCGTGTCCGGCACGAAGTAGGACAGGGTCAGGCCAACCCAGACATCGAATACGCCGAGCACCGCCGAGACGGCCAGTCCGACGAAGGGCCGGTCCGTGACGAGCAGCGCGGTTCCGGCCGGGGCGGCGAGCAGGCCGAGCAGCAGCATCGAGCCGACGGCCTGGCTGGCCTCGCCCGCCGTGATCCCGATCAGCACCAGGAACGTGTACCCGAGCAGGCGCACGGGCACTCCGCGCGCGGCGGCCACGGCCTCGTCCAGCGTCGCGAACAGCAGGGGACGCGCGATCAGCAGGAGGACGAGGGAGACGGCGATGCCGATCACGAGTGCGGTGACCGCCTGGCCGGAGGAGATGCCGAGGATCGAGCCGAACAGCACGTTGACGGTCTGGTTGCCGCTCGAGTTCGAGGAGCCGGACTGGTTCGTCGTGTACAGCGTCATGAAGAACACGCCGAGGCCGAGCACCCAGGCGAAGACGTTGCCGATCACGACGTCGTCCGCACGACCTCGTCGTCCCAACGCGCCGAACAGGACCGCGATCAGCACGCATGCCGCGAACAGGCCCACGCGCAGGTCGATGCCGAACGCCAGGGCCGCGAGCGCTCCGGTGAACGCGACGTGGGACAGCGCGTCGCCGGTGAAGACCTGAGCGCGCAGCACGAGGAAGTAGCCGACGAGGCCGCAGGCGAGGGCGATACCGGTGCCAGCGACGAGCGCCGTCGTCATGTACGAGTCGTGGAACACGCTCACGCCACCTCCAGCCGGCCCGGCCGGCCCTGCCGGAGTGTGCGGCGCACGGACTTCGCGGCGTACGCGAGTACGTAGCAGGCGAACGCGAGCGAGGTGATCGTGAAACCGGTGGCCTGGTTGCCGAAATAGGCCCACGCCAGCCCGAACCAGGTGACGAGCACACCGATGACGACCGTGTACAGCAGGCTGAGGCCCGGGCGGGCCGTGATCACCTGGGCCGTCGCGGCGGGCATCACGAGCAGCGCGAAGACGAGCAGCGAGCCGGTGAACTTGGAGACCTCGGCCACGGTCGCGCCGAGCAGCACCAGGTACAGCACGCTGAGGGCGCGGACGGGGACTCCGCGCGCGGCAGCGACCGCGGGATCGACGGAGGCGAACAGCAGGCGGCGCCCGATCACGGCCATTGCCAGCAGGACCACGACGGCGACGGCTACGAGCGTCAGCACATCCTCGTCGGTGATGCCGAGGAAGTTGCCGAACAGGAATGCCGATGTGCTGCTGAGGAATCCGCCGTAGAGGTCGAGGAAGACGGCGCCGAGGGCGAGCGCGAAGGCCTGCACGACGGCGATGAGCGCCGAGGAGTGCGCGCGTTCGCCGACACCTGTTCCACTGCCGCGCGCCAGCAGCGCGATCACCAGCGCCGAGCCGATGCAGAATCCGAAGTAGCCGACCGTCGCGCTCAGGCCCAGGTACACGGCCGCGGCCGCGCCCGGGAATCCGGTCACCGCGATCGAGTGCCCGGCGAAACTCTGCCGCCGCAGCACCATGAACCAGCCGATCACCCCGGCCAGGATCGCGACCGCGAGCCCGGCGCGGAAGGCGTTGACCATCGACGGCAGCGACCACATCCACTGCACGTCGGTGATGATGTTCCACGTGAATCCAGGGTTCACCGGAGTGCCTCGTGGCGGTCGCCGTGTTCGTGGGAGTGGTGATCCGCGTGACGATCGCTGTGCAGCGCGGGAGCCTCGGGGCCGCCGACCACGACGAGCCGGCCATCGGCCGCGCGCAGCACCTCGACCGGCGTGCCGTACAGCCGGGTCAGCGTCTCGGTGGTGATCACCTCGCTGGCCGGGCCGGAGGCCGCACCGCCGCTGACGATGTACACGACGCGGTTCAGGTAGCTGAGGATCGGGTTCACGTCGTGCGCCACCATCACCACGGCGACCTGCTCCTGTACGCAGATGCGGTGGATCAGCGCGGCGATCCCGGCCTGGTTCGGCAGGTCCAGCGAGTCCAACGGCTCGTCGAGCAGCAGCAGTCGCGGCCTGCGCACGAGCGCCTGCGCGATCAGCAGCCGCTGCTGTTCGCCGCCGGAGCACTCGCCTATCGGCCGGTGCGCGTACGCCGAGGCGCCGACGAGGTCGATGACCTCGCGTACGCGCTCGTCCGCGATCCGGCGGCCCGAGCTGAACCGGCGGGCGAACGGCAGTGGCACGCCCCAGCGGTCGCCGTCCAGGCCGAGGCGCACCACGTCCACGCCGCGGATCCGCAGCGAGCCGTCGAAGTTCCGCCGCTGCGGCAGGTATCCGATCTGCTCGCCGGCCGCGCCGGGCCGCTCGCCGAGCACGGTCACACTGCCCGCGGCAGCCGGCAGCGTGCCCAGCAGCACCTTGATCATCGTCGACTTGCCGACGCCGTTCGGGCCGAGCACGGCCACGAACTCGCCGGGGCGCACGCTCAGGTCCACGCCGCTCCACAGCAGGCGCCCGCCCACCGACACGGCCGCGTCGCGCAGGGAGAGAACAGCGTCGTCGATCATGGTCCTCAGTGTCCCGTCGCCTTGGCCAGGGCCGATTCCAGGTCCTGGAGCTGGCCGACCATCCACTCCTGGAAGCTGTCGCCGGCCGGGGAGAGCGTCTCGGTCACCGTCGTGACCGGGATGCCTTCCTGCTGTGCGAGCTTGACCTGGGCTTGGATGTCCGGAGTCGAGTTCTGCGAGTTGTAGACGTAGACCTCGATCTGCTTATTCCTGATCTGCCGGTCGATCGCCGCCTTGTCGGCCGACGTCGGGTCGGTGCCCTCGCTGATGTCCTTGAGGAAGGAGTACGGCGTGAGCATGTCGAGCCCTAGGCTGTCGGCGAGCGGGGAGACGATGGATTCCGAGGCGCCGATGGGAGTGCCGGCGTACTTCGCCTTGATCGTCGTCTCGAGCTGGTTGTACTGGGCGAGCGCGCTGTCCTCGAAGGCCGTCTTCTGCTGCGCGAAGTAGGACGCGTCGGCGGGGTCGATCTTCTGGTACTCGGCGGTGATGGCGTCGATGACCTTGTAGACGCTCGCGTGGGAGTACCACTGGTGAGGGTTGTCGCCGTCCTTGAGGCCGAGCACGTCGCCGACGGTCAGCACGGTGCGCGAGGAGTTCGGATTCGCCGAGACCAGGCCGGGCGCCCAGGAGGAGTCATAACCGATCCCGTTCTGGATGAACAGCTGCGCGCCCGCGATGGTCCGGGCATCGGCGGCAGTCGCCTCGTAGGAGTGCGGGTCGGTGTCCGGGTTGGTGATGATCGAGGTCTCGGCGACCTTCGAACCGCCGAGTTGCGCGGCGATCGAGCCCCAGAAGTTCTCCGCCGCGACCACGACGATCTTCGCGGTGCCGGTGGAGCGTGACGCGCTCCCCGGCGCTGTCGTTGCGCACGCCGATGCGGCCAGCGTCACCGCGCCGATCGCGGTGAGGCCTGCCAAGATCCGTCGGCGTGATTGCGGAACGGCTGTGTCGGACACGTCGAAAGCCCCCAAAGGCTGAGAATGAACATCATTTTAACCGGCATCGCTCCTTAAGGCTAGTGAAAACCGTTTTCATTTGCAAGAAGCGGATAACCTGGAGCGATCCGGGGCCCCGGCCACCTATGCTGGTGACGTCATGTGCGCTCACGGACCCACCACTCTCGACGACCTGCGCCCCCGTCTCGACGAGCTGCCCCCACGCGACGCGGCGCGGCTGCGCCGTCGGATAGACGGCGCGCGCCGGGTACGCAAGCCCGAGGCCGCCGCGGCCATCGCCGCCGAGATCTCGGCGCAGATCGACACGGCCCTGGGCCGGCTGCAGGCGCGCACCTCCGCGGTGCCCGCACTGGAGTACCCGGAGAACCTGCCGGTCAGCGCGAAGCGGGCGGAGATCCTCGCGGCGATCCGGGACAACCAGGTCGTGATCGTCGCGGGCGAGACCGGCTCGGGCAAGACGACGCAGATCCCGAAGATCTGCCTGGAGCTCGGCCGCGGCGTACGCGGGGTCATCGGGCACACCCAGCCACGAAGGCTCGCCGCGCGCACCGTCGCCGAACGGATCGCCCACGAGCTGAAGACCGAGATCGGCGCCGTCGTCGGCTACAAGGTCCGGTTCACCGACAAGGGCGGCTCGGACACGCTGGTCAAGCTGATGACCGACGGCATCCTGCTCGCCGAACTGCAGCACGACCGCGACCTGCTCCAGTACGACACGCTGATCATCGACGAGGCGCACGAGCGCAGCCTCAACATCGACTTCATCCTCGGCTATCTCAAGCAGCTGCTCCCGCGCCGGCCCGACCTCAAGGTCGTCATCACCTCGGCCACGATCGACCCCGAGCGCTTCGCCGCCCACTTCGCCGACGCCGCGGGCGAGCCCGCGCCGATCGTCGAGGTCTCCGGCCGCACGTATCCCGTCGAGGTGCGCTACCGGCCCATCGTCGACCTCGACGATCCGGATGGCGATCCGGACCGCGACCAGGTGCAGGCGATCTGCGACGCCGTCGGCGAGCTGCAGGCCGAAGGCGACGGCGACATCCTCGTCTTCCTCAGTGGCGAACGGGAGATCCGCGACACCGCGGACGCGCTCAACAAGCTCCAGCTGAGGCGCACCGAGGTCATCCCGCTCTACGCGCGGCTGTCCAGCGCCGAGCAGCACCGCGTCTTCCAGCCGCACAGCGAGCGACGCGTCGTGCTGGCCACGAACGTGGCCGAGACCTCGCTGACCGTCCCCGGCATCAAGTACGTCATCGACCCGGGCACGGCGCGCATCTCCCGCTACAGCCATCGTCTCAAGGTGCAGCGGCTGCCGATCGAGCCGGTGTCGCAGGCCTCGGCCAACCAGCGCAAGGGCCGCTGCGGACGTACGTCGGACGGCATCTGCGTCCGGCTCTACTCCGAGGCCGACTTCCTGGCGCGGCCCGAGTTCACCGAGCCGGAGATCCTGCGCACGAACCTGGCCTCGGTCATCCTGCAGATGACGAACATCGGCCTCGGCGACGTCGCCGGCTTCCCGTTCGTCGAGCCGCCGGACCGCCGGAACATCAAGGACGGCCTGGACCTGCTGCACGAGCTCGGCGCGATCGAACCCACCTCCGCCGAGGCGCGGCCCAGGCTCACCCCTGTCGGCCGCAAGCTCGCGCGGCTGCCCGTCGACCCGCGGCTCGCGCGGATGGTCATCGAGGCCGATCGCAGTGGCTGCCTCAACGAGGTGCTGGTCATCACGGCCGCGCTCTCCATCCAGGATCCGCGCGAGCGGCCGGTGGACAAGCAGGCGCAGGCCCAGCAGAGCCACGCCCGCTTCGTGGACAAGGAAGCGCAGTCGGACTTCCTGACGTACCTCAAGCTCTGGGACTACATCAAGGAGAAGCAGAAGGAGCTCTCCTCGAACCAGTTCCGCAAGCTGTGCAAGAACGAATTCCTGCACTACCTGCGCATCCGCGAGTGGCAGGACCTGCACGCGCAGCTGCGGCAGTCGATCCGCGACCTCGACGTCGTCCCCAACTCGGCGGCCGCCCATCCACAGGCTGTGCACAGGGCTCTGCTTTCCGGGCTTCTCTCGCACCTCGGGATGTACGACCCGGAGAAGCGCGAATTCCTCGGCGCCCGCAACGCACGGTTCGCGATCTTCCCGGGCTCCTCGCTGTTCAAGAAGTCGCCGCGGTGGGTCATGGCCGCCGAGCTCGTGGAGACGAGCCGGCTGTGGGGACGGGTCGCGGCCCGCATCGAGCCCGAGTGGATCGAGGAGCTCGCAGGCCACCTGGTCAAGCGCAGCTACAGCGAACCGCACTGGTCGAAGGCCGAGGAATCGGTGCTGGCCTACGAGAAGGTCACGCTCTACGGCATCCCGATCGTCGCGCAGCGCAAGGTCCACTACGGCAAGATCGACCCCGAGCTCAGCCGCGAGCTGTTCATCCGGCACGCGCTGGTCTACGGCGAATGGACGACCCGCCACCAGTTCTTCCACGACAACCGCAAGCTGCTCAAGGAGGTCGAGGAGCTCGAGAACCGGGCCCGCCGGCGCGGCATCGTCGTGGACGACGAGACGCTGTTCGACTTCTACGACCGGCGCGTCGGAGCCGACTGCACCTCGGCGCGGCACTTCGACACCTGGTGGAAGAAGGCCCGGCAGGAGACGCCCGACCTGCTCTCCTTCGAGCGCTCGATGCTCGTCAACGAGAACGCGGCGGCCGTCACCGAGGAGCAGTATCCGAACGTCTGGCGGCAGGGCAGGCTGCGCTTCAAGCTCACCTACCAGTTCGAGCCGGGCGCGGACGCGGACGGCGTGACCGTGCACATCCCGCTCGCCGTGCTGAACCAGGTCGAGCCGGACGGCTTCGACTGGCAGATCCCCGGCCTGCGCGAGGAGCTGGTCACCGAGCTGATCCGCTCGCTGCCCAAGCCGATCCGCCGCAGCTTCGTCCCCGCGCCCAACTACGCGAAGGCGCTGCTCGAGAAGCTGCCGGCCCACGGGGTCGACGGCAACAGCGGCTCGCTGCTCGACGGCCTGGAACGCGAGATGCGCCGCATGGGCGCCCGCGACCTCGACCGCGACGACTGGGACTTGAGCCGGCTGGCCGAGCACCTGACGATGACCTTCCGCATCGTCGACGAGCGCAACCGGAAGATCGCCGAGGGCAAGGATCTGCTCACCCTCAAGGAGAAGCTGAAGCCCAAGCTCCGCGAATCGCTCTCCAACGCGGCCGACGACATCGAGAAGACCGGCCTGAAGACCTGGGACTTCGGCGCCGTCGCGCACACCTACGAGCAGCACCAGCGCGGCGTGGCCATGAAGGCGTACCCGGCGCTGGTCGACGAGGGCCAGTCCGTGGCGCTCAAGCTGCTGGACACGCCCGAAGAGCAGGCCGACGCGATGCACTTCGGCGTGCGCCGTCTGCTGCTGCTCAACATCCCGTCGCCGAACAAGGCCATGCTCGCCGCGCTCGACAACAAGCAGAAGCTCGCGCTCGGCACGAACCCCTACGGCCCGGTCCCGCTCCTGTTCGAGGACTGCGTCGCCTGCGCCGCCGACTACCTCATGGAGCGCAACGGCGGCCCCAGCTGGGACGAGGCCGGCTTCACAGCACTCCGCGACAAGGTACGCGCCGACCTCGTCGAGATCGCCGAGAACACGCTCATCACCGTCGCCGACACCCTCGCCGCCGCGCACGAACTCGACCGCCGCCTGAAGGGCAAGGCGAGCCTCGCGCTGCTCCCCTCGCTCACCGACGTGAAGACACAGCTCGCGCAACTGCTGCCCAAGGGCTTCATCTCGGCGACCGGCTACGAGCAGCTGCGCCACCTCCCGCGCTACCTGCGCGCGATCGGCTACCGCCTCGACAAGATGAACGACGACCCGTACCGCGACCAGACGAACCTCGCCAAGGTGCAACAGCTCCAGCGCGAGTACGAAGACGCCCTCAGCCGCGTACCCCGCGGCCGCCGCCCCAGCGCCGATCTGCGCCAGGCCCGGTGGCTCATCGAGGAGTTCCGCGTCAGCCTCTTCGCCCAGCAGATCGGCACGGCGACCACGGTCAGCGAGAAGCGGATCAGGAAACTGCTCGGCTGAGTCTCGAGACCCTCGACCCCGGCGGACAAGGCGAAGGGCCCGCACTCGACGAGTGCGGGCCCTTCGTGTGTGTGAGTCAGCTGTTCGCGAAGTATCCGTCGACGTCGAGGATCAGCTCGTCGTAGCCGGACGAGTGGTTGGCGACGTCGATGCCCTGCTCGGCGCCGGTCGTGGTCAGCAGCCCGAGGTTCGCGACCGTCTGCCCCTTGAGGAAGTTGAGGTCGGATACCCCGGGAGCCGCGGTCTCGTCCGGGTACACGGTCAGGTATCCGGCAGCCTGCGTGCCGGTGATCGTGATGTTGGTGATCACGGTCGCGCCGGACGGGATCAGATTCTCGGTGTCGTCGGTGGTCCAGTCGGCCAGCCAGAGCTCCGTGACGCTGTTGGGGTAGAGCTCGCCCTGGTCACGGGAGTCGAACACGCGGTCCGCGGTGAGCGGCACGTACGCCTCGGTCGAGCTCGCGGAGAAGTAGCCGGAGACATCGGCGACCAGGTCGACCGAGCCGGAGGCCGCCCCGTTGTAGAGCTCGATCTTGCCGTCGCTCGCGACCGGGACGATGACCGTGTTGGAGATCGTCTGCCCGGTTGAGAAGTTCAGGCTCGACGTGGTCGGCACACCGGCGCCGTCTGCCTCGGCGGCGATGAAGCCGCCGCCGGTGGCGTCGGTCTCCGTCACGTGCACCGCGACCGCCTTGACGCCGCTCGGGATCGAGTCGGCTCCGGCAATCGTGAGCGACACGTGCCCGCCCGCGGCGACCTTCGCCTTCGACGCTCCGGTTCCGTTGCGGGTGTCGAGGAGCCGCTTCAGGGCTACCGGCGTGTACCCGTTCCCCGACGACTGGGTGAAGTACCCGGAGATGTCGGCGATCAGGTCGATGGTGTCGCCCGAGGAGCCCTCGTTGACAAGTTCGATCGTGCCATCGGAGTTGACCGGGACGATCGCATTGTTCGCGACGGTCTGACCCTTGCCGTAGTTGACGTTCGACGTGGACGCGTAAGTGCCCACGCCGCCGGCGACGACGTAGCCGCCGCCGGTCGTGTTGGTCGCGGTCAGGTTCACGGCCACTGCAGTGACGTCGCTGGGGATCGAACCGACCCCAGCGACCTTGACGTAGACGCGCGAATCCACGCCGAGCTTCGCCTTGGCAGCGCCGATGCCCTTGCGCGTGTCAAGGATCCGCGTCGGGCCGTATGCGGTGAAGCCGGATCCGGCGGTCGTGACACTGGTCGTGGTCACCGCGGTCGTGCCGTTGGTGAGGGTGGCCATGTCGGTGATGGTGTAGGTGCCCATCTTGGCGTACGTGTGCGACGCCTGGTCGACGCCCTGCGCGTACGCCTTTGTGGTCCCGTCACCCCAGTTCACCGTGTACGACACGACCGGGGTCGCGTCCAGGTACTCACGGCTCGTGGTTCCGCCTGCGGTGATGTACTGACTCACGCCACTGGTCAGGCTGACGCTCAGCGCGTCGGTCGCCGCTGCCGACGCAATGACGTCGGTCGTGTACGTCCCCTGGACCGCACCACGCGCGCAATACGCAGGCGTCCCGGCGCCGCTGGCGGCGACGACCGGGTCACCGCTGCAGGAAGCGCCGTACATGTCGGTGCTCAGCATCCCGGGCGCGGAACTGTTCGCCGAGTTGAGTTGCGGCGCGGTGTCGTCGTCGGAGAACGATCCGCCGTACAGCTCGGGGTTCGCATTGATGTCGTGCTGTGCCTGACCGGTGGCCTTGTAGAGCGCCGCGGCACTCGCGTACGTGACGCCCGCCCAGGAGTATTCCGTCTCGATGACGCTGGAGTCTTCCGGGTGCGGCCACACGACGTTGTAGTCGAGTGTGGTGCCCGGCGCCGCAGCGGCGTCGACCGCAATCTCCGCGTCCGATCCCGTCGTCACAGACGGATAGGTCACGATGTTGTTCTCGATCGTGACTCCGGTGGACGCCCCGTAGACGCCGACGGCGTTGACGGTCTGGAAGTTCCCCTCGATGTTGTTCGAGGTGATGGCGATGTTCGAGGCGTCGGTGACCGAGATGGCGCCCGTCTCGGCCTCGAACCAGTTCGTGCTGATGACGTCGCCGGAACTGCCCGCATCGACCGTTAGGGACCCGCGGACCCAGTTGCGGGTGAAGGCCGCGTCGGTCGACGTCCCCGTAACCTCGCTCGTGCCGAGCACGGTTCGATCGAACGTGTCGTGCGACGAGTCGTCGACGGTCACCTTCGAAATGCGCAGTTCCTGTGTGGCGACACCGGTCTCGGCCCCCTCGAACGTCACATATGACGCGCCTTCGAGGCCCACACCGCCTCCGATGATGACCTGACCGTCGACGGCCTGGAACACGATCGGCGCGTCGGCGGCGCCCGCGGTCGTCACATCGACGGCGGCGGTGTAGTCGCCCGCCTCGATGTCGACCGTGTCACCGGCCGCGACGACGTTCGCCGCGTCCTGGATGGTGCAGAAGGGCGTGGCGGCGGTCCCGGCCCCCGTGCCCGAATCGACGCAGGCCGCCGACGCCTTGTCCACGTACAAAATCTTCGAGCTGCCTGCGTGCGCCGTCGCGGCGACACCGGTCAGCGCGAGCGACAGGGACACCGCGGCCGTGGTGGCGCGGCGCGTAGAACCCATCAGAACCCTCCCCGAGAAATCCTCGACGGCGCAAGCAGCCGTCATTCAGCACTGTAGACCTGGTGAGAGCCCTGCATATCCAGGACATTTCCCGGTCGGGTAACGGATCTATCTCAACGCGTGACTGCGCAGAGTGACGGCGGACCGCGACGGCAACGCGAAGGGCCGCGCTCGGCGAGCGCGGCCCCCGCTGTGTGTCGGCGGATCAGCTCGCTGAGAAGTAACCGAACACGTCGACCACGAGCTGCGTCGAGCCCGGCGAGTCGTTGTAGACGTTGACCGCGTCCGCGACGCCCGTCGTGGTGAACAGGCCGAAGGAGGCGATGTTCAGGCCCTTGCCGTAGTTGAGCGCGGAGACGTTCGGCTGCGCGGTGCCCGCCGGGTAGACGATGACCGAGCCGCCCGCCGTCTCCTCGGTCGCCGTCAGGTTGGCGGCCACCGTCGCGTTCGCGGGGAATCCCACGAGTGTCGTGGCCAGGACGGAGTTCAGCGGGAAGGTTTCGCTTCCGTCGCTCCCGAGGCCGTTCCCGGTCTGCCGGGTGTCCACCGAGCGGAACGCGGTCACCGGGACGAACGCCTGGGCCGCCGAGCCGTCGAAGTAGCCCGATACGTCCGCGATCAGGTCGACGGAACCGGAGACCGCGCCGTTGTAGAGCTCGATCTTGCCGTCCGAGACCGGGACGATCACCGTGTTCGAGACCGTCTGGCCCTTGCCGTAATTCAGGCTGGAGGTCGTCGGCACCCCGGAAGTGCCACCCGGCACGACCGCGATGTAGCCGCTGCCGGTCGCGTTCGTCTCCGTCACATGCACCGCGACGGCTGTGGCGTCCGCCGGGATCGAGTCCTCGCCGGTGATCTGTACCGACAGGCTCGACTTGGCGGCCACCTTCGCCTTGGCCGCGCCCGTGCCGGAGCGCGTGTCGAGGATCCGGTCCAGCGTCGTCGGCTGGTAGCCGTTGCCGGTGGCCCGGCTGAAGTAGCCGGTCACGTCGATGATCGCGTCGGCGCTCGCGTTGCTGTCGCCCGAACTGCAGACGGCGATGCCGCCGTCCGAGTCCAGCGGCACGATCGCGCTGTTGGCCACGGTCTGGCCCGCGTTGTAGTTCAGGTTGGAGGCGGTGCCCGAGCCGATGTAGAAGAGCCCGTTGCTCACCGTGCCGGTCACCGTCAGGTTCAGTGCGACGGCGGTCGCGTTCGACGGGACGCCGTCCACCCCTGCCACCTTGAGGCCGTAGCAGGTGCCCGAGGGAATCGAGCCGTTGAAGCCGCCGACGCCGCTGCGGGTGTCCATGATCCGCTTGGGCGTGAGCGATGTGAAGTCGGAGCCGGCCGTCGTGACGGAGGTCGTGGTCGACTCGGTCGAACCGTCGGCGAGGGTCGCCGTGTCCGTGATCGTGTACGTGCCGCTCTTGGCATAGGTGTGCGCGGTGCTGGTCGCGGCCGCAGTGCTTGAGGCCTGAACCGTCTGCGACTGCCCGTCACCCCAGTTGATCGTGTACGACACCTGGGGTGTCGCAGCCGCCGTGACAGCCGTCTGGATGCCGTTGAGCCACGAGGCGGTCTGCGCGATGCTGCTGCTCAGGTCCGTACTCAGCGCGGACGTCGCGGTCGCGGTCGCGGTGACCGAGGTGGTGTAGTGCTCCTGCAAGGCGCCCCGCGAGCAGTAGTCGGGCGTTCCGGCGCCAGTCGCCGCGACCAGCTGATCGACGCTGCAAGCGTTCCCGTAGATGTCCGTGGACAGCATCCCGGGCGCGTTGCTGTTGGCCGAGTCGATCTGCGGTGCGGACTCGCTGTGCGAGTAGAGGTAGGCCGTCGGGTTCGTGTTCAGATCGTGCGAACCTTCGCCGGTAGCCGCTGACAGCGCCGCCGCGGACGAGTACTCCGTGCCGGCCCACGAGTAAGGGACCTGCGCCACCACGGCCGAGCCGTTCACTGTGGGGTAGACGACGTTGTAGTCGAGCGTCGTTCCCGGCGCCGAGGAGGCGTCCACCTCGACTGATGCCACGGCGGCCTGCGTCGTGATGTTGCGCGGGTAGGCGACGATGTTGTTCTCGATGGAGATGCCGGTCGAACTGCCCGTAACGGAGATCGCGTTGCTGTAGGACGCGGCGTCCACGACGTTGTTCGACGTGATGTCCGTGTTCGACGCGCCGGCCACCGAGATTCCGGCCGTCGCGCTCTCATCGACGACGTAGTTTGTGCTGATGACGTCGCCGGAGCTCCCCGATCCGATCTGGACGGCGGTGACGGCGCTCCGCGTCAGGGTCACGTTCGACGAGGTGCCGGACACGATGACGGAGGAGTTGCCGGTGATCCTGTTGAGTGTGATGTCGGAGGAGCCGGTGACGTCGGTTCCGTAGGTGATGAACGTATCCCAGGTCTGGCCCTCGAAGCTCACGTACTGGGCGCCGTCGAGCGTCAGCGCCGCGCCGGTCTGGCCGGTGGCGTCCTCGATCGCTACGCTTCCGCCCTCGGGCTGGAAGACGATCGGCGCGGCCGCGGTACCCTGCGACTTCACGTCCACCTGGCCCGTGTAGGAGCCGGCGGCGATGTCGACCGTGTCGCCGGCGACGGCCGCGTTCGCCGCGGCCTGGATGGTGCAGTAGGGCGCGGCCGCGGTGCCGGTGCCCGAATCGGTGCAGGCCGACGACGAGCCGTTGACGTAGAGCACGTTCGTCGAGTCCGCGTGTGCGGTGGCCGCGACTCCCGTCAGTGCCAATGAGACTGAAACCGCGGCCGTGGCGGCGCGGCGCGTGGAACGCATGAGGCCCCAACCCTCTCTGAACATAATCCCCTGACGGCGCAGACGACCGTCTAGTCGCACTGTAGACCTCGAACCTGCCGCGAGGTGCGGCGGATTTTCCCCAGTCGGGTAACGGATCTATCTCAACCGGTGATGGAAGCGCGAAGGGCCGCGCCCACCCGAGCGCGGCCCCTGATACGCGGTGACGCGTCAGCTGCTCGCGAAGTAGCCGAACACGTCGAAGATCACGTCGACGTTCCCGTCGGACCAGTTGTCCACGTTGATCCCGTCGTCGCCGGTCGGCGAGCCGAACAGGCCGAAGCCGGCGACGGTCTGGCCCTTGCCGAAGTTGAGCGCGGAGACGTTCGGCTCCGCCGAGGTGTTGAACGGGAAGGCGGTGAGATGCCCGCCCGCCGCCGTGTCCGTGACCGTCAGGTTCGCGGCGAAGGTGGCGTCGCTCGGGATGTCCGTGCTCTCGTTCGTCTCCAGCAGGGCGCACCGTTGTAGAGCTCGATCCGGCTGTCGGCCGCGACCGGGACGATCACCGTGTTCGAGATCGTCTGCCCCGGAATCGATCCGCTCCAGCGTCGCCGAGCCGTAGCCCGAGCCTGAGCTATTGTGTCGCCGGCGACGGCGGCGTCCGCCGCGGCCTGGATGGTGCAGTATGGCGCTTCCTGCGTGCCCGATCCGGAATCGGTGCAGGTGGACGGCGAGTTGCTCAAGTTCGGTACCTGGCCACCGCGTCCTCGTCCAATTCGACGCCCAGACCGGGCATCTGGGGCACGGTCAGAAACCCATCGGGGTCGATATCGATCTCCCGGGCCAGCATGAAGTCACGTTGTCGCGGGGTCCAGAACGGTGGGTCGTAGGGGAACTCGAAGAAGGGGCCGCCGCCGACGCCCGCGGCCACGTGCAGGTTCGCCAGCAGGGCGATGCCGTCGTGCCAGGTGCGGGGGGTGTAGTCGCGGTGCTTGAGCAGGGCGAGTTCGGCTAGGGTGCGGGCGCGGAGCATGCCCACGGCGTGGACGACGTCCATCTGGTAGACGTCGAGGGCGTCGAGCTCCAGCGAGCGCAGCAGTTCCGGGACGGAGCGGTGCAGGCCGCCGGCGGCGATGCGGACGTGGGGGATGTCGGCGCGCAGGCGCTTGTAGCCGGGGAGGTCGGGGTAGGGCAGCGGGTTCTCCACCCAGAAGACGCCGAGTTCGCCGAGCTCGGCGACGATCTTGCGGGTGCGGACCAGGTCGCTCGCCGCGCCGGCGCCGCCTGGCGTGCGCCAGGACTGGCCCAGGTCGACCATGATCTCGAAGGCGTCGCCCACGGCCTCCCGGGTGCGGCGGACGGTCTCGACGCCCTCGTGCAGGCTCGCTCGGTCGATGCGGATCTTCATCGCGCGGAAGCCGCGCTCCTTGATCGCCACCGCGGCCTCGGCGCGTTCGATAGGCGGACGCAGCCCGGCCGTGGACGCGTAGGCGGGCAGCCGCTTGGCCGCGTTGCCGAACAGGACCGCGACGGGCTGGCCGGTGACCTGGCCGATGATGTCCCAGAACGCGGCCTCCAGCGGGCGGAACGAGCCGCCGTGGAACTCCAGCGTCTCGAGCGCGCGGACCTGGGCGACGATGTCGAGCGGGTCGGTGCCGAGGAACAGCTGCCGGTGGCCCTCGAAGCCGTCCATCGGGTCGGCCGACGAGGCGGTGCCGGTGATCCCCTCATCCGTGTGGACGCGCACGAGCGTGGTCTCGAAGGCCTGCCACGGCTCGGCCGCCCAGGCGGGTGCGAAGCCCGGCGGCTCCAGCGGCAGCCGCAGCCGCTCCAGCGCAATGTGGGTGATCTTCATCTGCCGTCGGGATCCTTCCGGCCGCCGGGCGTGGTGGTGGTCGAGACCTCGGTCTTCGAGGGCTCATTCGCCTCTCGCCTCGATGTTAGCGGCGTTTAGCCCGTTTCGCCCGGGTGCTGCCCGGTCGGATGCCGAGCCGGATGCCCGGCCCCGGCGGAAACACGCGAAGGCCCGCCCCGGCGAGGGGCGGGCCGTGCATGCTCTTGAGGCGTCGTGCGGCGACGCGCGGCGACCACCGGGCCCGATCCGGTGGCCGTGTGTGGGTGGTGCTGTGCTGTTGCCTCTGGGCTTGCCTCGTGCTGCTGCGCCGGTTCCGTTCGGGAAGGTCCCGAAGCGGATCAGGCCTCCCGCTGCGCCGGGATCCCGGCCAGCAGGGCCCGCACCTCGGCCTCGCGGTAGCGGCGGTGCCCGCCCAGGGTGCGGATCGACGTGAGCTTGCCTGCCTTGGCCCACCGGGTGACCGTCTTCGGGTCGACTCGGAACATCGTGGCCACCTCGGCCGGGGTAAGCAGCGGCTCAGCGTCGGGCGTGCGCGCGGTCATGAGCGGCTTCCTCCATCTCCATGGTTCCCGGCCCGGCTGGGGGCCGGATCGCTGGATCCTCCCCGATGGTCCGTCATGCCGTCATGTTCAAGGTCGGGCGTGCCGGTAATCGGACGAACGGCTTGTCGTTCAAGAACTAGAAGTACACCATCCGGAGCCGCTTGGCCGCGAACTCTATGAAATCGATACATAGAAGAGGCAAATCACTGGAAGCGGACGGAAGCGCGCGAGCCGCCCATTGCGGACAGTGGCGGCATGGTGGCTTTTCGTCATGCACCCGGTCCTATCCGGGCGCTGTGGGCGCTGCGGCGCTAAGCAGACCTGTCCGCAGCAGCCGCGTGAAACCGAACGATATTGGATCTTGCCGGAGAACGGAAGACCCTACGAGCACCCGCTGCGCCCCCTTGTACCGCCGAGGATCTACCCTTTACCCAGGGACGATCGGGAGACCCCCGACCCCCCCGCACACCGGAGCACACAGGCATCGGAACGTCTCGACGAGGAGACCCCTTCAGACATGAGCACCGACACCCACTTCGCGCCCGGCGGACCCGAGCAGATCGTCTACTGCCACGACGAGCCCAGCGGTCTGCGCGCGATCATCGCCATCCACTCCACCGCCCTCGGCCCCTCGCTGGGCGGCACGCGCTTCTACCCGTACGCCTCCGAGGCCGAGGCCCTCGCCGACGTGCTGAACCTCGCCCGCGGGATGGCCTACAAGAACGCGCTCGCCGGGCTCGACCTCGGCGGCGGCAAGGCCGTGATCATCGGCGACCCGGCGAAGGACAAGAGCGAGGCGCTGCTGCGGGCTTACGGCCGGTTCGTCCAGTCGCTGCACGGCCGCTACCTGACGGCGTGCGACGTCGGCACCTACGTCGCGGACATGGACACGGTGGCACGCGAGTGCGCGTACGTCACCGGACGCTCCCCGGAGAACGGCGGCGCCGGCGACTCCTCGATCCTCACCGCCTTCGGCGTCTACCAGGCGATGCGCGCGTGTGCCCAGGAGCGCTGGGGCGCGCCCGTGCTGACCGGCCGCCGTGTCGGCATCGCCGGCGTCGGCAAGGTCGGCCGCCACCTGATCGGGCACCTGACCGAGGAGCGCGCCGAGATCGTGGTCACGGACGTGAACGCCGCCGCGCTCGACTGGGTCCGCGCCCATCACCCGGACGTGCGCGTGGTCGAGTCCACCGAGCAGCTGCTGGCCCTCGACCTCGATGTCTACGCCCCGTGCGCCCTCGGCGGCGCGCTGGACGACGCCGTGGTCGAGTCGCTCAGCGCCTCCGTCGTCTGCGGAGCGGCCAACAACCAGCTCGCCCACCCCGGCCTGGACAAGATCCTGGCCGAGCGCGGCGTGCTCTACGCCCCGGACTACCTGGTGAACGCCGGCGGCGTCATCCAGGTGGGCGACGAGGCCGCCCACCTGCACGACGGCGGCTTCAGCTTCGAGCGGGCGAAGGGCCGGGCCGCCCGGATCTTCGACACCACGCTCGAGATCCTGCGCCGCTCAAAGGCCGACGGCGTGCCCCCGGCGGCCACCGCCGACCGGCTCGCCGAGGAGCGCATGCGGGACGTCTCCCGGCTGCGCGGCCTGCTGCTGCCGGGGTGAGTCCCGGGTGGCCGTCCGGGTGACGGCGGCGCCGCGCGCCGTCCCGAACCCGCCGGTCGAGCGCCGAAACGGACGGCGCGCGGGCGTCGGAATCGACCATCCGCGCGGTGGGCATGTATCCTCGACCGAGGTATCGAGTCCCCGCGGTGGAGAGGTTTTCGGCCCCCTGCCGTACCGCTTCGGCGCGGAACCAGGTACCTTTAGCTGTGTGACCGGTCCGGCGATCCCCACGTGAGGCATCGGTCACGCCAGTGACTGTGTCAGTTGATCGTTGTCGAGACCCGGGGTTGTGCGAACGCCCCGTCGTTGAGGGGGTCGAGCCATGGGGCGCGGCCGGGCCAAGGCCAAGCAGACCAAGGTCGCTCGCCAGCTGAAGTACCAGCCGGCCGGTGACCTCGACCGTCTGCGGTCGGAGCTGGGCGTCAGTGAACCGCCGTCGAGGAGCAATGGTTCTCGGGACCACGACCTCGACGACCGCTATGCGGCATACGCGGATTACGCCGAGGACGCCGAAGAGGATGAGGACGACGAGGAAGACGAGGACGACGACTCGTATCCCCACCGTTGAACTGAGCCAGAGCAGTAGGGCAGGCAGGACGGCCGATGGCCGCTCCGCCTGCCCTTCCTCGGCTTATCGGGACGAACGCCGCCGGGCGGCTCAGCCGGCGTAGTCCCCGGTCAGCGCCGCCGAGCCGGCCGCCTGCGGGTCGGCCGCGGCCTCGACGGTGCCCAGCGCCCAGGACCGCAGCCCGAGCTCGCCGAGCTCGCGCAGCGCCGCGTCCGCCTGCTCCGCCGGGAGCACCGCGACCATGCCGACGCCCATGTTGAGCGTCCGCTCCAGCTCCTCGCGCTCGATCGAGCCGACCTCGCCGACCGTGCGGAAGACCGCGGGCGGCGTCCAGGTGGAGCGGTCCAGGCGCGCGTGCAGCCCGGCCGGGATCACCCGCGCCAGGTTCGCGGCCAGGCCGCCGCCGGTGACGTGCGCGTACGTGTGGATCTCCACCCGGCGCGCCAGCTCGAGGCAGGCCTTCGCGTAGACCTTCGTCGGCTCGAGCAGCTCCTCGCCGAGGCTGCGGCCGAACTCCGGCACCGGCCGGTCCAGCTCCCAGCCCGCCTGCTTCAGCAGCACGTGCCGGACCAGCGAGTAGCCGTTCGAGTGCAGGCCCGAGGACTCGATGGCCAGCACCGCGTCACCCGCGCGGACCCGCTCCGGGCCGAGCAGTTCGTCCGCCTCGACGACGCCGGTAGCCGCGCCCGCCACGTCGTACTCGCCCGGCGCCAGCAGGCCAGGGTGCTCGGCGGTCTCGCCGCCGATCAGCGCGCAGCCGGCCACGGCGCACGCCTCGGCGATGCCGCGGACGATCGCCGCGACCGTCTCCGGCACGACCTTGCCGATGCAGATGTAGTCCGTCATGAACAGCGGCTCGGCGCCGCAGACGACCAGGTCGTCGACGACCATGCCGACGAGGTCGAAGCCGATGGTGTGGTGCACGTCCATCTTCTGGGCCAGCGCGACCTTGGTGCCGACGCCGTCCGTCGAGGTGGCCAGCAGCGGCCGGCGGTAGTTCGTCAGCGCGCTCGCGTCGAACAGGCCGGCGAAGCCGCCGAGCCCGCCGAGCACCTCGGGCCGGGAGGCCTTGGCCACCCACTGCTTCATCAGCTCGACGGCGCGGTCACCGGCTTCGATGTCGACGCCGGCTGCGGCATAGGTGGTGGAACCGGCCTCGATCACTGCGTCCTCGCCGCCTTCGGCGGGTCCGGCAGCTGCGTAGGTGTTCACGTTGGCGAGGCCTTTCAGGGGTGGCTGAGCGACGCGGCGACGTCGGTCGGGATCTCCAGCAGATGCTTTCCGAGCCGCTCCGGGTCGGGCAGCGCCACCGGGTACACGCCGTCGAAGCATGCCCGGCACAGCCGGTCGGCCGGAATCGTCGTCGCCTCGATCATGCCGTCGATCGAGATGTAGCCGAGCGAGTCGGCGCCGAGCGAGTGGGCGATCTCCTCGACCGAGAGGCCGTTGGCGATCAGCTCGGCGCGGGTGGCGAAGTCGATGCCGTAGAAGCACGGCCACTTCACCGGCGGCGAGGAGATGCGCACATGCACCTCGCGGGCGCCGGCCTCGCGCAGCATCCGGACCAGGGCGCGCTGCGTGTTGCCGCGCACGATGGAGTCGTCCACCACGATCAGCCGCTTGCCCTCGATAACCTCGCGCAGCGGGTTGAGCTTGAGCCGGATGCCGAGCTGCCGGATCGTCTGGCTGGGCTGGATGAAGGTGCGCCCGACGTAGGCGTTCTTCACCAGGCCGTGCCCGAACGGGATGCCGGACTGCTCCGCGTAGCCGATCGCGGCCGGGGTGCCGGACTCCGGGGTCGGGATGACCAGGTCGGCCTCGACCGGGTGCTCGACGGCGAGCCGGCGGCCCATCGCGAGCCGGGAGGCGTTGACCGAGCGGCCGGCGATGGCCGTGTCCGGGCGGGCCAGGTAGACGTACTCGAAGACGCAGCCCTTGGGCTCGGCGACGGCGAAGCGCTGCGAGCGCAGGCCGTCCTCGTCGATGGTGACCAGCTCGCCGGGCTCGATCTCCCGGATGAAGGAGGCGCCGACGATGTCCAGCGCGGCGGACTCGCTGGCCACGACCCAGCCGCGGTCGAGCCGGCCGAGCACGAGCGGCCGGATGCCCTGCGGGTCGCGGGCGGCGTAGAGCGTGGTCTCGTCCATGAAGACGAGCGAGAAGGCGCCGCGCAGCCGGGGAAGCACCTGCATCGCCGCGTCCTCGAGGCTGAGCTCGGAGCGGCTGGCCAGCAGGTCGGTCATCGTGTCGCTGTCGGAGCTGGCGCCGCGGTCCTTGCCCAGCACCTCGCCGTTGGCCCGGGCGGCGCCGACCAGCTCGACCAGCTCGGCCGTGTTGGTCAGGTTTCCGTTGTGCCCCAGCGCTATCGCGCCGTGCGAGGTGGCCCGGAAGGTGGGCTGGGCGTTCTCCCAGACGGAGGAGCCGGTGGTCGAGTAGCGGGTGTGCCCGACGGCGAGGTGCCCGCGCAGCGTGCCGAGCGTCTCCTCGTCGAACACCTGCGAGACCAGGCCCATGTCCTTGTAGACGAGGATCTGCGAACCGTTCGAGGCCGCGATGCCCGCGGACTCCTGTCCGCGGTGCTGGAGGGCGTAGAGGCCGAAGTACGCCAGCTTGGCGACCTCTTCCCCGGGGGCCCAGACACCGAACACTCCGCAGGCGTCCTGCGGGTGCTTGTCTTCGTCGGGGAGTATGTCGTGGGTCAGTCGTCCATCTGGGCGCTTCACGCTTCCAGTCTACGACATGGCCGACGGCCCCCGATCAGGCGTTGAGACGCGGAGCGTCTGCCTCTTCGACTGGTTGGGGGCCGTCGGCGTACGGATGTGTCGGGTCAGGCGGGTCAGCCGGCCGTGAAGTAGCCCATCACGTCGGCGATGGTCTGGACGTGGCCCTTCGTGGCGGTGTTGTAGAACCACACGTCGGAGTCTTCGCCGCCGTCCGAGGCGCTGGTGGACTGCGCCTGGGTGAACGCGATGTTCGCGCTCGTCTGGTCGACGCCGGTCCAGTTGACCGTGGACGTGCCGTCGGGCGTCTGGCTGCCGGAGACGAGCAGGTAGCCGTCGGCCGGGGTCTGCGTGACGGTCGCGTTCAGCACGTAGCCGTCCACGAACACGGAGCCGACGACGCCGTTCTGGAATTCGCCGGGCATCCCGTCCTTGCCCGTCAGGTTCAGCGAGGTCGCGGTGCCCGGAGCGATCCCCGGACCCGACTTCCGGGTGTCGAGCACCCGGTCCGAGGTGACCGGCACGTACACGTCGCCGCTGCCGGTGCTCGTGAAGTAGCCGGTGACGTCCACGATCACGTCGGCTGCCGCGGTGCCGCCTCCGCCGTTGTGGATGTCGATCTTGCCGTCTGCGCCGACCGGCACGATGGCGCCGGCCGCCTTGGTGGTGGCGCCGTTCCAGTCGACGGTCGAACTGTTCGGCAGCGTCGTCTCGTCGGGGTAGGCGATCAGGTAGCCGGAGCCGGTCGTGTTCACCTCGGTGATGTTCACCGAGACGGCGGTGACTCCGCTGGACGGCAGAGAGCTGACGCCCTCGACCGTGAGGACGTCGGTCTTCCCCGCGGCCAGCTTGGCCTTGGCCGTGCCGATGCCCTTGCGCGTGTCCATCAGCCGGGCCGGGGTGACGAAGTCGTAGGCGGATCCGGCGGTCGGGGCGAAGTAGCCCGTGACGTCGGCGATCAGGTCCAGCTTCACCGCGGTGGTCGCGCCGAAGTTCCGCAGCGTCACGGTGCCGTCGGAGGCGACCTGCGCGATTACGGCATTGCTGTAGACCGGCCCGGTGTTGTAGTTGACCGTCGAGGTGCCGTTGTCGGTGCCGGTGTCGGCCTGGATGTAGCCGCCGCCGTTCGCGTTCACGATGGTCAGGTTCAGCGCCACGGCGGTGACGTTCGCCGGGATCGAGCCGCTTCCGGCGATCTTGAGCTTGATCGAGCCGTCGTGCAGTAGCTGGCTCGAGGTGCCGCCGAGACTCTTGCGCGTGTCCAGCAGCCGTGTCGGGCCGTACGCCGTGAAGTCCGTTCCCTTGGTGGTGATGGTCTTCGTGATGGTCTGCTGGTCGCCGCCCGCGTCCGCGACGGTGAAGCTGACCGTGTAGGTGCCCGGCTTGGCGTAGGAGTAGTAGACGGTGTCGGTGGACGTGCTGCCGGACGTCGACAAGGTCAGGTCCTGTGGCGTCTTGCCGTCACCGAACTTCATCGTCGCGCTGGTGATCGGCCAGTCGGTGTGGACGGTGACGGCCGTGTCCGTCATCGTGCCGTAGGTCGGCGCGGAGGTGATGCTTGCGCTGAAGGCGACCGGCGCCAGGATCTGGATCGACGTCTGCGTGCTGTACGTCGCGCCGTAGTCGCTGATCGCGGTAACCGTCACGGTGTACGTGCTGGCGCTCGTGTACGGGTGGCTCTCCGTGAGGCTCGACGATGTGGTCTTGCTGCCATCGCCGAAGTCGTACTCGTAGGTGAAGGTCGCGCCGGCCCAGTTGCTCTTTGCGGCGTAAGCCGTCACGGTGACGGCCGCTCCGCTCGGCGCGGTGGCCACTGTGGACGGGGAGTACATGCCGAGCACCTCGACGAACTGCAGAGCGCCGCGGTCGTATCCGGCCGTGCCCGCACCGGTTTCCGCGACGTTCGGGTCGGCCACACGCGTGCGGTCGAACAGGTCGGTGGACTGCTCGTCGGGAGCGTTCGCGTTGGCCGAGTTGATTAGCGGCGAGGACTCGCCACTGATCGAGCCGCCGGCGTTGATGACCGGGTCCGCGACCGAATCGTGCGCGCCCTGGCCGGTGGCCGCCTCGAATGAGGCAGGAGTCGAATACGCGTTTCCGGCCCAGTCGTAGACGGAGGACGCCGTGCTCAGATCCGGGTAGATGCTGTTGTAGTCGGCGGTCACCCCCGCGGTGTCGGCCGTGGACTGCATTGAGAGCCCGACCGCGCTCGCGGCGGAGCAACTGCCGTGGATGCTTGGATTCGCCGAGGTGGCAGCCTCCGCGACCACGTTGTTCTCGATGGTGGCGCCCGACGCGGTGCCGTTGCCGTCGTCGCCGATCGAGATGCCGGTACCGCAGTATCCGTTCACGGTGTTGCTCGTCAGTACGGCGTTCGCGCTGCCGTCGACGATGATGCCGGGCGAGCTGTACTCCGTGAGGAGGCTGGACGTGACCGCGTTCCCGGTGCCGCTCGCGTCGATGTCGATCGCGCTGCCGTAAACCAGCAGCTTGCTGAGGGTCACATCGGACGAGGTGCCCGTAACCGCGACGACGGGCGTGCTGATGCTCTTAGTCGTGAGCTCGCCGCTGCTGAGCGTGACGTGCGACGAGTTCTCGATCTGCGCATCCGTGGTCGAGACGCCGCTCACGTTGACGTACGAGGCGCCCTTGATCACCAGGCCGCCGCTCAGGCCGACGGTGTACGAGTACGGGGTGGGGTTCGTCGCGGCCTCGAAGGTGATCGGCGCTGCGGCGGTGCCCGAGGCGGTGATGTCCACCTCGTCGTTGTAGCTGCCCACCTCGATCTTCACCGTGTCGCCGGGCACGGTCGCGGCGGACGCGGCCTGCTGAACGGTGCAGAACGGCTCGGCCGCGGTGCCCGGGCCGAGATCGGTGCAGGCGGCGACCTGCGCGACGTAGTACGTGGTGGGCCCGGACGCGGCGTGCGCGACGACGGGAGAGGTCGATGCCGTGATGAGTGCGAGCGCGGTGACGGCCGCGAAGCGGCGTCGGTACATGGAGCCCCCTGAAAACGGGACCGTTCCCGGGCGTGCCCCCATTTTCACACGCCCCGTAGGTCTGTCAGGACTCTACTACCGGCGGCGGCGCGGGGGCTATAAGGGCAGGAACGCGCTCAGGTCGCTGCGCGGTCCCGAGGCGCGCACCCGGCCGTCCGCGATGGCGTCGGCCCAGACCAGCGACCCGTCGGCGAGGGCGAGCCAGGTGGCGGCGTCGGTCTCGACGATGTTGGGCGGGGTGCCGCGGGTGTGCCGCGGGCCCTCGACGCACTGCACGGCGACGAAGGGTGGAACGCGGAGCTCGACGCTGCGGCCGGGAACCTTCTGCGCGAAAGCGCGCACCGATTCCCTGACCGCGGCGGCGAGCTCCTTGCGATCCATCAGGCGTCTTTTCGGGCCTGCCGTCAGCCGAACAGCTTCGGGAAGGTGCCGGTCCACGCCTCGCGCAGCTCGTCCAGCGGGATGCTGAACTGGTCCTGCACGTCGAGCGTGTCGCCGTCCACGACGCCGATGCGCGCGACCGGTACGTTCCGGAAGTTGCACATGTCGGTGAACCGCTTCTCCTCGCTGCGCGGGACTACGACGACGGCGCGGCCGGCCGACTCGGAGAAGAGCGCGACGAAGGGGTCGAGCTCGCTCGGCAGCACGACGCGGGCGCCGTGGCCGCCGCGGACGCAGGACTCGACGATCGCCTGGATCAGGCCGCCGTCGGACAGGTCGTGCGCGGCGGAGAGCATGCCGTCGCGGGAGCCCGCGATCAGGATCTCGGCCAGCTGCCGCTCCCGCTCCAGGTCCGGCTTCGGCGGCAGGCCGCCGAGGTGGCCGTGCACCACGTGCGCCCACTCGCTGCCGCCGAACTCGTCCCGGGTCTCGCCGACCAGCAGCAGGATCTCGCCCTCGGTCTCGAAGGCGCTTCGAGTGCGCCGGGCCACGTCGTCGATCACGCCGAGCACGCCGATGATCGGGGTCGGGTGGATCGCCTCGGAGCCGGTCTGGTTGTAGAAGGACACGTTGCCGCCGGTGACCGGCGTGCCCAGCTGCAGGCAGGCGTCCGCGAGACCGCGGCAGGCCTCGGCGAACTGCCACATCACCTCGGGGTCCTCGGGGGAGCCGAAGTTCAGGCAGTCGGTCACCGCCAAGGGCTTCGCCCCGGTCGCGGCCACGTTGCGGTACGCCTCGGCCAGCGCCAGCTGCGCGCCGGTGTACGGGTCCAGCTTGGTGTAGCGGCCGTTGCCGTCGGTGGACAGCGCGATGCCGAGGCCGTCCTCCTCGTTCAGCCGCAGCATGCCGGAGTCCTCGCCGTGCGCCAGGACCGTGTTGCCGCGCACCCGGTGGTCGTACTGCTCGAGCACCCAGGTCTTGTCCGCGAGATTCGGGCTGGCGATCATCCGCAGCACGGTCTCGCGCAGCTCGTCGCCGGTCTTGGGCCGCGCCAGGCGCTCCTCGGTCGGCGCGTCCGCCTGCAGCCCGTCCTGCCAGGACGGCCGGTGGAACGGGCGCTCGTAGACAGGGCCCTGATGCGCGAGGGTGCGCGGGTCCACGTCGACGATCGTCTCGCCGTGCCAGGTCAACCGGAGCCGGCCGGTGTCGGTGACGGTGCCGATGACCGTCGCGATCACGTCCCACTTCTCGCAGATCGCGAAGAAGCGCGGCAGGTTCTCCGGCGTGACCACCGCCATCATGCGCTCCTGCGACTCGCTCATGAGGATCTCCTCGGGAACGAGCGTCGCGTCGCGCAGCGGCGCCAGGTCCAGCTGCACGTCCATGCCGCCGGTGCCGGCCGCGGCCAGCTCGGTGGTCGCGCAGGACAGGCCGGCGGCGCCGAGGTCCTGGATGCCGGTGACCAGGTCCTCGGCGTAGATCTCCAGGCAGCACTCGATGAGCACCTTCTCCATGAACGGGTCGCCCACCTGGACGCTCGGCCGCTTGGAGGGCTTGTCCTCGTCGAAGGTGGCGCTGGCCAGCACGGAGGCGCCGCCGATGCCGTCGCCGCCGGTGCGCGCGCCGAAGAGCACGACCCGGTTGCCGGGGCCGTCCGCCTTCGCGAGCTTGATCTCGCTCTTCTTGAGCACGCCGACGGACAGCGCGTTGACGAGCGGGTTGCCGGAGTAGCAGGCGTCGAACACGACCTCGCCGCCGATGTTCGGCAGGCCGAGCGAGTTGCCGTAGCCGCCGATGCCGCGCACCACGCCGGGCAGCACCCGGTGGGTGTCGGCGGCGTCGGCCGGGCCGAAGCGCAGCGGGTCGAGCACGGCGACCGGCCGCGCGCCCATGGTCAGGATGTCGCGCACGATTCCGCCGACGCCGGTCGCGGCACCCTGATACGGCTCCACGTACGAGGGGTGGTTGTGCGACTCGATCTTGAAGGTGACGGCCAGGTCCCCGCCGACGTCCACGACGCCCGCGTTCTCACCCGGGCCGACGAGCAGGAAGTCGACCTCCGGGGCCTTGTCGCCGAACTGCTTGAGGTGCACCTTCGAGGACTTGTAGGAGCAGTGCTCGGACCACATCACCGAGTACATGGCCAGCTCGGAGGAGGTCGGGCGGCGGCCCAGGATCTCCCTGATCCGCGCGTACTCGTCGTCCTTGACGCCGAGCGCCTCGTACGGCTGCTCGGTCCCGGGGGTCTCGGCGGCGCGCTCGACGGTGTCCACCTGGTACTTGTTCTCGCTCATCAGGCGTCCACCAGCTCGGGGTTCAGAAGATGCTGCAGAACGGACGTGAAGAAGGGCAGGCCGTCGGTGGCCGGGCCGGGGTAGGGGCCGGTCAGCTCCTCGATGGCGTGCTCCGGGTGCGGCATCAGGCCGACGACGTTCCCGGCGGCGTTCGCGATGCCGGCGATGTCCCGCGCCGAGCCGTTGGGGTTCTCGACGTACCGGGCGATCACGCGGCCCTCGGCCTCGAGCTCGTCCAGCGTCTTCTCGTCCGCGGCGAACTTGCCCTCGCCGTTCTTGATCGGGATCAGGATCTCCTGGCCGACCGCGTAATCCGAGGTCCACGCGGTGCCCGTCGACTCGACCCGCAGGCGCACGTCCCGGTTGATGAACAGCGTGCCCGCGTTGCGGATCAGCGCGCCGGGCAGCAGGTGCGACTCGCACAGGATCTGGAAGCCGTTGCAGATGCCGAGCACCGGCAGGCCCTCGCGGGCCGCGGAGATGATCGACTCCATCACCGGCGAGAAGCGGGCGATGGCGCCGCAGCGCAGGTAGTCGCCGTAGGAGAAGCCGCCGGGCAGGACGACCGCGTCCACGTCGTGCAGCGAAGGGTCGCGATGCCACAGGGCGACGGGCTCGGCGCCGACGAGGCGGGCGGCGCGCAGCGCGTCCGTGTCGTCCTGGGTGCCGGGAAAGGTGACGACGCCGATGCGGGCCGGCATCAGCCCTCCACCCGCACTCGGAACTCCTCGATCACGGTGTTGGCGAGCAGCTTCTCGGCCATTTCGCGGACCCGGGCGAGCGCGGCCTCGTCGGCCGGACCCTCCAGTTCCACCTCGAAGCGCTTGCCCTGGCGGACGTCGACGATCCCGTCGAAGCCCAGGCGCGGCAACGCGCGATTGACAGCCTGTCCTTGCGGGTCGAGGATCTCCGGCTTCAGCATGACGTCTACCACGACGCGTGCCATGAGCGCTCCCGGTGTCGTGACCACACACGTCCGCGTGTGATCGCTGTTGGCGGTTCCTCTAGGGTACCTGGGCGGGGACAGTGCCCCCGCCCAGGTGCGCTCGACCTGCGGCTACGCGAACTTCTGTCCGGTCAGCCGCTCGTACGCCTCGACGTAGCGGGCGCGGGTGCGCTCGACGACGTCGTCCGGCAGCGGCGGCGGGGCCTCGCCGGAGCGGCGGTCCCAGCCGGACGCGGCGGAGGTCAGCCAGTCGCGCACGTACTGCTTGTCGTACGAGGACTGTGCGTGGCCCGGCTCCCACAGGTCGGCCGGCCAGAACCGGGACGAGTCGGGGGTGAGGACCTCGTCCGCCAGCACGACCGTGCCGTCGGCGCGCTGCCCGAACTCGAACTTGGTGTCGGCGAGGATGATGCCGCGGCCGGCGGCGATCTCGTGCGCACGACGGTAGATCGAGAGCGTCAGGTCGCGGATCTCCTTGGCGAGGTCCTCGCCGACCCGGCGCTCCGTCTCCGCGAAGTCGATGTTCTCGTCGTGCTCGCCGACCGCGGCCTTGGCGGCCGGTGTGAAGATCGGTTCATCGAGCCGGGATCCGTCGACCAGGCCGGCCGGCAGCGGGATGCCGCAGGCGGTGCCGTGCTCGTCGTACTCGGCCAGCCCGGAGCCGGTCAGGTACCCGCGCGCGACGCACTCGATCTCGATCATGGACAGCCGCTCGCAGAGCATGGAGCGGCCCGACAGCAAGGCCTTGTGATCGCGAAGTTCCACGGGAAACATCGCTGGATCCGTCGTGACCAGGTGGTTCGGCACCAGGTCGGCCAGCTGCCCGAACCACCAGAGGCTCAACTGGGTGAGGATCTTGCCCTTGTCCGGGATCGGCGTCTCGAGTACGTAGTCGTACGCGGAGATCCGGTCGGAGGCGACCAGCAGCAGTTTCCCGTCCACCTCGTAGAGCTCGCGGACCTTGCCGGAGCCGAGGTGGCGCACGCCGGGGACGTCGGCGAGGGCGCCGCTCACGAGAGCTCCGCCAGCTTCGCGAACATCCCGTCGAGCCGCTGCACGAAGCGTTCCGGCCGGCAGACCTCGTCGAGCCGCGCCTCGTCGATCTCGAGGCCGGCCTCGGCGGCCTCCTCGCGCAGCGTCTCGCGGAACGGGCGCCCGCTCTCCCAGGTCTTCATCGCGGCGCGCTGGGTCAGCGGGTACGCCTGGGTGTCGCGCTCCAGGCCCATCTCGACGAGTTCGAGCAGCACCGTGGAGGTGTAGATCAGGCCGCCGGTGGACTCCAGGTTCGCGAGCATCCGGTCCTTGTCCACGACCAGGCCCTCGACCAGCCGGATGGTCAGGTTCAGCAGGTAGTCCAGGCCGATCGAGGCGTCCGGCAGCGCGATCCGCTCGGTGGACGAGTGCGAGATGTCGCGTTCGTGCCAGAGCGGGATGCCCTCCATCACCGGCACGATCTGCCCGCGCACGATCCGGGCCATGCCCGCGATCCGCTCCGAGATGATCGGGTTCTTCTTGTGCGGCATCGCGGAGGAGCCCTTCTGGCCCTTCCCGAAGGCCTCGGACAGCTCCCTGACCTCGGTCCGCTGCCCGTGCCGCACCTCCAGCGCGATCGCCTCGAGCACCGTGGCCATGATCGCCAGGGCGCTGACCCACTCGGAGATCCCGTCGCGCAGCACGACCTGGGTGGAGACGTCCGCCGCCTTCAGGTCCAGCTTCTCGGCGACGTACGCCTCGACGGCCGGGTCGATGTTCGAGTACGTGCCCACCGCACCCGAGATCGCCATGACGCCGACGGCCTCGCGGGCCGCCCTGATCCGGTCCCGGGAGCGCGCGACGCCGAAGGCGAAGTCGGCCACCCGGTGGCCCCACACGTCCGGCTCCCCGTGGATCCCGTGGGTGCGGCCGACGCGCAGCGTGTTCCGGTGCGCGAGCGCGTGGTCCCGGAGCACCGCGACGAGCCGGTCGGCCTTCTCCAGCAGGATGTCGGTGGCCTCGACCAGCTGCAGCGCGAGCGCGGTGTCCAGCAGGTCGGAGGAGGTCATGCCGAAGTGCACGTAGGCAGCGGCCTCGCGCGGCTCGGTGTTGTCGGCCCACGCGCTGAGGAACGCGATGACGTCGTGCTGGGTGACCGCCTCGATCTCGGCGACCGCCTCGGGGGTGGGGGCGGGCGCCTTGCGCACCGCCTCGAGCGCGTCGGCGGGGACGACCCCGGCCTCCGCGTGCGCCTCCATCACCAGGGTCTCGACCTGGCACCAGAGTTCGTACTTATGGGCCTCGCTCCACACGCGGCCCATCTCCGGAAGTGTGTACCGTCCGATCACGGCGGATCGCTCCTTCGGGGAGGATTTCAGCGGGACAGACCTGGCCCGCCGCCCACGATTTTAGCCGGGCGGGTCACAGCCCGGCAGCGTAGGACAGCCACTCCCGCAGCGCCGTGAAGTCGGAGTAGTCGACGAGCGCGTGCACGATCTCGTCCACCGGCACGGTCAGCCCGGCCCGGTCGCGCAGCACGACGCCGTCCAGCCAGTCCACCGCGAAGGCCGCGTAGCCCAGGTCCACCAGGCCGCACTGCAGCACGGCGCGCAGCCCGGCCGGCAGCTCGCCGTCGCCGGAGTCGTGGATCAGTGTGATCGTCGTATGAGGCGCGGGGGCGAGCAGCAGTGCCCGGGTCTTCGCGACGAGGGGGTGGTCCGGCGCCGCGGCGGCCGCCTTGCGCAGGTTCGGCTCGGCGACCAGCCGGGTGTAGTCGCTCCAGTCCAGCGGCGTCTCGACCGCCTTGTCCTGGTAGACCACCGGGACGATCGCGGAGACGGCCCGGTCCACCTCCCCCGGCTCGTCCAGCAGATCGCAGCCCGGACGCTCGCTCAGCCGGTCCGCGAGGCCGACGCCGACCCGGTCCCGCTCGCCGAGCTCGACCAGCGCGGCCACCAGCGCGGCGTTGAGCGCGCTCGGCGCGTAGCCCGCGTCCCAGGCCGGATACGCCAGCCGGGTGAGCAGCCGCTCCCAGGCCGCCGCGACGAGGCCGACCTGCTCGTGCGCGTACACCCGGCCGGCCGGCTCGACGATCCTCGCCCGTTGCGAGGCGTGCGCGGCGATCACCCGCTCCATGCCCTCGGCCCGGGTCCGGCAGCCGTCCGCGACCCAGGCGACCAGGCCGCGCGGCCAGGGCAGCAGGCCCTGTCGCTGCGCGCAGTCCAACCGCCGCACGGTGCGCCGGGCGCGGACCACGGCCGGATCGTGTGCCGCCTCGAGACCCGCGATCACCGGGGCCAGCAGCCCGCGCAGCTCGCTCACCCGCAGCCACCACAGGAACGGAGTCCCGACCACCAGCACCGGACCGCCCTGCCTGGGTTCGAGCCAGGCGTCGCAGTCCGGGGAGAGTTCTATCGCCGCCGGCGTCGGCACGCCGAGCGCGGCCGAGATCTGCCGCACGATCAGGGCCAGCTCGCTGCGGTCCGCGTTCTCCAGCGGCACCGTCGCCGAGGCGGGCGGGGTTATCCGGTGGAAGCGCCAGAGCGGCACGGCGGCGAAGCCCAGCACCGCGAGCACCCCGGCGGCCCCGGCGTAGCCCGGCAGCAGCCAGCCGGCCAGCGCCGCGACCGCGCAGGCCAGCAGCACCCAGCCGGCGACGGCCAGGGATCCGATCCGCAGGATCGCCCTGGCCAGCCGCACCGGCTGGTCCGCGCCGCCGCCCACCGGCGTTCACCCGCTCCCGCATGCTCGAAGAGGGAACCGGAAGAGTCCCTTCAATTCCGGACTGTAGCGCCGGTCCGCGCGGCCCGGCACCCGGGAGGGGTCATGATGCGCTCGTATGAGTGATTAACGGGCCGCGCGATCCGCCGCGCCGCCCGGCGCCGCGGGCTACGCGTCGGCCGCGCGGACCTGCCCGGCGAGTGCCGCGGCGGCGATGTCGGTGCGGTGCTGCGCGCCGTCGAACCCGATCTCGGTGACGCCCGCGTAGGCCATCTTGCGCGCCTCGGCCAGATCGCGGCCGCGACCGGTCACGGCGAGCACCCGGCCGCCCGCGGTGACCAACTCGTCCTCGGCGTTGCGCGCGGTCCCGGCGTGGTAGACCGTGACCGAGCCGCCGGTCGGCGCGGAGAGCATCTCGGCCGCCTTGATCCCGCGGATCACATCGCCGCTGCGGGACTTGACCGGGTAGCCGTCGGAGGCGAGCACCACGGTGACCGCGGCGCCGTCGTGCCAGCTCAGCGGGTGCTGGTCGGCCAGCGTGCCGGTCGCCGCGCGCAGCAGCACGGAGGCCAGCGGGGTCTTCAGCAGCGGCAGCACGACCTGGGTCTCCGGGTCGCCGAAGCGCGCGTTGAACTCGACGACGCGGGTGCCGCGGCTGGTCAGCGCCAGGCCCGCGTACAGCAGCCCCGCGAACGGCGTGCCGCGGCGGCGCAGCTCGTCCACGGTCGGCTGCAGCACCAGCGCCATCACCTCGTCGACCAGCCCGGCCGGGGCCCAGTCGAGCGGCGAGTAGGCACCCATGCCACCTGTGTTCGGCCCGGTGTCGCCGTCGCCGATCCGCTTGAAGTCCTGCGCGGGCTGCAGCGGCAGCACGGTCACGCCGTCGGTGATCGCGAACAGCGAGACCTCGGGCCCGTCGAGGAAGGCCTCGATCACGACGCGGCCGCCGCCGGGCCGCAGCACGCAGTCGCGGACGTGGTCAAGCGCGGCCCGCCGGTCATCGGTGACGACGACGCCCTTGCCCGCGGCCAGGGCGTCGTCCTTCACCACGTAGGTCGGCCCGAACGCGTCGAGCGCGTGCTCGGCCTGCTCCAGCGTCGTGCAGACGAAGGATTCGGCGGTCGGCACGCCGGCCGCGGCCATGACGTCCTTCGAGAAGGCCTTGGAGCCCTCGAGCTGCGCCGCCTCGCGGGACGGGCCGAAGCAGGGGATCCCGACCGCGCGCACCGCGTCCGCCACCCCGGCCACCAGCGGCGCCTCGGGTCCGACCACGACGAGGTCCGCGCCCAGCTCGATGGCCAGCGCGGCGACCGCGCCCGGGTCGAGCGAGTCCACCGGGTGCAGCGCGGCGACCTCGGCGATGCCGGGGTTGCCGGGGGCGCAGTGCAGCGCGGTGACGGAATCGTCCTTGCTGAGGGCGACGCAGATCGCGTGCTCGCGGCCGCCGCCGCCGATGACCAGAATCTTCACGGTCATTGAGCCTATACGCTGTCGCTATGGCCACCGAAGCCGACGGACACCCGTTCGCCGCCCGACCGCGCCGACGCCGGCAGGATCCGCGCGTGCTCGGGGCCGTCGCCGCCGGCGGCTTCCTCGGCGGCGAGGCGCGCTACCTGCTCGGCCTGGCGTTCCCCACGGCGCACGGCGCGTTCCCGGCGACGATCTTCGCGATCAACATCTCCGGCTCCTTCATCCTGGCGCTGCTGCTGGTGCTGATCCTCGAAGTCTGGCCGCCGACGAAGTACCTCAGGCCCCTGCTGGCCACCGGCTTCTGCGGCGCGTACACGACGTTCTCCACGTGGATGGTGGACACCGACAGGCTGATCTCCGCCGGCCGCTACGGCCTCGCGGCCGCCAACGTCCTCGGCTCGCTGCTCGCCGGGCTGGCCGCCACGACGCTGGGCCTCGCCTGCGGCCGGGCCCTGGTCGCCTACCGCAGGCGGCGCGCCGAGGGCCCGCTCATCCCCGCACAGCAGCCCGACCCGAGCGAATCAGAGGCCTTGCGATGAGAACGACCGGCCCGGCACGGCGGCTGACGATCTTCGTCGGCGAGAGCGACCAGTTCCACCACCACCCGCTCTACACCGAGATCGTGCACCGGGCCCACCGCGCCGGGCTCGCCGGTGCGACCGTCATGCGCGGCATCGAGGGCTTCGGCGCCAGCAGCCACATCCACACCACCCGCATCCTCAGCCTGTCCCAGGACCTGCCGGTCGCGATCGTCATCGTGGACGAGCGCGAGCGGATCGACGCGTTCCTGCCGCAGCTCGACGAACTGGTGACGGAGGGCCTGGTCATCATCGACGACGTCGAGGTCATCCGGTACGTGGGGCGGAAACCCTGATGCTGCTCGCCATCCTCGTCGGCCTCGCGGCGGCCCTCGGCGCGCTCGCGCGCTACCTGCTGGACCAGTTCGTCGGGACCAGGTGGGAGTCGGCGTTCCCGTGGGGAACCTGGGTGATCAACGTCTCCGGGTCCTTCATCCTCGGCCTGATCACCGGATTAGCCGTGCACCACGGCCTGAACGCGCACGTGGTCAGCGTGCTGGGCACCGGCGTCTGCGGCGGCTACACGACCTTCTCGACGTTCAACTTCGAGACGATCCGGCTCACCGAGGACGGCTCGCTGGCCGGCTCCCTCGGCAACATCGCGGGCAGCATCGCGTCCGGGCTGCTGGCGGGTGCCGCCGGCCTTGGCCTGGCGCTGCTGATCTGACCGTGAACCTCTTCGCCCGGGCCATCGCCCACGTCGAGGCCCGATCCGCGGGTCCCGCGCTCGACGCCGCCCTTCGGGTCACGCTCAACTTCCACCCCGACCGCGCGGCCGGCGGCGTGCCGATACTCGCCGCGCTGGCCAGGGAGCGGATCTACAGCTCCCAGTTCGTCACCGGCACGAGCAACGGCGGCCTGACCGCGTACCCCGGCGGCGACCGCTGGCTGTGGGAGAGCCGGATCTTCGGCGGCGAGTACGACGCGGCCGATCCGCGGTTGCGCCCGGTCTACGGCGCGCTGAACCATCGCGGCCGTTCCTTCGGCGCGGCGCCGCGCTTCGGCTCCGCGCACTTCCGGCTGACCGCCGAGGCGACCGCGCGCGCCACGTTCTGCTTCCCGGACAGCGCCGGCGAACCCGCGGACTTCGGGACCGCACGTCACATGGGCCTGATTCCGCTGGCGACTGCCGACACCGGCCGGAGGAACCTCGACGACTACATCGAGGCCCACGTCCACGGCCCGGTCCGCGTCGACGGCGACGTCGAGGCGCTGGTCCTCGATCCCTGCTACCGCGGCACGGACGTCGAAGTCGCCGCCGAGCTGCTGCCCTGCCCCGTCGAGTGGCACGCCGGATTCCTGCTGCGCGTCGAGAAGCTGGCCGCGTACCCGGAGTTCCGCGGCCGAGAGATAGTCGAGCTCGGCCGGAGCATCGCCGACGACGGCTGGCTGGACCCGCGGATCATCGGCGAGGCCGCCGCGACCGGGCAGTACGACCCGCAGCACCTTAAATACGTGTGGCACTGTCTCGCCAGGTACGGCGCGCCGCGCTGAAGCTCTCCCCGTCCGCCGGGCTCGCGCCGCTCAGGCCGTCGTCAAAGATGCTTGCTCGCCTCGCGCACCGACAGTGGGGAAAGCTCGACGCGATCGAGGAACGCGCGCACAGCTTCGGGCGCCGTGTACGCGTATTCGCGCAGCGCCCACCCGATGGCCTTTCGAATGAAGAAGTCCTTGTGCCCGGCCTGGAGTGTGCAGTACTCGAACAGGCGCCTCTCGTCGGTCGCCGCCTTGTAGTGCAGCTGATGCAGGATGGCCGAGCGCACGATCCACATGTTCTCGTCGCGGGCCCAGGCGTCCATCTCGTCGGCCAGCGACGGATCCGCCGTGACCAGCGCGCCGACGACGCGGGACGCCAGCGGATCGACCGTGTCCCACCACGAGTCCGTCGTGATCAAGGTGCGCAGCGTCGGCAGGAGCGAGGTGTCGCAGTACTTCACGTTCGCGACCAGGTAGTCGACGGCGAAGTACCGGAACTCGCGCTCCGGCAGCTCCCAGAAGCGCAGGGCGAGCGCGGCGCACTCATCCGTGCTCGGCCGAGCGTTGCCCGCGGCCTTCAACACAGCCTTGGACAGACGGCGGCGCTCCGGTGTCGGAATCCCCAGAAACGGAAACTGATCGCGCATGTACTGACGCTGAGCCGCCGCCAGCTCCTCATTGGCCGCGCCTCGGTAGCTCGCGACGACCGCTGGAAGCAGTTCCACCTGGCCAGTCTCCAATCACGGCGTCCAGAAAGCTTGTCGCACCCGCAGCAGCCAGTCCTCGGCCACCGCGTAATCCGGCTCCTCGGGAAGCACGGTCCTGGCCTCGGCGAAACGCTCTTGGGCGTCCGCCATGAACGCCGCCGCAGCCTGCGGATCCCGCGCCACCCGCTCCCCGAACGCGCGGTACTTCTCCGGATCCTCCAGCCGGACACGCACCTGCCCCGTCGTGTAAAGCTCGTAGCCCTGCTCGACCAGCCGCATCAAATGCCTCGCATGTTTCGCCAACCGCGCCGGCGACGAGGCCGAGGACCCCTGATCGCGCAGCATCAGCTTTCTGAACTGCTGAACCGCGTAGCCGAGGTACGCGTCCTTCGTGCGTCGCGCCGAGAGGAACGACGTACGCACGGCGATCGCCTCGTCCCCGAGTCCGGTGCGTGTCTCGTACAGACCGTCCGGCAGCCAGAGCAGCTCCATGGCCGTCGGATTGCAGACCAGGAACAGCCGCAGTGCCTTCGCCGCCTCGTGGAATGTCACGTCGGGGTGCGTGGTGACCAGGCTGTCCTTCGGCGGTCTGAGCCGCACCAGATCCAGGGTCGGCGCCGCGAACATCCCCAGCCGGTCCACGTCCGAATCCGGCCCCGCGAGCCCGTAGGCCGTAGACCCGACGATGCCGGAGAGCAGTACCGCGCCCTCCGGCATCGTCGTCTTCGCCGCCCCCTCACCGATCACGGGAGCAGGCTAGCGGTGACGAGCGCCTCAGTGCTGCTGAAAATCGCGGTAGATCCGCACGCTCGGGGTGAACGACTTGGTCAGCGGCTGCATGACCGGTCCCTCGGGCGTGGTCGCGGCGGCGTTCTTCAGGATCGCCGCCACCTTCAGCGCCAGCGCGTCTGCCGCCGACTGGACCTGGTCCGCGGAGAGCGAGGAGTTGTTCAGCGCGTTGAGCTCGTGGTGGATCTCGTCGAGCTGCTTCATGGCCGTCTTGCTCAGCGTGAACGCGCCGGGCGTGTCCACGACGAACTGGTAGGCGCCGGCGACCGTCTGGCATCCGGCGCAGTGCTCGTTCACGGCGTTGCTGTAGTTGTTCGCGCTCAGGTGGATGTCGGTGCCCGCCATCGTGACGATCTGGAACGAGAGCGAGACCGAGTGGCACGGCGCGTCCGGCGAGCAGGACACCGACTCTGCGGTCGCCTCGTTGTGCAGGTACGCCGCGTCCACCGAGCCGGCCTGGTGGACCGTGAACGAGTCCTTGAACGAGGTCTGGTTCTGGGGGTTGCTGAGCGCGAAGGTGTGATCCTCCGCGACGGCGACGCCGTTGGAGTTCGTGTAGGTCCCGCCGCCGACGGTCACGGCCTGTGCGACACCGCCGATCGTGGCGACTGTGCCGACCGCCGCCGTGGCGAGCACGCCGAATCGGGCCAGGCGGCGCGAGCCCGCCTCGGGCCGGCCTTCCTTGCGATGCGAAGCTGTCATTTCTCTCCTTAGGTTGTGGATGCGCTGGGCGTCGGGGTCGTGGTCGCGGTCGTCGCCGAACCCGACGGCGAGGGGCTCGCCGACGCGGTCGGCGTCGGCGTGGAGCCACCGGACGAACCCCCGGCCGGCGACGTGCTCTTCGCCACCGTGCTCGGGCTCGGCGAGGTAGCCGGAGCGGAGGTGCCGGCCGTGGCCGAGACCGATGCGGTAGCGCTGGCGCTCGCCGCCGCGGCGGCCGCGGAGGCCGACGCGCTGTGGTGCACGCTCGGCAGCGAACTCGGCGACGGCCGCACGGCCGCCGGCGAACTCGAGGCCGTCGAGCCGGTCGGGCCGCTCGGCGCCGCGATCACCGTCGGGACGCCCGGCTGCAACGCGGGCACGATCGGCGCGGTCGGCGGCAGCGGCTTCGGCGTCAGGCCGACGACCCAGGCGAAGCACAGGCCGCCGACCAGGAGCGCGCCCACCGCGCCGATCCCGATCTGGAGCCGGGTGTTGCCCTCGCTGGCCCGCCGCAGCGTCCGCATCAGACGACCCGTCAGCCGCACCGACAGGTACACCATTCCGGCCAGCGGGATGATCAGCATCAGGCTGCCGATCACGCCCACGAGCCCCACCGCGATCTGCCCGTGCACGAACGCCGAACCGGTGCCGGACAGCTGCTCCGAAAGCGAGCGCGCCCCGGTCGACAGGAGACGGGGCAGGTTCCACAGCGCGTATCCCAGGTCGCCCAGGATCAGCGGCACCATCGCGAGCACCCACACCGTGACGATGATGCGAGCCGAGCGCTTGAGGTCCCTGACCTCGGGCGGCGTCGGCCGGCCCGGGATCATGCTGCGCAGGATCGGCTTGATCTTGCCGAACAGGTCGGGTACGCCCGCTATGTCGCCGAGGATGTAGTAGCCGTCGAGCCGCACCGCCGGCATCAGCTGCTCGAGCACCTCGAAGTGCCCGAGGTAGACGGCGCTCAACAGGAAGGGCTGGCCGGTCAGCAGGTAGCAACCGGTCAGCACCAGCATGAACACGACGTTGAAGTACACGCCGCCGAGATCCGTTCTCAGCCGGCCGGCCCGATTGATCCGGTAGACGTCGGTGACCTCGGTGTACATCGACGGCCATACGAGATAGAGGCCGCAACCGATACACCCTGGTCGCGCGCCTCCGTATCTGCAGGCCGATGCGTGGCCGAACTCGTGGAACACCAGCGACGCGACCGTCAGCGCGAACACCGCGAGCATCAGCACCGGCTGGTTCAGCACCCCGAGGACCGGCCCCATCGCGCCGTAGAACCCGAACAGCCAGACGTCCATCACCACCGCGGCGAGCAGCACGAGGGCGACGATCGGCGGCCGGTGCAGCCACGCGAGCGACTTGCCGATCTTGTTGACCCGCGCCTCGCTGAACATGACGCGATGGCCCTTGAGGGCGAGCAGCAGGTCGGTGCCCGGGGCCTCGACCTCGTCGCCCTCCTGATCCCAGGGCACGACGACGCCCAGCGGGATCAGCTTGTGGTCGAGCAGGAAACGGATGTTCTCCTCGCTCACCTCCCGGCCGTGGCGGGCGCTGACCCGGTGGGAGATCCCCTCGGTGTCGCGCTGTCCGTCCACCGCGTCGGCGACCAGGTGCAGCAGCCGGCTGAGCTGCAGCACCTGGCCGTCTCCGCGCCGGGCGATGTACTTGGGCTCGGTGAACCCGGAGCCCAAGTACTCGCCGTGCAACCGCAGTCCCGCGCTCTGCCGGGGGATGGGGAAGCTCCGGCCGGGCGGAATCACGGCGTCGGCCGGCGGCACGGAAACGGCGAACCCGCCCGGACCGGGCACGAACGCCTGCGTCTTCGCATTCGCAGCGACTGTCATTTCCTCGGCGTTTCGTGAAGACGGTCGGGTACCGCGGGTGGCGGCCCGCGGTACCCCCGTGCCTCGGCGTGGTCCGGCTACTGGGCGATCGAGATGGACTGGTCGGCCTCGCCCTGGGCGACGGCGCCCCAGGAGCAGAAGTTGCCCACGTTGGAGGTGTTGGACGCGCCGACCGCGGCCACGTTCTTCGAGACGTTCACCGTCTTGGTGAAGCTGAAGGAGAGCTTGCCCAGCGCCTCGCGGCCCGGGAGCAGCTCGGCGGACTCGGCCTCGAGCTCGTGCATGTCCATGCTCATGGTGTTCTCCTGTCGCTAGAGAGGAAGGTCGGTAGGAAGGTCTGCGGTGCTACTGGGTGATCGAGATGCTCTGAACGGCCTCGCCCTCGGCGACGGCGCCCGGCGAGCCGAAGTTGCCGACGTTCGAGGTGTTGTCGGCGCTGACGTACGCCTTGTGCACCGTGAGGTTCTTGGTGAAGCTGAAGGAGAGCTTGCCCAGCGCCTCGCGGCCCGGCAGCAGCTCAGCGGTCTCGGCCTCGAGCTCGTGCATGTCCATGACGGATCCCTCCGGTTCGTCCAATTGCGTCGGACGTTCTGTCCAACGAGATTGGACAGTAGTGGATCGCCGGAGCGCCGCGCAAGCATTTCGCCGAAACTGATTGCAACAGGCCGGTAACGCAGCGGAATCGGCAGGTCGGGACACATGCGGTGGCGACAGGTTGACTCGCGTCACGCGTGTTACGCATAGAATCGACGTCCCGGCAGGTGTCCGACGGGTCGTCGGCCGGGCAGATCGACCGTCCGAGGAGTCCCGGCTACAGGTGCAGGTGTCCAGAGTGACGAACGCGGCGTCGAACGCCTTGCAGGAGCTGGTGCGCGAGCGACTGGAGCGCCAGGGCTGGTCCTACGGCGACGTGGCACGGCGCGGCGGCATCCCGCGTTCCACCGTGCACCACCTCGCCACGGCCGAGCGCCTGGTGCGCATGCCGCAGCCGGCCACCCTCGAGGGCCTGGCCCGCGGACTCGAGCTCCCGCTGGACGCCGTCCGCCGCGCCGCCGCGCAGTCCTGCGGCATCCACGTCTACGAGGCCGCCCCCGACCCCGAGGTCGACGTGCTGATCGCGAGCCTCAACCAGCTTTCCGCACAGGACCGTCGGCATGTCGCGGCCCTCGTCGAGTCCCTGCTGGAGCGCGGCAAGGGCGACGAGGACGCGCAGAACGCGGAGAGCGCTGGTTCCGCCGTTACGCCGCACGAGTGAGCGATCCACCCTTACGGGTGGCGCTGCACTGGCGCCAAGTATTGGCGCGTTCTATTCGGTCAAGACTCCCCCAAGAACCGCTGACGCGGGTTAACGTCGCAGAAACCGAAGCGCACGGGCCCGACCGGGCCATATCCGCGCCCCGGTTTCGTCCGCGCAACGCACCGAGGAGTCACGTGCTGGTCGTGCAAGGGGGGCCCACCACCGCTGTGGTCCGGGGCCGCGAGGGCGAATCGGTCGTCCTCCTGTCGGGTGAACTGCCCGCCGAACTCACCGACGAGAGCCTGGCCCCGGTCCTGGACCTGGCGGCCGCAGTCCTCGACGACGCCGAGATGCAGCTGTTCCTGCGCTGCCTCGACCGCCTTCGTGCAGGCGACACCACCCGCACCCGCCGCGTCGAGGTCGACGGCGCCGTGCTCACCGTCCACTCCCACGCCGCCGACGTGCCGCAGCAGAGAGCCGCGGCCGTGATCGAGCTCTGCTGACCTCTCGATCCGGGCGGGCATGGACCGGCCGCGCATGCTCAGGCAACCCGAGCACCCCAAGCCCACCGGACACCACGAAACCCCGAGCTCAGCGCCGCCTTAGCGAGCCGATCCTCCGCTCCCAGAGCAAGCGACGTGGGCGAAGTCGGCGAGGGCACCCTCGAATCAGTCACCGAGCCGCTCGTTGCCGGCGTGGGCGTCCCGGCGAGAGCGCCGGACTGGGCACCGCCGTCGGGGCCTCTCGGCGTCACGCCCTCCGTCGTGCTGGGGCACGCCCATCGGAGTGGCCGTAGTAGGGCTGACGGTCGTCGGACTCTGACATAGCGTTCGCGGAGAAGTTCGCTAGCCCGCTCGGCGGGCCGCGTTCGGGTGGCCAGACGCGAAACCGCTGGCATTCACATGAGTGCGAATGCCAGCGGTCGTCGTTGTGCAGGTGCTATGCGATCGGGCGGAGACGAAGCGATTGACGGGCCCTGCTCGCCCTGGCCCTCCACGCCGCCACCTTCGCCGCCGCACACCGCAGGCCGGGCGCGGCGGCAACCGATTCGCTGCTCAGCCTCCTGCCACGGCGAAGTTCAGGAACGTCGTATCGTGCTGGGTCGCGTCGGTCACGTTGGCGGCGGTGCCGAAGTTGCCGAGTCCAGTGGCCGTGCCGCTCCAGTTCTGCCAGCCGGACCACGAGCCGTTGGCCTCGCGCATACCGATGAGCACGCCGCCCTGCGTGGTGACGGCCGAGATGACCGCGCCGAGGGAGGTGCTCGTGCTGCTGAACGCGGGCTGAGCGGCGATCGAGACCCCGGCGATCCCGGTGCCGCCGGCGGGGACGGCCCAGCCTTGCGGCTGCCAGCGCCCGTTGGCGTAGCGGATGTCGTGCTTCATCACCTGCGTGGAGGTCACCTCGACGATCTGCGAGGAGCCGTCGGGCATCCCGGCGATCCCCGCGTCCACGATCGTGACGCCCGGCTGGCTCAGCGCCCGCCAACCCTGCCAGGAACCGTTGGCGAAGCGGATGTTGTGCATCAGCACGCCCGAGGTAGTCACGGCGAGAAGCTGCGTCGAGCCGTCGGGCATGGCGGTGATCGACGCGTGCGCGAACCCGGTGGAACCGGCCGGGGTGCCCCAGCCGCTTGACTGCCAGGTGCCGTTGGCGTTGCGGACGATGTGCCGCAGGCTGCCGGTGGATGTGACCTCGATGAGCTGGGAGGAGCCGTTGGGCATGCCCGCGATCCCCACCCACCTCGCCGTCACTCCCGGCTGGCTGAGCTGCTGCCAGGACTGCCAGGTGGTGCCGTTCTTGTTGCCGGTGGCGAACTCGACCGTCCCGGCGGTGGTGGCCGCGACGAGATCGCTGGTGCCGTTGGGCAGCGAGCCGACGGCCGCCTGGACGATTCCGGTGGAGTTGGCGGGGACGTCGGTCGTCTGTGCGCTGCCGAGGTTGATCAGTGTTCCGGCGGTCAGTGCGGATGTGCTGAACCTCGTCGAGGTCGTGGCCTTGTTCCCGTCGGCGTCTGTGACCGTCTCGGTGATCGTGTACGTTCCGGCCTTGGCGTACGTGTGCGTCGAGCTCGCCCCGGTGGCGACGGTCTGCGTCGGCGTGCCGTCGCCGAAGTCGTACGTGACCCCGGTGATGTTCCATGCATCCGTCGTGCCCGAGTCGGCGACGATGACGTCGTACGGTCCCGGACCCGCGGTCGCGCTAATCTGCGGCGCGAGCGGCGCGGCGGGGACTACGACGAGCTGCACATAGGCCGCCGGTGTAACTGGGGTCGGCGAGCCGTTGGTTGGGGCGAGGTACAGGTAAGCAGCGTAGTCGCCCGGCGTGCTGAAAGAGGCGGTCGCGGTACCGCTCGTCCCGCCGTCGATCAGCGTGCCGTTGCTGCCGTTGATCCGGAACTGGTAGTCGAACTTGCTGGACCACGTGTCCGTCGCTGAGGCATGCAGAGTGACCACGCCGCCCACAGGGGCCTGAGTCGCCGAGGCCGTGATGCTCCTCGAGGTCAGCGTCACCGGGTCCTGGAACTGGATGGCGCCGCGGTCGTAGTAGTTGTACGGTCCCGCGCCCGTGGGCGTCACCAGCGGATCGATCACGCGCGGATTGCCGTTGAGGTCGAGCGGCTGTTCGCCGATCGCCGCGGAGTTCGCCGAGTTGATCAGCGGCGAATGCTCGGTCGTCTCGGTACCCAGCAGGGAGTTGTCGTCGTGCTGGGCCTGACCTGCCGCCGCGTAGAGCGCTGCGGCCGACGCGTATGTGGTGCCGGCCCAGTCGTAGGCAGAGCCCGTCGCGTACACGTCGTTGTAGTCGGAAGTCGTGCCGGACGCGGAGCTCGCGTCGACCAGGATGCCGTCCTCAGCCTGCGCCGGCGCGGGGCAGGTCGTGGTCGAGGACGTAGCGGGATTGCCGATGACGTTGTTCTCGATGCTCGTCCCGGTCGCCGAGCCGGTGACCGACACCGCCGGTCCGCAGCCGTACACCGTGTTGCTGGTGATGGCCGTGTTCGCGGCGCCGACCACGGAGATCGGATTCGAGGCGAGATCGCTGAATCTGTTCGTGGTGAGGATCGTGCCGGAGGATCCGCCGTCGACGAGGATCTGCTCGTAGAAGATGGAATCCTGCACGGTCACGGCCGACGCGCCGTCGGTCACGTGCAGCGAGGGCTCCGCGGGCGTCGCGGCCTGGAACCAGTCGGTGCTGAACGTGATGTCGGAACCACCGTCGACCACCGCGGCGGCGGCGCTGCTCCCGGGCATGATGTCGAAGTTCTGGAACTTCAGGTAGCTCGCGCCGCTGACGTCGACGGAGATGGTCGCCGCGTAGGCCAGCCTCCCGATGGCGTTGCGCACACCGTTGCCGGTGAAGGTGATCGGCGCGGACGCGGTGCCGGAGCGGGTGATCGTGGCGGGCGCGTACGTACCCTGCGCCACGTTCACGACGTCACCGGGATTCGCCGCGTCGGCGGCCGCCTGGAGCGTGCAGTACGGGGCCGCGACAGTCCCGGTGCCCGAGTCGGTGCATGCCGAACTGGAACTGTTGACGAAGATCGTGTTCTGCCCGGCCGCCTGCGCCGCCATCGGCGAGAGCGAGGCCGCGGCGATGAGTGTCGCCGTGGACGTGGCGACGACGCGAGGACGCATGTCCCCCACCTCGTATTCCTGGTCTGGTGGTCGGCTCAGCCGCCGGAAACGGCGATGAAGAGGACGTTCTCGTTCGGAACCCAGCCGGCTTCGAAGTCGGTGATCGAGGGCGCGGGGGATATGTCAGCCTGCTGCCATCCGGTCCACGAGCCGTCCCAGTTCCGATAGGTGGTCTCGCCGGTGCCGTCGGCCTTGGTCACCGCGATCGCCGTGGACCCGGCGCCGACGGTGGCGATGGAGGCCTGGACGATGTCGGTGGCCCCGGCCGGCGAGCCCCAGCCCTGCTTCTGCCACGACCCGTTGGAGAAGCGAATCGTGTGCTTCATGACACGGCCGGAGGTGACCTCCACGATCTGGGAGGAGCCATCGGGCTTGCCGGCGATACTCGCGTCGATGATCGTCGTGCCGGGCTGGCTGAGCGCGCGCCAACCCTGCCAGGAGCCGTTGGCGAAGCGGATGTTGTGCATCAACACGCCGGACGTGGTGACCGCGACGAGTTGCGCGGATCCGTCGGGCATGGCCGTGATCGCCGCGTGCGCGAATCCGGTGGATCCGGCGGGGCTGCCCCAGCCGCTGGACTGCCACGTCCCGTTCGCGTTGCGGATCGTGTGCAGCAGTCTGCCCGCGGAGGTGACCTCGATCAGCTGCGTGGAGCCGTTCGGCATGCCCGCGAGGCCGACCCACTTCACCGTCACGCCCGGCTGGCTCAGGGTCTGCCAGGGCTGCCAGACGGCGTTGAAGTCACTGCTGGAGAACTCGGCCTGCCCGCTGGTGGTGGCCGCGAGGATCTCTGCGCCTGAGCCGGCGCCGCCGATGGCGGCTTGCGCGATGCCGGTGGATCCGGCCGGGACTCCGCCTCCGTTCACGACGGAACCCAGCGTGCCGGGCTGGGGTTCGGCGGTTGCGAACTTCGAGGACGTCGTCGCCGAGTTCCCGCCCGCGTCTGTGACCGTCTCGGTGATCGTGTACGTACCCGGCTTGGCGTAGGTGTGCTGCGCCTGGGCGAGGTCCGCGACCGTCTCGGGCTTCGTGCCGTCACCGAAGTCGAACGTGGCACTGGAGATGTTCCACGCGTCCGTCGTGCCGTAGTCGGTGGCGATGACGCCGAGTTCGCCGCTAGCCGTCAGAGCCTCGGCCGCTACCAGCGGCTGCGGTGCGACGACGGAGACGTACTGGTCGGCGACCCCGGAGAGCTGGTGGTACGTGGAACTGCCCGCGGTCGCGGCGAGAACGGCGGTCCAGTAGGTCGTGGCGGTGGTCGGGGTGAAGGTTTCCGTCGGCGTGGAGCTCACGACGGGCTGCGCGCTGCCGCCGAAAAGGAACTCGTACGAAGTGAAGCTGTCGCCCCAGGTGTCGGCGAGAACGGCATGCGCGGTGACCGTCGCGCCAAGCGGGATCTTGGTCGCCGACAGCGTGTACGAGCTGTTCGCGGTCGCCGTGTACGGGTCCTGGAACTGGGTCGCACCCCGGTCGTAGTAGTTGTACGGCCCGGCGCCGGTCGGCGTGACCAGCGGGTCGATCACGCGCGGATCGCCGTTGACGTCGAACGGCTGCTCGCCGATCGCGGCGGAGTCGGCGGAGTTGATGACCGGCGAGCCCTCGGCGAGCTCACCGCCGTCGGCGCCGTTGTAGTCGTGCTTGCCCTGCGCCACAGCGGAGAACAGCCCCGCGGCGGTGGGGTAGGCGGTACCGCCCCAGGAATAGGCCGTCCCGCTGCTTCCGCCATAGACGTCGTTGTAGTCCAGCGTCGTGCCGGCTGCCGAACTCGCATCGACCTGCACGCCGTACTGCGCGGAGGCGGCCGGGCAGCGCGAATCCTCGAGGACCGTGACGACGTTGTTCTCGATACTCGTGCCGGCCGACGAACCCGTGACCGCGATTCCCGGGCTGCAGCCCTCGACCGTGTTGCTGGTGATGGCGGTGTTCTTCGCCCCCTGTACGGAGATCGGTGTACTGTCCGCGCCCTCGACCACGTTCGTGGTCACCACCGTCCCGGTCGAGCCGCCGTCCACCGCGATTCCGTCGTAGACCGTGGAATCCTGGAGGGTCACACCCGACGCACCGCCCGTGACGTGCAACGCAGTCGGCCCACCCGTATTCGGCCCGGCAACGCTGGTGAACACGTCCTTTGCGAAGGTGTCATCGGCGCCGCCGTTGACGGTCACCGCGGCGGACGAGCCGCTGTAGATCTCAAGGTTCTCGATCTCGACATAGCTCGCACCCGAGAGCGTGAACTCGGACGAGGCGGTGGACCCCTCGCCGATCGTCGTGACCCGCGCCGCACCGGTGAAGACGATCGGAGCCGACGCGGTACCGGAGCGCGTGATCGTGACCCCGGACGCGTACGTGCCACCCGAGATGACGACGACGTCGCCCGGATTCGCCACATCGGCCGCCGCCTGGATGGAGCAGAACGGCGCGGCCAACGTCCCGGGCCCGGAGTCCGTGCAGGCCGAGCTGCCGCCGTTGACGTAGAGCGCGTTCTGCCCGGCCGCCTGCGCCGTCCCCGGCGCCACGGAGGCAGCCGCGAGAAGCGTCGCCGCGGACACGGCGACAACACGAGGACGCATGTCCCCCCACCTCTGATTTCCGATGCCCCGCCATGAGGATCCCTCGCAGGAAGATCCTTCATGAAGATCTCTCACGAGACCCAAGCAGCGACAATACGCGCGCTCGGCGACGCGACGTAGAGGCCAGCGGACGTCGTGTACCAGTTGTTACACTCGCAGGCTTACAGATGCAGGTGGCGCTGCTGGCGACCTGCGGGAGAGTGCGCAAAGCCAGTCATGGCCGTCGAGTGCGGGCCACTACCGAAACCGCCGCCACGAGGGCGCGCCGTAGACGGTACTTGGTCCCTCCCGAAGGCCGGCACGTACGTTCCAGAACTGTGACGGCAGTTGAACGGCACTCTCATGAGCAGTAGCTTCGACTGCCTTAGTTCTCAATGCTCCGCGAGCTGTCCGCGGAGAACCCTGGGGAGGGACACGGTGCTGCGCCGCCGATTCTTGATACCCGCTGCGCTGGCCGGATCCGTTGCCGTCGCACTCGCACCCATCGCCGCCGAGGCTGTGACACCATCGCCCTCGGCCGGAGCGAAGCAGTTGAGCCCGGCCAAGACCGCCGCAGTGACCTCTCTGGCGGAAGCTGCCGGGTTCAAGACCTACAGCACTCCGGCAGGAAAATCCTTCCGGCTGCAAAAGTCGGTGGCAGCCGACATGTCCGCAGTCTCACGGACTGTCGCGACGACTGGATCTGGCACGACCATTTACTCGCTGTCGGGCTCGTCGTGTTCCACGGAGACCGGCAATGGTACCGAGGCGAGTCCGTACTGCAGTCTCCAGGACGCGGTCAACGCTGCCGCCTCCGGCGACACGATCGACGTCGGATCCGTCCACAGCGGGACTGGCTCACCTGCGGTAACGATCACGACGTCCGGACTGACACTCGTCGGCACCACAGATACCTCGTGGGTCGACCAGCTGACGCTGGACGGCGCGTCCGACGTGAAGATCAGCAATATGATCATGTCGTCCGGGAATCCCGCCGCTGTCGTGATCGAGAATTCCTCCGGCATCACACTGGACTCCGACTTCATCGGCGGGAGCACCTACCCCGGCAACGGGGTCTCCATCGACGGCGCTTCCAGCAACGTCACCATCAGCCGCAGTTTTCTGGACACCAAAGGCTGGGGCACCGGCCTGACGGCGGTGGATATCGCGGCCGGTGCGAAGAATGTCGATCTGGCGAGCAATGTGATCAGTAATCTGCCGATCGTCGCGACGGGGGTCGCGGGCCTCGATATCGTCGGCAACACGATCTTGCCGAGCTGCGCGGGAGCCGTCGACATCGAGGGTGCGTCGAGCGGTGTCTCGATCGAGAACAACGTCGTCGAAGTGGCTCCGCAGTCCCCCCGCATCATCGACGAGAGTTACTGTCTGAAGAACGGGTACGGCTGGGCCCCGAACATCACTGTCGCCACTTCGGCTTCCGCCGGAACCACCAGTGATTACAACTACTTCGATCCGCAGCCGACGGAGGCGAACGACCCGTACAGCTGGGAAGGTACGAGCTTCGGCACTATCGCAGCGTTCGAGGCGGCGTCCAGCCAAGGAGCACACGATCTCGACGAGTTCTCAACGTTCGATGGCTCGTACATGCGATTCCCCGACGGCAATTTTCCGCTTGGGATCGTTCCGACGAATGAGACGCCTGTCGACGGCACAGCGAACGCGAGCGCGCCGGGCGCCCTGAGTTCGGACTACTACGGAGTCTCGCCGTACAACACGCGCGGCGCTGTTCAGTTCACCGGGCCGAACCCCAACCTGGCCGTCGCGTTCTCAGTCGTGGACTCCGGCGCGTTCTCCGTGACGCTCACCTATACGGTCACCGGCGACACCACACTTACCAGTCCAAGCGAGGGAATGGCCATCTACTGGGGCGACGGCGAAAGCCAGTCGGAGTCATTCAACGCGACAGGCACCGGGACGGTTCAGCACACCTACAGCGACCCAGGCACGTACAGCATCACGGCCAACGCCACCGATGGCAAGAACGATCTCGCTTCGAACTCGGTGTCCGGAGTGAAGACTGCAGGCTCGGAATACACGCCGTACGGCCCGGTCCGCCTTCTCGATACCCGTATAGGGCTGGGCGCAGCCAAGGCTGCCGTAGCCTCGAACGGCACACTGAAGCTGAAGGTGGTCGGCGCCGGCACGAAGGGTTCGACGATTCCGTCGGGCATCACGGCGGTCATCTTGAACGTCACCGTGACCCAGCCGAGTGCAGGCGGCCATCTCACCGTCTACGGGGATGAAACCGCCAGCGGGGCGTCCGCTGCCGCTCCCAGCACATCGAACCTGAACTTCGGGGCAGGGGAGACCGTCCCCAATCTAGTCGTCGCACCGGTCGGTCCGAACGGGGTCGTCGACTTCTACAACGCCGCGAGCGGCACGACCCAGGTCGTCGCGGACGTCTCCGGCTACTTCATGCAGCAGGTCGCCGACGAGTACGTGGCGATCACGCCGATCCGGGTCTTGGACACCCGCAAGGCGATCGGCACGGCGACCGTGGCGAAGATCCCGGCAAACGGCAACCTGACACTGAAGATCGAGGGCGCCAACCTCACCGAGATCCCCTCGTCCGGGGTGACCGCGGCCGCGTTGAACCTCACGGTGACGAACACGGCGCGAGGCGGTGTACTCACCGCCTACCCGGCCGGCGAGTCTCTGCCGACCGTCTCGAACCTGAACTTCTCCGCGGGCGAGACCGTGGCGAACATGGCGATGGTCCCGCTCGGCGCCTCAGGCGAGGTCGTGTTCCACAACAACAGCAGCGGGTCCGTCGATCTGGTGGCAGACGTGTTCGGCTACTTCACCGCCGCTGGCGGCTACGGCGGATATCTCCCGCTGTCAGTCCCTGAGCGCATCCTCGACACACGCAAGGGCGGCGGGCCCCTACCGGCCGACACGGTCGGGTATCTCCCGCTCACCCAGAACGCGTACATCACCGCCGCAGTGCTCAACGCGACCGTGACCCAGCCGACGGGCGGCGGCTTCCTGGCCGTCTACCCCTTCGACAACGCCGACCCGGGACTACTCCCGTCGACGTCGAACCTCAACTTCGGGAAGGGACAGACAGTGCCCAACCTCGTGATCGTCCCGCCCGGAATAACGTACGACTCGAAGAACAGCAGCTACGATATCGGGCTCTACTTCGGCGGGAGCGGAAGCACCCAGGTCATCATCGACGCCTTCGGGGTATTTGAGAACAGCTGATATGTAGCGGCTCATTTCCCAAAAGGCAGATCGAAGCGGTGCCCGGACGGTCGTCCGGGCGCCGCTCTGCATATAGGGCTGGCCAGCAGCCGCCTGCAGCAGACGGGAACGCGCCGACCCTGCTGTCGACATGTGATCACGCCGGTAATGGCACAGGTGGGCTCTGCTCCAGCATGCGCAGCATCGCGAGACAGCGTGCTTCAACGCCGGACGGTGGGACTGCCGGGAGGTGACCCAAAGGCCCCGCAACGAGCCGATCTCTGTGACGATGCCGTGACGGTGTCTCCATAGTCAGGGATTTGCCTGCTGACTAGAGTCGCTCGCGGGTATGGCGTCGCCACGATCGTCGGTGGATTTCGGCGCCCGAGCACGTATCTCTTCTTCGAGTGGGGGATTCCTTGCGCAAGCGTCAAAGGGCTGCCGCGGTTGCGTTCGCGGTTTCGGTGATGGGTTTGGTGCCTGCCGCAGCTCACGCAACCGCGTCGACGACGGCAGGCGGCACGATGTATCACGACGTCCGCAACGCCAACGGCACGTGGCAACCGCAGGGGTGGGGAATCCCCGGCGGTTCCACCGGGTTCCAGCATGTCTCCGAGACCGCGATGCCCGATGGCTCCACGCAGTTCGTCGGCGTCACCTCCAGCGGCGTTCTCGAGCACAACATCCGCTCCGCCACCGGCGCCTGGCAGGGCTGGGACGCACTGAACCAGCCCGGCGTCACGGTGACGAACGCCGACATCGCAGGCATGCCCAACGGTTCCGCGCAGATCGTCGAGGAAACCACTACCGGCGCCGTCTGGCACAACATCCGCAACGCCGACGGCTCCTGGCAGTCACACGGCTGGGGCCTAATCGCAGACCCCTACATCGTGTCGGATGCGAAGATCACCGGCATGCCCGACGGATCCTCGGAATTGATCGGGGTTTACGGCGGCGTTCTGAAGCACAACATCCGGTTCGCCAATGGCTCCTGGCAGGGCTGGAAGGTCGTGGCTGTCGACGTCATATCCAGGGACGTCTACTTCACGAGCGCAGACATCGCGGGCATGCCCGACGGCTCCGCACAGATCGTCGCGATCACGCCGAGCACCACCGTGCCCGCGTATCACAGCATCCGCTACGCGAACGGCTCCTGGCAGCCCCAGGGCTTTGCGAGCATAGGCGCTCCGGTGAGCTCGACAGCAATCTCCATCACCGCTATGCCCGACGGCTCCTCGCAGTTCGTCGACGTCGTTCCCGTCGGCAATAGCACCAAGATCTACCACGACGTGCGCAACGCGAACGGCTCCTGGCAGCAACAGGGCTGGGCGCAACTGCCGACCCCCAACAGCACCGTGCCAGTCGCGTCGGCCGACATCGCCGGCATGCCCAACGGCTCGTCGCAGCTGATCGCCCTGACGCAGAGCTGAGCAAGCCGCCCTCCTGTGACCTGCGCGCAAGCCTCTTGCGTGCAGGTCACGCAGTTCCAGCGATTGCACGAACGGCACAGAACGACCGGAGGACTAGAACTCCTAGATGCCTGCGGCCGACGCTCCATCGCTGACCAGCGAAAACAGGCGACTGATGTGCGAACTGCGCTCGGGTTGACACGACTTCTGCCGGGAATCTAGGAAAAGCCGCGGGGATCGGCGTTTTGTCCGTATGAGGGAGATCGGTCGCGTGCTCGAGGTGCGCCAGGTCGAATGGCTGGAGGTGGCGTTTCGTGCGCTCGGGCCACTGCGTCCGCTCCAGATGCAATGACTCGAGCGCGTCAAGGAACTGGTGGAGGTGCTGAGGAGGACCAGCATCCAACACGCGCAATGGTTCGCCGCCGCGCACAGGGCCGAGGGTTCGAGCGGCGGGGAGGTCACCGAGTCGGAAGCCGCATCGGAAGCCGCATCGGAAGCTCTTGTGTCCTTCGCCCCCGGGCGCGGCGCTTCAGGTCGGCCCAGACCGCTCGGCGAATACGCTCCCGGAACGACGACTGCAACCTCAAGCTCTCGGACGCTGCTGGGCAACGGGAGCCCCGGCAGGCCGATCGGCGCGTGGACAAGACTGGACCATACGGTTTTCGAGATCGGCAACTCACAGACCACGAAGGTCTACCGGTTCCCGTTGGCCTCTTCCGGCGCACGCACACGGGGCCGTCTTGCGCCCAAGAAGTCGCCGAACTGGTCTGGTTCGAAGCCCGAGCCATCGAAAGCGTCGACAGCACGGCGAATTTCGATCTCGGCGGCCACGGCGAGATCCGTGTATGCGGACAGGTTGATCCCTCCGGGCGGCCACGGCTTCTCCTCGTGGGCGGCTATCAGAAATCCCGCCGGGTGGATGTGCGGAGCTGGCCGGCTGTGATCTGAAGACGGTGGCCAGGTACGTCGCGCTGCGAGCGACGGCGGCGACCCGTTCGCATATGGCGCGCCCGATGGGCATCGACCCGTTCCTGGAGAAGATCGAGGAGCTGGTCGAGCGGTCCAAGGCACCCTGCCGAGTCCGATGGAGCGACCAAGTGGGCGGCCGCCGCGAAAACGTAGCCGAGGAATAAGCCGCAGTCACCTGGAGAGACGGTGGCACCCGTTGCCGACCGGTCCCCTATGGAGAGGGTGGGGGGACTGGGTTGATATCGGACAATGAAGGCCTTGTGCAAACAATATGGCCTCGACCAGCAGAAAAGCTCTGCTGGTCGCGGCCGACTGCGTCGAGCCGGGTGTGGGGCGCGTGGGACTCGAACCCACAACCCAAGGATTAAAAGTCTGCACCTTGATATTCCAATACATTGTTCGTGTGCCGTTCCGTGCCGGGCTGTCCCGATTCGCCGTTGACGTTGCCCGTGAGATGCCGTTCCGTTTTGCCGCATGTCACGGCCGGTCCCTCCCGCGTGCCTCCCGTCCGACGTCCGGCGCGATCGTTCGCGCCCCTCCCGGCGGTCCCCGCTCGCGGGAGGGCGACGGTCGGCGTGAGGTGTGCGATGTGGACCGATGGCGGCCGGGGCGGAATCTGATAGTCTGATTCCATGCGAACGATGACCGCGACCGAAGCTTCCCGGAACTTCTCCGGTCTGCTCGATCTGATCGCGGCCGGGGAGACCGTCCGGATCACCCGCGGCAATGAGCCGATCGCGGAGGTCGCCCCGGCACGGCGACGCACGGGGGCGGACCTGGAGGCCGCGTTGCTCGCTGCCGGACTGCCCCCGCTGGATGAGGACTTCGAACACGATGTCGCCGAGGCCGTGGCCCTGGTGGTCAACGAGGGGACCGACCCGTGGGCCGACGCCTGATCCTCGACACCAACGTCCTGATCGCCTACGAGCGCGGCACGATCGACCGGGCCGCGTTGCGCGAGGACGAGTTGTCGATTGCGGCCGTCACGCTCGCCGAGTACAGGGTCGGGATCGAGATGGCCGACAGCGTGGAACGCGCCGCGGCCCGCTCGCGTTGGCTGGACGTCGTTCTCGCTGAGGTCGAGGTCCTCGAGTACACGCGCAGGACGGCCGACCACCATGCCCGCCTGCTCGCCCACATCCGGCGCACCGGTCAGCCTCGCGGCGCCCACGACCTGATCATCGCCGCGCACGCCGTGGAAACCGGCCGTACTGTGGTCTCCCGCGACGCGAAGGCGCGGTTCGCGGACTTGCCCGGGGTAGCCAGCGCCGCCGCCTCGTAAGCCGGCGTCCGGCAGGCCGGATAGCCGATCCACCTCGTCGGCACCGTCGTCGATCTCCGCGAAACCGGGTCCGGCGCTCCGACAGTACGGAACAATAGGACCTTGTGAGTACCGCACCTGCGTCTTCATCGACCCCGACGGGTCAGCCGCAGCCCTTCGCCTACCTCAGCACGCCGAACGCGGCGTTGTACGGGCGTATTCTGGGCGTGTTCGCACAGGCCAGGGCTCGGTTCACGGTGCATTTGCGGCCGGAGGACGTACTGGCCGAGCTGCGGCGGGAGGCCGGTGCGGCGCCGGTGGCGATCGAGGCGGTTTCGGGTGGTCTCGAGCAGTTGGTGGCGTGGGGGAACCTGCATGCCGACGCCGATACCGGTCGGGTGACGACGGTGGAGGACTTCCATCGTGCGCGCTATCTCTATCAGCTCACCCGGCACGGGCAGGCCGCGGTTGCGGCGATCGCGGCGTACGAGCAGGCGCTGGGTCACCGCGGCCAGTTGCAGGCGGTGGCGTTGGAGGATATCGCCGAACAGCTCGCGTCGCTGCTCGTGCTGGCGCGGGAGGCCGATCCGGATCCGGCGAAGGTGCACCTCGCGCTGCTCGGTCTGGTCGACCGGTTCACCTCGCTCGCGGACAACGCCGAGGCGTTCATGGCCTCGTTGCGGCGCACGATCGACTTCCAGGACGGTGACGAAGAGGCCTTCATCGCCTACAAGGACCGGCTGATCGGCTATATCGAGCGGTTCATCGCGGATCTGGCGAACCGGGGCGCGCAGATCGCCGACCTGCTGGGCCGCGTGGGCGATGCGGGAGTGGAGCGGCTGCTCGCGCTCGCGGCACGGCGCGAGGCCGCGGACGCGGTGCCCGATGGCTCGGCTGACGCGGTGCCCGACGGCGACGGTGATGTGGACCGCTCGCAGTGGGAGGATGGTGCGCTGACGGTGGCGGCCGCCGCGGCGCTTGCCGGGTGGGAGAACCGCTGGCGGGGGCTCACGGACTGGTTCATCTCGCGTGGCGCGCATCATCCTTCGCAGGCCAAGCTGCTGCGCGCGAGCGCGGTGAGCGCGATCACGAATCTGGTGAACACGGTCTCGGCGCTCAATGAGCGGCGCGGCGGGCGGGTGGACCGGTCCGCCGACTTCCGTGCCCTGGCCCGTTTCTTCGCAGAGGCACCCTCCGATGAGGATGCGCACCGGCTGTGGCGAGCGGCGTTCGCGCTCGGTCCGGCGCGGCACCTGAGCGTGGACGGGGAGACCGAGGAGCTGTGGGAGCGCGAGGCGCCTTCGCCCAGTACGCCGTGGGAGCAGGCGCCGCCGTTGCGGATCAGCCCCCGGTTGCGCGAGACCGGCTCGTACGAGCGGCGCGGCTCGCCGAATCGGGTGGCGGACCGGTCCGCGGCCCGCGCGCTTCTGGCCGAGCAGGCCGAACTGGAGGCGGCGCAGACGGCTGCGGCACGGACCCGGCTGGCCACGGACGGTCCGACGCTCCTGTCCGAGCTCGCCGGGCCGGACGGTCTGGACCGGCAGGCGTTCCGGCTGTTCCTGGCGGTGCTCGGCGACGCGCTCGCCGCGCGGACGCCGGGAGAGGCGGAGTGCTCGGCCGTCACCGGGGACGGATCGATGCAGGTGCGTCTGAAGCTGGTGGACGCCTCGAAGATCGTCGAAGTCCCGACGGACGACGGTGTGTTGTCCGGCCCCGAGCACGTCATCGAGATTCTGGACCTCGTCGGCTCCGGAGGCGGCGCGTGACGGATGCGGACCTGGCGGCGACCGCCGGAGACGGGGCGGTGCTGGCCGGCCCGCGATCCGCGGCACTGGCGGCGGATGTGCGAGCCGAGCGGGTCAAGGCGGCGCGGGCGCTGCTGGCCCGGCCGTTGCTGCACGTCGGCTGCGAGGAGTTCCGGCTGGTGCGCAAGCATGCGGCGGAGCTGACGGCGTGGTTCGCCGCGGAGACCGGCTGGCGCCTGTCGGTCGATGCGCAGACCGCGCGGCTGCTCAAGACGCCGGCGCGGCTGGACGACGCGTCCCGGCCCGCGGTGGCCCCGAAGACCAAGACCGCGTTCACCCGGCGCCGCTATGTGCTGCTGTGCCTCGCGCTGGCCGTGCTCGAGCGGTCGGACAGCCAGATCACCCTCGGTCGGCTGGCCGACGGGGTGATCACGGGCATGGCCGACCCGGCGTTCACCGAGGCCGGGATCGACTTCCGGCTCGAGCGGCGGGAGGAGCGCTCCGACCTTGTGGCGGCGGTGCGGCTGCTGCTGGATCTCGAGGTGCTCGAACGGGTGCACGGCGATGAAGAGGCGTTCGTCGCCCAGGCGGAGAACGACGTGCTCTACGACGTGCGACGCAGGGTGCTGTCCGGGCTGCTCGCGACGACGCGCGCGCCGTCCGGTGTGCGGGCGGGCGGCTTCGAGCAGCGTCTGGCCGAGTTGACGGCCGAGCCGCGCCCGGACACCGACGAGTCGCGGCTTCGTGCTCTTCGGCACCGGCTCACCCGCCGCCTGCTCGACGACCCGGTCGTCTACTACGCCGAGCTCGACGAGGACGAGCGCGACTACCTGGTCCGGCAGCGCCAGGCCATCACCGCGCGTATCAATGCTCTGACCGGGCTGGTGCCTGAGCTGCGTGCCGAGGGGGTGGCTATGGTCGATCCGGATGACGAGCTGACCGACGTGCGGATGCCGGAGCAGGGCACCGAGGGGCATGTCACGCTGCTGATCGCGGCGCATCTGGCCGAGCAGGGCGGTGCCGCCTCGCGCTTCGAACTGGCGCGGCTGGTGCGTGCGCTGGCCGCCGAGCACGGTAAGTATTGGCGTAAGTCCGCCACTGACCCGGCCGCCGCCGGAGACCTGGTCGACGCCGCGCTGCGCCGCCTGCTCGCGCTCGATCTGATCGAGGTCTCGGGGGAAGCGGGCGACGAACTGTTCGCCGCGAAGCCCGCGATCCACCGCTATGCCCTGGCCGCGCCGCGCGTGACGGTCCCGGGCGCCAAGACCGCTCGCAAGGACCGCTCGCGATGACTGAACCGACGAACCCCGATCTGCCGCGTCCCGCGCGTCCCCGCTGGCAGCCGCTGCGCGCCGGCCTGGTGGACATCTTCTACTACGACGACGAGGAGTTCCGCTTCCACGACGGGCGGCTGCTGCTGCGCGGCAACAACGGCACCGGCAAGTCCAAGGTGCTCGCCTTGACCCTGCCGTTCCTGCTCGACGGCGAACTCGCCGCGAACCGGGTGGAGCCGGACGGAGACCGCGCGAAGCGGATGGAGTGGAACCTGCTGCTCGGCGGCAAGCACCCGAACGACGAGCGCACGGGATACACCTGGCTGGAGTTCGGTAGGTTGGACGAGGATGGCCAGGCGCACTACCGCACCATCGGGTGCGGGTTGAAGGCGGTGAAGGGCAAGGGCATCGCGCGGCACTGGTTCTTCGTCACCGACCGGCGCGTCGGCGAGGACCTCGCGCTGGTCTCGGCCACGCGCGTGCCGGCGACCCGGGATCGGCTCAAGGACGCGCTCGGCGATCGCGGATTGGTGTACGAGACCGCGACCGAGTACCGGCGCGCGGTGGACGAGGCGCTGTTCGGGCTCGGCCGGGAGCGGTACGAGGCGCTGGTCGGCCTGCTGATCCAGCTGCGCCAGCCCCAGCTGTCGAAGAAGCCTGACGAGAAGCTGCTGTCGAGGGCGCTGACCGAGGCGCTGCCGCCGCTCGATCCGGCGCTGATCGGAGAGGTCGCCGAGGCCTTCCGCGGTCTCGACGAGGAGCGCGAGGCGCTGCTCGCCTTGCAGGAGACCGCCCGCGCGGCCGAGCTGTTCCTCGGCCACTACCGCCGCTACGCGCGCGTGGCCGCGAAACGGCAGGCGGCCGTGCTGCGTCTGGCGCACAGCAAGTACGAGCACCTGGGCCGGGACCTGGGCGAGGAGGACGCCGCGTACACGGACGCGGCCGGCCGGCTCGCCTCCGCCCTCGACCGGCTCGGCGAACTGGAGTCCGAGCGCGAAAGGCTCTCCGCGGCCCGCGACGCGCTCAACCGGAGCCCGGAGATGGACGCGGCGCGCGGCCTGCAGGAGGCGGGCAAGGCCGCCCGCACCCTCGCCGATCTCGCCGCCGACCGCGCCGCCGCCCGGGACCAGGCACGTCACCAGGCCGAGAACTGGGCCCGCCGGGTCGCCGCCGCGCAGGCCAGATCCGACAACGACGCATCAGCCCTCGACGACGCGCGTACCCGCGCGTCCCGGACTGCCGAGCGCGCTGGCATCGACCACGCGGCGGTGTGGTCCGAGACCGAGCGCGAGGCCGCACCGTACCCGCAGGCGCGGCGCGCCGGTGAGCGGGCGGTCGAGCAGCGCACCGGGGCGATCGCGGGCCTGGAGTCGCTGCTGGCCGCGCTCGACCGGGCGCACGAGCGGGCGAAGGCGGCCCGAGCGGAGGCCTCGCGCGCAGCCGAGGACCGCACAGCGGGCCAGGACAGGGTCTCCGCGGCGCAGGCCCGGATCACCGAGCTCGCCGCGGAGCTGGTCGAGGCGTATCGCGGCTGGTTCCACGCGCACCCGGGCACGTGTCCGGAGGACCCGGATGCCGTGCTGGCGAACCTGGAGTCGTGGGCCGAGACCCTGGACGGCGCCAACCCGGCCGCAGAAGCGGCCCGAGCCGCCCACCAGCGCACCAGCGGCGCCCTGACGCGCCGGGAGGCCGGACTGGAGGCGCAGCGCACGGACGCACGGGCGCGGCTTGCCGATGCCGCGGCCGAGATCGAACGGCTGGAGGCGGGCGGGCATCAGGCGCCCACGCCTGCGCACACGCGCGACGCACCGGCCCGCGCGGACCGGCCGGGGGCGGCGTTCTGGCGCGCCGTGGACTTCGCCGAGCACGTTTCCGAGGCCGACCGGGCCGGCCTGGAGGCCGCGCTCGAGGCCGCCGGCATTCTCGATGCCTGGCTCAGCCCCGACGGTGTGCTGCATGCGGCCGGTTCCGGCGACGCCCTAGTCCTGCCCACCGCGACCCCCGCCCCGGACGGCGGGCTCACCGCACTGCTGCGTCCCGCCGTGGACCGCGCGGACCCGCAGGCCGCCGAGCTGCCGGACCACGTTGTGACGGCCGTGCTCGCATCCATCGGCGCACGCGAATCCGATCACGCCGCGTGGGCCGACACGAACGGCCACTACCGGCTCGGCGTGCTGCGCGGGCGATGGAGCAAGGAATCAGCGTGCTTCATCGGCGACGGCGCCCGCGAGGCCGCGCGGCGCGCCCGCCTGGCTGAACTGGCCGCGCACAGCGCGCAGATCCAGGCCGAGCTCGACCGGATCGCACTGGGGTTGGACGAGGTGCACCGGCTTGCCGAAGCGCTCGCCGAGCACCTGCGCGTCCAGCCTTCCGATGCCGCGCTGCGCGACGCGCACTCCCGGCTCTCAGCGCAGAACGACCTGCTGCGCGCCCTGATCGAGCGCGCACAGCAGGCCCAGCGCGTCGCCGTCGACCGGCAGCAGGCTGTGGAGGACGCCGAGAACGAGGCGGACCAGTACGCGCAGGACACCGCACTGCCGAGCGATCGCGAGGCACTGACCGGGATCCGCGACGCGGTCAACGACTATCGCACGGCGCTCGCCGCGCTCTGGCCGGCCGCGAAGGCGGCGGTCGAGGCCACCGCGGCACTCGGCGACGCGCAGGCGGAAGCGAACGCCGCCGCCGAGACGCTCACCGCCGCCGCGGAGCAGGCCGAACGCGCCGAACGCGAAGCCGCCGGCGCCGAAGAACGCCGCCGCGTGCTCCAGGAGACGATCGGCGCGAGCGTGGAAGAACTCTTCCGCCGCCTGCACGAGGTCGAGGCCGCGCAACAGGAGCGCGAACAAACCGAGCGCGCGACACGGGCCGAGCACGATTCCGCGATGCGCGATCGCGAGCGAGCCGACGGGCGCCGCGACCTGATCCGCCGGGAGATCGAGGCGGCCACCCAGGAGAGGGACACGGCCGTGCTCGCGCTGCGCGAGTTCGCCCGCACCGGGCTGCTCGCCACCGCGCTGCCCGGCAGCGAGCACCCGCCGCTGGACGCTGAGTGGGCGCCGAGCCCGGCCGTCGCGCTGGCTCGCGCGATCAACCAAGACCTCGACGCGGTCGACGACGCGGACCGGGCCTGGGATCTGATCCAACAGCGCGTCGCCCACGAGATCAAGGCCCTGACCGACGCGCTCGGCCGACACGGGCACAGCGTCGGGATGACCCCGCACGCCGGGCTCATGCTCGTCGACGTCGTCTACCTCGGCCGATCCCAGGACGTGCCCGCGCTCGCCGCCGCCCTGGCCGAGGACGCCGAGCAGCGCGGCCGCCTGCTGTCGGCCAAGGAGCGCGAACTGCTCGAAAACCACCTCGTCGGCGAAGTCGCAGGCGCCCTGCAGGAGCTGATCGCCGCCGCCGAGGAACACGTGCTGGAGATGAACACCGACCTCGAACAGCGCCCGACCTCCACCGGCATGCTGCTGCGCTTCCAGTGGAACCCCGCCAAGACCGCGCCCGAGGGCCTCGAGGCGGTGCGCGGCAGGCTGCTGCGCAAGTCCGCCGACGTCTGGACCCCGGCCGACCGCGCCCTGGTCGGACAGTTCCTCCAGGCGCGCATCGCCGCCGACCGCGAGGAACGCCCCGGCGACTCGTGGGCCGACCAGCTCGCCCGGGCCCTCGATTACCGGGCCTGGCACGAATTCGCCATCCAACGCCGCCAGGACGGCCAATGGCGCCCGGCGACCGGCCCGGCCTCCGGCGGCGAAAGAGTGCTCGCCGCCTCGATCCCGCTGTTCGCCGCCGCCTCCTCGCACTACTCCTCCGGCCGACCCACCGCCCCGCGGCTGATCGCCCTCGACGAGGCCTTCGCAGGAGTCGACGACGACTCGCGGGCCAAATGCCTCGGCCTGCTCGCCTCCTTCGACCTCGACGTCGTGATGACCAGCGAACGCGAATGGGCCTGCTACCCGACCGTGCCCGGCGTCGCCATCGCCCAACTCTCCCGCCGCGAGGGCGTCGACGCCGTGCTCGTCACCCCCTGGGTCTGGGACGGACGCGAACGCCGCCGCGCACCGCGCAGCACATCCTTCGCCTCGGGCGCGCCCGAGCAGCCGGACGCCGACAACACGCAGGAAGCACTCTTCGCGTGACCACGCACGGACCGGACCTCGACCGGCTCGCCCGCATCCTCGGCACGCCGGAGACCTCGTGGCTGCTCGAGCGCATCCGCAAACGCGCCGCAGAGGGACGGACGCTGACCGGCACCCTCACCCTGAGCACGGCCTCGCCCGCGCAACGCCGCGCCGTCGATACCCTGCTCGGCCGCGCACCGAGCCGCGGGACCTCGCTCACCGTGCGCCTCGAGGAACTCGACGCGATCGTGCGCACCTCCGGAATCCACCCCGGCGGCCTGCGCGCCGCCGTCGAAGAGCTCACCGGTCCCATCCCGGACACCAAGGCGAACGCCCAGGCCGAGGCACAGGCCTGGCGCCGCGCATACGAACCGCTGGATCAAGCGTTATCGGGCAACGCCTTCCTCGAAGCCTGGTGGACCCGACCCCATACGCGCGGTGCGTTCAAGCGCCTGGCAGGCGGCGACCCGGCCGCGGCACGAACGCTCGCCGCCCACACCGCCACAGTCCTGACCGCCCTCCCGGCCGACGGCGTCGCGCTGCCCATCCTCGCCGCACGCGCCACCGGCGACGCCCACGCCCTGGACGCCGACCGGCCGATCGGCAGGCTCGTGCTCGCCGGCCACCGAGTCATGGGCCCGCTCGCTCGCACCCGACCCCGAGACCCTGATCACCGCCCCGAAGTCCGAGCAGCGCCGCGCCCAGTGGGCTGAGCTCGGCGTCAGCCTCGACGAACTCTCCTCGCGGGTGCTCGTCCTCGCCCTGCCCGGCGACGCGGCCGCACCCGGCAGCCTCGGCCGCCTGCTCACCGTCGCCCGCGAGCACGGCGAACCACTCGCGCTCACCCTGCGCCAAATCAATCACGGCGCGGCGATCAGCGAGCGGTCGGCTGCAGTGCCCGGACCAGGAGCGGTGATTGCCGAGCGGGAGGCGGCGGCCGGCATACCCGATCCGTTCGGCGTCGGCCAAGGCGAGGTGTTCGTCTGCGAGAACCCCGCCGTCCTCGAAGCCGCCGCCCGGCACCTCGGCCCGTCCTGCCCACCACTGATCTGCGTCGAAGGCCACCTCTCCGCCGCCGCCCGCGCCCTGCTGCGCGCCCTGCGCGAACGCGGCGCGCGCTTCCGCTACCACGGGGACTTCGACTGGGGAGGCGTGCGCATCGCCGACTCCGTACTCGCACTCACCGGCGCGGCACCCTGGCGCTACACCGCCCGCGACTACCTCGACGCCGTCGACCGCGGCCACGGCACCCCACTGAACACCGGCGAACCCTGCGACGCGCCTTGGGACCCGCACCTGCGCGCAGCGATCTGCGCCCGCGCCGTCCGCGTCGAAGAAGAGCACGTCCTGGCCGAACTGCTCGCAGATCTCGGCGGTCACCGTTCCACGTAGCCGCAGCCGACGCAGCGTGGTTGCGCTGCGGGCTTGGCGCAGGTCACGGCCGTGCCGCGCGTTGCCGGGCCGGTGCGAGGCGCACGGTGTCGAACAGGACGGCCCTGGCTATGCCGCGCCAATGTCCGTTCGCTGTTCGGTGGTGACCGAACAGCGAACAACTTCTTCTGCAGGGCCGCCGAGCGGCAGCGCCCCGTCCTTCAAATCGTCGTCGCGGCTCGAGTGTCGTGCGCCCGCGAGCCGCCGAGGTGCCACAGGATGACGGCTGTATAGTTAGGAGTACGATTCTTAGTATTACGCTCCTAACTCTGGAGGCCGGGTGTTCGCGAAGCCGCAGGACATGTTCGACCGGGATGCGGAGTGGGCCGCCCTCGCGCGGTTCGCGGCCGATGAGCGGCCAGGCGCGACGTTGGGCGTGGTCTCCGGGCGCCGCCGTCAGGGCAAGACGTTTCTGCTCGATGCGCTGTGCAAGGAGAGTGGCGGGTTCTTCTTCGAGGCGACGGAGGCGGCGGATCCGGAGTCGTTGATGCGGATCGGGGCGGAGCTTGGCCAGTACACGGGCGCGGCCTTCCCTCCGCGCCCGGCCGATTGGCACGAGGTCGTCGACGGGCTGCTGCGTCTCGGTGAGGAGCGCCCGGTGACGGTGGTGATCGACGAGTTCCCGTACCTGGCGAAGGCCAGTCCGTCGCTGCCATCGGTGATCCAGGCGGCGTTCGGCCCACGACGGGACGAGCGGCTGCGGTCGCGCACACGGCTGCTGCTGTGCGGATCGGCGATGTCGTTCATGGGCAGGCTGCTGTCGGGCACGGCGCCGCTGCGAGGCCGGGCTGGGCTGGAGATGGTCGTCCGGACGCTGGACTACCGACAGGCGGCCGAGTTCTGGGGAGTGCGCGATCCGCGACTCGCGGCGCTGCTGTACGCGGTGGTCGGTGGCACCCCGGCGTATCGGGACGGCGCCGCGGGCGGCCGGGCGCCGGGCTCGGAGGCGGAGTTCGGGCAGTGGGTGATCGAGCATGTGCTTGATCGATTCAGCCCGCTGTTTCGCGAGGCACGCTACCTGCTGGCCGAGGAGCCCGACATCCGGGACAACGCGCTCTACCACTCCGTGCTCGCAGCAGTGGCCGAGGGCAACGCGACGCGCGGCGGAATCGCCGGCTACCTGGAACGCAAGTCCACCGACATCTCCCATCACCTCTCGGTCCTCGAGGACGCAGGCCTGCTGGTGCGTGACGTAGATGCTTTCCGCCCAGGGCGCAGCGTGTACCGGATGAGGGAGCCCCTGATCGTCTTCCACCACGCGGTGATGCGGCCGGAATGGAGCCGGCTCGAGCGGCAGGGACGGGCCGAGCAGGTGTGGCAGGACTCGCAGCGGCGCTTCCTGGGCAGCGTGATGGGTCCGCGCTTCGAGCAGATTTGCCGCGACTGGGCTCAGGACTACGCGCCCAGCGATCTGTTCGCGTCACCGGTCGCCCACGTCGGGCACGGCGTGGTCAACGACCCCGAGCGGCGCACATCCCACGAGATCGACATCGTCGTCTCCGGCAACGACGCGGCAGGGCGCAGGATCCTGCTCGGGCTCGGCGAGGCAAAGTGGCAAGAACCGCTGGGCCTCGGCCACCTCGAGCGCCTCAAGCGCGTGCGCGAACTGCTGATCGCCGCCGGGCATCCGGGTGCCGAGAGCGCGAAGCTGCTCTGCTTCGGCGCCGCCGAACCCTCCGCGCAACTGCGCAGCCTCGCCGCGGAGGGAGAGGTCACGGTCATCGGCTTGGACGAGCTGTACGCGCCACGGGCTTGACGGGCATAGCGTTATGCATGATGCCTTGCGGGGTCGCTGGCGCGCCGCGGTCGCTTCACGCCATCGGGCTCCGTCGTCCGCATCCACAACAGCGACGGCGCGTCGCCATGGCGGCGCAGGAGATTGTCCGGGCGCGTCGCCACTGGCTGAGGGGCGGGCTGCGTGGCGAAGCAGCGCGCCGTCCCGGCGAGTGACGCAGCCAGGTTGCCGAGGCAGGCGAGGCCTGTCTGGGACGGCGAGCCCCCAGAAACGCGTTGCGCCGCCGCTACGCCACTGCTGGGATGAACGCATGTTCGGGCAGACGGTGTGGGAGCGGGATCTTCATCAGGCGGGTAGCCCGGCCGGGTTGGCGGTGACCGGCGAGCACATCGTCGTCCACGAGCGACGCACTCGCCTGGTCGGTCTCGATCCCCGCGATGGGGCACTGCGCTGGGATATCGCATGCGGCGCGTGGCCGCGCGCGACCGTCATCGTGGGCGAGCGCTGCCTGGTGATCTCGCAGAATCGTCCAGAACTGTCCTGCCTGGACGTGCGCACCGGCGAAGTGCTCTGGAGCGCGCAATTGGCCGAGTTCACCGGGCATCTCGCCGCGACGCGGGACACGGTGCTGGTCGGCGGCTGGCGCGGCTACACTCCGCTGACCGCGTTCGATCTGCAGACCGGATCGATGCTGTGGCGCACTCCGCAGCGAGTCGAGAGCGCGGTGCCGGTGGTGGTGGAGTCCGGCGTGTTGATCGGTGAGCCGCACGGCACGGAGGTCAGCCTGGTCGAACCGCGTGATCGAAGGATCAAGGCGCAGTGGTCGCTGCCCGAGCCTCTGGTTTCGGGCGACACGCGGCCGGTCCTTACGCCGCTGGATCGCGATCGAGTCCTTGCGCGGTGCGGTCCGCGTACCGTGGTTGAACTCTCGCTCCCCACCGGAGCCGTCACGACCCTCTTCAGATCTGACGACCTCGACCTGGAGCCTCGGGCGGTGAGCAGGACGGGCCCGATCCTCTGGGTACGCGAGGCCCGCCGCGGAGTCAGAGCCCTCCAGGCGCACGACGGGACACCGCTGCGCCGATTCGCCGCGGCGGACGTCGATCATGCCGTCCAAACGGACTCGGGGTTCGTAGTCGCTGATTCCAGGGGGCGGCTGGCGCTGGTCGATCCAGACCCCGGGGCGCCGCGCTACTCGACGCACTCCAGGCGCATCGCGCAGCGGATCAGGGCTCTTCGCGAGCACGGATCCCGCACCGTACTGGTCCTGACCAAGGGCACGCTGCGCGTCGTCGACGTCGATACGACTACGCCAGACACGAGCCGAACCTGACATCCGGCTTCGCCAGATTCAGTGGGCGAAGCGCCTCGCCGATTGAACCTCGCCACATGGCGAACCGTGTGTCAACGCCTCGTGAAATTTGACCCCCAGCGGTCTTGCGAAATCTGACCCCGGTGGTTCTCGTTCGTCGTGGTGCCCGGGCCCGGAAGCGCGGGTCCGGCGTGGTGTGGTGCACACTGTTGGGCTGTGGGAGCCGACGTCTCGTTGATCCGTGTGCACCGTTCGGGTAGCAATCCGAGCCGGTGGCGGCAGGAGCATCTTGAGGTCGTGCTCGACCCGAGCGATCTCTTCGCCGAGCTGTGTAGCGGCTGCGGTCTGCCGATGCTCGAGCGCATCGACCCATACGGCTCACTGGTGCTCTCGAGCGCGGAGATGGACCAGTTCGTGACGGAGTTGTCTGTGTTGCGGCAGCGGGAGAAGGCCCGCTTCTCAGGAGCGCTACTCGAGGGGATCGAGCAGTTGGCGCGCCGGTGCTCGGCGGAGTCGGATCTTCAGCTGCGTATCGACGGTGATTAGCCGTTGGCGGCGCGGTTGTCCTTGGCCAGTAGTTCGCGGCGCTGGCGGGTGCGGTAGGAGTCGCCGGTGAGGGTGAGGACCTCGGCGTGGTGGACCAGGCGATCGATCATGGCTGCTGCGACTACGTCGTCTGAGAAGGTCTCTCCCCAGCGCCCGAAGGGCAGATTGCTCGTGACTGTCAGGCGCCACGGTAGATGACGATGGCGGGCGTCGTTGACGGTGACGATGGTGGACTCGGGCATTCTTCGCCTTTCGATGGTTGGGGATCGTCGTGGTGTCGCTCGTATCGTCGCGCTGTCGCCGGATCACGGGATTCAGGTTCTGCGTCGCGTTTTCGGGCAGGCGGGAGCATCACGCGGCAATTGGATCAGCCGGGGTAGGACGGGCGCAGCAGGCGTCCGCCCGTAGCCAGCGCGAGCAGCCGCCACGGGTCGCGGCCGGCCGCGGGCCAGCGGGCGGTGATGGCTGTGGCGAGGCGGCCGAGCGCGTCGAGCGCTGCGGCGGCGGGACGCGCGTGCACGGTGGTGGACAGCAGGTCCTGATCGAGCGCGACGACGCGGCGGACGGCGTCGAGCGTGATGGCGTCGGCGTTCGCGGTCAGGCGCCGGGTCCAGTCGGCCACGGTGGAGGCCGGCACGCCGAGCTCGGCGGCGATGGTGCGACGGCCTGTTCCGCGGGCGAAGGCGGCCAGCGCGGGTCCGATGACGTCGACGGCGTAGGCGCGCCCGACCAGGATGTCGGCGGGCAGCAGCACGTGCGTGGCCCGGCAGTCGCTGCAGCGGCCGCGGTCGGGGCGCAGCTGCCGCCGAACGCCGTGCGCGCCGGTGATGGCGCGGTGCCGAGCGCGGCCCCATGGGCGAAGCCGACCAGTCCGGCACGAAGGGCAGGTCAGGGCCCCGTGATGCAGCGCACGCCGCGCTGCTTCGGCGTCGATGACCTCGATCACGTCTCATCCCTGTCAGGGTGCTGGTCCGGCGCCCGCGGTGTCCACGGGCGGAGTGGTGTTGCACTCTCGCAGTAAACAGCTTGTCGCCGCAACCGGTCTGAGTGCCCTGCGGGTCACCGACCGTCGACGACACGGTGACGACGCACGCAGGGGCGTCAGACACGGCTGGGGTGCGGTCCGCGCGCTCGTGGTCACCATGGCGCCGCCGACGAACCGCGGGGAGCGCGGCCGGGGGTTGTCAGGCCCATAGTCGTTCTGGGCTAACGGCATCGTCGCCGCAAGCGGCGGCTGACACGTGACCATGACCGAGCCTTGCACTTTCAGCACCTCCCTAGCGTCGGGGGGTCAAGATTCAACAGTCGCTAGGGGGTCAGTTTTCACGAGTCGTCGACACCGTGGGTCGCCATGTGGCCTCTCGCCAGGTCTACTGCATCCAGACAGACATCGAGGACGGCGCTGTGGCGATGGAGCAGCTGATCGACCTGGCCTGGGCACGAGGGTTCCCCACGTGGTGACCTGCTGACCTGGTGCGAGGCGGGAGGGATCAGAGAATCTGGGTTTCACCGGTTTGACGGAGGTCTTCAGCCCAATCGAGCAGATCCCGGCGCAGTGCGGCGACCTGCTCGGGGGCGAGGCCGTAGAAGGTGAAGCGGGTATCGTCGTAGCGGGAGCTCGCGAGCAAGGCCTGTGCGAAGACCGTTGTGTCGAACCCGGGGTCGTGTTCGGCGGCGAGTTGAACGAGTCGCTCGCGGGTGTAGCCGCCTGTGGTCATGGCGGCGTGGATGTCGATGTAGTCCCGAGGCAGTCCTCGGGAGAAGGCTGCGCAGATCTTGTTGGCGACCGCGTCGTCGCGGTGCAGGACTGGCCCGACGGCTGCTCGAGCCGGAGGATTCGCCCGCCAGTCGTAGCCGAGTTCGACCTTCATGGATTGGTGCTGCTCATCGGTGACGGTGAACCGCGCGAAAGTCTCGTGCTGTGCGTCGAGGGTGACGATGAGGCCTTCTTGCATCCACGCCTCGCTGACTGCTCGGACCGCGGCCTCGAATGCGGCGGGGTCACCGCGGTCGGTGAACAGGTCGACATCCTCGGACATGCGTTCGAGAAGGCCATGGGCTTGAATCGCGTAGCCCCCGGCGAGCACGAAGCCGAACTTGTCGATCGTTGCCAGCGCTGTGCGCGCGACGCGTTCGTGCAGCGGATCCACAGATTACGCCGCCCGGGCCATAGCCAGGGCCGGGAAGCGCGACTCCCACAGTTGCCGCACGCGCGCGGGCAACCACAAACGAGTCCAGAGCCCGCGCAGCAATTCCGCATTCAAGGTTGCGCGGAGGTCGGCGGGATCGAGAGCCTGATTCAAGACGGTCTCGTACAGCAGCCGTTGATCCTGGTCGTCGGCCAGATCGTAATGACGCGGTCCGGACCAGTCTAGGCGCAAGGGCAGGTCAACCACGCCGTTGTCGGGCCCAGCCAACTCAGCCAAGTCATCGACCACAGCATAGGGCCTGGTCTGCGCGTATCCAGCTCGCTCCACACCCCCAGTATGCCACCGTGGACCAGAATGGAGCGGGGGCTGCTTCGACGTCGTCGAGGTCTACGGCTCGAGACTTCAGACCGCTGGGGAGCCGCCTTTCATCTGCCTCGTGCCATGGGCTCGCACTCCCCGCTGCAGAACGCCCGGTGGGCCGATGACCAGGGCTTTCTCGCCGATGAACCCGGCCGGGAACTATCCACTACAGGTAGTGGCTACCTGTGTAGAATAGTTCCCCAGAATGCGGTTGTCAGGACCGACGCGCGTAGAGGCAGGCACGATGAGCGGAGCTACAGACACGCCGCTACCTGAGACTTTCACGTATACCGACGCGCGCACGGCCGGGATCTCGAAGCGGCGGCTCTACAAACTCCGTGACGACGGGCAGATCGAACAGCTCGGGCACGGCCTCTTCCAGAGAAGCAACCGCGGCCACGACGCCGACATCGACCTGATCGAGATCGCCATACGAGCTCCAAAGGCCACCTTATGTCTCACCACCGCTCTGGCCAGACACGGGCTGACGGACGAGATTCCGGCGGGTATCGATATCGCCCTCCCCCGTGGGCAATGGAGACCCGCGACTAGGGCGCCAGCAATTTGGCACAGCTTTACCCCAGCCACCTTCGATCTCGGTCGCGAAACGCTCGAGCTGACCAAGGAGCTGTCCATCGGCCTCTACAGCCCCGAACGCAGCATCATCGACGCGTTCAGACTGCGCCACCGTGAAGGAAGCGATCTGGCGATCGGCGCCCTTAAGCGCTGGCTGCGCCTGCCCGGAAGCCAGCCGGCAACGCTCCTCGGACTCGCCGCCGACTTCCCCCGTACCCGGCCTGCGCTGCGTACCGCCCTGGAGACACTCCTTGCCTAGCACCCGACCCGCTCGACCACGAGCGGGCGCACCTACCTCGACCTGCAGAATCTTGCGCGCAGGCAGGCTCGCCCCACGGACGAGCTGCACCAGCTTTACGCCCTTGAGGGCTTCCTTGCCCGGCTGACCGTCTCCCCCTATGCCGATCGGTTCGTCTCGAAGGGCGGCGTACTGCTCGCCGCCTTCGGAACCCGCCGGCCAACTCGAGACATCGATCTGTACGCCGACCAACTCTCCGGCGAGGTCGAGGCTATGCGCGAGGTGGTGCGCGCCATCGCCGCCATCCGTCTCGACGACGGCCTGGAACTGGACCCGGACTCGGCCAGCGCCGAATCGATCCGCGATGAAAACGAGTACACCGGAGTACGGGTCACCCTCACCGGGACGCTCTCGGTGGCTCGCTTGTCCTTCCATATCGATATCGACGTGGGCGATCCGGTATGGCCGGCCCCGCGTCCGGTCGAGCTGCCCAGGATCCTCGGCGGAACGCTAGAGATCACCGGTTACCCGCTCTCGATGGTTCTCGCCGAGAAGATCGTAACGATGATGCAGCGCGGCACCGCCAACACCCGCTGGCGCGATCTCGTCGATGTCGACATCGTCCTCGAGCCTCGCCGGAATCTGTGGGCATAGCTGTGCATAAGCCTGCTTATGCATGACAAGGTGCGGGCGGTCGTCACCGCGCCCAGGTTGACATTCCAGGGGAGTCTTTGCCCGTCGCGCATCTCGAGTGGGCGCCCGCGCGTGACAGTGAGTTCAAGCCGAGGCCGGGCTCCCCACAGCTTCAGTTCGCGGCGCCCAAGACCTGCCGCAGCAAGTCAGCCTGCTGTGGCGTGTCGGCCTGAAGCGCGAGCCATGAGCCGTCGGGGAAGACCAGGTCGGCGCGGTGCTTCTGGCGTTTGGGCGGCGGTTCGGGCCGGTTGCGCAGCTGGCCGGGACCGAACTGCGCGATCAGGGTCGGTGTCGGGCTCTTGCTGCGCCGGGGCAGGTGGGCAACCAGAAGCCGCCGGTCGGTGCGGACGAACTGCAGTGATGCGCCGAGGATGGCCGAGCCTTCAGCGCGTTTGCAGGGGTAGACGGCGATGACGAACTGGCCCGCGTTGCTGTCCCAGCCGCCATCCCAGGACTTGCTGCGGGACGCCATGTTGAAGATACCGGTGAGCACTGTCTCGGTCGGGGCGAGAACGGGGGCGACGCGTTCGAGCGTGCCACCGAGGTGACCGCTCAACCCGGGAGACTTGGGCAGCAGCTTGCTCGGCGGGTCCTTGATGTCCGAGTCCAGGCGCACAGGGATCGCAGCATAGAGCACCTCGTCCGGCGCGAGGACGGGCTGGAGTTGGGAGCCGTACTGGCTGAGGTCGGCGAGGCGGGTGTGCTCCGCGTCGTCAGGCAAACGTCCCATGGTCATGCTCCGGCTAGTCGAGGTTCAGCGGCTTGCGCTCGCTCGGATGCAGCGTCGTCAGACTATCGAGATCGCCGGCCAGCTGCGACGGCAGGTGGTACGGATCAGCCGGTTGGCCGGTCCCGGTCAGGGCATCTATCGTGGTCGCGTCAGCGCCGAGTCCGTCGCTGCTGGTGAGTATGTCTTTGGCGCCGCCCACGAGGTCGGGTGTCAGACCGACTAGGCCCAGTGCCGGCGCGACTGCGCCGCTTTTGACTACCCCGGTGGCGAAGTGCAGTGCCCGGTTCGTAGCCAGCAGCGCGCCGTCGCCCTCTTTGAGCGCCTTCGCAGCCTGGAAGATCCCCTTGGCCTGACGGAAAGCCTTGAACGCCTTCCAGGCGCCCTCAGCCTCTTTCAGGGCCTTGAGGTCCTTGAGCGTGCCTAGCAGCTTTTCCAGGACCTCGGCCAGCTTGGTGGAGACCTGGGCGGCCCGGGCGACGAACGCGGTCATCTCCGCGCCCTCCGCGATGCCTCCGGCGATCGTTGCAAGGCCGAAGGTGAAGAGGTCGGCGACGGCGGTGGCGGCCAGTGTGGCCACTGCGCACTCGATCGCCTCCCGGATGATCTCGTTGACCAGGTCCTCGGCCACCTGGCACTCTTGCGCCGCCTGGTTGAGAATCTGCGCGGCAGTGCCCATGTCGCCTGCCATCGAATCCAGCGCATTGACGAACTGGCCCAGGTGCTGTCCGAATGCAGCCGAGGCCTGCCCCTGCCACTCCTGCGGAAGCGGCCGGGCGCTCTGGCGCAGTTCATCGGCGACGGCCTTGGTCTTGTGCGCCTGTTCGAGCCAGACGTCGGCGGCCTGGGCCAGCGGTTCCGGCTTTCCCGTCACCTCCTGCAGGATCGAGATCAGGCCGGTGGCCTCGAGAATGCCGTGCACAGTGGAGTCGATGGCTCCGTCCAGCGCGTTTTCCGCAGCTTTGACCGGATGCGGCAGGTGGAAGGGTAGGTTGATGTCGAACAGCGGCTGGTTGATCCAGTTGTAGGCCGCGACGACCTCGTCGCCGATTCCGTTACCCACGGCCGCCTCCCAGCTGGCCTCTCATGTTGTGGTACATCTCGGTGATGGCCTGCTCGGTTTGCCCGTAGTTCACTGCGGTCTGCTCGAGACCGGCGCCGGTCTCGTGGAGCAGTTGGGCCGCTTCAGCGGTGTTCTCCACCTCGGCCTGCGCGTGCGCGGTGTACGCGCTGTGCAGGTCCCCAGAGGCTGGTAACAGGCCAAAGGCATCGCCGTCGATCTGCACTCCGGCGAGCGTCTGGTGTATTCGCTCGAGTTGCTGCTCTTGAGCATCGGCGACCTGCGCGAAGCTGCGCAGCGCCGCGACGTCCACCTGATAGCCACCGGCCATGACACGTCCTCCCCGTACTTGGCCATGCGCATGAGATAGGCCTCCCCCTGAGGCTGCAACGACCATACCACCGGGCATTGCCGCTGACGATGGCATCTGTGAAGCATCGCATGCCGGATCTTCGAGTTCGAAGTGCCAGTATCGGCCAACTGCCGGGGGCCATGAATCGTCACGCGGAAGCCGTGAATCACCGCGCCGTGACTACGAAGTCGGGTCGGGTAGCTGAGGACGAACGTCCAGATCGCCTGCGAGCTGGATGGGCAGCTCGCGACCATCGACCCCTCGCCTGTCTGCTGTGCGCGCCACGACACCCGCGCCTAAGTAGTCTCCGGGCTTAAAGCAAGTATATTGAGATGTTGGCTAACGGGACTTCTGTCGGGCGTAGCCCCCGGACGCAGCCAGCCGGCTCGCACGAGTCATGGTCAGGACCAGCTACATCGAGGGTGGACATAGTCCGCTTGCGCCGTCGATGATGGCGGGCGTGACGGAAGACGAGCTGGTCCAGGAGCTTTCCGCGCTGGCCGCCGAAGGCAGGTTCAAGGAGGCGCCCGCGAGCCCCGGAATGGTCGAGGCTGCGGAAGCGGCGATCGGACATGCCTTGCCGGCCCTGTTACGCCGCCTGTATACGGAGGTGGCGAACGGCGGGTTCGGCCCGCGTGCCGGAGTCCTGGGCGTGCCGGGCGGGCGTGGATCAAGCGGGGACTTCGCCGACATCGTCGATGCCTTCAGGGAGTTCACGGTAGAGCTTCCGCCGGATCACGAGCTCTACCACCCCATGCCGCCGGGCATGCTGTGGATTCTGGACGAGGGCTGTTGCATCTGGACGTTGATCGACCTCAAGGACCCTTCGGCCCCGTTGTGGGGCTGGGATCCAAGCGAGGAACCGAAGCTGCACAGCCTTGAACTCACGCTCGCGGACTGGCTGACGACGTGGCTCAACCTCGGCGCGCCCGACGACTTCCTCTGGCGAAGATAACCCCACCGCGCAAACAACTCGCCCCACATCAGTCCATGAAGTCCGACTGCCGTAATGGGGCGAGCATCAGGAATCTTCCCCGCCACCGAGGCCAAGCAGAGCTGCGAGTTCGTCGGCGCTGATGCGCTGCGCAGGGTCGGCTCGCTTGGTCTTGCTGTCAATGCGAACACCTTCCGCCCGCAGGACGTCGAGGACCGGCCCGCGGTTCTCGCCTGTCCAGCGAAAGTTCTCGGCGACTTTGCCTGCGGAGTTGAGCACTCTCCATGCGTTGGTGACGTCTGTGGCTTGAGCAAGGTGGTTGCCGACGGGCTGGGCGGCGGAGCCGATGAGAGCGGCGAGGTCTCCGTAGGTGGTCCAAGCGCCGGGCGGGAGCGCGGCGAGCGCCTGGTGCAGCAGCGACCAGTCCTTGCCCTCCGTCGGCCCGTGTGGTCCAGGTAGTGGGGCAGGCCAGATCTCGATCGCGGCTTTCGCCAGTTCGCGGCCGCGCTGCTCGATTTCCGCAGCGCCCCAGCGCTTGGTGGCCGCAATCCGGCGGTTGAGTTCGAGGTGGCTGTGGTTGAGCAGATCCTGCTTGCGCTGGAACGGATGGTTGGACAGCTTGCTGTTCTGTGCGGTCAGGGTCAGATTGCCGAGGGTGTGCTTGATCCTGGCGTGCAGATCGAGCGGCTCCTCGCCGTCGAGAGCGTCCTCGGCCAGCACTTCGAGCCACTCCGGGCCGGGGGTCTGGGGCAAGATGTGCTCGACCGTGAGCTTGGCGGAGGCGAAGTCGATCGGCTCAGGGTGCTCGTACGACTCCTCCAGACGGCGCAGGACGAAAGTGCGCTGGTTGGCACGGCCGTAGTGGTAGAACGGCTTGGTCAAGATCGCGTCGAGAACCTCCGCGTCGGTCGGCCAGGAGCGACGCTCTGATGAGAGAAGCCGGTGGATCTCCTCATCGACGGCTGCACCCGGGTCGAGCTGCCCCGGCAGATCCATGAACGACCGGTTCAGTCCAGCCGAAGGGACGCGGCAGATCATACGGCGCACGAGATGGCTTTCGATCAGCCCGAGAGCGCGTGCGACCTGTGCGTCCGTGGCCAGGCCACGTTCGCGATGGTCGAGTAAGAGCATGACCGGCGGGGCGATGACCTCCGCGTCCCAGCGGCGCAGCGTGGTGAGCGCAGTGCGAACTTCGGGGTTGTTCTCGTGCGCGGGATCGACCATGGTCTGGTAGTGCCAGGAACGCCTGACCAGTTCCTCGGCGTAGGCCTCGTAGACGCCTTCGTCCTCGTCGGTGGCGGTGAATCGATCCCGTTGAGCCCGGTATACGTCCTGACGGCGAACTCGGTTCTCGCCCTCGAGTACGAGTTGCAGCCAGATGAGGTGCTCGATTTGCTTGGGGTCCAGGCGTTTCTGCAGCGGCGTCCAGAGATTCTCGTAGACGTACTGGCCGCGGGTGGGCAGGTGCATGAACAGGTAGTTGCGTAGCAGGTCAGCTTGAGTGAGATCGAGACCGGTGTTGTTGAGTGACTGGAAGATCCGGTAGACGTTGTCGCGCTCGTCCGCGCTGACCTCCACGAGCGTCAGCCGCGATGTGATCGCCTCTTCAATCTTCTCGAGCGGCGGTTGGTCATCGCTGATCGCGATCTCGGCGAGCTTCGCCAGGAAGAACCGGTAGGCGAACCCGACCTTGGAATCGTCAGCGGCTGGCGGCGGTCCGGTGATGTAGGCCCGGTATGTAGCCCGGTCGGCCTGGGTGGGCATGAGCTTGACCGTGTCGTCGCCCTGGGTACGGCTGTTGGCCAGGAACCGGCGCGAGATCTCGGCGGCCCAATCAGGATCGGACGCCCTCACGTGGTCACGCAGCGCGGCCAACGCCAGGGACAGAGTGGTCAGCCGTTGCTGGCCATCGACCACGAGCGCGCGGGGGAAGGCCATTGTGTGCTGCGGTGACGGGGCGTGGACCACGGACCCGAGGAAGTGCGTAGAACCTTCGGTACCTTCGGTGATCAGCTCGGCCTGCTCGAGGATGTCCAGCCACAGCTGCCCAAGCTGATCTTCCTTCCAGGAATACGGACGCTGGAACAGCGGAACCTGGAACTGCTTCTTGCCTTCCAGTAAGCCCGCGAAGGTCGTCTCACCAGCACGCATCCCTCAGCCCACCCCTGCCCACGAAACTGAACCTCGAGTCCTTATACGCGCTGACTGTAGCGCCCTGCGGCAGCCCTCGTTCTGGAAAGAGACGAAATGGTGACTCAGCGAGACCGCGCGAGCGGTGCAGAGGTTCTACGCTGCGCCTACAGGTCTAACCGGAGGCCGGCACCGAGGACGTACGCGAAGGAGTCAGGATGCGCACCGACGACGACCGGCTCTACTACGAGACACCCGAGTGGACGCCGTACGACCCCGACACGCTCGAACACGCCGAAGTACCGCAGCACGCAGCCGACGCGCTCGGCGGACGAGGGCTGCCGCACAACGCGTACGAGATCTTCATCCGCGACTCGGTCCGGGAGCTGAATGGCGCCGACCTGCCGGACTGCGGACCTGCGGCGTTCCTCGCCAACTACACCGACGAGGACAACAGCTACTGGGTCAGTCTGACCGACGGCTTGGTGTGGATGCGCTGGGGCAAGGCAGACGAACCTGCCGACGACACCGAGCAGATGAACACTACGGTCCAGGGCCTGCAGGGCGTCCTCGCCGCCTGGTGCGACCTGAAGGCGACCGGCCTCGACGAGAATGCCGAGGAGGAGTACGAGCATGCCGTCAACGTCGCCGTCGTGGCCGCCGTCAGCAGCGACCCCGCGGCGTTCACGGACGACGACGGTTGGCGGCCGAACTTCTTCCCCGAACTCGAATTCACCCTCCCGCGAATGCTCGCCGGAGACACACAGCTCTACCAGCTCGTGCACCAAGACGAAACAGGCCACTGGGTGCTCAACCACCCGGGCTTCGAGGACGACGGCGAAGAATAGAAACTCAGCTACTCCGTGTCCGGGACGCGTTTCGGAGCCTGGGCAGGGCGCTGAATGTCGCGAACGTGGCCGAGCGGCACGCCGAGGGTGTCCGCCACCGCCCTTGGGCTCTCGTCGAGTTCGAGCATGCGGCCGATCGCCTGGTCGGCACGGTGTTCATGGCCGCCCGCGACAGCCTCGGCCTGAACCTCGAGGGCGGCGATGCGTTCGTCGGCGCGAGCGCGGATCTTCTGGGCCTTCGCGTGGGCAGCGGCTCTGGCCTTTTCTGCCTGTTCAGCGGCGTCGAAGTATTCGGCGACGATCTCGCTCAGCATCTCTTCGCGGCGGTGGAACTCTTCGGCACGTCTGGTCATCGCGGTCTCAGTCTTGCGCTTGGCCGCGGTCCTCGCCGTGTTCGCCATGCTCAGAGCCTATGGGCCCGGTCTTCGGGCTGCACCGCGTGTGGTCCGGGCGAGTTACTGAACACCGAGGCGGACGGCGACGACTGGAGCGGCGAGGGGTAGCACTTCGGCGGCTATGGCTCCGACGTGGACGAAGACGGCCCAGTCCGCGCCGACGGTGTCGCCTCGCGAGAGCGGGAGCTACCTGCGAAGCTTGTGCGGCAGGTTGACGGTGGCGCTCTGTAATCACAGGGCGCCACCATGGCACGGCGTCCTCCGAGTTCCCGGCAGCTCGGGCTGGGCCACGACACGATTAGCGGGCGCCCCGTGGGCGGCCGGTCGCTGGACCGCCTGAAGTCACCAGTAGCACGCGGACGCTGCCGCAGGATCGATTAGCTACGGCAGCACGCTGGCCTGCGGGATGACGATCGTGCGGGCGCCGGGTCGCGACTGCACGACCTGCTCGGCGTCCGCCTCGCTGACGTGATGGACAAGGTGTGCGTTGAGTTCGATTAGCTTGTCGTAGGTCTCAGCGAACACCGGCAGGACGGCTGCGAGCTGTTCCATCGCGTCGTCGACCACTTCGGGCAGCACCCTCTGGTAGATCGCTTCCACGCTCTGTCCGATGACCTGTGCCAGTGCGAGCTGGTAGTTGGGTGAGGGCATCTTGTGCAGACCGCGCTCCCACTTCTGCACGAGCCGTTTTGTGCACCGGTTGGGTACGCCCAGAGCGGCTCCGGCCTGGCGGAGCTCGAGTGCGAACCTCCCCTGGCTGAGCTTGAGGCGTTCGGTGCGGATCTTGCGCAGGCGGCGTCCGTCGAGCTGGACCCCGGCGATGCGGGCGCCCTGCGGGTTCGTGATCTCCAGCGTTTTGCAGCGCGCGCGGGGCGGGTCGGTGATGTGCCGGAACGTGACGCCCTCGACCGCGTCGAACAGGGCTTCGGGGTCGAAGCAGAAGTCCCGTGCGATCCGTGCGGGGTCCATACCTTGGGCAGCGAGGATGCGCGCGTTCTTCACGTGATCGTCGGTGAGTTCGTTGAGCATTGAAGTCCGTTCTCGAAGGGATGGGGAGGTGTCTGTGGTCGTGAGCTTTCGGTGACGTGGCTTGCCGCGGGTGCGCTCCGCGCGGTGCTCTTCGTCCCCTGAGCTCACGGGCTAAGGCTCGCGCCATATGGTCAAGGGGACCGCTTCGCGCACGCCGAGCGTGGGGTACGCGCCGTGAGCGTCGTCGGTGAAGCGGATCGTGTAGAGCGTCGAGGGAATGACCTTGTCCTCGACGGGTTCGACGCTCTCGACCCGACGCAGCCTGCCGAGATCGCGCATCCAGTCGCCGATCCGGATCTCGGACGGCCGGACGGTCAGCCTCTGAAGTCCTTGGTGTTCTGGGGCCTGGTACTTCGTGATCGCCATGTTCGGGTCCTCACAACGGTTGCGTCACGTGCCGTGAGCGATGTGGTACCTATCGTGGCGTCTCGCGAGTAGGCTGACAGCTACTCAGAACCCCACAAGCACAACTGTGTGGAGGCCAACCGATGCCTACCAAGCCGATCGACCCGGGCGAATCCCCCGCCGCCTTCTTCGCGAGCGAACTCCGACGCCTACGTGAAGCAAGCGGCTACAGCCAGAACGACCTGGGGAAGAAGCTCGGCTACTCGGAGCAGGCCGTGGGCATGGTGGAACTCACCCGCCGCACTCCAACCGAGGAATTCGCAAAAGGCTGCGATAGGGCGTTCGGGACGGACGGAGCCTTCGCACGCCTCTGGCCGCTCGTGAAGCGTGCGAGCGTGCAGCGCTGGTTTCAGGAATACGTCGAACTCGAAACGCGGGCGATGTCCATCCACTCATGGGACCCGCAGAACGTGCCAGGTTTGTTTCAGACCGAGGCTTACGCGCGCGAACTCATCGCCGCCTATCGGGGCAACGACACAGATGCCCTCGTCGCCGCACGGATGGCACGCCAGGAGACGGCCTTCGTGCCCGGCGGCCCGCAAATCTGGGCAGTGATCGATGAGGCCGTCCTCCGTCGCCCCATCGGCCCGCAAGCAGTGTGGTTGAACCAGCTTGCACGCCTCGTCGAGCTGGGCAGTTCGCCGCACTGCGTACTGCAGGTCCTGCCGTTCGCCACCGGTGCCCACGCCTGCTCGGACGGCGCCGTCATCCTGCTCGGCTTCGACGACGGACCGGACATCGCTTTCGCCGACGGCCCCGGCCAAGGCACGGTCGTCGAGCGCAGCGAGGAAGTGCGCGGCTTCCGCCTTCGATACGATCTCGTCAGGGCGCAAGCCCTCTCCCCGGAGGCCTCCTTGGGGCTGATCGAAGGCATGATCAAGGAGCAGAAATGATGGAGCACCGCGAACTGTCGAATCTCGCATTCCGCAAGTCCACCTTCAGCGGCGGCAACGGCGGCGGCTGCGTCGAGATCGCCGAACTCCCGGACGGCGGACGAGCCGTCCGGGACTCGAAGCAGCACGGCGCCGGCCCGGTGCTCTGGTTCACCGCCAATGAGTGGGACGCCTTCCTCAAGGGCGCCAAGAGCGGCGAGTTCGATAATTAGAGGGCGCGTGGCTTCCGGTAGTGCGTCTGACCCCGTGCGAAAGTTGTAGCAAGTCCGTCACCACCCGTGACGCCGCCGTCGGCCCGTTGTGTCTGCAGGCGGGACGAGCGCCGAGTGCTTCCGGTGCTCTCGCGTCCAGCGGCTCCGAGTGCCTCAAGATTGAGACCGTCGGCGCCGAGGACGTCGGGCGTCAATCCCGGATCGCGGCCGTCCGCCTTAACGGTGAGGCTGCGGTCCGTGCGCGAGAGTTTGGGCGACTCGCAGGCGGGTTTCGCCTAGCCGATGGGGGAGGGGGACAGGATCGGCGAGCAGAACAGTCGCGGAAGCGAGCTGTCCAGAAATGGGAGTCTGGCGCGGTGGCGATGCCGCATTCGCCGCTTCAGAACGCACGGGCGTTCGTGGCGATGATGCCGTTCGTCGCTCTGTGCACCCCCGGCTCTGCCGCCCGATCTGAGCGAGGACGCGCAGACGCTGTGCGCGATCGCCACTGGCATGTCGCTAGAACCGCGCCGCGCGACTAACGAAGGTTCCGGCGCGACGAGAAACGGCGAGCGACGCCTCGTAGACGACGCGCCACCCGCCGAACGCTGCACGGTTTGCCCGTCAGTGGTTGAACTTGGCGGTGATTGTCTTACCTCGCGCAGCGTGGACGCGGCTGACGGTCCCGGAGGCGAGGGCTTCGATGATCTCGAGGCCGAAGCCGTGGGTGCGCTCCGGCGCGAGGTTCAACTCGTTGCGTCGGGGCGGTTCCGTGGCGCTCGTGTCTTCGACCTGAACGTAGGTCGAGGCTCTGTCCGTGAACATGTGCACGCGGACGGGCCCGGACGTGTGCCGCAGGCCGTTGGCGGCGAGCTCGGTCAGGGCGAGCAGGACGTCATCGGTCATGCCTTGGGGCAGCCCCCAGGCGGCGAGGTTGGCTGCGGCGATGCGTCGCAGCGGAGCGAGCAGGTGGGTCTCTCCTGCGGGCAGCGGCACGCTCAGCGCCCTCCAGGGCGCGGGGCGCGCGTTCGGGTTCGGTTCGGATCCGGTGGGTGTGTGCGGGGTCATGCGCGGCTCCCGGTGTGATCGGGTTTCGGTCGTGCGCAGCGTTGCTCCGCTTCCGCCAGATGGCCATATGTGGATACGTGGTGCTTGATAATTCGCCGGTTTCGCCACGGCGCGTGGTGGCGTGCGGGGTGGTCCACGGGCGCGTTCCGCGCGACGCCCCCGCCGCCGGGGCGGTGCGGGGCGGACGCCCGCCGGGCGCCGCCGTCCCGGCCCGGGGCGCCGGGCTCTCCCCACCGGGGCCGTGTCGGCGCGCCGTGGCCCGCGTCGGGGCCGGAGCGGCGGCCGGGCCGGATAGCGGCGGGGGCCGGACCGGAACCGCCGCGCCGCGCCGGGCCCGGGGCGGCGCCGTTTCGGGATCTCCGGGCCTCGATATGCCTGGCCCAGCCGCCCATAACCGATCGCGCCTACGGTTTTCAGCATGCGAACGAGAACGATCGACTCCGAGGCGTACGCTGCAAAGCTCCAAACGGACAATGCGGCCGGCCGCTGCTTCATATGCGAGCTGACCGACGAGGCCACTACCCCCGAGCACGAGATCGTGGCCTACCGCGACGAGCACTGCGTCGTCTTCTTCCCGCCCTGGCCGCGCCTCTACGGCTACTGCCTACTCTCTCCGCTGCGGCACGTGACTGGAGTCGTCTCCGACTTCTCCGAAGACGAGTACCTGATGCTGCAGCGCCGCGTCCATCGCCTCGGCCGCGTCCTGTCCGGGCTCACGGCAACCGAGCGGCTGTACGTCTACAGTTTCGGCAGCATGCAGGGCGTAGCCCATGTCCACTGGCACCTTGCTCCGCTGCCGCCCGGCGTTCCGTTCCACGAGCAGCAGTTCGCCGCGGTCGACAAGCCCGAGTACCTCGAGATCCCGCAGCCCGAACTGCACGACCTCGCCCGCCGGATCGGCGCCGCGATGGCGGCGCTCAACGAAGACGCCTGACACCATTCGCGCCGCCACGGTCGACCCGCCTCGCGGCGGCCCGTCAGCGGCGGCGCGGAAGGCTGGGGGGTTAGGCCTGTCCGGTTTGGCGTTCGGCGATGACAGGCAGGGCGCGCGCGAACGACGCGAGGCTCTTGAACTCCTCGCCGGTGAGGATCTTGTTCGCGATGTTGAAGGGGAAGCCGGTTACTCCGAGCGCGGAGATCCCCGGCGCTCCGGTCGAGGATTCGTGCTGGATCCACTGACCGTTGTAGGCCCTGATGACCACCTCACCGGTGTAAGCGCCGATCAGCTTCCACCAGAGGTCGAGACGCTTCTCGCCGAGCGGGCCGTCGGCGAGCAAGTCGACGCATACGGCATCCAGTTCGGTGAGGCTCTCGATGCTCCAGTCCAGCGAGCGGCCGAACTGCTCGGCGACCAGCTTCACGCACTCGGTCGCGATCGGCTCCAGGCTGATCGCTTCGCTACCCCCACGGTTCATGGCGTCGATGGTCTCAGTCGCCGGGCTCGTATCACCACAGGTTTCTTCTCCCGCTGCGCTGCCTGCCTCGGGCTACGCCGACGGCCTTGTGGGCCTGGGCGAAGCACGTCGGCGCGACGGCACCAGCGTCCTTCGCGCCGACGGCTGCCCGGGCCCGCACCGGCCGCGCACGCCGCCGTGCCCGCGAAGTCGACGGCGTGTATGTGATCACCGGGGCGGGTTACGGCGGCGTGCGCGGCCGGTGCGGGCCCACGTGGGGCCCGGTAGCCGCCTGAGCGGACCACGACCGCAGAACGGGGCGAAAGCCCGCGAGGGGGCGCGTGTGGGCCGCGCCCGCACCGGTCGTCGCCGCATGCGGGGCGGGGGTCGCGCGGTATAGGGCGTATAGCCCTATTAGCCTGCCGCATGTCATCACGGGAACTCGGCGACGACCTGCGGTTGTGTGCGAAGCAGGGCGGATGGGGTTGGACGGGTCGGTGGGCGAAGCGGTGGGCGGAAGGACGGCTGGCTCGAAGGACGTCGAAGGCCTTCTCAGGCTCGCCCCACCCCAGGTGTGTCGAGGTCGCGTGCGGTACAAGCACGGAGGTCTCGCTGTCGACGGGACTCAGGGTTGATCCATGGTCGGTGCCGGAACGTACTCATCGTCCTCATCGTCGCCTCCGGTGAGCGGTTCGAGCAGGCGATAGCCGACCGTGGTGAAGATGAAGCCCAGCGCGGACAGCGGGGAGCGCTGGCCGGCGTACACGGGGGCTGGAAGGTGTTCGTCGCTGACGATGCGCCATACCGCCGCGCCGAGGTCGTCGCTGGTTGTGGTGGCTACGGGCACGGTGCACGGGATGTGGTGGGTCTTGGCGATCACCTCGTGCAGGCGGGTCTCGCGGGCTGTGTTCGGCACGCGGACCAGGACCGGATAGTGGCCCCGGTACTCGTGGGCGAAGTTCTGGTAGCCGCGCAGCTTCCGGGCGAGTTGGTTGATCGATTCGCTGCCGGTGTCGTACTCGAAGAACCATGCGAAACGGCTCTGCTCATCGGTCGGATGCGCCGTGCCGGAGGTGAGCGCGTAGGCGTCGGCGCGCACTCCCTCACGGTGGTATGGCGCGATGTCGCCCCAGCGTCGCATGCAGCTGAGTGCTCCGAGCCAGGCGTGCAACCGGACATCGGGCGAGGTGCGGTGGCGGGTGGCGAGGCGGACCATCGCGGTGTTGCAGCCGAGGGTGTGCGGCAGGTCGCGGCGTACCGCTTGGCGCAGGAGCACGCCGCGGTCATAGCGCAGCTCCTTCATCGTCGTGTCGCGTTCGCCGGCCACCAACTGGGCGCCTTGAGGCCCGAGGGTGTACAGGTAAGGGCTGGAGCCGTAGACGGCCGGGTTCGCGCGGGAGCGGTCGACGATGCCGAGTTCGGTCAGTTCCGCCAGCCGCTGATTGGCGCGGCGCAGCGTGGTGAATGCGAGCCGGGCGATGTGCTCGGAGGTGAGCACGCGGTGCTCGAAGAGCATCGTGGCCAGGTACCGGTCACGCGGGGTGGTGCGGAACACCAGATACGGAAAGCCCGTGTTCGGGGCGGGGAAACGGCTGGTGGCGCGGGGCATGTGCGAGTCTCCTTCGATCCGGTCATCGACGGAGAGCGGAAACCGGCTCGGGAACGATCACGCGGCTGCGCGTACGGTGCAACCGCTGGTCGTCGCTCGTGGTTTCCCCTCCACCTAGATACAGATCGGGAGACCCGTTTTGTCACAGATCCGACCCTAAGAGTTGCCTGAATTTTTCCGCTAAGCCGGATTTCGCCCGAATCGGGATCGCGGCCTACCGGGGGCTGAGCAGCGGTTAAGGGTTCAGGGCCGCCTGGGCGAGGGCGACTGCTTCGTCGTCCTCGGCCAATCCCCTCCACCCGCCGGAGTAAACCAGCCGCTCCGGGCGCGCGATCATCTCCTCGAGCAGCGGCCGGAACCGTCCGGCCGCCTCGCCGAGCGCCGGCAGATAGCGCAGGACCTGGCGGCTGACGGGGAGCTGGCGTCCGCGGCGAACAGGCTCGAGTGCAGCGTCGAACACCTCGATGCACAAGGCGGGGTCGCCGGTGATCCGCCAGTGCGCGTGGGCGGCTTCGACGCCCGTCCAGCCATCCCAATAGCCGTGATTGGCGTTGAGAAGTTCCGCGATGCCGGCCGCCAGCGCGCTCGCGCGGGGGCCGAGATCGGCGATCTGCCGGAAGAGTTCGTGCGGCGTGGAGATGCCCTGATCGAGGCTGACTGTGCGCAGGAACGGATCGGCGTCGCCGGTCACCCGGAAGTACGCCCACGCCGGCGTCGCGGCCTCGCGTGCGGCGGCGTTTCGCGCGGCTGCGGTGGCGAGACGGCGTAGATCCTTGGCGGCTGCGGACGCGTCCGGGCCGAGTTGACCGAGGACTCGGCACGCCAGCGCGCGGTGTGGGGTGGCCAGCAGGGCCGTGAGCTCGGGCAGCGCAGCCTGCGCGGGTCGGCCGTAGGATGCGAGGACTTCGGTCAACGTGTGCAGGGCTGGGACGTCTCTTTCCCGGGCGAGGCGTCGCCGCATCGCCGGTATCAGCGCGTCTGCATGCCGTCTCATCGGGGTCAGGACGTCGGCGAGACCGGGCAGATCGGTGAGCATGAAACCCGGAGCCGAGTAGTGCATCCGGGAGACCCGGAACCACGCGGGATCGCCCTCGACCGCGGCCGTGAGGTGAGCGAGGATCCGGGCATCCCCGAGCCGCGCGAGCGCCCAGATCGCGCGCGTGACGACGCCGGGTTCCGGGTCGTCGAGCGCCGCCGCGAGACGGTCGGCGAACGGCACGGAAGCCTGTCCAGATGCGGCCATGAGATGGGCCGCACCGGACCGGGCGGCGGGAAGCGGATGGTCGAGCAACCGCGCGATATCCGGCAGCAGGTCGGCGGTGGCCCGGCGTGAGTGGTGCATCAGCGTGCTCGCCAGCGTCAGCGCCGTCTTCGCGTCGCCAATGCGCGCGCTTTCCAGCGCCCACGAGCACAGCCGCCGCTCGAGATCCCTGCCGTTGAACCGGTGCGTGACCCACACGGCGAGATCGTGAGATGTCGCGGCACCTGCCACGTAGTCGCGGGGTACGAGCGCCGGGTCGGTCAGCGCGTCGAAGACCTCTGAAGATGCCACGGTGCCGGGCAGCGCGTTCGCCCGGGCGATCAACCCGGCGAGCCGGAGGCGCTCGTCGTGTGCGGCGGTCTCCGCGATCCACGCGGCCAGATCGGTGCGCTCCTGCGGTGGCAAGTGGTCTGCGATCTCGCCCAACGTCGTCATGAGCACGACACGCAGGTGACGGTCGGTTTCGACAGCGAAACGGCGCCGCAGCGCGTCGACGATGGGGCCGGTTCCGGTGCTGTAAGCGGCCAGCAGGTCGATTACGGTCGCGCGCACGAGGACGTCCGTATCGTCGAGGAGCGCGATGAATCTCGGCAGCGCATTCCCCATGCTCACGCGCACCGATTCGGCCTCGCTCCGCGAGCGCCATGGCTCGTTCAGCTCCCCGAGCAGGCTTGCGAAACTCGTCAGTATCTCCAGCACCAGGCGCCGATGGGCGAACGCGGGTTCGCAGCCCAGGTCGATCAGGAACGGCATCGCCGCGGCGGCCGCCGAGTAGACGCAGCCGCCCTGATGGTAGAGCGAGACGTCGAGTTCTTCGATCGCTTCAGCATCTCCGTCGAACGCCGCGCGAAGCTGCCCGGGGGTATCGGTCGCGCGTCCATAGGCGTGCGTCAGGCTCGACCAGTCGATGTCGTCTATCCCAGCGAGAATCTCGGCCATGGGCGACCACGGTAGGTAGCCGAAGAGCGAGCGTGCAACCGGAAAATCGCCACAAGACTGCACTGGAATGCGCTGGTGGCCGCTCGAATACGCAAGGCCCTCGGCGCTGTCGAACGTAGCGGTGGAACGCGCTAACGGATACGAGACCGACAGGACCCGGTCGCGCTGTCAGTCCGCGTACCAACCAGTCGGCGACGATGATCCGCCATTCCCTCGTCCAGGACCGGGCCCACGAAGAGGACGGTCGGTACCGAGGCGACTCTGCCGACGGCGCACCTCTCCGGCCCGGCAGGCCGGCGCAGGGCGCAGAGGAGGGACGGACGAGTGGTCGTCGTCATGGTGGCCAGTGCGATGCCGCGCCCCGCGGCGCCGCAGGGGCTCGTGACCGTTCGGGTTCTCCTTGCGCACCACGGCGATGCCGATAGCCAGTCGGGGCTTCGACGTAGCAGGCGCACACCGACAGCGGCCTAAAAGATGCTGGTCAGCGCTCATGTTGCAGCTTCGGCCCGACGGCGGGCGCACCCGTGTAACAGCGGCCGCCGGTTTTCTTTGCGATCTATCTCACGCCCGTTTTTTGCCGAACTGTGTGACAAATGGGGGTGCCCGATCTGTATATATACGTGACGGTTTTCCCGGGGCGTGGAGTGGCGTTCATCGAGCATCTTCACGCGACCGGTTGATGCCCGCCGGGTCGGCGAGCGTCCATGGCGTCCGACGGCGCGAATCCCTCAGATTTTCGGGACCGCGCCCACAGATTCCCGCAACGGATGAAAGGCGAACGGGCGATGACGGCGAACAAGAAGCTGGCCGGAACAGTCTTCAAGCGCTGCTCGTGCACCCGCACGGCGCACCTGCAGGATGGCACGAGCGAGACCAAGCCGTGGGGCAAGGCCTGCCCCCAACTGACCTACAAGGACGGCCGCTGGGCGAAGGACCACGGCACCTGGCGCTTCCAACTCGAGGTGCCCACCAGCGACGGCGGCAAGCGCGAGCACCTGCGCGCCGGATTCCCCACCGAAACCGAATGCCGCGACACCCTCGCCCAACTCGTCGCCCTGCTCCGGCTCGCCGACCTCGCCGAGGACCCGAACCACGCGATGCGCGTGATCGCCGCACGGATCCGCGCCGCCCTGAAGGCCAAGACCCCGCTGCCGAGCGAGGACGAGCTGCGCGGCAGGCTCACCCTCGGCCAGCCGGTCGAAACCGAACTCACCCTCGGCCGCTACCTGACCGAGTGGCTCGAGACCAAGGCCGACCTGGCCGGCGGAACCTTGATGGGCTACGAGATGCACATCCGCGTCCACCTGATCCCGCACCTCGGCCACATCCCGCTCAGCCAGCTGCGAGTCAGCCACATCCGCGGCATGGTCACCGCGATCGAGGCACAGAACGCCGAACGCCGCGCCGCGGCACTGCGCAAGTCCGTGCTCAAGGCCGAGCTTGCACAGGCTGTGGAAACCGGAGACCGCGAGCGGGCCAAGACAGCCCGGATGAAGCTCAAGGCGCTCGGCCGCCCCGAGGTCGAGACCGGCCCCACCACCGTAAAGCGGATCCGCGCCACACTCTCCTCCGCCCTGTCGGACGCGGTTGCGCAGATGCTCATCCCGGTCAACCCCGCCAAACTCCTGCGTCTCTCGGGCGGGCGGCGCCCCAGGGGCCTGGTGTGGACGCCGCCGCGCGTGGTCGCGTGGCGCAAGACCGGCGAGAAGCCGAGCCCGGTCATGATCTGGACGGTCGAGCAGACCATCGACTTCCTCAAGGCCACCCACGGCCACCGCTTCGCCACCGCCTACCACCTGATGGTCTTCACCGGCATGCGCCGCGGCGAGACCGCCGGACTGCACTGGCGCGACGTCGACCTGGACGCCGGCGAGCTGATGGTCACCTGCCAGATCGCCCAGATTGGCTGGCGCACCGAACTCACCCAGCCGAAGACCGAGGACTCCTACCGCACCATCGCCCTGTCCGACCCGGTGATCGAACTCCTGCGCGCCCACCAGGAAGCCCAGGACAAGCAGCGCATCGAGTGCGGCGACAGCTGGACCGACACCGGGCTTGTGTTCACGCACGAGGACGGTACCGCCCTGCACCCCGCGCAGCTTACGTACGAGTTCTACAAACTAGTCGCCACCCACGAACTCCCGCCCATCCGCCTGCACGACGTCCGCCACGGCACCGCCACCCATGCCTTGACCGCAGGCATCGACGTCAAACTCGTCCAAGACCTGCTCGGCCACTCCACCTCCAGCTTCACCCGCGACACCTACCAGGGCGTCGCCGACGAAGCCCGCCGCGCCGCCGCGGCGAGGCTCGCCAAGCTCCTCGGGCTTGCGGCCGACGACGGAACGTCCGATGGTTCGACGACCAGCGAGACGTTGAGCTAACCCGGACGGCGAACGATCGCGAGGCCGGGCTCCGGAAGCCGGAGCCCGACCTCGCGGCGTCCAGCTGCGATTTCCGTCGCCAATTGGCACGGCGCGTCGAATGTCTGCGCGCTCCCCATAGCTCCCACCTGCATGTTTCGGCACCTGTATCAGGGTTATGTACTCAGTGCGTTCGAGTGGTGTCGTCCCCCGTGCGTGCTGGAGTCGAGGGAGGGGGTGCGTTATGGACGGGCAGAGCTGGCAGAAGGAGCAGATCAGTAAGGCTTTCGTGCTTGCGATTGCGTCGCAAGCAGGCGTCACGATTGGCGAATGGAACGTCGACAAAGACGGAGTCGACGTCACGCTGCGGAAGCGGCAGTTAATGGTGGACTTCCAGCTGAAGTGCACACGGTCGGCGCGAAGCGTCGGCGGCGACTACGTTTTTGATCTGGATCTGCCGACCTACGAGAAGCTCGTCGACCCCGACAGGTCGGCGCCAGCGTACTTATGCCTCGTCATCGTCCCTCGTGATCTCGAGGACTGGCTGACCCATCATCTGGAAGCCGTCGAGTTGAAGTGTCATGGTTACTGGACGCTCATGGAGCCCGGCCAGCCGCCACCAGGTCGATCTTCAACTGCGGTACGGTTGCCCCGCCTCAACCGTCTTGACGGCACGTCCTTAGAGCGTATGTTCGAAGAGTCAAGGCGGATGCGGCTGTTGGAGCGGATCACGGAGGGAGGTAGGCCGTGAGCGCACCCACTGTGATCCCTGGGAGCGGTGAGGTGCTCGCATACCTCCGCCACACAGGGTGGGCTCAATCCGGTCGGACCAGAGTCGCAGAGTTCTGGACGCGGCCGGACAGCGAAGACTTCGAGCTTCTCGTGCCGCTGATTCAGTCGGCGTCTGACTATGAGAAGCGTATCCGTCTACTCGCCGACGACCTCGCCCAGATCGAGCACCGCGACCCCGCGCACATCCAGCAGGACATCGCCCACGTCTACGACGACGTCACCGACCTTAGGGCGCTCGGATCGGACACGGACGATTCGATCCCACTGCAGGCTGGGATCAACATCTTCAACTCCGCTCGACGTCTCGTCGTGGCCGCAGCATCGGCAACTCTTCGCAGACAGTCGCATATCGGCAGGAGCGTGCAGGCGCGAGCCCGCCAGCATGCTGATCGTGTGCGCTTGGGGCACACCAAGCGTGGCTCCTACATTGTGCCGATCATCAGCAGGGCCCGTCCGCCGGAGCTCGATCCGAGAGCCGATACGCCCCCGGTCAGCGCGGAGATCGAGGAGTCCCTCTTCGACAGGCGCGTGATGGTCACGATGTCTCGGGCGCTCGGAACACTGGCTGATATGGCCGTGTCGCGCGAGACCATGCCCAGGCCGGCCGAGGTCACGGAAGCCGTGGGCCAAGGCCTCTCATACGAGCTTTGCAAGGCTGTGGTCGATGTGCTTTCGCCAGGCGAGCTCGATGCGCTCGACGTTACGTTCAATTGGGCGCGAGCAGCATCACCGCCGATCAACCCGACCGGGACGCTCGTCTTTCCCTCTGAGTCGGTGCGACCCCTCGACGAGATCGCCACGCAGCTTAGGACCCTGCCGCGTGAGCGAGAAGACATCATCTTCGGTGTGGTTCAGGACCTCCACGACGCAGAAGACGAGCCCGACACGACCATCGGGGTGAAGACGCTGGTTGAAAGGCGCGTGCGTACGGTGTGGATCACTTTGGACAAGGCCTCCTACCGCATCGCGCTTCAATGTCACACGAACAAGCAGCGCGTGGTCGCCCGCGGAGTCCTTCGCACCCCGCCCGGGCGGCGTGCCACGCTCATCCCGAGCTACTTCGGTCCCGAGGACACGCTGATCTCCGCGCTCCCCGACTCTTGAGACCTCGAGCCCGCGCTCACTTGGACTGCCCAGGTAAGAGCCGGCTCGGCTCCCCGCTGTACGACACGTGGAGGGAGTCTCGCGCGCGGGTCGCGGCAACGAACAGCAGGCAGCGCTCGCGCATCAGGTCGGCAGGATCGTCTCCGAGCTGGGCCGGTGGTATCACGCCTGCCTCCACGGCGATGAGAGCGACGCACTGGAACTCGAGGCCCTTGAGCTTGTGCATCGTGCAGACGCGAACGCCCCCGCCGTCCGCTGTGGCCTTGTCGATGACGACGGCGTCGAGTTCGTGAACGCGCAGCGCCTGCGCGGCCTCGTCGACCAGGTGTCGGGTGCGGGCTGCAACGACGATCGACTCGGCGGGGATTCCCTCATCGAGCCACTGCCTGACCCTGGCGGCGAGCGCGTCGAGTTCCTCGGCACGGTGCGCAGCGGCCCGCACCGTCGGTTTGCGTCCGTGCAGCAGCGATCGGTAGCCCGCGAGGCTGTCCTGCTGTTGGTCATCTTCGAGATCGGCGACATGCTCGCCGGTGAGGATGTGGGTGGCGTAGTCGAGGATCTCGCCGGTGCTGCGGTAGCCGAGTGTCAGCTTTCTGCTGCGGCCGCGTACTTCGATGCCGAGGCTGCGCAATGAAGCGTTGTTGCGGTAGATCCGCTGGTGCGGGTCGCCGACCAGGAACAGGTCGTCGACGTTCGGGGCGACGCACGCGCGCAGGAGGCGCCAATGCGCGGGGTGCAGGTCCTGTGATTCGTCGATGACAGCGTGCCGGTAGCGCGGCACGCACTGCTCGGCCTGGTAGCGGGCTGCCTCGGCCGCGATCTGCAAGAAGGTCCACCGGTTCGCTTCGCGCAGGTGCTCGGCTGCGGCATTGATGGCCTGCCATGCCGTTTCGCGCTGTCGCGGGCCGAGAGTCCCGCCGCGTCCAGTGCGGGTGCAGGCGAGGTACTGCTCCGCGGTGGTCAGATCTTGGGCCAGGACGACGTGCTCCCACTCGTCGGAGAGGAACTCCGCGGCGAACGGGGCCTGCGTTTCAGCGAGTGCATGTCGCCATGCCGCAGCCTGATCGGCGGCGCTGGCTACCGCCCACTGCTCGCCAAGCGATGCACGCTGCTCAGCGAAGACCGAATAGGCGAGCTGGTCGACGCCCTGGACGTCGATGGCCCCAAGTACGTCCGGGTCGGCGTCGAGCTTGGCCAGTGACGCGCGCAAGCTGTCGGACAGCGCGCGCGTGAACGTGGTGAGCAGCACGGGCAGCTCTGGGCGGCTCCTGGCTAGGTATACCGCCCGATGTAGCGCGACGACCGTCTTGCCGGTTCCCGCTGCACCCGTGACCAGCGCTGGCCCGGTGTAGGAGGGCGCGTACGCGAGGCGGTGCTGGCTCGGGTGCAGGAAGACGCGCCAGGCGTCGAAGGGCTGCGAGAGGATCGCTGAGAGTTCCGCCTCGCCGTCCACCGCAACGGCAAAGGACCGGCTGCGCTGCAGTGCCGCGCCAAGGTCGCCCGCATCAGCCGTCCCAGCTGCGCCGGACTGCGCAGCGTATCCGGCGCTGACCTCAGCCCAGGTCTCTTCGACGGTCAGCCCGCTGGCAAGCGCCGTGAGCACATCGGCCTGCGCCTGAGGCAGCAGCCGCTCCACGACCTGCAGCGCGGCCTCGCTGGTGATGTCCCTGACCAGCGGGAGCAGGTCCGGCTCGATGCCGAGACGAAGCAGGTCCTTGTCGGAGATGGCCTCGAACAGCCGCTCGGGCGCCTGCGCCGCCTGGACCCGCAGCGCCGGCGCGATCAGCTCGAGGTTTTCCGCGTCGCGCATCTCGATGACGCCGAGCGCCTGGTTCACGCTGAACTGCCGAGTCCGCGCGAATGCGATGGCCTCGTCGTGCGGCAGCACGTTGATCAGGCAGTATTGGTCGCCGCTTTCCGGGGCGAGCACGACGCCGCGCCAGAACTTGTCGATCCTGATCGTGCGAACGCGCTCGTCACGAGGGTTCTGGAGCTTCTCCAGGTGCAGGCCAGCGAACGTGTGTTCAGCGAACTTCCCGAACACGGACTGCACCCGTGCCCGCACGGGCGGCTCGAGCTTGGCGTAGGCCGGGAGGAACTCGCTGGCGAGCATCAGCTGAGGCACGGGCGCCAGAGTAGCGCCACCGCCGTGCCTGTGCGTACCCATAGACTTCCGCTGCGCGACGCTGCCACCTTCAGTGGTTCGCAGTCGCGCATTACGATGATCTACAGGTGGCGAGCGCGGTGGGACGCGGTGAGGGGTGCGCAGATGACTGAGGCCACGAGGTCTGCGGTACCGGGTGACGGCCAGCTGGTTACGGTGCGCAACCGGCCGTGGGTTGTGGCGGGTGTCGAGGCGTCGAGCGTCCGCGCGGATGATCCTCTCGCTGATCTGTCTACCCCGCCCCAGCACCTGGTGAGCCTGGTCTCGGTCGACTCCGATGCCCGGGACGAGGAACTGCGCGTTATCTGGGAGCTCGAGCCTGGGGCGCAGGTCAGCGAGTCGGGCGCGCTACCCGACCCGAGCCGGGGCTTCGACCGCCCGGAACTGCTGGACGCGTTCCTGCACGCGGTGCGCTGGGGCGCGGTCGCCTCGGCCGACACCCGCGCGCTGCAGGCCCCGTTCCGCTCCGGCATCCAGATCGAGGACTACCAGCTCGACCCCGTAGCGCGAGCACTGCGCATGCCGCGGGTCAACCTGCTGATCGCTGACGACGTGGGCCTTGGCAAGACGATCGAGGCGGGCTTGGTGATGCAGGAGCTGCTGCTACGCCACCGCGCCCGCACGATGCTGATCGTGTGTCCGGCCGGCCTGACCCGGCAGTGGCACGAGGAGATGCGCGACAAGTTCGGGCTCGAATTCCGCATCCTCGACACCGAACTGCTCAAGGACCTGCGCAGATCACAGGGCTTGTACGCGAACCCGTGGACGCACTATCCGCGGCTGATCGTCTCGATCGACTGGCTCAAGCGGGAGCGCCCGCTCCGACTGCTGCGCGAGGTTCTGCCCGGCGTGCCGCAATACCCGCGCGCCTTCGACCTGCTGGTCGTCGACGAGGTGCACACTTGCGCCCCCTCGGGCAGCGGCGGCTACGCCGTGGACTCCCTGCGTACCAAGGCGATCAAGACGCTTGCCCCGCACTGCGAACACCGCCTCTTTTTGTCGGCAACTCCGCATAACGGCTACCCGGAATCCTTCGAGGCGCTGCTCGAGCTTCTCGACGACCATCGTTTCGCCCGCGGGGTGCGGCCGACCGAGGAGCAGAAGGCGAAGGTGATGGTCCGCAGGCTCAAGCGAGACCTGCCGCCGCGCTGGGACGGCACGCCGCGCTTCCCCGAACGGGTGCTCGCGGCCGTGCCGGTCGCCTACGGCGAGGACTCACGTTCGGCGCACGCACTGCTCAGCGAGTATGCGACCAGTCGCCGTCAACGGGTCGGCGGCGCCGGCCAACAGACAGCCGAAGAGTTCGTCATCACCCTACTCAAGAAGCGATTACTCTCCAGCCCCCAGGCATTCGCGGAAACAATCGCGGTCCACCGCGAGACCATGCGCCGCCACAGCACGGACACGTTCGCGCAGACCGAGGCGAAAGAACTCCAACCGCGCGTGCTGCGGCCGCTGTTCGAACAGGTCGACGAGACCGCCGAGGACGACAAGGCCTTCGCGCAGGTCAGCGCCGACGCGCTGGCGGCTGCCCGCCGCGTGGCCGCACCCTTGAACGAGAAGGAAGAGGGCCTGCTCGAGCACCTGGAGACCTGGGCACGCACAGCGACCCGCCGCCCGGACGACAAGTTCGCCGCCTTCCGCGCCTGGCTCGAACCCATCATCCGGCCCCACAGCTCCAATCCGGGGTTGTCGAGCGCCGACGGCTGGTCCGACGAGCGCGTCATCGTCTTCACCGAATACCGCGACACGCAGGACTGGCTCTACGAACGGCTGATCAACGACGCGAGCGTGCCGAAGGAGCGGATGGCGCAGCTCTTCGGCGGCCAGGACGAGGACGAGCGCACCCACGTCAAAGAGGTCTTCCAGGACGATCCGGCGAACTCGCCGGTGCGCATCCTGCTGGCCACCGACGCCGCGAGCGAGGGCATCAACCTGCAGAACCATTGCCACAGGCTGCTGCACTGGGAGATCCCGTGGAACCCGAACCGCCTCGAACAGCGCAACGGCCGCATCGACCGGCACGGCCAAAGCGCGCCGAAGGTCGAGGTCTACCACTTCGTACCCGAGGGCTGGGACGAGCACGGCGCCCGAATGGCCGAGGAAGCCGACGGCTCGCTCGAGGACGAGCTGCACTTCCTGAGCACCGCGGTGCGTAAGGTCGAGCAGATCCGCGAAGACCTCGGCTCTGCAGGCGACGTGATCGCCCATCAGGTCGAACAGAAGATGCTCGGCAAACGCACCGACTGGCGCGGGGCCGAGACTGCCATCGCGCAGAAATCCTCCCGCGCACTGTTGCGCATCGAGCGCGACCTGCGCGACCGGCTCGGCGAACTCAGCTCCGCCCTGGACGGCTCCCGCGATGCACTCGAGTTGACCCCCGAGACACTCGAGCACGTCGTGCGCACGGCCCTTCGGCTTGCGCACGGCCGCGACCTGACCGAGGTTGCCCCGCCCAAAGGCTTCGACGGACGCTGCTTCACCTTGCCCGAACTCCCCGGTGCGTGGGCCGCGGCACGCAACGACGGCCTGCGCCACCCGGTCACCGGCAAGGAACGTCCGGTCACCTTCGACGACGAACGGGTCACCAGTAAGACCAACAACGTCGTCCTGCTGCACCTGGGCCACCGCCTCGTACAGATGTGCCTGCGCCTGCTGCGCGCCGAACTGTGGAAGGGCGGCGACGGCGCACGGCTGAGCCGCGTCACCGCACGCATCGTGCCCGGCGACCTGCTGCGCGCACCAGCTGTCGTCGCCCACGGCCGCGTCGTAATCACCGGCGCCGCGGGAGTACGACTGCACGAGGAAGTCGTGCTCGCCGGCGGCCGCATCGAAGCCGGCAAGCTCGAACCCCGCCCAGCCGAGGAACTGCGCATCTGGCTCGACGCGGCGGCAGACGAACAGCCACCGCAAGAGCTCCAAGACCAGCTCGCCGCCCTCTGGACCCAACTCGGCCCCGACGTGGCCCGCGCCCTGGCGAAGACCTCGGACCAGACCGCACGCAAGCAGGCGAAAACCCTGGACCGGCGCTGCACCCAGGAAATCGAGGACATGCGCGCGATTCTCACCGAACTGCGCCGGAACATCGAGTCCGCGCTCGACAACCGGCAGTGGTACGAGCAGCTCGACATCCTCACCGTCGCCGAAGAACGCGAACAGGCACGCCAAGACCGCAACGCCCTCGAACGCCGCTACCAGCAGCTTCCGCAACTCGAAGCGCAAGAATCCGAAGCGCTGCGCCGCCATTACGCCGACCCGTCTCCACGGCACTTCGCCGCTGCCGTGACGTTCCTCGTCCCCGCGTCGCTCGCCCACAGGAGGTGATCAGCCATGGCTCCCCGAATCAAGCGAAGCGAGCAGAACCCGGCCGACCAGCACGCTGAATGGCTCGGACTGTTGCGCCCCGACGGTCCGTTCCTCTCAGCATCCGTGCTCACCCGAGCCGACGCCTTCCCTCAAGGCCTGGAAAAGCTCACAGTCGAGCAGACCACACGCGTGCGCCAAGCCTGGAACGAGGTACAGGAAGACCCATACAGACTCGGCAGCGCCTGGCAAGACCTCGTCCTCGGCGAACTGCTCGGCTGGCGCGGCCAGGTCTGGCGCGACGGCGTGCCCGGCGACCTCGGCGCCGCGGCGTTCCACGGCGAAGGCACCCTGCGGCCCAACGGAGCGCTCATCGGACCGGCCACGCCCGGCAGCGGCGAGACTGGACCGCAGGAGCGCGTGCTCGTCTACCGGCTTCCCTGGCCGGAAGGCGTGCGGACCCGACTCGACAAGCCAGGACGAAACCAGACAGTCGCGCCAACCGATCAGGCCGCCGCCCTGTGCCGGGCCCGCAAGGTGCCGCTGGCCCTGTTAACAAACGGCCGCGAGTTCGCCCTCGTGCATTCTCGGGAAAGCCAGCCGGTCAGCGTCGCCCGTTTCGACCCGGACCTGTGGCTTGAAGAACCGCTGCTGCTGCGCGCCTTCGCCACGCTACTCAAGCCGGGACGTGCCGCGCTGCCCGAACGCGACGCACGAGGCGAGTTCACTGGCTCGCTCGCCGCCCTGATCGCCCGCACCGTCGACGACCGAGCCGAGGTGACCAACACCCTCGGCAAGCAGGTGCTTCTCGCCGTCGAGCTACTCACCGGGGAGCTGTCGCGACTGGACCGGGAAGCCGGACTCCAGCTGCTCAACGACGTCGAGCCACGCGCGGTCTACCGCGCGGCCCTCACGGTCATGATGCGCCTGGTGTTCCTGCTCTACGCCGAGGAACAGCGGCTGCTGCCGATCGACGACCCGCTCTACCAGGAGTCATACGCCGTCGGCACACTTTACGCGCAGTTGCACGAGACCGGATCGCGCGAGGGCGCGGAGATCGGCGACCGGCAGGCCGCCGCGTGGCCGCGCCTGATCGCCCTATTCGGAGCGATCTACAACGGCTGCGTCCACCCGGACCTGCGCATCCCGGCGTACGGCGGCTCACTCTTCGACCCGAGCGAATTCCCCTGGCTCGCACCGATGCAGGTGACCGACCGCGTTGTCTACCGCATACTCGACGCGCTGCTCATGCTGCGCATCGACAAGAGCGGCCGACGACGCGACACTCCCGAGCGGTTGTCCTACAAGGGCCTGGACGTCGAACAGATCGGGCACGTGTACGAGGGTCTGCTCGAGTTCTCCTGCCTGCGCGTAGAAGAGCCGTATCTCGGCCTGACCGGCAAGAACGAGCCCGAGATTCCACTGTCGAAGATGCTGTCGTGGCCGGAGTCTGCGCTCGAGAGTGAGCTCAAGGCGGCGATGAACGCGACGGATGTACAGGTCGCGAAGGGCCTGGCCAGGCCGATCGGCGATATCGAGTACGCGAACCTGCACGCCGCCTGTGATAACGACGCTGAATTGGCCGAAGCCGTCAAGCCGTTCCACGGCCTGCTGCGCCGAGACCTGCGGGGCCTGCCGACGGTGTTCCCCAAGGGCTCGCTCGTCATCACGCAGGTCGGCGACCGGCGGAATACGGGTACGCACTACACGCCGCGCGCGCTCGCGGAAGAGGTCGTCAAGTACACGCTCGAGCCACTGAGCTACAAGCCGGGGCCGGCGGACGGTGTACCGGCTGATCCCACGAACGTGCTTCCGGCGGAGGAGCTGCTGAAGCTGCGCGTGCTCGACCCGGCGATGGGTTCCGGGGCATTCCTCGTCTCAGCATGCAGGTACTTGAGTGAGCGCGTCGTCGAGGCTTGGGAGCGCGACGGACGGCCGGAGGACATCGCTGCGATCGAGGACCGCGATTTGCTGCTGCTGGCAGCGCGGCGCATGGTTGTCGACCGGTGTTTGTACGGCGTCGACCGCGACCCGATGGCCGTCTCGCTCGGCAAGCTTTCGCTGTGGTTGGTGACGCTGGCCAAGGGACGCCCGTTCTCCTTCGTGGACCATGCGCTGAGGTGTGGGGACTCGTTGGTGGGCACGATCACGGCTGAGCAGATCACGGCGTTCCACCTGGACCCGGGACGGCAGTCGGTCCAAAACGACCTGCTCATCAACATGCTTCGGGACAAGGCCGCGCCACTCTTCGCACAGGCGGCAGAGCTCCGACGCGAGATCGAACTGATGCCGGACAACGACATCCGCGATGCCGATGCCAAGGCGAAGCTGCTCGAGGAGGCAGAAGGACTGACAGGGCAGCTGCGTTTGGTCGCGGACGCGGTGGTCGCGGCAGCGCTCGCGACGGCGGAGCAGAGGTCAGAGGAGGCGTACGACGACCGGTTGGCGTCGATCGCACCGAAGCTAGCGGACGCCCTGAGCGGGGATTCGGCTGCTGAGAGCGAGATGCGAACGGCTCTGGATGGGTGGCTCAAGGGTCCTGAGGGCGGCCCACGGACCGAGCCGATCCGCCCACTGCATTGGGCACTAGAGTTCCCGGAAGTGTGCGGCACGTCGTCGGGAAGTGCGCCAACGCATGCATTCGATGCAGTGGTTAGCAATCCGCCCTTCTTAGGAGGGAAAAAAGTCACCGGCCCGCTTGGCGACGACTATCGGGGCTATCTAGTCGAGCGGCTTGCCGCTGGCGTTCGCGGTTCGGCTGATTTGTGCTCCTATTTTCTGCTTCGATACGCGTCCGTAGCTTCGCATGGACGCTTCGGAATCATTGCTACAAATACGATCGCGCAAGGAGACTCTCGCGAGGTCGGCCTGGATCAGCTGGAGCGTCATGACCTCCGAATCTATCGAGCGGTCAAGTCTCAGCAGTGGCCTGGTGCTGCAAACGTCTCAGTATCGCTACTTTGGTGTGGCCGAATCGGCGAAGCGGAATGCCGCATACTTGACGGTCGTCTGGTGCAAGCCATTTCTTCATCCTTGGACCCCGAGTCGCGCGCGGAGGGACGCCCAGAGCGATTGACCGCGAATATGGCCTGCGCATTTATCGGATCATTCGTAAATGGCATCGGATTTGTACTGCAGCCCGCTGAAGCGGACGCATTGATCTCAGCCGATTCACGTACGGGCGACGTCATTTACCCCTATCTCAATGGTGACGATCTCAATTCGCGACCTGATTGCTCACCCAGTCGCTGGGTAATTGATTTTCAGGACTGGGATGTCGATCGAGCATCTACCTATCCGGACGTGTTCCGGATCGTGGTTGACAGAGTAAAGCCGTCTCGGGATTCCAGCAGCGGCAAGGATTATCGGAAGTTTTGGTGGCGGTTTGGCAGGCGCAGCGTGGGTCTCGGTGAAGCGAGCAGAGGCCTAGCGCGGGTGATCGTAATCTCGCTTGTGAGCAAGTACGGCATGGTGGCGATGGTGCCCACTGGAACTGTCTTTTCGCATGCGCTTGGCGTCTTCGCGTCAGACGATCCCGCCTTCTTCGCCTTGCTCTCCAGCGCGTTCCACTTCGCGTGGTGGACGGAGAAGGGCAAGTCGACCATGCGAAACGATCTCCGCTACACCCCGTCCGACGGGTTCGAGACGTTCGCGCGGCCGGACCTCACCGACGAACTCCGTGAGCTCGGCACGCGCCTTCACGAGGTCCGCTCCGCGACCATGCTTCGCCGCGATCTGGGGCTGACCAAGCTCTACAACCTGTTCCACGATCCCTCGAACGACGATCCGGACATTGTCGAACTCCGTGAGATCCATAAGCTCATCGACGAGGCCGTCTTCCGTGCCTACCAGCAGACTCCGGACTGCGCCGAATGGACCGACCTGGACCTCAACCACGGCTTCCACACCACGAGCCACGGTCTCCGGTACACCATCGACCCCGTTGTCCAGGTCGAGATCCTTGACCGCCTCCTCGAGCTCAACCATCTGCGCTACGCCGAGGAAGAGAGACTCGGACTGCACGATAAGAAGAAGACGGTGAAGCGCGCCGCGTCCAAGCGCACGACCGCTCTGCCGCCGCCTCCCGACTTCAGCGGCGATCTGGCTCTCGCTGCCGACGACGACTCCGGGCGGCTCTTCTGATGACCGGTACACGCTTCGAGGGTGCGCCAGCTTCGGCGGGCTATGCCCGCCCCGTGGCGAGTGTCGAAGGCTTCTGTCGGGACGCGCTCGTAGTGTGGTCGGCATGAGCGAAGAACTCCCCGCTGACGCGCTGCCTCCTGCTGGAGGCACCGAGCCGGTGCTGCGTGCCCCCACCGCGCAGGAGGTGCGTGACGAGCTGGCGGATATGGTCGTGTCGGATCTCCGCGGGCCCGTCTTCGGTGACGAGGAGTCGCTCGCCAATGATCCGCGCGAGTGGTATGTGCTCGGCAAGCTCGCGCCGGACGGCACTGAGGTAGCACCCGACGAACTCGATGAGCTCGCGGAGAGCGACGGCGCCTTGGCCGACGATAACGGCGCGGACATAGAGACCCAGGCGCCGAACACCTCGTCGCTCGTGCCCTCCTCCATCGGGTTCACCGCGCGGGTCGAGGGCTCGGTCACTGAACTGCTCGTTTCCGCCGCTTGGGGCGAGTACGAGAGCGTCCCCGATCCAGACCGGCCGAAGGCGCGTCGCTATCAGCGACGGCAGCGCGGCGGCGAGATCCCCGTCAAGCTCGCCGAGGGTCCGATCGCCGCGCGGGCGCTCGACCCCGAAGTGCCCGACGTGAAGGTGCGCGGCCGGGTGCGCTGGCACGACGACGCGTGGCTGGTGACGCTGTTCCTGGTGAACGCTCAGCACGGTCTCGGCGTGCGCCCATGGGTCTTTCAGGCGGCGCTCGCCGCCCGTGCAGCGGACGGCTCTGGGTGTTTCCTGCCACGCCGTTCGGCGGACCGCACCAGCAGGGGCGGGGATGCGGAGGATCGTGCCGAGCAGCGGCGTCTGTCCATGACCTATCGGTTCCTCCCGGAGTTCGCGGTTGGCCACGGCTGCGGGGTGAAGACGAAGACCGACGAGGCGGATCGTATGCGCGCCGTGCGGATCAGCACGGCCACTGCGCCCGAGCACGAGCTCGCGGCGACGGACGTGCCCGATGCCGTCGCGGATCCGGATCTTCCCGAACTGGCCGAACTCGTTCTCGACATGAAGGTGCTTGCGGATCTCGAGGTCGAGCCGCTTCGCGCGGCGCTCATGCCCCTGGTCACCGGTTACCGCGCCTGGATTGACCGGGCTGAGCGTCGCGCAGCGGAACCGGAGGCGCGTCTTACCGGCTTCGGTCGCGAAGTCCGCGATACTCTCGCCGCCGCCCGTGAGGCGGCCACTCGTATCGAAGCCGGCATCGACCTGCTCACGGGCGCCGACGAAGTGCGGGACGAGCGCGCGCTGGCCGCGTTCCGGTTCGCGAACAGCGCCATGCACCTCCAGCGCATCCACACGATCGCCTCGGCGGCGCGTCGCCGCGATCCTAGCCTCGCGCCGGAAACGGCGGTTGCGGAGGCTGACGCGGACGACCTGGCTCCTCGCAACCGTTCGTGGCGGCCGTTCCAGCTTGCCTTCCTACTGTTGAATCTGCCCGCGCTGGCCGACCCAGGTCATCGGGAGCGCTCCACCGACTCCGGCACGGCGGTGGCGGACCTGCTTTGGTTCCCGACCGGTGGCGGAAAGACAGAGGCCTATCTCGGTCTGACGGCATTCACCCTCGCCGTGCGCCGCCTGCAGCCCCAATTCGGCGGTTACCGCGCCGATCACGGGATCGCGGTCCTGATGCGTTACACGCTGCGGCTGCTGACAATTCAGCAGTTCCACCGTGCTTCCGCCCTTATCTGTGCATGCGAGGTTCTACGACGCGCCGACACCGAACGGTGGGGGAACGAGCCGTTCCGGATCGGGCTGTGGGTCGGTGGCGAAGTCACACCGAACACGGTGGATCGCGCCGATGAGTACGTGAAGGAGGCACACCGCGACCGGGGTCGGCCTCGGCTCGGCGGAGGCAGCCCGCATCAGCTCACGCACTGCCCGTGGTGCGGGAGTGCCCTGGAGGCAGCCCGCGCCATCACTGTGGACCTCAAGGGCCTGCGCCGCACGTGGGTGCGCTGTCCCGACCTCATGTACTGCCCCTTCGGGCCTATGGGCGAGTACTCCGGCGCCGCGGGAGCTGAACCTGGGCTACCGGTGGTCGTCACCGACGAGGAGCTCTACCGGCTGCTGCCGTCCCTGGTAATCGCCACAGTCGACAAGTTCGCGCAGCTTCCCTGGCAGGGCGCCACCCGCACGCTGTTCGGCGGTGTGGATCGGTATTGCGAGCGCCACGGTCATCTCGCCGCGGAGACTACGAGCGCTTCCTGGGAGAGCGCCACAGGCCATCAGGCCACCGATTCCCTTCCCGCCGCGCGCATCCTTCCCGGCACGAGGATCCGGCCGCCGGACCTGATCGTCCAAGACGAGCTGCACCTGATCTCTGGGCCGCTCGGTTCCCTCGTCGGGCTCTATGAGTCTGCGGTAGACCGCCTCGCCACCTGGGAGCGCGAGCCTGGACAGCCGGTGCGGCCCAAGGTGATCGCCTCCACCGCGACCGTGCGACGGGCTCGCAACCAGATCGGGGCGCTGTTCAACCGGGAGACGCGCGTCTTCCCACCGCCCGGCCTCGACGCCGACGACTCGTTCTTCGCCCGCACCCGCCCGACCACCGGTCTCGGCAGCAAGCCCGGCCGCCTCTACATCGGCTTGTGCGCGCACGGATCCCGCATCAAGAACACGCACATCCGGGTCTACGTCGCGCTCCTGGCGGCCGCGCACGCACTGCACGAGAAGTACGGGCGCAACGAGGTCACCGACCCGTACATGACCGTCGTCGGATACTTCAACTCGCTACGCGACCTCGGCGGCATGCGCCGCCTCGTCGAGGACGACGTGAGCACCAGGGTAGGTCGAGCGGACGAACGCGGACTGGCAAACCGCCGCGAGCCACAAGTGCGCGAGCTGACCTCCCGCATGTCGAACGACGACATCCCAGTCATCCTGGCCGAGCTCGAACGGGCCTACACCAACCGATCCGCAGGATACGGCCCAGATGCGGCGCCGAGCCGACCCAGAGCCGAAACGCCGCGCGCCGTCGACGTACTACTGGCCACCAACATGATCGCCGTCGGCGTTGACGTTTCCCGACTCGGGGCGATGATCGTGGCCAACCAGCCGAAATCCACCGCCGAATACATTCAGGCGACCAGCCGCGTCGGCCGGGCCGCACCGGGCCTCGTATTTACGGTCTACAACTGGGCCAGGCCCCGCGACCTGTCCCACTACGAATCCTTCGAAGCGTTCCACGCGACCATGTACCAGCACGTCGAGGCCCTGTCGGTAACCCCTTTCGCCGACCGGGCCATCGATCGCGGCCTGTCCGGGGTGCTTGCCGCACTCGTGCGGGACCTGCGCCCGGACTACAACACGAATCTCGGCGCCGGGTACCTGACACGTGACTCCGAGCTCGCCGACCACGTCGGCCAGTACCTCAAGCGCCGGGCCGTGGACGTCGTCGGACCGCGAGTCGCCGGCGAGCGGATACTGCGCCACGTCGACGACCGGCTGGACTACTGGGAGCGTCGCAGGCGCGCGCCCGGCATCAGGCTCGGCTACCGCCCCGGCCGCGGCCCGGACTCCGGCGACATCGAAGCGCTGCTGCGCGAGCCAGAGTCGGGCGCATGGACGCGCTTCACCTGCCCGACCTCGCTGCGCAATGTCGAACCTGGCATCCAGCTCATTCTCAGCCACGACCCCGAGAGCCACACCCGCGTCGAGGAAAGCGCGGCCGAGCCCGAGTGGACACCCCGACCTGCCGAGGACGACCAGAACCCCACGAGCGACGAATCAGGAGCCGAGCAGTGAGCCCCGCCCCCGACAACCGGTTCCGGGTCGGCGAACTGCGCCCGAGCCAGTTGCTGCACACCTTCGGCATCGGCTCCATCGCGGACCTCCCCAACCTCTCCGTCATGGTGATGGGCCTGGACCGCTGGGACCCCGGCAGCGCCTCCGTAATAGCGGAACAACGCCTCCTCGCCGCCGTCCGGCGCAAGCTCGGCCCGCAGGTCGCTCAACTCCGCCTGCCGCCGCACCAACCGAAGACCCGCGACCCGTTCGGCAGTTGGGCCAGCGTCGGCGTACCCGTCGAGGTGTTCCCAGGCTGGCTACGCTGTTCGAACCCGAGCTGCAATCTGCTCGCGCCCGCGCGCTCGGGCCTGTTCACCCTCAAGGCGAACAGCTACGCGCCGGAGAAGACGCGATACGTGCATAACCACCGAGTCCCTGCGACGGCGCTGCCCGCCCGCTTCGTGCTCGCCTGCCCCAACGGCCACCTTGACGACTTCCCTTGGCTCTTCTTCGTGCACGGCGGCACAGACCCCGGTCCCGGTCACACGCTGACTCTTGTCGAGCGGGGTACCACCGGCGAGGCGGCGAACATCTTCGTCCGCTGCTCATGCAACGAAAGCCGCAGCATGGCCGACGCCATCGGCCACACGAATCAGGCCAACCTCCCTGCCTGCCGCGGTCGCCACCCCCACCTGGACAAGTTCGACTCATGCGGCGAGCAGACCCGCACGCTGGCCTTGGGCGCCACCAACAGCTGGTTCGCCATGCAGCTCAAGGTATTCTCGCTGCCACGTACTGACGAGCCGGTCGAACAGGCCGTGCGCGAGCATTGGGAATCGCTGAGCATCCTCGCCCCGCTGCCCGCCGAGACGGTCAAGGCTCTACTTCCTACCCAGAGTGCTTGGCAAGTCCTCGAGCAATTCGGCGTCGAGAGCGTCTATCAGACCATCGCAGCCCTGCACGCGTCCGCCGTGGCCCCGGGAGCCGACGAGGAAAGTGAGACGCAGGAACAAGCCGTCGACCTACGAGCGCCTGAATGGGACGCGTTCACCGACCAGCGCGAGCACAACCTCGACGACTTCTCGACCCGCCGCGAGCGTGGACGAATCGTGCCCGCAGGAGATACCGGGGCAGCGAGCGCCCTGGCCGACATTGTGCGCGTCACCAAGCTCCGCGAGGTCAGCGCCCTCTACGCTTTCACCCGACTCGACGCGCCGGACTGGGACACCTCCGCAGGTGCCGTCGGCGCCGACAACCGACGATGCGCGCCGATCAGCTCGAACCCGCCGAGTTGGGTGCCCTGCGCCGAGACACGCGGCGAAGGAATCTTCCTCCGCTTCGACGAGGCACGCATCGCCCGCTGGGAACAACTCGCCGCCGTACGCGAGCGCGAAGCCGTCCTGCGCACCGCACATGCCAGGTGGTGCCAGAGAATGGGCGCTCAGCTGGACTGGCCGGGCGTCCGATACGTCTTGCTGCATACGCTCGCGCATTGCCTCATCCGCGAATTCGCCCTTGAGTGCGGCTACGGAGCGTCCGGAATCAGCGAGCGCATTTACGCCAGGAGCGGGGACCAGCCCATGGCCGGCTTCCTCCTGTACACAGCTGCACCCGACAGCGAGGGCACCCTCGGCGGGCTCGTGAGCCTTGGCGAGAAGGACCGTCTAGTCCCGCTGCTCGGTCAGGCGATGGAGGCTGCGCAACTGTGCGGCTCCGACCCCTTGTGCGCCGAGCACGATCCGCGCGAGCACGGCCGACTTCACGGGGCGGCGTGCCACGCGTGCCTGTTCGCCGCCGAGACGTCCTGCGAGACCGGCAACCGCTACCTCGACCGCGCCCTCCTCGTGGACACCTTCGCGCAGAGCGGAATCGGCTTCTTTGATCTCCTACCCGCGATGGCTTGATGTCCGGCGAACCTTACGGAAGCGACCGCCTTCCCGAGGTCCTGGCGAAAGTCGCCACCTCGCTCGGCCCGGCCCACGTTCGGGCGTGGGCACAGGTGCTCGAACCGCTCGTGCGACCCGATTCTGGACTCGTGGCCTCTCTCGTGCGCGCCCGGCCCGGAGACCCCCGGCTGGGGCCGCTAGCCGGGCAACTCGCGGCGGCATGGCGGGCTACTGAGCCGCAACCGCACGGCGCGGCGCTCGCTCTCTCGCTACGCACAGCCATGTCTCAGTACGAGTCGTGGAAGGCCGATCACGCACTCGAATGGGTGATCTCGGGTCCAAGCGACCGCACTGAACCCGTCCGCCACACCGCTGCCGTCGCATCCAGCATCATCGCTAGGGCCGAGCACAGCATCCTCCTGGCAACGTACGCAGCCAACGACATCGCGGATATAGCGACCGACCTGACTGCAGCCGCAACCAGAGGTGTGCGCATCGACGCGATCGCGGAGACCCGCGGTACCGAAGCCGCAGCGCGCCTCAGCCGGATCCCAGGCATGAACGTGTGGCACTGGCCCGAGCACCTTCGGCCTGTCGGCGCCGCAATGCACGCCAAGTTCATCGCGGTCGACGACTCCTGGCTGCTTCTCGGCAGTGCCAACCTCACCGGCAGGGCGATGGGCTCCAACCTCGAGGTCGGAGCCGTGATCCATGCGCCTGCCGACGTCCAGCGCCTGACGCGGCACTTTGCGATGCTCATGTCTCCGGCCCGCGGAACGCTCGTGCAGTACCAGCCTTGACAGCAATGAATACGAGGCTATCGTCCTGCGCGTTTCCATGCGTCAAGGAACTCGCGGTAGAGGAACCGCTGGTACGGCTGCGCGCCTGTGAAGGTGCGCTGTTTCCCGATGGTGCGGGCGGAGACCCACAGGCCGCTGACTTTTGGTACTCCTGGCGCGGCCTGGGCGACCGAGGCGACTGACGAGACGAGTTCTTGTTCGAGCGGAGAGAGTTCGACGCGCCGCAGGCCAAGGCGCTCGAGCAGGTGGCGGGTTACGCCCTCGATGTCGCGAGCGAAGCGGATCTGGTCCTCGTCGGTGATGCAGTCGATGATGGCCTGCCGTAGTTCGGCGGCACGATCTCGGTATTCCCGGACCCGGCTGACCACCAGTTCGATCCAGTCCGGATCCGGGATGGTTCCGGTCTCCTGCGCGGTCCAGAGTCTTCCGCCGAGTAGGGGAAGTTCGAGCTGGAGCAGGCGTAGCCGGTGGGTCTCTTCGACGCCGGCGGCGTCGGCGAGGCTGTCGTGGATGCCGCGGACCGCGCGGATCAGGTCGAGTACCGCAGCGTCGGTCGCGCCCCGTCGGGTCAGGTCGAATGTCAGGGAGAAGTCGCGGCGCAGCGGGTGGGACTGGTAGGCCACGTGGCAAGCCTCGGCGCGTGCCCGGTATTTCATCCCGCGCGCGAGAGTCGCCATCACGTACGGGCCGTCGCCGGGTTCGGCAATGGTGTCGAGGGCGCCGGCCAGTAGCAGTGCGGCGGCGCGTGCCCAGCGGCCGAACTCGTCGTCCTCGACTCCGTCCTGGGTGGGTATTCGTTCTCGATGGTGTCCGGTGGCGATCTTGACTTCGCTGTGCTGGAAGGCTCCCCAGGCGCGCAGCCGCTCGGATAACCCGTTCTGGCGCCCAACGGTGCTCTGGTCGATGGAGAATGCCTGGTCGACGAACCGCGCCATGCTCTTGATGCCGTTCGCGCCTTGCAGATCAGCGATGGCGCGGCGTTCGAGGGCGCGGGCGCTGGATTGCTTTTTCGAGTCGAGTTGCAGCGGGCTGAGCAGGCCCGCCGCCATCAGCGACTGCAGCAGCAGAGGTCGTTGGCCGAAGTCAGCGGGCTCGGGGTTGTGCAGGAGCGGGTGGGAGACGTAGACATGCGTCATGAAGATCAGTGACTGGATGATCTCAACAAAACACTGCTGGGCGAACGGATCGCCTGGCCGTGCGTGGCGATTCTGAGAGACCAAATAGTCCTCTGCGCTGATCAGCGAGGTGACGTCGATCAGTACGTCGGTGCCGTGGCTCTCGGTCATCGACCGGCAGCCTCCAAGAACCACGCGACGGTCTTGGGCTGCCCCATCACCGTGGAGGAGAACACCGGCGTCGCCGCGGATAGAAGCTCCGGCCCCAGCGGCAACTCAGTGCCTGTCTCATCGCAGTCGCGCAGGCCGCAGGCGCGTCCGAGCGCGAGCCCGGCCGCGCCGTCCCACAGCTTCTGCTCGCGTCGAGAGAACAAGGAGAACGCGGGCAGAGCTGGATCGGTCAAGTTCGTGAGGTCGACGGCGGTGCGGACCATGTCGAGCGTCTGGGAGGTGGTCCGCGTCTTGAGTTGGTATCCCGCGGCCTTGGCGGCCGGGTCTACGGCGCGTACCGGCGAGCCTTCGCTCCGGGTGAGCGATAGCCACTGCGCATTGCCAGACGCCGTCGGTTTCGTAGCAGGGACGCCGTTCACCGAGATACGTGCGCTTGTGACATCCGCAGTGACCAGGACTGGTGTCCGATCGCGGCCGAGTTCGGGAGCGAGAACGAAGGCCGCCGATGGCTGCCAGTCCTCCAAGAGGCACACGACGCTGCAGAACTCGGTCCTGTTTCCTCGGACGAACTCCGCGGTTCCATCGATCGGATCCACGACCCATACGCGCCCCTGAGCTGCCAGTACCTCCGTGCGCACGCTCGTGCGTTCGTCCTCCTCCGCGATGACGACGGCGGACGGCTCTATGGCCCTGATCGCGTCCAGGATCGACCTCTGGACTTCGACATCCGCCTCAGTCAGCAGCGTCTTGTCCGCCTTGACCTCGATGGGTAGATCGGCGATTCGCTCACGGTACCGAGTGAAGGCGGGCAGAAGGAGCGCATTCAGATACACCCACAACTCGTCGACATCGGTCACGCGCGCGCTCCGTCGGCCATGCTCATCGTAGATCCTCGCCGCTGTGGTAGCTGTTGCAGAGTGCTTACAAGGCTACTGTCGGCGCCCTACCGACGCCATGCTTGACGCACATGGGGTCGGCCTCGAGTCTGGATGCTATGTCTTACTGTGAACGGCTCAAGGGAACCTGAGGACGGCCTAAAGCGCCCGACTGCCTTGCCGTCGGCAGGGCACACGAGGATGACGGTGACCAAGAGATTCGACCCGTCGATTCCCGCAGAGCGAAATGTCAGCGACACCGCCCCAAGATCATTCCGGGCCCCTCCCACTTCCCTCCCGCCGACGCCCGCGTACGGCCATTCGGATGGGAGGGTGAACGTTAAAAGTGCACGTCAAACCCATGATCGCGGGTGGGGCGCGTGGGACTCGAACCCACAACCCAAGGATTAAAAGTCCTCTACTCTGCCAATTGAGCTAGCGCCCCGGCACAACC
>NZ_JAGSOH010000019.1 GCF_018139625.1 Actinospica acidithermotolerans | reverse complement strand
AGCCAGCTCTGTGAGGAGTGCGGCGCCGTTGAGGTAGCGGTGCGTGGGGTCGGGATGGAGGCAACGTCGGACGATCGTGGCCAGGGGCTCGGGGCCCTCGGGGAGGAGCTTCATGTCGGACGGGTCCATCGGGAGAGCTGCGTCGGGCTTCGGGGGGAGGTCGCCGGTCAGGGCGCGGTAGATCAGGATGCCGAGGCAGTAGACGTCGCTCTGCGGAACGACCTTGGCACCGGGGGCGTGTTCGGGGCTCAGGTAGCCGACGGTGCCGATGCAGTGGGCGTCGGCGGGGTCGGGCTCGTCGGCTCGGTGGGCGAGGCCGGGGTCCATGACGCAGTAGGCGCCGTCCGCTCGCTTGCGGACGTTGACCGGGTTCAGGTCGCGGTGGACGATGCCCTTCTCGTGCAGGGCGGCCAAAGCCTCGGCCAGGTGCAGGAGCAGCCGGGCCGCCTCGACCGGCGGCCACGGCGTGCCCAGGAGCTTGTCCAGGTCGGTGCCGTCGAGCAGTTCCTCGACCCACGCGACGCCGTACGGCAGGACGCCGTCGTAGCGCAGTTCCCGGAGTTCGCCGAGAAGCCGGACCACTCGCGGCGAGTCGACCGCCGCGAGTATCCCGGTCTCCCGGCGCGCCCGGTCCAGCGCGGCGGCGTAGGCCGGGCCGGGCGGAACCAGCATGGCCTTGACCGCGACGGGCTGCCCCTCGCGCAGCGCGCGCAGTACGAACTTCTGCCCACCCTGCGCCAGCGGCACCAGCTCGGTCACGCCGAGCGACGCCGCCAGGTCCGCGAAGATCGCCTGGGGGGAGCCCGGCATCACGGTCACTTTCTCCTCCACGTCCTGCGGGCCCGCCAAGCCCCCTTCGCTTCCCGGCCGCGGCCGTCCGCCGCCGTCCGCCGCGGACCGCCGCGGCGCCCCGCGCCCGGCGATCCCTCGGCCGGATCCGCGGCCGCGGATCAGCCGCCGGAGGGGTTCGAGACGTTGTAGGCCAGGTTCTTGTCCATCGACTGCAGGTTGGTGACCAGGCTGGAGAACATGCTGGCGAAGCTGGTGATCGCCGAGACGCACTGGCGGGCCGAGGTGTCGAACTGCTCGTACTGGGCCCAGATCGCCGGGCTGGTCTGCATCATGTACAGGCCGCCGCCGTCCTTGAGCAGCGCGTCGACCCGGTTGTACAGGGTCGTGAGCTCCGGCGCGATGGTGTTGTTCGCGGCGTTGTTCAGCAGGGTGGAGGCCTGGGTGATGTCGTCGTAATTGATATCGATATCGGGCATGGCTGGCTGCCTTTCGGTTCGGAGTGGTGTGGGCGGTGGCCTGGTGGCCGGCCAGGTCTCGGCGACCCGGCGGTCTGGTGGTGTCCGGCGGTCGGGCCCTCCGGCGGACTAGTCGACGAACGGAGCGGCGTCGGGGCCGCTGCTGGTCGAGGAGCTCGTGTCCGTGGGCGAGGTGTCCACCCAAGGCGAGTTCCAGTCGGCGCGCGTGTACGTGGTGGTGGTGCCGTCGCTGTTGACGTCGGTCATGTTCCCGGCGCCGCTGGTGTTCGTCGTGGTGGTGATGGTGTCGGTCGAGCCGTCCGGGTTGTTGATGACCTGCGTCGTGTTCTGCGTCGGGGAGCCGTTCGTGCCCCAGCCCTGGTCGGCCTGGAACGTCGTGGTCTCCTTGTAGGTCATGCCGTTGACGGTCACCGTGGTGGTCTCGCTGGCGAACACCTCGTTCGTCGTGTGCGAGGACTTGTCGGCGTCCGGCACGTTGGTGTCAGTCTGCGTGGTGTACGTCGTGGTCACGTTGTTGTTGCTGCCGGCCAGGCTGAAGGGACTGCTCGGGGCAGTCGGCTCGGGCTCGGTGAAGGCAACGCCCTCCTTCGCCGCGTTGGCCTGGTCGGTGTACCACTGGTCCAGCGCCATCGGGTAGCGCAGGACTGCGGACATGGCGGCGCTCATGTTGAGGCCGGCGGCCTGAGAGGCGTCGGTCTCCATGAAGCTGTCGGCGACGCCCTTGAAGTACCCGGCCATCTTGTTGAGCGAGTCCATCGCGTTCGACATGTCGGTGGCCCACCGGCCGTAGAACCGGCCCATCGCGCCGTACAGGCCGCCCTCGTACGGGCCGAGCTCCGCGTTGTTGTCGTTGTTCTGGCCGGGCACGCTGTAGGTCTCGCCGCCGCGGTACACCGCGTGGGCGGCCCCCTTGATCTTCGAGATCTCGGGCGAGAGGGCCGAGATGTCGGTCGCCGCCTGATTCAGCAGGCTGTAATCGATGACGAGATTCGCGTAGTTGTAGCTGCCGTCGCTCATCGCCTGTCATCCGCTCCTTCCGTACCCGGTCCCCGACGCACAGGGGTACGGGCGCGCGGCGCGGATCGTTCAGTGCCCGCCCGGTCCTCGTTCAGTGCTCTGTCGCGTAGCGGGCGATCTCGCGGCGGGAGCGGGCGCCGAGCTTGCCGAGGATGTGCGAGACGTGCGTCTGCACGGTCCGGCGGGAGAGCAGCAGCCTGGCCGCTATGTCAGGGTTCGACATGCCGGCGGCGGCCAGTTCGGCGACGCGCAGCTCGGTGTCGGTGAGCGCGGCCCAACCGTGGCGGGGGCGTTGGCGGGGCCCGCGTACGCCGAGGCGGACGCCGTAGCGCCGCAGCCGGGCGGCGGCCCGCTGGCTGTCCCAGGAGGCGTCCAGGGCCGCGTAGACGGCGAGTGCGGCGGCCAGGTCGGCGCGGGCGCCTTCCAGGTCGCCGGCGGCGGCCCGGAGTTCGGCGGCGTCTTCCAGGGCGCTGCCGAGTTCCATCTGGCGGTGCGCGGCACGGAAGTATTCGGCGGCGGCGAGGACGGGTTCCGGGTCCGCTTCGACCTGGCCGCGGCACCAGCCGTGCATGGCCCGCTTGTAGGCGATGGGTTCGACCTCGTACTCCTCGAGCGCGGCGTCGGCGGCTTCCTGGGCCAGCCGGGTGTCACCGGCGGCGAGTGCGGTGCGTACGAGGTAGGGCAGCCAGTCGGCGCGCGCCTCGTGGAAGCGCGGTTCCCGGGGGTCGACGAGGACGCGCAGGATCTCGGCGGCGTCGGCGAGCCGGCCTTCGCGCTCCGCGGCGAGGCTGCGGGCCGCGAGGCCGGGGATCAGGGCCGCGGCCCAGTCGACGTCGCCGATCTCGTCGAGTGCCCGCAACTCGGCGGTGAGTGCCTCGGCGTCGTCGCGGTGCGCGGCGATCAGGGCGCACATACCGTGGTAGACCACCGGGAGGTCGACGAAGGATTCCAGGTCGCCGAGTGCGTCGAACTCGGTGAGCGCGTCGTCCCAGTCGCCGCGGTTGAAGGACGCGGTGCCGATGTGCAGACGCAGCATATTGAGACGGGCGGTGCCCGTCCGTTCGCCGATCGCGGCGGCTCGGCGCAGTGAGGCGATCGACTCCTCTTGGCGGTCGAGGACGTCCAGGACGGTCGCCCGGTTGGTCAGCAGGATCATGCGCAGGTCGTCGAGCCGGGGATCGTCCTCGATGACGGCCAGGGCTCGGTCCATGCGTTCGAGGGCGCCCGTCTGGTCTCCCTCGGTGACGCTGCGCAGCGAGAGCGGCAGGAGGGCGTAGCCGATGGTCAGCGGGTCGTGGAGGTCCTCGCCGAGCCGTAGTGCGCGCTCGGCGGCGTCGCGGGCGGCGGCCGGGTCGGCGGTGCGGTTGAGGACCATCGCGCGGACCACGGACAGCCGTGCTCCCCACAGCGCGCTCACGGTCCCGGTGGCCTCGGCGACGAATTCGAGGGCTTCGTCGTAGCGGGCCACGCGGAGCAGCACCTGCGCGAGGATCCACGAGGCGTAGCCGCGGCGCTCGGCCTCCGGCCCGCTCGCGAGGATGCTCCGGGCCAGCGTCTCGGCCTGCTCGTAGCGGCCGGTCAGGAAGAGCACGGCGGCGAGCTTGTCTTCGAGCAGGCCGGTCCGCTCGTCCACGGCGCCGCCGGTGTGGGCGAGCGCGTGCTCGAACAGTTCGACGGCGATGGCGGGCGCGCGGTACGCGAGGGATTCGGCGCTGTCCACGAGCCAGTCGAGCTCCCAGCCGTCGGCGGCGTCGAGGGCGCGCAGCACCGCCTCGGCCGTGCGTTCGACGGGGGCTCCGGAGACGATGAGCTGCTGGGCCGCGTCCCGGTACATGGCGACGCGCAGCGCCTCGGGCATGGACTCGAACAGGGCCTGGCGGATCAGGCCGTGCCGGAAGCGCAGCGCGGGGCCGGCCGGTTCGATCACGCCGGCCTCGGTCGCCTCGCGCAGCATGGGCTCGATCTCGGCCATCGGGAGTCCGGCGAGCGCGCAGACCTGCTCGGCGGTGACCACCAGGCCCTGCAGGGCGGCGGCCTGGAGCACGGTGCGGCACCGCGGGCTCAGGAAGTCGAGCCGGTCCGCGATGGCGCCCGCGAGCGAGGCGACGGACGGGTCGCCGGGTTCGGCCGCGGCGAGTTCCACGCGGTCGCCCTCGGACCGCAGGCGCCCGGATCGGCAGAGCGCGTCGACGATCTCCCTGAGGTACAGCGGATTTCCGGCCGCGGAGGCCAGCACCTCGGCGAACGCGGGCCCCGGTTCGCCGCCGGCCAGCCGCGCGGCGAGTCGGGCGACCTCGGCGTCGGGGAGCGGATCGAGCGGCAGGACGAGGCCGTGGTCCGCGGCGGAGAGTTCCGCGCGCAGCTCGGCCAGGCCGTCGGGGCGCGGCGTCGGCCGGCACAGGCCGATCAGCAGCAGCGGGGACTGCGCGGCCACGCGGCTGAGCTGGCTCCACAGCGCGAGGCTGGCGTCGTCGGCCCACTGCAGGTCGTCGACGGCCAGCAGCACCGGTCCGCGCGCGCAGAGCCGGTCCACGAGTTCCGCGAGGGTTTCGGCGGCGGCCGTCGCGCCGTCGCCGGCGGCGACCGCCGGCCGGTGCGCGGAACCGGGCTCGGCGGGCCGGGCCAGCAGCCGCGCGGCCCGCGCGCGGTCCGGGTCCGCCGCGTCGGCGCTCACCCCGAGGGCGGTCACCAGGACCGAGAGGGGGAAGCGGCGCCCCAGTTCGTCGCACCCGCCGCGCAGCACCTCGATCCGCGCGTCGGTCTCGCCGAGCACGGCGGCGGCCAGCGCCGACTTGCCGATGCCCGGCTCCCCCTCGATCAGCACCGAGCGCCCGCGCCCGTCGGCCAGCTCGGCCAGCGCCTGCGCCAGGGCGGCCCGCAGGCCGGCCCGGCCGATGAAAAATTCCGCAGGGTTCTTATCCGGGTCGCTCAGCACCGGAGCAATGCTAGTTCAGGCGCAGGCTCCCTGGCACTCGGCGCCGGGGCGGCAGCGGCCGACGCAGCCGACGACCGCGCGCACCGCGCGCAGCCCGTGGTGCAGCCGGGACTTCACCGTACCCTCCGGTACGCCGAGCGCGGCGGCGGCCTCGGGCACCGTGCGGTCCATCAGGTAGACCTGGACCAGGGCACTGCGATGCACCTCGCTGAGCTCGCGCAGCGCGCCGATCACGGTCTCCCGGTCGAGCAGCAGCTCGTAGGGCTCACCGGGCTCGACGGCCTCGTCCAGCGACTCGGGCTCGGTCTCCGGCGGCCGGACCGTGCGGGCCCGGAAGCGGTCGATCGCGATCCGGCGGGCCACGGTGAACAGCCAGGGGCGCAGCGTCTGCGGGTCGGCGTTGAGGGTCTCCAGGTGCCGCCAGGCGCGCACCATGGTCTCCTGCATCAGGTCCTCGGCGGCCTGCCAGTCCCCGTAGGTCCAGTTCAGCAGGGTGCGCAGCAGGGCGGCCGAGTGCAGGTCGTAGATGGTCCGCATGCGGTACGCGGCGCTGCGCGGCGGGCCGGGCCGGGCGGCCGCGGTGGCCGCGGCAGGCGGGGCGGCCACGGCCGGGCGGACGGGATGGGCGGTGTGAGCGGCGTGGGCAGGGGCCTGCTCGAGGCAGGCGGCAGGCGATGCAGGGGTCATCGTCCGTCTCTTCTCGCGGGAAAGCACCGTACGTGTTCCAAGCTTCAACCACGGTGTCCGTCGAGACATCCGCCACTTCTACTGACCTTTTCCCGGCCTCACGTACGTATTCACGGTTACCGGCCGCGGATTCGATAAGCCTTTCTTAAATCGGGAGCAGAATTCGATGCTTGTTTGCCTCGCGGCGTCGTCGAATTCCCCGGCCGTTCGCCTCATTCCCCGCGCAGGAGCTCGGCGGCCTCGCGGCGGGTACGCACGCCGAGCTTCGCGAGGATGCGCGACACATGCGTCTCGACGGTGCGCCGGGAGAGCGACAATTCGACCGCGATGTCAGGGTTGGACTTTCCCTGGCTGAGGAATTCCGCGACGCGCAGCTCCGATTCGGTCAGCGCCTGCGGGCCGCTGCTCGGCCGGCGTCCGGCCCGGGCGCCGATGCGCACGCCGAGGGCCCGCAGCCGGGCCACGGCGCGCCGGGAGTCCCAGGCTGCGCCGAGCTCCGCGTAGCCGGCCAGCGCCTCGCCCGCGGCCTCGCGGGCGGCTGCCTCGTCCCCGTCGCGGGCCCGGTGCACGGCCAGTTCCTCGAGCGCCTGGCCGAGATCGGCCGGGCGGCCGGCGTCGCGCAGGAACCCTACCTCGGCAGAGAGCTGACTCGTGGCCGCGTCCGCGAGGCCCAGGCGGACGGCCGCGAGCCGCGCGGACGCGGTCTGACGCGAGGCGGGTATCGCGCCGAGCAGTTCGCGTGCCTCGTCGGGCCGGCGGGCGCGCTCGGCGTACGCGGCTCGGGCGAGCAGCGCGTACGCGTCCTGCTCCCCCACGGCCGCGAGGTGGGATCGCGCGGCGCGGTCGTCGTCCCGGCGGAGCGCGATGAGGGCGGCGAGGCCGTGCAGCTCGGATTGGTCGGCTACGGCGTCGATCTCGACGCGCGCGTCGTCCCAGCGGCCTTCCCGGTAGGCCAGGTCGGCGCGCACGGCGGCGCCGATGTCGGCCAGGACCCGGCGGCAGTCGGGGAGTCTCGGGGGCGGCCCGATGGCGTGCAGCGCGCGCTCGACGGCGTCGAGGCAGCCGGTGCCGTCGCCGGCGCGGAAGCGGACGACCGCCTCGGCCGCCAGCGCGTAGCCGACGGTCATCGGGTCGGCCAGCGCTCGGCCGGCTGCCAGCGCCTTGGCCGCTTCAGCCGCCGAATCCGCTGCGCGGGCGGCGAGTCGGGCCTGCCACACCGACGGTAGTCTGGGTTCCGCTTCGATCCGCGCGGCGACGCGTTCGGCCTCATCGCGGCGACCGAGCCCGTGCAGCGTGAAGGACAGTGTCGCGAGGCCTTCGAGCAGCCCGGCGCGCTCCGTCGTCCCGATGCCGTCGCGGCCGAGTACGTGGTCGAAGATGTCGGTGGCGAGGTCGGGCGCGCGCTGGGCGAGTGCCACGGCGTGCCGGGCCACCCAGGGCGTCTCCCAGCCGTCGGCGATGTCCGGGTCGGCGGCGATGAGCTCCGCGATCCGCTCGACCGGTGTGCCGCGGTCCATCAGGGCCCGGATGGCGATCTGGCGCATGGCCTCGCGTACCGGGCCGGGCGTGGACTCCTGGAGTGCCTGGCGCAGCAGTCCGTGCCGGAAGCGCAGCCGAGGTCCGACCGGTTCCAGCACTCCCCCGGCGATCGCCTCCTGGATGGCGGTCGCGAGCGATCCGGCGGGCCGGCGCAGGACGGCGGAGAGTTCGGTGACCGAGAACTCGGCGCCGAGCAGGGCGGCCGTGCGCAGCAGCTCTCTGATTTCCTCGTCGAGGTAGCGGAGGCGGGCGGCGACGGTCGCCGCGACGAGGTCCACCGGCTCCGGCGCGGCATCGGCGGCGAGCTCCGCTCCGGCGTCGTCGAACTCGATGGCCCCGGCTTTGCTCAGCGCCTCGACGAGCTCGCGGACGAGCCGCGGATTGCCGCCGGCCGATTCGAGCCGCTTGATCAGCCGTGGCCCCGGCGCCGCGCCGAGGAGCCGGGCGGCGAGTTCGGCAACGTTGTCAGGGGCCAGTTGATCGAGGGCGAGGACGAGGCCGTCACTGTCCTTGAGGATGCTGCGGACGCGGTCGATCTCGGGTCTGCGCGGCAGCAGCCGGGCCGCGCCGACCAGCAGCAGCGGGGCACGCGCGGCGACCGCGCACAGGCGCTGCCAGACGAGCAGCGTCGCCTCGTCCGCCGCGTGCAGGTCGTCGATGGCGAGCACCACCGGGCCGCGGGCGCAGAGTTCGTCGACGAGCACGAGGACCCGGGTGACGGCGATGGCCTCCAGGGCCGCGTCCGCGGACTTCATACGCAGGGCCCTGAGAAGGACGTGGAGCGGCGTGCGCCGGTCGGCGTCCACGCAGGCGGCGGTGCGCACCGCCAACCGCCCGCCATCGGCTCCGGCCGCACGCAGGAGCGTGTCCAGCAGCGAGGTCTTCCCGCTGCCGGGCTCGCCCTCGATCAGCACACCGCGGCCGCGGCCGCGCGCGAGCCCGCCGAGTGCTTCGTGCAGCGCGGCGATCGCGACGTGCCGACCGACCAGCGCGGACTCCGGTCCGCCAGGGGGCGCCATGTCTGCACAGTAGCCCGTTCCGGTACGCACAACCAGCCGATGTAGGCCTGTGACCAGGCCTTAAGCCGATATTGTCGCAGAGTTCATCACAACAGATTCTCATGAAGGTGACGCAGCGAGGCACGCCATGCCGGGTGCCCGGGATCGAGCATGTCGAAGTGCCCCATCCCGGGGTATCGCAGCAGCCTGACGCAGTCGCCGACCTGCTCGGCCCGGCGCGCGTAGCGCAGTGCGTGGTCGAGCGGCACGATCTCGTCCGCGGCGCCGTGCACGAGCAGTTGCGCGGTCTCGCGGCCGAGCGGCAGCAGGTCGAGCGGCGAGCCGAGCCGGTAGCGCCCGGCCACGGCGACCGAGGCGCCGCCGAGCAGAGCGACGGCCGCGCGCGGGCCGTCGGCGGGGGCCAGCGGCGCGGGCAGGTCGAGCGCGTCCCGTTCGGCGGCGCGCAGGTCGGTGACGGCGCCGAGGGTGACGACGGCCCGCACGACCCGCGTACCCGCCTGCGCGCCGAACCGCAGGCCGCTGAGCCACGCGGCGGCCCACAGCGCGAGGTGGCCGCCCGAGCAGTGCCCGACGACGGCCACCCGGCGCGCGTCGAGATCGGGCAGCTGCTCGGCCAGGGACACCCCGTCCGCGGCGTCGAGGAAGGTGCCGGGCCAGCCCGCCTCCGGCTCGCCGATGCGGCGGTACTCCAGGTTGAGCGCGGCGAATCCGTGCCGCGCGAGGTCCCGGGCCAGCGGCCGCATCGACTCGCGATCCTGCGAGGCGCGCCAGAACCCGCCGTGCAGCAGCGCGACCACCGGATGGGGGCCCTCGCCGCTCGGCAGGTGCAGTTCGGCGCTCTGCGACTCGCGCGGGCCGTAGCGGACCGCGAGCGTCCTGCCGTGCGTGAGCTTCATCAGCCCGTCGACCCGGCTGACGCGAGGGTGCCGGCCACCCGGGTGCACCATTCGGTGCCGACCAGGTCGGGGGTGATGCCGCCGCGGTCCCTCTCGGGTTGCCGCCGGACGCTCAGCGCGAGCTCGTCGGCCGTGGTGCGCCCGACGACCCGGCATTCGGGCACGATCGCGGCGATGGTGTCCACGCAGATCGCGTAGATGCCGAACTCCGGCCCCCTGCCGAGGATCTGCGCGACCCCGTCGACCTCCCGGAGCATGCTCGCACGGTCGATCACGGCGAGCAGGGCCCGGCTGGGCCGGTCCTCGGAGGGCGGCAGCTCGGCGCGCGCGGCGAGTTCGGCGGCGAGTTCGGCGATGTTGCGGCCGACGCTGCGCGGGTCGGTCGCCGCGGGTGCCTCGCCCTGCCGGGAGCCGTGCGGCAGCTTCGCGGCCCACTCCCAGGACCGGCCGGCCGACGGATCGGCGAGGATCCGGATGCCGAGGTCGTCGGGGGCGCAGTGCGTCGCGGCCTGGACGACGAGCCAGCGGGCCAGGGCGCGGGCCGCCTCGAGGTTCACGGACGCGACGCCGAGGATCCCGGCGTCCGCGAGGTCCACGGCGCAGGGCAGGCCCGGCAGGATCCAGCGCTCGGTGCGCGAGCCGCCGTCGGCGGAGCCGAGGCGCAGCCGCAGGAATCCGTCCATGCCGGGCTTGCGCCAGCCGACAGTCGCCCGCCGCCCGGTCACGTCCGCGGCGAGGGCGGCCGGGTCGGGCACCTCGGCGCAGCGGACGGCCCGCTCGAACAGGGCGTCGCGCTCGACGCGTTCGAGGTCCGAGGCGGGCGCGCGGTCGGCCGAGCGGACGGGCCGGATGCGCGCCACACTCAGCCGCGTGCCGTAGATCGACAGCTGCGCGCCCTCCGGCCACCGCAGCTCCTGCGCGGCACTCGCCGCGTCCTGCGGGAACGCCCACGGCGTGCCGGCCGGCTCCATCGGACGGAGGGTGCGCAGCGTGGGCACGCCGGGTTCGGGCGGCAGCGCGCTGTTCTCGGGGCGCGGGTCGGGGATCGCCAGCCAGGCCTCGCCGCCGGCCGTGACGGTGAGCCGCACGCCCGGGCGACCGGCGTGCGCCCCCCGAAGGTGGACGGCGCTGTCGGGGGCCGGCCCCAGCGTGTGCGTGCCCATGCCGAGGGACCAGATCCGGCCTGCGTCCACGCCGCCGACCGCGCGGACCTCGACGAGCGAGTGCGGGTCGCGGCGACGCACCCGGATCGGGTCGGATGGCAGGGTGTCCTGAATCGCCATCAGCTCGGTCCTCCCGCCAGGGCCGGGACGTTGGCCGACGGTGCGAACGGCTCGATGCTCAGCGCCGGGTCGCGCGGGGGCAGCGGGAGCAGGCCGGGATGCTCGTCGAGGGACAGCGGGGGCAGTTCGGGGGCGGCGTTGCGCTTCGGCTCAGCGGCGGCGAGCGCGGGCACCGGCGTCGTGGGAGGCAGCGCGGCGGCCACCGCTTCCCGCAGGACGGCGCGCGGCTCGAGCTGCTGCGGTAGGCCCGTGGTCGCGGCAGACAGGCCGAGAGCGAGCGAGGTGACGACGCCGTCCGCGGTGATCGTCAGCGGCCAGCGCGACCCGTTGGTGTCGCCGATCACGATGATGCGCAGCCAGGGGCGCAGGTCGGCCGCGCGATGCAGCCGGGCGGCGGTCTCGGCGTCGGGGTGGGGCCAGATGAGGAACGCCAGCTTGCCGGCGCCCTCGTCTTCGAGTTCGTCGAGCGCCTGCGGCCACTGCTCGATGGAGGCCACGCGATGCGCGCCGCCGGCCACCAACTGCGCCGTCAGGCCGCTGATGAACGCACTGGCGGCGGTGGCGTCGCCGTCGACGGTGAGCACGCCGGGGATCAGCGCGAGGTCGAGGAAGATCAGGTCGGCGCCGTTCGATCCGAGGCAGGCGTAGGCGGATGGAGCGCGGCCCGGCTGCGCGAGGGGGTCGGCGGCGGCCAGCGCCGCGCGCTCGACCGTGACCGCTGGCACGGGTCCGGTGATGCGCACGGTAGCCGTCTCGGGCCCAAGAAGCACCGCGTAGGGCCAGGTGGATCCGCTGCCGGCCCAGCGCTCGGCGGCGTCCACGGCGTGCCACGTCGCGGGATCGGCGAGCGGTTCCGCGAGCTTGCGGGGCCGGCCCGGAGCCGGTCCGACGCCGGGACGTCCGGGAAGCGCGGCGGTGCGCGGGGGCTGGGGACGGCCGGTGTCCTCGCGGCCGCCGACGACGGTCGAGAGCTTCTCGCGCACCGCGGCGCGGATGCCGAGACCGCTGTGCACCTCGGGAATGCTGACCATCGCCGTCACACGCTCTCTACCATCGGGCGCTCGTCCTCGATCAGCGGGCGCTCGTCCTCGATCAGCGGGCGCTCGTCCTCGACCGGCGCGGGTGCGGCGGCGGCCTCGGCTGTCTCGCGCAGGCCGCGCACCTCCGGCGTCGCGCCGACGCCCATCCGCACCGCGGATCCGCCGGGCCGCAGGGTAATCTCGCAGTCCTCGAATACGCCTGCGGCGCCGTCGTGGAAGTAGAGCCCTGCGTCGCCGCTGCCGGTCACGCTGGCACGGCGCACGGTCGGGTGGGCACCCGCGCCGACCACGATGCCGCCGCCGGCCACATCCCGCACCCGGCAGTCCTCGATGTGCGCCGCGCTGCCGTGGTCGAGGAAGATCCCGCCGTCCCCGGTCCGCTCGACCTCGCAGTCGCCGATCACCGGCATGCCTCCGGTGCCGACGACGATGCCCATCCGCTGCACGTCGCGCACGCGGCAGCCGCGCACGACCGGGTGGTGCCGCGTCGCCAGCACGATGCCGATCCGGCAGCCGGCGACCTCGCTGTCCCGGAGCACGGCATCGGCCGCGCCCTCGACGCGCACGCCGTCGCGCGTACAGGTCTCGATCCGGCAGCCGGTCAGCTCGGCGATGGCGTGGCCGCGCGCGAGCACGCCGTGGCCGCGGCTGTCCCGCAGGGTGCTGCGCAGGGCGCGGATCGTGGCGTGCCCGGTCAGGTGCGTGGACACGAGCGCGCTGTCGGTCACGCGGCTGTCGGTGACCTCGACGTCCGCGTGCTCGATGGCGGAGATGCCGTACGGCCCGCAGCCGGTGATGTCCGTGCTCTCGGCGCGCACCTTGGCCGTGCCGCGGGCCAGGACCCCGGCGGCGGCCGCTCCGGCGATGGCGCACTCGCGGATCTCGACCTTCGCGGACCCGCCGGCCAGCACCCCGGCCCGGCGGGCGCCCGTCAGCCTGCTGCGATCGAGCCGCGCCTGCCCCGCGCCGACCACGACGCCCTCCAGCGCCACCCCGACGATGTCGCAGTCCTCGATGACCACGCCGTGCAGCTCGGCGAGCGGTCCGGAGCTCAGCGCGTGCAGGATCTGGCCAGGCGTCGGCTCGGCCGGATCCGCGGCGACGGCGGCGGCCGAGCGCAGCGGCGAGCTGCCGTCGACCCGCACTCCCTCGGCCGCTCCCCCGATCATGCGGCAGCCGAGCAGGCGCGCGGACGCCGCGTTCGCGACCGTGACGCCGGGGCCCTGGCAGGCCGAGAACGTGCTGGAGAGCACGTCCGCGCGCGCCTCGTCGAGCAGCCGCAGCCCGGCGCCCTCCGAGGCTTCCACGCGGCTCTCGTGCATCTCCAGCCGCGCGGTGCCGGCGGCGACGAGCGCGTGGCCCCGGATGTTGTTGAACGCGCAGCGCTCGATACGCGCGCCGCCGCGCTCGCGGACGTAGATCCCGGCGTGCGCCGAGGTGCTGAAGGTGCAGCGCCGGAAGGTCGGCGTCGCGCTGCCTGCCGCCTCGGCCCGCGCGCCGCGCACCTCGCATTGCTCGAACACCGGCGAGCCCGATTCCACGAAGAGCGCCGGCCAGGTCGGATCGTTTGACTCCAGCACGATGCCGCGGACGGTGGCCGTGGAACGCACGACGAGCGCCGGACCGCGCTCGGCGAGGATCCGCACCGAACCGGGATCGCCCGCCGCGACGAGCGTGACCGGCCGGTCGAGCACGATCTGCTCCCGGTAGGTGCCGGCGGCGAGCACGATCTCCGACTCGGTCGAATTCGCGATCATCAGGTTGAGCGACAGCCGTTCGCGCGTGGGGACGCGGCGCTGCTGCGTCCCGGCGACGGCCTCCTGCGGCAGTGGCGTCACGGCGATCCGGCTCCCTTCAGATGACCCCGCACACCGAGGGCTACGTGCGGATCGGCCGCGTCGTTCACCCGGCGGGTGAACGACAAGGGCCGGACGGCCGTAGCCCTCGGTGTGGAGATGTCAGGAAGCACAGCCGCGCACGCCGGACCCGTGATGACGATGCTCGCCACGGCCTCGGACGGCGCCGTGGTCGAGATCCCCGCGGGCAGCTACCGCGAGCAGCTCTCGTTCGCGCGCCCGGTCACGCTGGTCGCGGCCGAGGGCCCTGGGTCGGTGACGATCCGGCTGGAGAAGCCCTGCGCGGTGCGCGCGGACACCGAGCTGCGCGGCCTGACGATCGAGGGGGCCGGCCTGATGGCCGGCGGCGCGGTCCGGCTCAAGCTGAGCGACTGCGTGGTGCGCGGCGCCTCCTCCACCGGCGTCGGCCTGCGCGACGAGGCCAGGCTCACGGCCCAGCGCAGCCACATCACCAGCGTGAACGGCAACGGCCTGTTCCTCGGCGGGAACGCGACGGCCCGGCTGATCGGCTGCGAGCTCGGTGAGACCGCGTTCAGCGCCGTGCACCTGGCCGGGAAGGCGGACCTGGAGCTCGAGGACTGCGTCGTGGCCTCGAGCAGGGAGCACGGGGTGCGGGCCACCGAGGAGTCCTCGCTGCGGATCGACGGCGGCTCGGTCCGGGAGAGCGGGCTGAGCGGGATCAGCGCGGAGACCACCGGCCGGGTCGCGCTCAGCGGCTGCACCGTGCACAAGACGGAGCGCGCCGGGATCCTGGTCGGCGCGGGCACCACGGCGCGCATCGACCGCTGCCGGATCGAGGAGGCGGGCGGCTCGGCGCTGGTCGTGTGGACCGGCGGGACCGCGAAGGCGCGCGGCGTGGTGGTGGCCGGGGCCGGGAAGAACGGGGTCTTCTTCGCGGACGACTCGCACGGCGAGTTCGAGGACGGCGAGATCTTCGGCACCGCCTTCCCCGCGGTGCACGTCGGCGAGCGGGCCGATCCGGTGCTGCGGTCGCTGAAGATCCACCACGTGGACCAGGATCTGGACATCGCCGACTCCGCGAAGCCGCGGCTGAGCGAGGTGCAGGTGAGCGACGTGGCGGTCTCCACCCTGCCGCCGCCCGGGAAGGACGGGAACGAGGACGCGGAGCCGGAGAGCACGCTGGACGAGCTGATCGCGCAGCTGAACAACCTGATCGGGCTCGACTCGGTCAAGCGCGACGTCACCGCCATGATCAACGTGATGCGCCTGGCCCGGCGGCGGATCGAGATCGGGCTGCCCCCGCCGCCGACCAACCGGCACCTGGTGTTCGCCGGCAACCCCGGTACCGGCAAGACGACCGTGGCCCGGCTCTACGGCAAGATCCTGCACGCGATCGGCATGATCGAGCACGGGCACCTGGTCGAGACGGACCGCGGCTCGCTGGTCGGCGAGTACGTCGGGCACACCGCCCCGAAGACGACGGCGGTGTTCCGCAAGGCGCTCGGCGGCGTGCTGTTCATCGACGAGGCCTACTCGCTGGTCCCGCTCGGCGGCGGCAACGACTTCGGCCAGGAGGCGGTGGCCACGCTGGTCAAGCTGATGGAGGACCACCGCGACGAGGTCGTGGTGATCGTCGCCGGATACCCGGGCGAGATGCACCGGTTCATCGACTCGAACCCCGGACTGGCCTCCCGGTTCACCAGAACCCTGATGTTCGACGACTACTCCTCCGGCCAGCTCGCCGAGATCGTGCGCAACCAGGTCGTCGAGCACAGGTACGAGCTCGGCCCCGGCACCGAGGACGCGATCATCCGCTTCTTCGCCTCGATGCGCCGCGAGGCGGGCTTCGGCAACGGCCGCTCGGCCCGGCAGCTGTTCCAGGTGCTGACCGAGCGGCACGCGCAGCGCACCGCCGCGCTCGCCGAGCCGACGACCGAGGACCTGGTCGTGCTGCTGCCGCAGGACGTGCCGCTGCCCTTCGCCGACCCGGAGCCGGCGGCCGGGGCCGAGGCCCAGGCGCCCGCGCCGCAGCCCGCCCCCGAGGTGTCGCAGGCTCCGACGACGCTCGCCTGAACGACCGCCCGCTCCGCCCCGTAATCCGAGGAAGCGAACACTCCACCCCTCAGGGAGCGCTCTCATGTCGACTTCGCGGAAGCCGCAGCACCGCAAGCCGGGTTCGGCGACGAAGGTACGGATGGTCGCCCTGCGCACCGCGGCGATCGGCGCCGTGGCGATGCCCGGAGCGGCAGCGCTCAACGCCCAGAACGATCAGCACTCGACGACGGCCACGACGGCGGACGAGCAGCACCGCACACCCGTCGCAGAGGTCGGCCACCGGGTCGTGGTGGCGCCGGAGAAGGACACGCACGTCGTACTCGTGGCCAAGGCGACGGCCACGAAGCCCGAGACGGCGACCGTGGTGTACAAGGTCAAGGAGGGCGACACGCTCTCCGCGATCGCGGAGCGGAAACTCGGCGACGCGAGCGACTACACCGAGATCTTCGCGCTGAACAAGGACCGCGAGGAGTCGGACGGCGAGCGCTTCACCGACCCCTCGCTGATCATGCCGGGCTGGTCGCTCACGCTGCCGACGGCCGTGAGGACCGAGGCCGCGCAATCCGACGTCGTGACCGCGCAGGCCTCCCTCACCCACCACCGCACGAGCTCCGCGTCGCAGAAGACGAGCACGACGGCCCACCGCAGCAGTCAGGCCTCGTCGACGCAGGCCTCGGACGCGACGGTCGCCACCTCGTCCGGCGGCTCCCTCAAAGAGTGGATCAATGAGGCGATCAGCGTCCTGAAGCGGCACGGATACGACGTCTCCTACAAGGCCGTGTACGAGACGGCCATGCACGAGTCCGGCGGCAACCCCGACTCGGTGAACGAGTCCGACTCGAACGCGGCGTCGGGACACCCGTCGATCGGCCTGATGCAGACGATCCAGTCCACCTTCGACGAGTACGCGCTGCCGGGCTACACCGACATCTACAACCCGGTGGACAACATCATCGCCGCGGCCCGCTACGCCGCCGCCGTTTACGGTTCGCTCGACGAGATGGTCCAGGCACGCTGCGACGGCAGCTGCTGGCGGGGCTACTAAGGCGGCCGGTCGATGAGACTCCACACGCCGGCCGCCCGCCACGGCGGGGCCGTCTCAGCTCAGCGCCGCGACCTGGGACGCGTTCAGGGCCACGTCGTACACCTTCACCTCGGTGATCAGACCGTCGAAGCCGTCCGTGTCGCCGCCGTCGTAGAACGCGCGGCCGATGGCCAGGGAGCCGTTGCTCGCGAAGGGCGTGCTGTCGGTGGCTGTGCCCTCGAGGGTGCCGTTCACGTAGAGGGACATCTTTCCGGTGCTGCCGTCGTAGACCCCGACCAGGTGGGTCCACGTGTTCAGCTGCGGCGTACTGCTGGAGGTGGCGCGGTCGGCCTCGGTCGGGTTGGTGGTGTCGGTCGCGACGCGGGAGAAGGCCCAGCAGTTGCCCGGCTGGAAGTACTGCAGGTAGAAGCCGCTGTCGGTACCGGCGTCCTGGCTCACAGCCGTGTCCGCGTAATGCGGGGCGGAGGGGAACGCCACCAGGTAGACGGAGGCGGAGACCGTGAAGCTCTTGCCGGGTCCGGTGTCGACGACGGGGCCGGACGTGGCCACGAAGCTGTCGCTGGCACCGGTGAACACGCCCGTGCCGCCGTCCCAGCTGACGTTGTACGCGGTGCCGTTGTGCCCGCCGGTGAGGTCGGCGGCGCTGTGGTTGAGCGGCCAGGAGCCGATCAGCGGCGAACTGGTGGTCTTGGCGGCCGCGGCGTGCGTGGCGGCGACGGTCTTGACGACGGTGACCGTGCTGGCGGGCGGAACGGGCTCGGCGGTGGTCCTGCTCGGCGACGGCGAGGGGCTCGGGCTCTTGCTCGGGCTGGGGCTCAGACTCGGGTCGGCGCTCGGGCTCGCGCTGAGCACGCTGACGGCGGTCCTCGGGCTCAGCGACTCCTGCGCGGCCTCGGACACGGTCATCGCCGAACCGTGCTGCCCGCTGTAGTACGCGGTCAGGCCGGCGCCGCCGCCGGCCAGCGGCACGATCACCGCGGCGGCGACCAGGGCCCGGCCGTGCCGCGCGGGCCAGGATCCGGCGGGCGCGGGCGGCGCGTCCTCGGCCTCCGGCTTCGGCCGGGCCGCCTCGGCCCGCGCGCCGGCCTCGCTCCAGACGAACTTCGACTGATCGGACTCTGGCTTCCGGTCACGGAACATGATCTCCGCACACTCCTCGGGTGGTCGTGCAGGCGGCCTCGGCACGGGCGGCGGCCCGGCTCCGGCACCGCCTTCGGTGCTGTGGTACGCAGCAGCGCCATGCCGCGTTCACCCCGGACCCAAGAGAAGAGCAAGCGATGACGCGGCCGAGCGACTGGTCCGCCCTGGGCCTGTCCAGCGACCCCACCCCGGGCGACCCGGACCAGGTCCAGGACGTCCTGAACCTGATCAACACCCTGGCGACGGACTACGGGACGATCCTCGACACCATCAACAAGGTGAACGGCTACGCCGACACGGGCAACCTCTCCGGGGCCACGGCGGACGCGCTCAAGGCTCAGATGAACGGCCGGATCACCAACTTCGTCAAGAGCGCGCAGACCGCCTTCACCCAGGCCGGGCCGGTGCTGCAGACCTACCTCACCGCCCTCAACGACCACCAGACCACCGCGGACAACCTGCTGACCCAGGCGCAGAACTCCGGGCTGAAGTCGACCGACTCCACGGTCAAGGGCTGGGCCTCGACCGCCTCGCAGGCCGGCTCCGACCTGACGTCCGCGGCGAAGACCGCGGCCTCGGCGATCGAGAACCTGCCGGGGCCGTCCGACCCGCTGAGCGCGTGGGAGGAGTTCCTGCAGATCCTCGGGTGGATCGCGCTGCTGCTGATCCTGCCCGCGATGATCTTCGGCGGGGTGCTCGCGCTCGTCGAGTTCGTGGTCAACGCCGTGCTGTTCGTCAATGCCCTGGTCCAGTTCGCGCAGGGCAACCTGAGCATCGGCGGCCTGCTGCTGGCGCTGCTCGGCGTGATCGCGCCGACCACCCGCGGCATCTCGCTCGGCGAGCTCGTGGACCTGGTCAAGGGCATGGCGTCGTTCGCCAAGACCGGCTTCGTCTCCATCCGCGCGGGCCTGTCCGACTTCATGGACCTGCTCGTGAACACGAAGTTCACGGACCTGCTGTCCATCGAGACGCTCACGAAGATGGGCAACTTCGTCCTCAAGGGCGGAGTCTGGGTGCTCAACGGGCTCAAGGACCTGCCGACCACGCTGATCACCGCGGGCACCACGTTCGCCGCCAAGCTCGGCGAGCTGTTCGTCGCCGGGGGCCTGAAGATCTTCACCAGCCTGCGGACCGGCAGCTTCCTGAGCCTGATCCTGCCGATCGACGCGATCGAGGTGGAGAAGCTGGGCCTGATGTCCGCGTTCCGGCTCGGCTTCCTGGAGCGCGGCCTCGGCATCACCGCCTCCCCGGCGACCAACCTGCTCGACCTCAGCAAGCTCGCGCTCGGCGGCGTGAAGACGGGCGAGTTCCACTTCGCCGGCTTCGGCTACCTCGACGTGCCGAAGACCAGCGCCATCGACATCAACATCGGCCACGGCCTCGAGGCCTCGCTGCCGAATCTGAACACGGACTTCCGCCTGGCGACGCTGGACGGGCACATCTCCGCGCCGCGGATCTCGATGGGCAACCTCGCCGCCGGGTTCACGCACGACGCGCTGAGCGTGGGGACGATCAGCACGCACATGCCGCACACCAACTTCGGCCTGAACAAGCTGGAGATCCCCGACCTGCGGTTCCCCAAGGAACTCAACAACATCGGCAACGGCACCGTCATCACGAAGATGAACGACCTGTCCTTCGTGACCGTCCACGAGGACAAGCTGCCGGCGAACATCGACATGAACAGCTCGCACATCAGCGTGCCGACGCTGCACTCGGCCGAGGTGTCCATCCCCTCGATGCACGCCGACAACCTGAGCATCTCGTCGGTGCGCAGCGGCGACATGAGCATCCCGAACCTGCACGCCGCGAACATCAACGTGGCCGGGATGCACACCGGGGACATGAACATCGCCGGACTGCGCTCGGGCGAACTCAGTGTGCCGACATTGCACACCGCGGACATCAACGTCGCCGGAATGCACGGCGAGAACCTGAGCGTGCCGACGATCCACACGACTGACATCAACGTCCCGGCGATGCACGCCGACAACCTGAACCTGCCGGTGATCCACACCACGGACGTCAACGTCTCCGGTCTGCACGACGGCAACCTGAACATGCCGATCCTGCATGAAACCAGCGCGCCGAACCTGGGCTCGAGCTCGGTGCACATGACCGGCAACCTGCAGCACATCAACATCCCCTCGCTGCACATCAACAACCTGCAGACCTCTGACCTGCACAACGTGGACCTGGCCTCGAACGCGGTCACGAAGATGCCCACCGCGCAGGAGCTGCCCAACCTCTCGGCCATCGCGCACACGCAGATCAACGTCGCCGACATGCACGGGCTCCCGGTCACCCAGACCGACTCCGGCCTGAAGATCGACGGCAAGTCGATCTCCGCGGGCCACGTCGAGGTGACGAACGTGGACACGGCGCACGTGAACCTCACGGCGAACGTCGCCAACGTGGACGTCAACATCGGCACGCACGCGCACACGGAACTGAACGTGAACATGTCCGGCGAGGCGCTGCACCTGGCCAATCCGGACGTCAACGCCCTGCAGCACCTCGCGGCGAACGACAGCGCCACCGCCGTGCACCTGAACGCCTCGACCGGCACCCCGCGGCTGACCGCCCCTCAGCTGGACGTCGGCCGGCTCGGCGAGGACTCGCGCGGCGCCATCCCGCCGGAGATCAGGAACCTGCAGGCGAACCCGGAGATCCCCGTCCACGCGAACGACTCGGGGATCCGGGTGAACATCAGCGAGGGGCAGTTCGGGACCAAGCACGACATCATCGAGCCGGCGACGGACTCGAGCTCGATCCCGGCGGTCTCGAGCACCGGCGTCGACGAGGGCGCCGCGCACTCCGCGGGCTCGCGCGGCACCGAGTTCTCCGAACCCGACCTCGCGGGAAAGCCCGGCCTGATCGACCCCAACGGCGAGAAGCTGGCCGTCGCCTGGACCGACTTCAAGCAGGCCCAGAACCTGTTCATCCAGGCGAAGGCCGACCACGACCTGCAGTTCCACGGAGCCGACCCGAAGGTGGGTGAGGCCGGTCCGGCCTTCAAGGGCAAGGCCCCGCAGACGAACGCGCAGGCGGAGTCCGTCCACAACCTGCAGAACGCTGCCAAGGGCTTCGCCGAGGCGAGCGCGAAGCTGCACGACGTGCGCACGAGCGCCCTCGACCTGACGCTGCAGGACCGCGGCGCCGTCCTGGATTCGCTGAAGGAGCGGCCGCGGCTGCTCGGCGGCATGAAGGACACCGACGTTCCGCTGCACGTCCACGAGGACACCGGCGAAGTCACGGTCGCGACCCGCGCCCTCGGCCAGGACCACCAGCTGGTGATCTCCTTCGGCACCGACCGCCAGGAGTTCGGCGAGGTCGTCAACGTGCACAACGGCGAGACGCTGTTCCACGGCACCCTCACCGACGACCTCGCGCACGGCGGAATCCGCATCGACTCGTTCGACAACAACGGGTTCCGCGAGTTCAGCCACGACGGCACGCTCATCGCCTCCGAGCGCGTGCTCGTCGACGTGCACGGCCAGCAATTCGGGACCGTGACGGTCGACCACACCGCGGGCGGCCTGGCCGATCTGCGCACCGCGGACGAGCACCTGACAGGCCTCGACGTCGAGCACTCGGCGAACGGCAACATCACCATCGGCGCGGCGAACGACTGGCGCATGTGGCAGTTCGACTTCGCGGGCAGGCTCACCATCGAGCCCAGGCAGCTGTTCGACCACCTCGGCAACGAGACGACGGGCGTGCTGCTCGACCACGAGAACAACCTCGCCCACGCCTTCTTCCGCGACGGCACGACCGACGCGTTCTCCTTCCATCCGGCGCAGGACGGCACCGGCGGCTTCCGGCTGGACCTCACCGACAACGGCGACGTCTGGATGGGCTACGACGCCGGCGGCCACATGGCCGGCTACGGAATGCCGCTACGGCACGCGGACGGCCACGGCATCGGCGATCTCACGGTCGACATACACGACCCGCAGGCCCACACCATGTCGATCACCACGCACGACGGTGCCGACGTCCCGCCGACCCACGCCGAGATCAACGGCAACACGATCACGGTCACCTCGCACAACGGCGACATCGTCGAGGTCTCCACCGGGGTCGACCACGCGGTGCTGACCCGTGCCGACCTGCACACGTCGCAGTACGGCGGCGACTTCGGCACCCTGCGGGTGAATTACGGCGACGGCAGCGCGACCTTCCGCGACATCCCCGGCGTCCGCTGGAACTTCGAGCACGACGGCGCACACGCCGGATTCACCCTGACCAGCGAGGACGGCGTCCACACACTCGCTTTCGGCGGGGCCAACGACCTCCGCTTCAGCCAGCTCACGACACGCGACCACGGCACCCTCGACCTGACGAACGTCCACATCCGCACCGATCACACGGCAGGCCCGAACGGCGAGACGCACACTCTCGTCGACGACGCGGGCAACGCGATCGGCGGACGGCAGATCACCCAGAACCTCGACGGCCACTTCACGGTCACCGAGATCGCGCCCGGCCACTACCGCAACGGCGCCTCCACCGAGTTCAGCGGCGTCACCGGGCACGTGCTCACCCAGCGGACCAACCTCCAGGACTTCAACGGGCTGCACATCCACGAAGACCACGTCCACGCGGACCCGAACACCGGCGGCGCGACGACGACGATCCGCAACGACGAGAACTTCGCGATGGCCGGCTTCCTCGTCATCCGCGACGAGAACGGCCACTTCACCGTCACCGACACCGGCAACACCCACGAGGAGGGCAACTTCACCGAGTTCGACGGCACCACCGGCTCGGTGCGGGCCAGGGAGACGAACCTCCAGGACTTCGGCGGCCTGCGCGTCCACGAGGACCGCCTCACCCTCGACCCGAACACCGGCGCGCCGACGATGTCCGTCCGCAACGAGGACGGCCTGCCGATCGGCGGCTTCGAGATCCAGCGGACCGGCGACGGGCGCCTGATCGTCACCGACGTCAGCAACACGCACGCGCACGGCGCCGCGTCGGAGTTCGACGGCGTGACCGGAGGGATCCTGGTCCGGCGCACGAACCTGGCCCAGTCGCACGGCATGCAGGTCCACGAGGACCACATCAACCTCGACCCGCGCAACGAGCCGACGATCACCGTCCGCGCGCACGACGACACGGTCCTGACTGACTTCCAGGCCGAGCGGAACCCGGCCGGGAACCTCGTCGTCACGGACGTCGGCCACACGCACTCGAACGGCTCCACGGCCGAGTTCGACGGCCTCAGCGGGGACATCATCACCCGGCGCACCAACCTCGAGTCCTTCGACGGGATGCACATCCACGAGGACCACCTCACCCCTGACGTCCGCACCGGCGAGCAGACGATCACGGTCCGCGCCGACGACGGCACCGTGGTCGCAGGCTTCCGGGCCGAGCGCGACCCCGCCGGGAACTTCGTGCTCACCGACACCAGCGACACCTACATGCGCGGGGCCGGAGCGCAGTTCGACGGCCTCAGCGGCGCCCTCATCACCCGGCGCACCAACCTCGAGTCCTTCGGCGGCCTGCACGTCCACGAGGACCACCTCAACCCCGACGTCCACGGCGATCCGGCGACCACCGTCCGCGCCGCCGACGGCACCGTGTCGGCGGACCTGCAGGCGGGCCGCAACGCCGCCGGGAACCTGGTCGTCACCGACATCGGCCACACCTACCGCAACGGCTCGACGGCCGAGTTCGACGGCCTGAGCGGCAGCATCCTGGCCCGGCGCGCCAACCTCGAGGACTTCGGCGGCCTGCACGTCTTCGAGGACCACGGCAACCTCGACGTCCACGGCGAGCCGACGATCAGCGTGCACAACGCCGACGGCAGCGGACGGCCCGACTTCCAGGTCGACGAGCACAACGGCGACTTCGTCGTCACCAACATCGGCAACGGACACGCTCACGGCTCGGTGGCAGAGTTCGACAGCGCCACCGGAGCGATGCACTACCAGCAGCTCAACGTGGAGAACTTCGGCGGCCGCTACATCCACGAGGACCACGTCAACCTCACACCGGGCGGATTCCCGACGACGACGATCCGCAACGCGGACGGCAGCGTCTCGCACGACTTCGACGTCAACCGCTTCGGCGTCACGCACTACATGGTCACGGACACCCGCCTGGGCCACACGCACGACGCCTATACGGAGTTCGACGGCCTGACCGGGAACATCCGGACCCAGCGCTTCAACCTCGGGGACTTCAACGACCGGCACCTCGTCGAGGACCACCTCAACCCCGACGGCGCCGGCAACCCGGCCATCACCATCCGCGACTCGAACACCAACGCGGTGGTCGGTAACTTCCGCGGCGCGCGGGCCGCCAACGGGCACTTCCACGTCACCGATATCCACCCCTTCTCCACCCGCGGCTCTCACGTCGAGTTCGACGGCGCGACTGGCGCGATGCACTACCGGCGCACCGAACTGCAGGACTTCGGCAACCTGCACATCCACGAGGACCACCTCAACCTCGGCGCCGACGGCCGGCCGACGGTCACCGTCCGGGACAACACCGACGCCGTCGTCCCGCACTTCGCGCAGAGCACGACCCGGGCGAACGTGGTCCGGCTCACCGACACCCGGGTGGGCCTCACCGAGGGCGACTATGCGGAGTTCACCCAGAACCTCGGCAGGATCGAGTCGCGGCAGGACCACCTTCAGGACTCCAGCGGACTGCAGCTGAACACGGACTACCTCAACCGCGACGCGAACAACCACCCGACGCTCCAGGTCCGCGACGGCAGCAACGCGGTCTCGACGCGGTTCACCCTCACCCGCAGCGCCGACGGCAACAGCGTCATCCTCACCGACACAGCCGCCGCCCACCTCGGCGAGACCCGGACGTTCAACCTGGGCAACCGTCTCATCGGCGCGCGCATCGGCATCCGGAACGCGAAGGGCGGCCTGACGCCGGACCGCTTCGACGTGGAATTCCGGATGGGGGCGGACGGCACCTGGACGGGCCGCTGGACCCGTACCGACGCCGGCGCCCGGGACGCGGGACTGCCGAAGGCGTACAACAGCTCGGGCAGCGCCACGCTCCAGAAGAACGGCACGCTGCTGCTCACCGGCGCCGACAAGACGCCGCTGTTCGGCCGCGAGCGGCTGGCGATCGGCCAGGAGCTCGAGGTGCTCAAGTTCCCGAACGGCCGGCGCCAGTGGACCAGCTGGGACGACGCGGGCCACCTGACCGACAACGGCTTCCGGCGCTTCGCGAACGACGACGCGGGGGTCGACGCCAAGGATGTCAACAGCTGGGGCGCGACGATCCGGCAGTACCGCACCGGCATCGACGGCGGCCTGGTGCGCGGCGAGAAGATGCCGGACGGCTCGTTCACCTGGACCCGGTTCGACAAGGACGGCGCGCTGAAGCTGAGCGGCAACCGGGCCAGGACGCCGTGGGGCTCCGGGGCCTTCGGCTGGAAGGACACCTTCCGCGACGGCGCCGCGTTCCGGCCGGCCCAGGAGCACTGGAGCGCCTTCAACTTCGTCGCCCACGCCGGCCACTACCGGGAACACGGCATCTCGGGCGACGCCGTCAACGGCTTCGGGGTGAAGACCTCGTTCAAGGAGATCTCGCAGCAGGGCAAGGACACCGGCAGCCTGGAGACGATCGCCAACAACCACACGCTCGAGTTCACCCGGTACTCCGAGCAGCGCATCCCGGACTTCCTGTGGAAGTGGCACACCTCGAAGTACGACACCGTGGACTTCCCGAACCGCGGATTCTTCACCGGCGACTCGCGCTTCCAGGTCTTCAGCTGGGTCGAGAAGGACGCGGCCGGGGCGCGGGCCGGGCACGGCGTGCGGGTGCTGACCCCGGACGGATCGAACTTCGACTTCACCGACGGCGGCAAGCTCGTCCGCAGCACGATCAAGCTGGACAACGGCAACAAGATCGAGATCGGCAAGACCGCCGACGGCCGCAGCTGGGACCAGTACCCCGCCGGCCTGAACAACCCGGCCGGCCGGCCGCCGCTGCACTGGCGGGAGATGAACGGCAGCACGGTCGTGCAGTCCGGCACCCGCAGCTTCTTCAACAACAAGACGTGGGCCGACCGGTTCACCGACCCCGCCGGAATCGAGCGCGTGGCCAGGTACACGACGGACGAGGGCGACGTCGTGCACTTCACCTCCGACGCCAGGCCGCAGTTCGACGCGACCCAGCCGCACGGGGTCGGCCCGCACGACAACATGCCGTCGATCACCCGCAACACGATGGGCCAGCTCATCGAGCGCAACGACCACTTCGGCGGCATGGACGCGGGCGACATCGTCGGCCGCGGCAACCCGCGCACCGGCCGCTGGAGCTGGGACGACGGCCTGGGCAACGACGGCGTGCGCATCTCGTACCGCAACGGCGGCAAGGGCTCCTGGGACGACTCCTTCGCCGACTTCGAGCGGAACGACGGCCGCTTCCTGCAGATCCGCGACTACCGCGCGCTGAACAAGGGCTCGTCGCTGCGGTCGTGGCGCGAGCCCAACGGCACCTGGGAGTCCGCGAAGTTCAACGCCAAGGGCGAGATGGACAACGCCAGCCGGGCCGTGCGGGAATGGAAGGACTCGAACGGCAACTTCCACGCGCTGACCCAGGACGCCAGGAGCCCGAAGACGGCGGACTGGCGGGACGTCCGGGTGCAGCCGGACGGCACCCGCCTGACGGTGCGCGAGTCGATCGGCGGCAAGGTCCGCATCTACGGCGACCAGGGCACGCACGGCATGAACGTGTGGAAGGAGTACGACTTCGGCAGCGTCTGGCGGCAGCGCGACGCGATCACCGAGACGCACCCCGGCGGCGACCGCGTGTACTTCATCGAGAAGGAGAGCTTCCAGAAGCAGTGGCGGATGACCGACCTGAACGGCGATCTGATCCGCTACCGCGGCACCTCCGGCGCGATCATGGAGCGCGGCACCTTCGGCCAGTGGACGCAGGTCGGCCTGGAGCGCGAGGTCAAGGGCCTGGTTCCGGCGCTCAACGAGTTCCGCGGCTGGAACCGGATGCTGCGCGAGCCCAACCGGGTGCAGTTCACCCGGAGCGACGGCGCGGTCGGCGAGCTGCGCGGCAAGTGGACGAAGATCGGCCAGAAGTCGGTGTTCGACTTCCTCCAGGACTTCACGATCGACGTCGTGGCGAACATCATCATCACCGGCGCCACCGAGGGCTGGGACTTCACGCCCGGCCAGGTCGGCGGCTTCTTCGCGGGCGCCGCCGTCCGCAGCGGCTTCAAGGCCGGCTACGGCGTGCTGACGGAGACCTGGCTGAAGGACTTCCGCGACGGCCTGCGGAACATCGACGGCGGCAAGGACTGGAACCGCCAGCCGTACAACAACGACAAGCACTGGGACAACGAGTGGGCGGGCAACGAGAACCCGACCCGCTGGCGCTCCGGCACCTTCGACTACTTCGTCGGCGGCACGCTCGTCCCGGCGTTCGGCAGCTTCTTCGCCACCCTCATCACCGGCTCGACCCTCGGCGTCGGCAAGGAGGGCACGGTCCTGAGCGGCGACGCCCTCTGGGACGCGGCGGGCCGGGCCATGGCCGGAAGCCTCGTCGGCGGCCTGACCGTCGGCGCCGTCAAGACGCTGGGCCACGTGGGCCTGTCCGGCCGCTGGTTCCACTCGGGCGGCTTCGCCGACATCACCCTCCAATTCGGCGAGAAGATGCTCACCGACTTCCTCGTCAACGACCTCCTCTCGCACGCCGACACCCTCAACGCCGGGTACGTCGCGAAGATCGTGGCCGCGCAGCAGGAGGCGGCGAAAAACGGCGACGGCGGTAACCAGAACGGAAACGGCGCCTAGGCCGTGTCTTCAAACTTGCGTCGGATCAGGCCGCGGCGTCTGACGCGTGCGCTCGCAAGGCGCAGGGGCGGGCGCATACTCGGTCGTCTGCAACCGCCCCTGCAACGCCGCGAGCGTGCGTGGCAGGCGTCGCGGACCCGGCGATAGTTTGAAGACACGGCCTAGTCCGTGGCCTGCGACATCCGCCCGTCCGGTCACCGGACGGGCGGATGTCGTAAGCTCTTGCCTCGCGCGAGTTCGCACCGCCAGGAGTCGTCCGCTCGGTCGTCGCGCGCTGACGGGCGAACGGGGGTGAGTCGATGGGGTTGCAGCCGCGTCGCGCGCGGGTGCCGGTGGCACTGCGCCGGATGGGTGTCCATCGCGTCGTGTTGGCGGCCGTGATCGCGACAGTGGTGCTGACCACGGCGTTCGCCGCAGCGCTGATCATGTACAGCAGCCAGGCCGGAAACGCCGCGGTACGCGATGCGCTGCGCAGCGCGAGCGGCACATCGATCGCGCTCACGGGTTCGATGCCCGCGGTTCCCGCCGACCAGGCCGCATCCGAGATACGCGGCGACGTGAGCGGCGCGCTCGGCGGCGCGAAGGTGACGGTGTATGAGGCCCCTGAGCTGGACCTCTCGCTGACGGGCTCGGCGGCGAAGGCAGGCAAGGCGGCGGCGCTTCTCGCGCCGCAGGATCTCAGGTCGCACGGCACGCTCGTCGCCGGTTCGTGGCCGAGCCACGGCGAATCGGTCAATGCCGAAGTGCCGGTCGCGCTCAACCGCGCCGCCGCGTCTGTGCTCGGCGTCGCGCCGGGCAGCCGCATCAGGGTCCTGACCGACGACGACTCCGCGGTGACCGTCCTCGTCACCGGCGTGTTCGAGCCGATCGACGCCTCCGGCGCGTACTGGGGGCTGGACCCGCTGGCGGGGGCCGGAAGCCAGCAGAGCAGCGGCTCCACGACGGTCGGCCCCTTCTTCACCGACCCGGCGTTCCTCGCGGGCGGGACCCTCTCCGCCCAGCAGATGGAGTGGGAGGCCGTCCCCGACACGCAGGCGATCAGCGCGTCCGGGCTCGCCGCGCACGCCGCCGCCCTGAAGTCGCTGATCTCCGCCTTCGGCACGGACTCCGACCTCGGCAACCCCGGGGCCTCCACCGAACTGCCGGAACTGCTCGCGAGCCTCGCGCCGGCCGCGCAGGTCGCGCAGTCGCTCGTGTACGCCGGGCTGCTCGAACTGCTCGTCGTGGCGCTCGCAGCCCTCTTCATCGTCGTGCGGCTGCTGTCCGAGGCGCGGGAGACGGAAGCGGCGCTGCTCTGGGCACGCGGCGGCACCGGGTCGCAGCTGATCCGGTTGCGCACCGTCGAATCCATGCTGCTCATCGCGCCCGCGGTCGTCGCCGCGCCGTTTGCCGCCGGACCGTTGGCGAGGGCGATCGACCGCTTGGGCGGCGGCGCGAGCGCGTCGCTGCCGCACGCCGCCGTCCCGACGGCCGTCTGGGCCGGGGTGATCGGCTGCGCGCTCGCGGCCGTCGCGGTGATCCTGGCGCCGGCCTTCACCTCGGCGGTCTCGCCGCTGGCGCTGCGCGCGCGGCAGAGCAGGCAGGCCGCGTTCACCGCCGCCGGCCGGGCGGGCTTCGACTTCGCCCTGCTCGCGCTGGCCGGCTTCGCCTGCTGGCAACTGCTCACCTCGAACTCGATCGTCGGCACCGACCAGTCGGGCAACTCGACCTACGACCCGATCGCGATCGCCGCGCCCGCGCTCGCCCTCGCGGCCGGCGCGACCCTCGCGCTGCGGCTGCTGCCGCTCCTCGCGCGGCTCGGCGACCGGCTGACGCGGCGCAGCCGGACGCTGGCCGTGCCGCTGGCGTTCTGGCAGACCGGCCGCAGGCCGCTGAAGCTCGCCGGCCCGGTGCTGCTCACGATGCTGGCCGTCGCCACCGGCGTGCTCTCGCTGAGCGAGTACGCCAGCGCCGAGCGCTCCGCGGCGGATCAGGCCGCCTTCACCGTCGGCGCCGACGCGGACGCGCGCGTGACCGGGGCCGGCTTCACGTCGTCCGACCTCGCCGCGCTCGCCGCGTCGCCGGGCGTGCACGAGGTGAGCCCGCTCCACCGCTCGACCTTCGTCCCCGACAGCGGCGCACTGCTGACCACGCTGCTGGCCGTCGATCCGGCCAGCGCCGCGCGCACCGTGCAGCTGCGTTCCGACCTCTCGTCCGTGCCGCTCAGCACCCTGATGAACGAGGTCTCCGGCAAGGCCGGCGCGAGCGGCCAGGTTCCGGCCGTCGCCACCTCGACGCTCGCGCACACGCTCGGTCTCGGCGTCGGCGATCTCACGTCGGTGCCCGTCGGTTCGGGCACGATCACGGTCCGGATCGTGGCGATCGTGTCCGGCTTCCCGTCGATCTCGACCCCGGGCGGCGGCTTGGTCGTCGGCGAAGCGGCGGTGAATCTCGCGCCGAACGAGGTGTGGCTCGGCGATTCGTCCACCGACACGCCGCGCGGGCTGCCCGCCGGCGCCGTCGTCACCTTCCGCTCGCAGGTCCAGGGCCAACTGCGCTCAGCGCCGCTGACGGAGGAATCGCTGCGTGCGCTGCTCGCCGTGGCCATCGCGACGACGCTGCTGGCCCTGTGCGGCCTGATCGTCAGCGTCCTCAGCACGCGCGCGGAGCGGTCGGCCGAGTTCGCGCTTCTCGACGCGCTCGGGTTCTCCCGGGGCGGGCGGACAGGCACCCTCTGCCTCGAACAGATGCTGCTCGCCGGTCCCGGAGCGCTGGCCGGCGTCGCGCTCGGGCTGCTCCTCGGAAGGGTGGTGATCCCCGTGGCCACGTTGACCGCGAGCGCCTCCAAGCCGCAGCCCGCGGTGACGGTGCTGACGCCGTGGACGCAGGTTCTGGTCGGTGTGGCGGCGCTGCTCGCCGTGCCGCTGCTCACCTTCGTGCTCGCCGGAGCCCGTCGCCGCGAATCGGCTGCCGTGCTCCGTGAGGGGGCGGGCCGATGAGCCGGCCGCACGTCTTCACCGCACGGCGCTATCCCGGCGTCCTGCTGCTGATCGTCCTCAGCTTCCTGACGGCGCTGTTCGCGGCGGGCGTCCCGGGCCTGGTCGAGCGGCAGCTCACGAGCTCGCTTCAGCAGAGTCTCGACGCGACCGGTTCGGTCAACCGGGCGATCACGGCACAGGGGGACGCCCCGCCGAGCACCGCCAGGCTGACCAGCACGCTGAACGCCTTCGCGTACGGCGTTCCGGCCGAGCTGAATCCGCTGACGGGTCAGGCCTGGGCCGGCGCCCGCCTCGCCAAGGGGCTCGGAGTGCGCACCGATGCGTACTCCGCGACGATCGAGCTCGAGTACCGGGCTCAGCTCGGCTCGCACGAGCGGCTGCTGACCGGATCGCTGCCCGAGGGCGTCAACGTCGTCGACGGCCGCGAAGTCTTCGACGTCGCTCTCACCGCCGCGAGCGCGAAGTTCTACGGCGCGCGGGTCGGCAGTGTGATCGACACCCTCGATATCGAGGGGATCGCGTACGGGTTCCGGGTCACCGGAATCGTCGATCCGACCGATCCGTCGTCCTCCTTCTGGAACTACGACGCGGAGCTGGCCGCGCCCTCCCAGGTTGTGGAGCCGGGCGGAAACATCCTCTGGTCGACCGGCGCCCTCATCGGGGAGGGCGAGCTGTCCGCACTGCGTTCGGTCGTGAACACCAACGGGACCCCGGACGCGGTCATCTCCGTCTACGGCGTCCCGCTGGACACCAGCCGGTACACGGCGCAGGAGACCGCGGCGCTGCAAGCCCAGATGACCGCGTTCGCCTCCGGGACCGTGGCCACGGAACTCAACCTCCAGATCACCGCCGGACCCGCCACGACCATCGCCGGCTTCGAGGCCGAGCGTTCGGCGGTCGAGTCCGTGCTGGGACTGATCCTGACAGGCGCGGCGACGGTCGGTTCGGCCACCGTCCTGCTGTGCGCGCGGCTGCTGGTCGACCGTCGTCGCACGGATTTCACGCTGCTGCGGGCCCGCGGCCAGTCTCTGCCGCAGCTCGCGTTCCAGGTCCTCGGCGAGCTCGGCCCGCCGACCGCCCTCGCGCTCGCCGCGGCCGGGATCGCCGCGGAAACGCTGATCGGCTCCACGACCGCGCAGTCCGGGTACCTCTTCGGCGCCGTCTGCCTCGTCGTGCTCGGCGGACCGCCGCTGCTCGCCGTCCTCGATCACCGAGGCGCCGCTCAATCGCGCGCCGAGAACACGGACCCGGTCCGCCGGCGTCCCAAGGCCAGGCGGCGCGTCCTCGAACTCGTACTCGTGCTGCTCGCCGCCGGCGCGGTCGCGCTGCTGCGCCAGACCGGCCTCGGCGGTTCGGCGGCAGGCACGGGCTCGGGTACGGGCGCCGGCTCGAACACGCTCGGCTCGCTCACGCCGATCCTGGTGGCGGCCGTCGCCACCGCCATCGCCGTCCGCTGCTACCCACTCGTGCTGACTCCGGCTGCCCGGGCCGCCCGGCGGCGCAACGGCGCCACGGCGTTCCTGGGCCTCACCGGGGCCGTGCGCTCCTCCCTGAGCCTCGCGCTGCCCACGTTCGCCATCGTCCTCGCGCTCACGCTCGCGGCACTCGGCGGCCTGGCGTACCGGAACGTCGAATCGGGGCGGTCCGAGGAGTCCTGGCTCCAGACCGGCACCGACGCGTCGGTCGCGCTGGGAACGGGGGTGTCCCCGGCAGCCGCGGCGAAGGCGGTCGCGGCGCTGGAGAAGGTCCCCGGCGTCACGCACGCCACCGCCGTCGCCCAGCAATCGCTGACCGGCACGAACATCGCCGCGGTCTACGCGGTGGATCCGAGCTCGTACACGGAGGTCTCCGCCGATTCCCCCTGGCCGTTCGCAGACGCGCTACCGGCACAGCGCGAATCGGGGCCGGTCCCCGTCGTCGTCTCCGCGGACAGCGGCTACCGGCTCGGCTCGGAATTCGAGCTGTCCCCCGGCGCCGCCCCCGCATTCGAGGTGCGCGTCGTCGCGGTGCAGGCCCAGAGTCCCGTCCGGCCCGCGTACGGCCCGGACGAGCCGTTCCTGCTCGTCCCGGACTGGGCCGTCGCCGCGTACCCGCAGTACTGGCTGGTGTCCGAGATCCTGCTGTCCGGCAGCGGAATCAACACGGCGGGGGTGAGCGCCGCGCTGACCGGCACGGTGCCCGGCGAGAGCCACGTCTCGTACCGCGCCGTCGCCCTGGACAAGCTCACGCACCTGCCGCTGGAAGGCCTCGCCGAGTTCGGATACGCGCTCGGCCTGGCGGCGGCCGGCTGCTTCGGGATCTGCGGAATCCTGCTCGCGCTGGCCCTGACCGCGGCCCCGCGCGCCCGCCGGCTGACGCTGCTCGGCACACTGGGCCTGAGCCCGCGGCAGGCGCGCGGCATCGCCCTGGCCGAGACCGCGCCGCTGGCCGCGACCACCGCGCTCGGCGGCCTGCTGGCCGCGCTGACGCTGCCCGCGGTCTTCGGCAGCGCACTGAACCTGACCGTGTTCACCGGACTGGCGACCGAGAGCGGGCTGCGGCTCGACGCCGTGACCCCGCTGCTGACCGTGGCCGCCGCGCTGGTCCTGACCGGCGTCGGCGTGCTGCTGCAGGCCGCGATCGTCCGCCGGCGCAACGTCCCCGCGCAGCTGAGGATGGGAGAGGACGCATGACCGAGGCGCAGACGCCCGCCGCCGACCTGGCGAGCCTGGAGCGCGAGGCCGAGACCGAGGCCCGCACGCGCGCGGGCTACGGCGCCGACGCGCTGATCCTGTGCGACCGGCTGGTCCGCGTCTACGCGGCCGACGGCGTCGAAGTGCAGGCGCTGCAGGGCCTGGACCTGGTGATCCGCCCCGGCGAGCTGACCGCGATCGTCGGGGCCTCCGGCTCCGGCAAGTCGACCCTGCTCAACATCCTGTCCGGCCTCGACCGCCCGACGGCGGGCCGGGCCCGGGTCGCCGACCACGACCTGCTGACCATGAAGGGCCGCGAGCGCCTGCGCTACCGCCGCGAGACCGTCGGCTTCATCTGGCAGCAGACCGGCCGCAACCTGCTGCCGTACCTCGACGCCCGCGAGAACGTCGAGACCCCCCTGCGCCTGGCCGGAGTCAGCCGCTCCCAGCGCCGCAAGCGCGCCGCGGAACTGCTGGACCTCCTGGACATCGGCTACTGCGCCGACCGGAAGCCGAACAGCCTCTCCGGCGGCGAACAGCAGCGCGTGGCCATCGGCGTGGCCCTGGCCAACCGCCCCAAGGTCGTCCTGGCCGACGAGCCCACCGGCGAGCTGGACACGGCGTCCGCCGACACCGTCTTCCAGGCCCTGCGCACCGCCAACGACGAACTCGGCGTCGCGGTACTCGTCGTCACCCACGACGAGAACGTGTCCGGTCAGGTGCCCCGCACCGTCCAGATCCGCGACGGGCGCACCAGCAGCGAGGTGCTCCGTACCGCCTTCGGCGACCGCGCCAAGGCCGAGGAGTTCGCCCTCCTCGACCGCGCCGGCCGCATCCAGCTGCCCGCCGAGTACATCGACGCCCTGGAGCTGCGCGACCGCGTGCGCCTCGGTCTGGAACCCGAGCAGATCACCGTCCGCGACGGCCGCGCGGACGGCGCGCACCCCGACCACCGCGACGACCGCGAGGAGCCGACGATATGAGCGCCGCGACCACCCCCGACGCGACCGCGCCCGGCTCCGGATCGCCGATCGTGCACGTCGAGAACCTCCACCGCAGCTTCGGCACCGGCACCGCGAAGGTGCAGGCCCTGCGCGGCGTCAGCTTCACCATCGGCGCCGGGGAACTCGTCGTCCTGCGCGGCCGCTCCGGTTCCGGCAAGACCACCCTGCTGAACCTGCTCGGCGGCCTCGACCGCCCGACCAGCGGCACCGTCACCGTGGCCGGCCGGCGCCTCGACTCCATCTCCGCCGCCGACCTGCTCGACCTGCGCCGCCGGAAGGTCTCCTTCATCTTCCAGTCCTTCGGCCTGATCCCGATCCTCACCGCCGCCGAGAACGTCGGCGTCCCCCTCCGCCTCCTCAGCGTCCCCGCCGCCCGGCGCGAGGAGCGCGTCAGAACCCTGCTCCAGCTGGTCGGCCTCGGCGACCACGCCCGTCAGCGCGCCCACGAACTCTCCGGCGGCCAGCAGCAGCGCGTGGCCATAGCCCGGGCCCTGGCCGCCGAACCCGCCCTCCTCCTCGCCGACGAGCCCACCGGCCAACTCGACTCCCGCACCGGCGCCCAGATCATGCGGCTGCTGCGCACCCTCGTACGCACCGAAGGTGTCACCGCTCTCATCGCCACCCACGACCAGGCCCTCATGGAGATCGCCGACCGCGTCCTGACCATCTCCGACGGCCACCTCACCGAGGACGCCGCGGTCGACGGAGCGTTCGGCGCCGTGGCCGCTTCGTGAACCGCGAGTAAAACCGCTTATTGATCCAGCCGGAGGGCGTGCCTTCGGATCACTGGCTTTCGAGGGCGGTGTGCGGGGCCGGGGCGCCGCTCGCGTCCGCCTCGGCTTCCGTGTCCGCGACCGCTTCCGTGTCCGCGTCCGCTTCGTGGTCGATCCAGGCGTCGATGCGGGTCCACTGGTCCTTGAGCCAGGTCTCGCGGGCGGGGTCGGCGGCCGGGATGTCGGTGACGGGGACTGACCACCAGGCCAGCCGGACGGGGTGCTGGAGCGGGACGGCGCGCCAGGCTTCGGGGACGGTTTCGATGTGGTCCAGGCCGGTGTGGGCGACGAACAGGACATGGGCGCTCGGCGGGGCGGCGTCGATGGCGGCGAAGACGCCGGTGGGTTTGGCGGGCAGGACGTGGTTCAGGGAGGCCGCGGTGGCGAGTATCCGGCGGTCGCGCCGGCGGCGGAGGCGGTCGATCAGGCGGCGGCGGCGCTCGGTGGTGAAGTTGCCGCCTTCGGGGAAGGCGAGCAGCGCGTCTCGGGGGCCCAGGGAGGCGGACAGTTCGGCGATGCGGCCGGGTGCGTCGGCGCGGGCGGTCTCGCTGCGGCCCACGAAGCAGTTCGGGGTGCGGCCGAGGACGATGTCGATCAGCGGGTCCAGCCGCAGGATCTCCTTGGCGACGAGCCTCGGCCGCCGGCCGCCGACGGTCAGCAGCGCGTACGCGAGCAGGAAGGAGTCGCCGGGTCCGGCGTGGCGGCTGAAGACGATCAGCGGGCCCTCGGGGAGGGCTGTGCCCTGAGCAGGGGAGACGATCTCCAGGTGGAAGGCCTTGCGCGCCGTGCGGAAGAGCATCGAGAGGAGGCGGGTGAGCAGGGCGTAGTGGGCGTCCTGATCTGATCCGCGGAGGCGGAGGGCGTTGAAGAGTCCTGCGAACTCGGCGGCCAGGTAGGTGGCGGCGAACGCCGCGAATCTGGCGGCGCGTAGGTGGCTGCCGCGGGTGGAGAGCATGGAAAGGCGGTGCAGGGCACTCGTCCCCGCGCTCAGCAGGGCACTGAGCACGGTCACGACAGGGAGCAGCACTAGCGCGATTGCGGACAGCAGGAGCAGGAGGACCGTGGAGCACAGGCGGCGCACGATCGTGTGACGCAGGAGGAAGTCGGGGATCATGAGGGCATCGATTCCAGGTAATCGGTGCACACGCGGTACGCGTCCTCGATGCGCCGGTGCGCGCGCGAGTAGTCGCGGTAGCGCAGGTAACTGGAGACACCGGTCGTGTCGACCGGAGCGCTTCCGCTCGGCAGCAGGTGGGCCGCGACGCCGGGCGGCAGGTCGGCGAGCGCGCGGGAAAGGCGGTGGCGGCGGGAGATCTCGAAGGCTACGGCGGCCACCTCCCACGGCTGGCGCGGGACGGTCAGTGCTCGCTCGACGCGTCCCACGTGGAGGACGAAGATCCGCCGCGCGCCCAGTTCGACTGCCCGACCCAGCGGCACGCTGTCGACCAGGCCGCCGTCGAAGTAGTGCTCGCCGTCGACCTCGACCGCCGGCAGGAGTCCGGGCACCGCGCAGGATGCGAGGACGGCGTCCGTGACGGGTCCCTTGGCGAACCACGTCTCCGCCGCACGTTCGATGCACGCGGCCACGCACTCGAAGCGCAGCGGCAGTTCCTCGATCGGCACGTCGCCCAGGGCGTCGACGAGCATCTGCCGCAGCGGCTCGTTGGAGTGCAGGTGCGTACGCGTGCGTACGGCGGTGCCGATCCTGGTGAACAGCGAGCCCTCGAAGACGCCGCGAGCGTCCAGTTCGGTCCACACCTTCTCCAGCCGCTCGACGGAGTCGAGGCTCGGCTCGGCGGCGAAGACGGCGCCGTTGATCGCGCCGACCGAGGTGCCCAGCACCAGATCGGGCACGATGCCGGCTTCGAGCAGGGCGCGCAGCATGCCGACCTCGCATGCTCCGAGCACTCCCCCGCCGCCGAGTACGAACGCGGTGTGGATCGCGGGTCGAGGCGGTTCTGATTCGCCTGTCATGGGCCCCCATGCTTTCCGTTGCCGTCAGGTCCGCCGCCGGTGGTCTGCGCGCTGAACGGATCCGACGGCGAGGTGGTCGGCGGGTCGGTGGTGGTTGCGGGCGAGGTGCCGGTGGCGGAGGTGCTGCCGGTGGCGGTCGCGGGCGTGGATTGAGTTGAATGCGTGGTCGATGCGGAGGAGGAAGCGAAGGTGGATGGTGCGGCGGATGACGACTGGGGAGTCGAATCCGAGGGCGCGGCGAACGTCGGTGCCGTGGACGGGGCGGTGGACGGGGCGGTGGTCGGCGCTATGGCGGGCGCGGACCTGGCGGGTATGGATATCGACGGCGCGGACGACTTGGCCACCCGTTCGCCTGACCCAGCGCCTGATGCCGCGCCCGACGTCGTCGAGGATGTGGCTCCATTGGTGGCGGCCGGGCCCCCGGGACTTCCGCCCAGTTGGGTCAGGGGGATCACGATCAGCGCGATGAGCGCCGCACCGGCGAGGGCGACGTACGCGGCGTAATGGGGATGGTTGTGGTGGTCAGACTGGTCGGAGTGGTCAGGACGGCCCGGGCGGTCCGGGAAGGCGAATCCGATCGGTGACGACATCGCGGCGGTGTCCGCGCCGACCGCCGCCGTGGAGGGGGATGCCGCCGCTGCCGCGACTGTTGCGGCGGCCAGGGGTCCCGAGGCGGCGGATGCTGCAGAGGCGGCAGAGGCGGCCGACACTGCTGACTCGGCTGAGGCGGCCGACGCTGCTGACGCGGCGACGATCGGCGCAGTCGCCGCACGTGCTGCGCGACTCGTCTTGCCCGCCTTCGTAGTCGTTCTACCCGCCTTCGCGGTCCTGGCCGCCTTCGTGGTCCTAGCCGCCCTCGTGGTCCTGTTCGCCTTCGGCGTCGATGCGCTCGGGCGGAAGGTCAGCGAGCGGGAGCTTGCCGCGTGCTCCAGGACCGCCGCCACCTCACGGGCGCTGGGGCGATCCTCCGGATCCTTGCGCAGGCAGGCGGTATAGGTCGCGTTGATCTCGCCGTGGTGACGGCCGTGGATCGGGAGCGGCGGCGGGGCGGAGAGCAGGTGGGCCACGCCGAGGGCCGGCAGCTCACGCTCCTGATACGGGGCGTGGCCGCTCAGGCACCAGTAGAGCAGGCAGCCGAGCGCGTACACGTCCGAGGCGCTGCGGGCGGCATTGCCGTGCCACTGCTCGGGAGCCATGCACGCCGGCGTGCCGATGAGTGACTGGCCGGTCAGGTCGGTGTCGGCCTCGCGGCGGGAGATGCCGAAGTCGAGGAGCACTGCGCCGCGCGGGGTCAGCATGACGTTGCCCGGCTTCACGTCGCGGTGCACGACGCCGGAGGTGTGCGCGGTCGCGAGGGCGTCGGCGATCTCGGCGCACACGGTCACTGCCTCGTGCGGGGTGAGTGGGCCCCGGCGGAGCCGCGTGCCCAGGCTCTCGCCCTCGAGGAGTTCGGTGACCAGAAACGGGTGGGTGGCACCGTCCTCCTCGACCGTCTTGGCGAAGTCGAACACCGTGGTGATCCTGGGATGGTCCAGGGCGGCGAGCAGGCGCGCCTCGCGTTCGAGGCGCTCGCACTCGTGGCCCACCTGGCCGTCGAGACCGGACAGCGCCTTGATCGCCACGTCGCGGCCGAGCGACTCGTCGCGTGCCGCCCACACCTCGGCGGTGCCGCCGGAACCCAGCGGACGTAGCAGCCGATAGCGGTGCGCGACGAGTCTGCCCTGCTCCCACGCGGTCCACGGCCCAGTCATCAGCCCCGCCTCCACCCGTTCCGCGCCGAGCCCGCCCTCCCTGTGCATCTGCCAGATCCGCGCTTTCGCCTCAGTCGTAGCGTCTGTTCCACCCCGGTCGCCCGCCGGTATCACCGGCGGGCGACCGCTCCCTGTCACCAGTGTGCTACGTGGCGTAGCCTCCGTGCGAGTCGGTGGGCGGAGGCGCGGGACTCGGCGCGGGCCTGCTTCAGCTCGCCGCGAACCTCGGTCCGCCGCCTGCCGGTGATCCTGCCCCTGATCTGCAGCGCCCGGCCCTTCGTCATGTCCATGAACTGGCGCATCGTACGGGGTGCGGTCATCGGAGTGACCTCCTCATCCGACGGACGCGTCGTCGTGACGCGTCGTTCGGCTTCAGGTGCCCGCACGGGCCGGAATTCATGCGTTCATCAGATTCCGGCTGCCGCATGCTCCGTCCACCTGCACTGTCGGGCCCGTCGGCCAGACTGGGGCGCCGGGGGCGAATCAGTGAACGAGGAAACCTTCGACGCCTTCGTCCCGCCCGACGCGTGGCGCGGGCACCTTCACCCACGGCGCGCTGGCGCGTGCGGCATTCGAGTGAAGATCGACAGCAGAGCCATGGCGTCGGCGGATGAATTGATCTCCGATGCGCGGGCTCGGTGGCTGGACGCGGAACCGCTGCGATTGGGGCGGCCGGGGTCGAATGGATCATCACGGTCACGTTCTGGCCGATACCGGACCGCGCTTCGGCGTCGATGCCGCCCTGGCGCTCGGGTACGTCGCTTCGGCCGGATCGTCTTCGATGTGCGGCTTCGATGTGCGGCATGCCGCCGGGCGTCCGGCGCGGCAGGCGTGGATCGAATCCGTGTCGAATCCGTATCGAAGGCACATTCCTGACACCGCGTAGGCGATCGGGTATTGACGCCCCCGGGGTTCACCCGTAGCCTCTCCAGCTGTAGTGAGGTTCTGAAAGGTTTCAGTCCACGCCGAGGGAGGCGATGGTGTCCAGCAAGGAAGCTGACGCGATCCGCTGCCGGCGCGGGGGGCCACGCGGATTCGCCGCCCCCGGCGCAGCGCCGGATCGGGCACCTCGCCGGTGCGCGTACGCCCGCCTGCCCGCTCCACCTGGCTACTCCCTGGGCTGGAAACCGGCCGTTAACCAGCGTCTCAGCACGCTGAAGCTCCGCCTGCCCTAGCGCCGGATCCGGCGGGCCCGCAGCATCGAGACACCGCTCGCTGCTTGCAAAATCCGCGCCGTGCGCGTGTGTCAAGCACACGGCCGCCGACTGGACCGCGCCCTCGCACGACTCGATCGCACTGCCCCGCCTCGGTTTCGAGGCACTTTTTTCGGCCTCGGACTGAAACGTTCAAATGGTGTCGCGAAGCTTGCGCCCTTCTCCCCGATGCTGACGAGAAAGGACCCACCCGCATGGTCATGGCCCAGCGCCCAGCCGAGGACGGCATCGGCCGCCGCCGCTTCATCGCCGTCGGCGGCGCGACGACGGTCGGCGGGCTCAGCGCCCTGATGGTCCCCGGCGCCGTGGCGCACGCCGACACGGCGTCGTCCACCGCCACCGATACGGCCTCATCAGCGGCGGCCGGCAGCTCCAACGCCGCCGGTGCGGCGTTCGCACCACTGCGGATCGACACGCTGCGGACCGCTTCGATGACGAGCCCGATGGGCGTCGACCTGCCCGCTCCGACGCTGAGCTGGCAGCTGGTCGACGACGCGCGGCGCACCACCGCCGGACCGACGTACGCGGCGCAGACCGCTTACCAGGTGCAGGTCGCCACCGACGAGCAGCTGCTGCGCTCGGGCAAGCCCGACCTGTGGGACAGCGGCCGGGTCATGTCTTCGCAGAACTGCCAGATCGCTTACGGCGGACGTCCGGTCAGTTCACGCGCCGTGGCGTCGTGGCGGGTGCGCGTCTGGGACGCCGACGGCCGGGTCACCGACTGGAGCGCCCCCGCGACGTGGGAGCTCGGCCTGCTCTCCTCGTCGGACTGGAGCGCGAGCTGGATCGGCAATGCCGAGTGGGAGGCGCCGCAGCCGCTGACGGTGACGCTCACCAGCGCGCAGACCGCCCGCTATGTGCGGCTGACCGTCACCGACCTCGGCCGTCCGGCGGCCCCGCTGGGCGATCCGGCGTTCCAGCCGCAGCTGCAGATGGCGGAATTCGAGCTCTTCGACTCCTCGGCGCCGGGCGTGAACGTCGCGCTGGGTGCCGCGGTGACCGCGTCGGAGAGCATCACCGTCGCCGGGCAATGGGCGCCGGAGTACCTGACGGACGGCAAGATCAGCTCGGTCGACGCGCCGCACGGCTACCAGAGCGCGATCCACCCGGCCACGGACGTCTCGGCGACGCCGATCCTGCTGACCTTCGACCTCGGCCAGGACCGCACCTTCGACACCGCCGCCGTCTACCAGCTCTGGGACGCGCCGAGCCAGTGGGGCGTGACGCCGAACTACCCGCGCACCTTCACCATCGGCGTCTCGGAGTCGCCGAACGGGCCGTTCACCACCGTCGGCACGATGAAGAAGGACGACAAGCCGTATCCGCCGTCCAGCATGCACAACGCGCCGGCCGCCCTGCCTCTGTTCGCACGCCAGTTCACCGTGCCGAACAGCTCCGTCGACAAGGCGCGGCTGTACATCTCGTGCTCCGGCATCCACATCGCGACGGTCAACGGCCGGCCGGTCACCGACAACGTGCTGGAGCCGCCGGTCAGCAACGTACTGCGGGAGGTCCAGTACGCGACGTACGACGTGACGAACCTGATCCGGCACGGTCAGAACTCGGTCGGCGTCGAGCTCGGCGGCGGGACCTGGGACATCTTCAACACGCTCGCCAACCCGTCGCGGTACATCAAGGCCACCGCCGGTTTCGGCCCGCCGCGGCTGATCGCGCAGCTCGAACTCACCTACCCGAACGGCCGCACGCAGATCGTGGCGACGGACGGCGCCTGGCAGACCTCGCTCGGCGCGACGACCTTCAGCAACTGGTACGGCGGCGAGGACTACGACGCCCGCCGGGAGCAGGCCGGCTGGGACTCGCTCGGCGCGGACCTGACCGGCGGCGAATGGAAGAGCGCTGTCGTCACCGGCAAGCCGGCCTCGGGGACGGCGTTGTCAGGGCGGCTGATGCCGGGCGTGCAGATCGTGGAGAGCGGTACCGCGACCGCGGTGACCAACCCGTCCTCGGGCATCTACGTGTTCGACTACGGCGTCAACGCCGCGGGCTGGCCGGAGCTGACTGTCAACGCGCCCGCCGGGACCGTCGTCACCCTGCGTCCCGGCGAGCGGCTGAAGAACGGGCTGATCGACCAGTCCACGACCGGGACGCCGATCTACGACACATACACGGCGGCGGGCACCGGCGACGAGGTCTGGCACCCGCGCTTCATGTACCACGGCCTGCGCTATCTGCAGGTCGAGGGACTCCCGCAGGCCCCTGCGACAACCGACGCGACCCGGCACGTCCTGCGCGCCGCCAACGCCGAGTCCGCGACGTTCACCTGCTCCGACGAGCTGCTCAACTCGATTCACACGATCATCAACCGGGCGTTGCAGAGCAACATGTTCTCGACGCTGACCGACTGCCCGCACCGCGAGAAGCTCGGCTGGCTCGACGACATCGGCCTGATCTTCGACGTGGCCGCGCGCAACTACGACGTGGCCGCGATGTACCGCAAGATCGTGCGCGACATGTCCGAGGCGCAGAGCGAGGACGGCCTCGTGCCGACCACGGCGCCGGAGCTCGCGCAGTTCGCCGGGGCCTATCGGGACGACGCGAACTGGGGCGGCTCGATCATCCTGGCGCCGTGGCAGATGTACCGGTTCTACGGCGATCTGCAGACGGTCCGCGACTACTACCCGGCCATGCAGAAATACCTGGGCTATCTCGCGACCCAGTCCTCCGGCTACCTGCTCAACGACGGGCTCGGCGACTGGATCACGCTGAACACGACGACGCCGGTCGGCGTGACCGCGAGCTACGCGTACATGCGGCTGGCGACCACGATGGTCAAGATCGCGAACCTGCTCGGCAACGGCTCCGACGCGGCGACCTACCAGCAGCTCGCGACGAACATCTCGGCCGCGTTCAACGCGAAGTACTACAACGCCTCGACCGCGAGCTACAGCTCCGGCAGCCAGGCGTGCAACGCCCTCGCGCTCGACGGAGGGCTCGTGCCGGCCGCCGACCGGGGTGCCGTACTCAGCACCCTGATCGCGACGATCCGCGCGAACGGCAACCACCTGGACGTGGGCGAGGTCGCGCTGCCCGCGGTCTTCCGCGTGCTCGCGCGGGCCGGGCGGCACGACGTGATCCACGACATCGCCACGCTGACCTCGTCGCCGAGCTACGGCTACCAGGTCGTGTCCGGTTCGACCTCGCTGGCCGAGGACTGGGGCGGCCTGGGCACGAACGGGTCGCAGAACCACTGGATGCTCGGCGCGCTCGACGCCTGGTTCACCGGCGGCGTCGGCGGCATCGACCAGAGCGAGGACTCGGTCGCGTTCAGCGACCTGGTGATCGCCCCCGCCGTCGTCGGCTCGCTGACCTCGGCGGCCGCCACGTATCAGAGCCCGCAGGGCCGGATCTCCACCAGCTGGCAGACCGGCCCGGGCTCGATCTCGCTCGACGCGAGCGTCCCGGCGAACACGACCGCGACCGTCGCGCTTCCGCTCGCCGCGGCGGGCGGTTCCGCCGCGCAGGTCTCCGCGACCGACGGGGCGAAGCTCACCGGCAACGACGGCACGAACGCCACCTGGCGCGTCGGCCCCGGCGATTGGCGGTTCCGCGCCGCGTCGGCGTGACCAGCACACAACACACGGCACGCAGCTCGCGCACGGCACGCAGCACGCAGCACGCAGCACGCACGCAGCACGCAGATCATCGGCGATCAGAGAAGAGAGAACAGTGTCCAAGCGCAAGCCACGTTCGAGCGCCCCGGCGGGCGAGGACTTCCCGACCCGCGGCAAGCCAGGCGCGGGCGTCGAGTTCACCCGTCGCCGGCTGCTCGCCCTGACCGCCGCCGCGGGCGCCGGCGCGCTGCTGCCGCTGCGCACCGCGGCTTCGGCCAGTGCCGACGGCTCGACCCCGGGCTTCCCGGCCGCGGTCAGCCGGGCCTGGCGATCGAACTTCGCCGCCCCGCCGACCTCGGTCGCCCCCAAGTTCCGCTGGTGGTGGCCGAACGGCCAGGTCGATCCGGCGGAGATCGCCCGCGAGGTGGACCAGGTCGCCGACATCGGCTTCGGCGGCCTGGAGCTCTCCGACATCCACGCCAGCGGCCTGGACACGCTCGACATCGTGAACTACCCGTGGGGCGGTTCCGCCTGGGTCGAGGCGCTCGAGGCGGCGCTGACGCGAGCCAAGGCGCGCGGCCTGTCCGTCGACCTGACGCTCGGTCCCGGCTACCCGGTGTGCGCGCCGACGGTCGGCCCCGACAGCCCGGCCGCCTCGACCGAGCTCGCGCACGGCGTGGTCACGGTCGCCGGCGGCGCGACGTACAGCGGCGTGGTGCCCGCGGCCGTGGTGGCGGCCGGCAGCGGCGTCACGAAGCAGACCCTTTACAAGGTGCAGGCGCTGCGGGTGACCGGCGCCGCCGTCTCCGGTGTCACGCCGCTCGATCAGTCCTCGCTGATCGACGTGACCGACTCGGTGAGCGACGGCCAGATCTCCTGGACGGCGCCTGCCGGTTCGAGCAACTGGGTGCTGCTGTCGTACTGGCTGCGCGGCGTCGGCCAGCTGCCCAAGGGCGGCGGCCCGTTCGAGGTGCCGACCGCGTACGTGGTCGACCACTTCAGCGCCATCGGCACGAAGGCGGTCACCGACTGGTGGGACGACTCGATCCTGAACCCGCGCCTGGAGGCGCTGCTGCGCCAGGTCGGCATCGCCTTCTTCGAGGACTCGCTCGAGCTGTCCACGGTGGCGACGATCTGGACCTCCGGCCTGCCCGACGCCTTCCGGCAGAGCCTGGGCTACGACCTCGTGCCGTACCTGCCCGTCATCGTCTCGATCAAGGGCAAGTTCCAGTTCGCCTACGACGCGACGCTGAGCGCCCACGTCCGCGACGACGTCAACTCCGTGATGTCGTCCCTATACCAGGAGAACCATCTCCTCGGCTTCCAGAACTGGGCGCACGGGCACGGCATGCAGTACCGGATGCAGCCCTACGGCCTGAACACGGACTCGCTCTTCTTCGCCTCGTTCCTGGACATTCCCGAGGGAGAGACACTCGGGTTCAAGAACCTCGACGACTACCGGGTGCTGTGCGGCGGCCGCGACCTGGCCGGGCACCTGAAGCTGTCCTGCGAGGCGCTCGCGTACGCCAACGGCGCGTACTCGACGACCTGGTACACCGGCCTGCAGGCGGTCGGCAGCTACTTCGCCGCGGGCGTGAACCAGTCGGTGGTGCACGGGTTCGCCTACAGCAACGCCCCCGGCGCGACGTGGCCGGGCTTCGCGGCGTGGTCTCCGTATCAGACGACGGGCATCGGCTACTCGGAGGCCTGGGGTCCGCGGCAGCCGACATGGGGCCACATGCCCGACATCGCCGGGTACTTCTCGCGCAACCAGTGGGTGCTGCAGTCCGGCACACCGAAGTACGACATCGTCTTCTACCGGCAGAAGGGCTACACGGCGACCGGCATTGGCGCGCCGTGGGCCACTGCGTCGGGCATTCCGACCGGCTGGACGCACAGCTTCGCCACCGACCGGACGCTCGAACTACCCGGCGTCTCGGTCGTCGGCGGACGGCTCGCGACCGACGGCCCGTCGTACGGCGCGCTGATCCTCGGGCCGGACCAGTTCACCGGCAGCGAGACGGAGATCAGCCCGGACGGCGCCCGGCTGCTGCTCGGCTTCGCGAAGGCCGGCCTGCCGACGGTCGTGCTCGGCGACTGGTCGAAGCCGCTGGCGACGGGCGTCGTCTCGGCCGGCGACAGCGCGCAGGTGGCGGCCGACATCGCCCAGATGCTCTCGCTGCCGAACGTGGTCTCGGTCTCCGACCAGTCGCTGATCCCGAACGCGCTCGCGCAGCTCGGCGTCGTGCCCGCGGTGACGCAGACCTCTTCGAGCCTGATGCATTCGCACCGCGTCGACGGCCACGTGGACCTGTACTACCTGGCCAACGCGCGGCACGCGGCGAGCTCGAAGATCACCGCGATCAACCAGACGGTCTGGCTCACCCCGGTCGATCCGGACGCCGTGCCCTACCGGCTCAACGCGTGGACCGGCGCGGCAGCCCGGATCGCGCAGTTCACGGTGCAGGACGGGCGGATCGGCGTGCAGGTGGCGCTCAACCCGGGCGAGAGCACGATCGTGGTGCTGGCGAAGCCGGGATGGGCGGGCGAGCACGGCGCGGTGCAGGTGACCGCGACGAGCGCCGACTCCGTCTCGCTCGGCGGCGACGGCACGCAGGTCCTCACCCGCGCGGCGCAGGCCGGCTCGTACACGGCCACGCTCGCCGACGGGACCGTCCTCAACAGCACGATCGGCGCCGTCCCCGCGCCGATCCCGCTCACGAGCTGGTCCCTGAGCGCCGAGGACTGGCAGCCCGCGCCGGGTTCGACGGACGTGACCGCCACGGTCAAGCCGGTGGTGCGGGTGGACCTGACCGCGCTCGCGGCCTGGTCGGCGATCCCGCAGCTGCAGGACTCGTCCGGCGTCGGCCGCTACACGACCCAGTTCACCCTGCCGTCGACCTGGAACTCCGGCCTCGGCGCGACGCTGAGCCTGGGCACGGTGCTCGACACGTACCGCGTATGGGTCAACGGCACGCGGGTCCCGCCGGCCAGGCAGCTGGCCGCGTCGATGGACCTCGGCCCGCTGCTCAAGGCCGGGCAGAACACGATCGTCGTGGAGGTGGCGACGACGCTGCTCAACCGGCTGCGCGTGGTCACGCCGGGCATCTACGGCATCGCGTCCCGGCAGGCATACGGGCTGATCGGGCCGGTGACGCTCACGCCGTACGGACAGGCGGCGGCGAGCTAGCCCGAGGAGCACCGGGAGCTCGGCAGCCATCTTGTGCAGAACCTGTGCGACTTGCACACCCGGGCGGCGCGGCGGATCGTCTGAATCATCGGATTTCGCCCGTTACGCGCTGCCCGGAGGTTCGACCAGATGGAGCCGACACAGACGACGTGCCTGGTCACCGGCGCGACCGGTTACGTCGGCGGACGCCTGGTGCCCCGTCTGCTTGAGGCGGGGTACCAGGTACGCTGCATGACCAGGTCGCGGGCCAACCTGCGCGACCAGCCGTGGATCGACCGGGTCGAGGTCGTCGAGGCCGACGCCGCGGACCCGGCGGCCACCGCCACCGCGCTCAAGGGCGTCGACACCGCGTACTACCTGATCCACTCCATGCTCGGCGGCCCGCGCTTCGAGCAGGCCGACCGCGCGGCCGCGAGCAACTTCGCCACGCAGGCCCGCGAGGCCGGGATCGGCCGCCTGGTGTACCTCGGCGGGCTCGCGCCCGAGGGCCAGACGCTCTCGCCGCACATGCGCTCGCGCGGCGAGGTCGGGCAGATCCTGCTGGCGAGCGGCGTGCCGACCGTCGTGCTGCGCGCCGCGGTCATCCTCGGCAGCGGTTCCGCGTCGTTCGAGATGCTGCGCTACCTCACCGAGCGCCTCCCCGCGATGATCACCCCGACGTGGGTCGACAGCAGGGTTCAACCCATCGCCATCCGCGACGTGCTGCGCTACCTGGTGGCCGCCGCGACGCTGCCCGCGGACGTCGCAGGGGCCTTCGACATCGGCGGCCCGGACGTGCTGACCTACCGCCAGATGATGCAGCGCTACGCCGCCGTCGCCGGCCTCGGGCCGCGGCGCATCGTCCCGGTGCCGGTGCTCACGCCGCGGCTCTCGAGCCACTGGGTCGGCCTGGTCACGCCGATACCGTCCGCGCTCGCCCGGCCGCTGATCGAATCCCTGCACCACGACGCCGTCTGCCGCGACCACGCCGTCGCCGCGGTGATCCCCGACCCGCCGGAAGGGCTGCTGCCGTTCGAGGAGGCGGTCGATCTCGCGCTGCGACGCGTGCGGGAGGCGGCCGTGGTCACGCGCTGGTCCTCCGGATCGGTGCCCGGCGCGCCGTCCGACCCGCTGCCCACCGACCCGTCGTGGGCCGGCGGATCCCTCTACACCGACCTCAGGGAGCGCTTCACCACCGCCTCCCCCGCCGCCGTGTGGAACGAGATCGAGGCGATCGGCGGGGAGACCGGCTGGTACTCGTGGCCCGTCGCGTGGCAGGCCAGGGGCCTGATCGACCGGGCCTTCGGCGGGGTCGGGCTGCGCCGCGGCCGCCGGGACCCGGTGACGCTGCGGGTTGGCGACGCCGTGGACTTCTGGCGCGTCGAGGAGATCCTGCCGGGCCGCATGCTGCGGCTGCGCGCCGAGATGCGGCTGCCTGGTCTCGCCTGGCTGGAGCTGAACGTCGATCCGCTGGACGGCGGCGCGCTCTACCGGCAGCGCGCGCTGTTCCATCCGCGCGGCCTTGCCGGCCAGCTCTACTGGTGGTCGATCAAGCCGTTCCACGGCCTGGTCTTCGGCGCCATGGCCAGAAACCTGACCCGCGGCGCGTCCTAGCGCCCCTCGCCGCAATCCTTGCAGTGCCCGATCGGAGGAAGAAGACCATGCCGTTCCAGAACCACCTCCCGAAGGACCACCGCCTCGGCCGCGTCTACCGCTACGGCGCCGGCCTGATGGGGCTGATGCTGCTCGTGTTCGGCGTGCTGGGGCTGCTCGATCAGCTCGCCTTCTTCAGCACCCAGGGCGACCGGGTGATCGGCTTGTCGAGCAATGGGCTGCTGAGCGTGATCTCCATCGTGGCCGCGGCGATCCTGATCGCGGGGGCCCTCATCGGCGGGAACATGGCGTCCAACATCAACCTCGGCATGGGCTTCGTGTTCTACATCAGCGGCTTCGTCAACCTGGCGCTGCTCGACACGCAGGCGAACTTCCTCGCCTTCCACCTGCAGAACGTCATGTTCAGCTTCGCCGTCGGCGTCATGCTGATGACCTTCGGCGCCTACGGCCGGGTCAGCGGCGGCCTCCCGCACGACAACCCGTACTGGAAGGCGCGCCACCCGGCCGAAGCCGAGGCCGAATCCGCCGCGCAGGCGCACCCGGCCCTGGAGCCCGCCGCCCACGCGGTGGCCCCTCCCGCCGGAGCGCTCCCCGGCGTCCGGCGGGACTAGGCCGTCCGGCCTGGTAGGGGCGTCGGGACTGGTAGCGGCCTCGGGCCGATCGATCTGTCGGCGGCCGTACCCGCGACGCCCTGAGCAGCCCCCTAACACGCCGAAGCCGGGACGCGGACGCGGATGCGGATGCGCTCCCGGCTTCGGCTGTCTTCCGCCTCGATCGCTTCCGTCTGAATCAGCTCTCGGTCACGCCTCCTGGGCGCGGTGGCGGTCGTCGCCGCCGTCGAAATCCGTGTACGTGTACGGGTTCTGGATGCGCTCGGTGCTCGGGATCTCAGGGGCCATACCCTCGCGCCAGGCCTCGTCGCCCATCGTGGCGCGGGCGTAGTCGAGCGTGCGGGCTACTTCCTGCTTCGCGGACGCGAGCGCGGCGGCCGGACCGGGCTGAAGCTTGCCGGCGTGCTTGAGGACTTCACCGTTGACGAGCACGGTGTGCACGTCGCCGCGTCCCGCCTGGAAGACGAGGCTGCCGTAGGGGTGCAGCAGCGGGTACATCGCCGGGCTGTCGTCGTTCTTGATCAAAACGATGTCAGCCTTCTTGCCCACCGTCAGCGAGCCGATCAGGCCGTCGAGTCCGAGCGCCTGGGCGCCGCCGACCGTGGCCCAGCGCGCGACCTCCTCGGCACGCAGCCGGTTGTGCACGACGGTTTCCCCGGCGGCGTGCGCTTCGAGGTGCTCGCGCGAGCGGTCGGCGGAGAGCGTGGCGCGCATGGCGGAGAAGAGGTCCGCGCTCCACCACACGCTTGTGTCCATGGAGAGGGAGACCGGGATGCCGTGCTTGCGCAGCTGCCAGGTGGGCGGGTAGCCCTGTCCGGCGCTCTGCTCGCTCTCGGTCGAGACCGAGACTGTGCCGCCGGACGCGGCGATGCGCTGGTACGAGTCGTCGGTGAGGGTCGCGGCGTGAACGTAGGTGACGTCCGGCGTCATGAAGCCGTGGTCCCACATCAGGCGGATGCTCTCGTCGTTCGTCGCACCCCACACGCCCGCGTGCGTCGTCACGCGCAGGCCGAGCTCGCGCGCGGCCTCGAACGCCCCTCGCTCGGGGAACGCCGGGTCGGCGGTGACGTCGAAGGCGAGCTGGAAGCCGAGTTTCTCGTCGCGGGCGCCGGACATGCGCTCGGCGAAGGCGCGGAAGTCCTTGCTGTTGGCCCATTCCCACGGCGCGCCGAGCAGATTGCCGTAGGCGAGCACGAAGCGCCCGGGGGCGGTGCGCAGCGCGTCGGCCGCGGCCTCCCCGTGCTCGACGGTCTGCAGGCCGTGCGACCAGTCGAGCGTCGTGGTGACGCCCGCGTCGATGGCCTCGATCGCGGCCAGCACATTGCCGGCGTGGATGTCCTCGGGGCGGAAGATCTTGCCCCAGGTGAGGTAGTAGAACACGAAGTACTGGCTGAGCGTCCAGTCCGCGCCGAAGCCGCGCAGCGCGGTCTGCCACATGTGCCGGTGCGTGTCGACCATGCCGGGCATCAGGATTCCGCCGGACGCGTCGATCTCGATCGCGTCGTCGGGCACGGCCAGCGCGCGGCCGACGGCGGCGATGCGTTCGCCGACGACGAGCAGGTCCCCGTTCTCGATGTCGCCGCCCGCCTCCATCGTCAGGATGGTGGCGTTGCGGAAGACGATCGGCCGGCCGGGGGTGAATTCAGCAGTCATGGAGAGACCTCGTCGTTGAGGAGGGGAAGTCAGGTGCTGATATCGGGGTACGGCAGCGACTTGTGCGCGAGCCTCGCGGCGTAGTCCAGCTGCATCGCGAGCGGCTCCTCGTGATCGCGCTCGAACATGGCGATCCAGAGCGTCAGCGTCAGAAACGGGTGCGCGCCGAGTTCGAACAGCGCGACGTGGTCGTGCCCGGCGAGCGCGGCGCGTTCGGATTCGGTGAACGCGAGCCACGTCGTGGCCTCGGCGTCGGGGCAGTTCAGGATGCGTCCGGCCTGCTCGCGCTCCCACCATTCGACCGTCCCGGCCGGATCCTCGCGGTAGCGCTCGACGAGCTCGGGGTCCCGGTCGATCGTGAAGAGGAACTTGTCCACCAGGTACTTGCTCACGCGTCGGCTCCGTTCGGGTACCAGGTGAAGTAGGCCTCCATCGTGTGGAACAGGTCGAGGCTGTCCGCGTAGTCGGCCTCGGCGTAGCCGGCGAGGCCCATCATCAGCATGAAATCCATGAACCCGTGCGTCGCGTTGCCCGGCTCGTGCAGGCTCTCGAGCGTCACGTTCGCTAGGCAGCCGTCGATGTCCCCCTTGGCGATCCACTCGACGGCCCTCGCGTCGAACTCGGGGTCGGGGCCGTGCGGGCCGAACTGGCGCGGGCCGCCGAGCTCCAGCGAGAGGTGCCCGGTGCCGATCGCGGCGACGCGCAGGTGGCTCGGCCAGGAGTCGATCAGCTCGCGCAGCGTGCGCCCGAGTGCGACGAAGCGCTCGGGGCGCGGCAGCGGCGGCGCGAAGATGTTGGTGTAGATCGGCACCACCGGAAGATCGTTGTCCGGACGCACCGTCAGGATCGGGCAGGTGATCGAGTGGTCGACGCGCAGCTCGTTGGAGAACGCGAGGTCGAAGCCGCGGTCGATGCCCTCGCGCAGGATGTACGCGGACAGCTCCTCGTGCCCCATGAGCAGCAATCGCGGCAGCCCGAATTCGCGCTCCTCGTTGTAGTAGTTCGCGTCGTAGAAGGGCGCCTTGCCGACCAGGAACTGCGGCATGTTGTCCAGCCAGAGCTGGTGGAAGTGGTCGGAGCCGACCATGACGAGCACGTCCGGGCGCACCCGGGTCAGCGTCTCCCGGTAGGCGGCGACCTTCCGCACCCACTCGGCCGCAAACGGCGGCGCCTGCTCGGCGGGCAGCCGGCTGGTGCGGTAGTAGAACGGATGGTGCGTGGTGGCCAGGATGGCGACGAGCTTCGCCACGGGCCCCTCCTTCCAGCCGGGAGTACGATCGGACAACTGTCCGCAGAGCGGCGCTACCCGAACCCTGCGCCAGGCGGTCGGTAATGTCAATAGTCTTGGGGCGGACGGATCCCCCGCTCGGAGGTGTGCAGTGGTACGACGTGGCACCGGCCCCGACTTCGTCGAGGCGCTGGCCCGCGGTCTCGACGTGCTGGCGTGCTTCGACGAGACGCGGCCGCGGATGACGCTGAGCGAGATCGCGGCCGCCGCCGATCTGGCCAGGCCGACCGCGCGCCGGCTGCTGCTCACGCTGGAGGAGCTCGGCTACGTGCGGGCGGACGGCGGCGGGTACGTGCTCACGCCGCGGGTGCTGCGCCTGGGCATGGCGTACGTCGGCTCGCTCGGCCTGTGGGACATCGCGCGGCCGCACCTCGAGGAACTGGTGGCGCAGACCGGCGAGTCGAGCTCGATGAGCCAGCTCGACGGCTCGGACATCGTCTACGTGGCCCGCGTCTCGGTGCCGAAGATCATCGCGCTGCGGGTGCAGATCGGCACGAGGTTCCCGGCGCTGCGCACCTCGCAGGGCAAGGTGCTGCTCGCCGCGCTCGACCCGAACGAGCTGGTGGAGACTCTGAAGGAGCCGAGCAGGTCGGGCCTCGCGCCGACCGCCGAACGCGGCCCCGCGGAGATCGAGCAGGAGCTGCGCACGGTCCGGGCGCGCGGCTGGGCGCTGGCCGACGAGGAGCTCGCGCCGGGCGTCCGCTCCGTGGCGGTGCCGGTGCGGGACGGCGACGGCCGGGTCCGCGCGGCGATGAACGTGACCGTGCACGCGGCCGAGACCAGCGTCGCCACGCTGACCGGCGAATACCTGCCGAAGCTGCTGCACGCGGCCGGCGAGGTCTCCGCGGAGTGGGCGCTGTGGCAGTCGCGACCGCAGGCGGAACGCCGCTGACCGGCGCTCCTTGACAAGCGATCGAGGAGCGACGAGAGTTTCGGACAGATGTCCGTACAGCGGTCACCTCGCGGATCGGGGTGATCCACCCCGGGAGCGGAGGTCGCCATGACGAGCGAGCGGCGGGACCTGGCCGAGCCGGCCCCGGGCCCCCTGTCCGGAATCCTGATCGCCGACTTCTCCCGGGTGCTCGCCGGGCCGTACGCCACGATGCTGCTCGCCGACCTCGGCGCCGAGGTGATCAAGGTGGAGGGCCCGAGCGGCGACGACACCCGGCACTGGGTGCCCCCGCGGCGCGGCGACACCGGCACCTACTACCTGGCGGTCAACCGCAACAAGCGCTCGATCGTGCTCGACCTCGGCGACGCCGAGGACCTGAAGGTGGCCCGCGCGCTCGCGGAGCGCGCCGACGTGTTCATCCACAACTTCAAGCCCGGCGGGCTGGACAGGTTCGGGCTCGGCTACGAGTCCGTCAGAGCCCTGAACGAGCGCAGCATCTACTGCTCCATCAGCGGATTCGGCACGGCGGCCGGCGCCTCGCTGCCCGGCTACGACCTGCTGGTGCAGGGCATGTCCGGGCTGATGAGCCTGACCGGCGGCCCCGACGGACCGCCGTACCGCGCCGGAATCTCCGTCTTCGACGTGATGACCGGCCTGCACTCGGCGATCGGCATCCTCGCCGCGCTGCACCACCGGGACGCGACCGGACTCGGCCAGCACGTCGAGACGAACCTGCTGTCCACGGCCCTGTCCGCGCTGGTGAATCAGACCTCGGCGTACGTCGCGGGCGGGGTCGTCCCGGGGCGGATGGGCAATGCGCACCTGAGCCTGTTCCCGTACGAGCCCCTGCCCACCGGCGACGGCGAGCTCATCGTCGCGGCGGGCAACGACAGCCAGTTCCGGAAACTCGCCGCCGCGCTCGACGTGCCGGAACTCGCCGACGACGCGCGGTTCGCGACCGTCGGCCGGCGCAACGACAACCGCGAGCAGCTGCGCCCGCTGCTGCTCGAACGGCTCGCGACCAGGTCGGCGCGGGAATGGTTCCGGGTGCTGAGCGACGCGGGCGTGCCGTGCGGCCCGATCAACGACGTGCGCGGCGGCGTGGAACTCGCCGAGGAGCTCGGCCTGGAGCCGGTCGTGCGGGCTGGCGACGTGCCGACCGTGCGCAACCCGATCCGGCTCTCCGAGACCCCCGCCCGCTACGACCTCGCTCCCCCGGCCCTCGGCGAGCACGGCGACGAGATCCGCGCCTGGCTCGGGCTCGCCTCCCCCGCACACGAAGGAAGCACGCCGTGACGCTCCAATACCCCACCTCGCTCGGCACCTCGGACGCCGAGCACATCTTCCTGCTCGGCCAGGACGTGGCCGGCGATCTGATGGGCGAGGTCGGCTTCGGCGAGCTGGCGTTCTGGCTGATCACGCGCCGCCGCCCGACCCCCGGCGAGGCGCGGCTGTTCGAGGCGGTGCTGATCGGTCTGGCCGACCACGGCTTCACCCCCACCGCGATCGCCGCGCGCCTGACGTACCTCAGCGCCCCCGACGCCGTGCAGGGCGCGCTCGCCGCCGGACTGCTCGGCGGCGGCTCGCGGTTCCTCGGCGTCACCGAGGACACCGGACGCTACTTGGCCGACGTGCTCGCGGATGCCCCCGACCTGCCGAAGGACGACGCGGCGTGGGACGAACTCGCGCGCGCCGCGGTCGCGCGGAGCAAGGCGGCCGGAAAGTTCGTGCCCGGACTCGGCCACCCCGTGCACAAGGAACGCGACCCGCGAACCCCCCGCCTGATCGAGATCGCGCACGAGGAGCAGCTCTACGGCCCGCACCTGGCGCTGTTCGAGGCGATCGGCCGCGTGCACCCCGACGTGCTCGGCAAGACCCTGCCGCTGAACGGCGCCGGAGTCAGCGGCGCCGCCCTCGCGGACCTCGGCCTGCCCCAGGAACTGCTACGGGCCGCGGTGCTGCTGGCCCGCTGCGCCGGGCTGATCGGGCACATCGCCGAGGAGATCACCCGACCTGTCGCCAACTCGATCTACCTGACCGTGGACCGCAACGCCCGCTACGTACCGCCGGAGGTCGGCGCGTAACGGTCGGGGGCAGCGGAACGGCGGAGGTCGGTGCGTAACGGTCGGGGGGCGCCGCGGAACGGCGGAGGTCGGTGCGTAACGGTCGGGGGCAGCGGAACGGCGGAAGTCGGCGCGTAACGGCGGAGGCCGATACCTAACGCCGCAGCAGGTCGCACGAAACGCCGGAGGTCGGTGCGGACCGGCGATTGCCGCGACGCACCGACCTCCGGCGACTTCTTTCCTCCATCGTCCCCGTCAGCCTTCTTCCATCGTCCCCGTCAGCGGACCGCTTCCCGGGCGGCGGGAGTCGAGTCCGCCCCGGCAACGCCGTCGTCCGCGTTCCCATCGCCGCTGCGCTTGCGCACGCCGATCAGCACGAGCGAGACGGCCGCGGCGGCGAGGATGCCGATACCGCCGACCCAGGCGCACGTGTGCAGCGCGTCGGTGAAGCTCTCGCCGTACGCCGCGAGCGCCTGTCCGGTGGACTGCTCCGTCGACAGGTGCAGGAACGCGCCCGCCTGGATGCCGACGGCCGACACCGTGCCGTTGATCTGCCCCTGGTCGGCCTGGCTCAGACCGGTGGCGGCGAGGTGGCCGGGAAGCGTGGCCAGCGTCCGGTCCGTGAGGATCACGCCGAAGATCGCCGGGCCGAGCGCGCTGCCGATCTGCCGCAGCGCGCTGTTGGCGGACCCGGCGGTCGCCGCGAGGCGGCGCGGGACGCTGTCGACGGCGATGGTGGTGATCGGCGCCATCGCGAGCGCGATCCCGATGCCCAGCACGCCGATGACGAGCGCGGCCTTGAGCGTGCTCGTGCCGGCGTCGATGAGGTTCACCAGCAGGGCGCCGACGCCCGCGATGAGCAGGCCGATGAACAGCACCAGCCCGGCGTTGAGGCGGTTCATCATCCGGCCGACCAGCGGGCCGAGGACGACGGTGAATCCGTTGAGCGCGATCAGCCGCACGCCGATGTCCCAGGCGGAGGCGCCGCGTACCAGGCCGAAGTACTCGCTGAGTGCGAACACCAGGCCGACCTGAGCGAACAGCAGCACCGCCATGACGACGGCGGCGCCGGAGAACGCCGGCGAGCGGAAGAGGCGCAGATTCAGCATCGGGTACGTGTCGCGCTCGACGAACACGAAGGCGACGAGCGCCACAGCCGCCAGCACGAACGCGCCGATGACCAGCGGGGAGCTCCAGCCGGCCGTTCCGCCGCCCTCGATCACGCCGTACACCAGGCCGGTGATGCCGACGACCGCGAGGATCTGGCCGGGCATGTCGAGGTGCCGCTCACGGTCGGACCGTGAATCGGCCACCGTCAACGCGCCGAGCACGGCGATGGCCGCGCCGAGCACGAGCGTCGGCAGGAAGATCCAGCGCCAGCCGACGTGCTCGAGGATCTGCCCGTTGATCAGCGGCCCGAGCGTCAGCCCGAGCCCCAGCGACGCCGTCCACGCGGCGATAGCCTTCGCCCGCGCCCGGTGGTCCGGGCACACGTGCGCGATCAGGCCGATCGTCGACGGCAGCAGGGCGGCCGTGCCGACGCCGGTCAGCGCCTGCCCGATGCACACCTGCAGCACGCTGTGCGCGGTCAGCGCGATCAGGCAGCCGATCACCGTGAAGCCGAGTCCGGCCAGGTAGACCTTCTTGCGTCCGAACAGATCGCCGATCACACCGAAGGAGAGCAGGAGCGCGGTGGTCGGCAGGATGAACGCGTCGGTGATCCACTGCAGTCCGGCTGTCGACGCGTTGAGCGCCTGTTGAATCACCGGGAGGGCGGTCGAGACCCCGACGACGGGCAGGTAGGAGACGAACACCCCGACACAGGCGAGAGCGATCGTCGCCCTGGCGTGGCGAGTTGACAAGCGCTGAGACATCATCGTCATTCCGGGAGTATCACGCGGCGCCCCAGTTCATGGCACCGGGTAATCGGTCAAGATAAGTCGCACGCGCCCACCTCGTCGACTTCAGCTTCACAACAGGTAATGCTGATGCGGATGGCCGAGACCCAGGGCGGGCGCGACGTGAAATCAGTGGGGCCCTCAGACTAAGGAGCTGTCATGCGCACGCTGGCCATCACGCAGAACATCACCGTCGACGGCTCGATCGAGATGCTCGACGACTGGTTCGATCCGCAGGGCCAGGGCGGCGAGGATCCGTCGGACCTGATGGTCGCGGGCGGCGGCTGTTCCCCGACGGGTACGTCGTGCCGCGGCTGCGGCCGCTCGCGGCGAAGTCGTTCCGGGGCGGGATCACGTACACGAGCTACGCGCAGATCAAATAATCCCTTGCGTCTCTCCCGCGGCGTGCATAGCGTGTGAGGCACACCGAAAGGAGGTGATCCTGACTTGTGTAGTTTCAGGACGCGTGAGGTGGCTGTCCGCTAGCCGCCGGCCGACCCGTCGTGGTGACCGGCGGTAGGCGAATTCCAGACAGACACCCGGCCCGCAGATCCACCGTCTCGTCCACGGTGCCTGCCGGACCGGTGCGGTTGCGCACCGATCCGGCAGGAAGCGACCTGCGGGCTGTCTGCTGTCCGGGGCTGTCTGGAATGGCATGACAACGTTGTCACAGGCATTTTCACAGGCGCCGTGGTCACACCTCGCACCGCCGGAGCGTCCACGGCGGCCGCCGGAGCTGGCCGCCTGTCCGCCCGCCCGAGTGCGGACGGGCGCTGCCGCTTTCGAGGAGCGGCCGCCTTCATAGGCGGCTCACGATCTCCTCGTCTACGAGGGCCGTTATCGAGGTTCGCCCGGAGCCCCCTTCCACGTGCGCCGTCACGGTCACCACCGCTTCCTTGTCCGGGCAGACTATGCAGAGCTGACCGTAGCGGCCTGCCATCTTGTACGTTCTGTCCCCGGGGGTGCACCAGACGCCGAGGCCGTAACGGTCCGAGAGCCGGAAGCCTTCGTACGCTGGGTCCCGCACGGTCGACACGGTCTCTGTCGCGATGCGTGCGCAGTATTCGGCGGGGATCAGCTGTCGGCCTTCGTGGCGGCCCTCGTCGAGCAGCAGGCGGCCGAAGCGGGCCAGTTCGGACGTCGTCAGGTGGAGGGCGCTTTCCGCCACCGGGTGGCCGAGGGGGCAGGTGTGCCACTGGGGGTTGTGGATGCCCAGCGGGGTGAACAGACGGGGCAGCAGGTAGTCGCGGACGTTGGCGCCGGTCGCGACGCGCAGGGCGCGGGCCGCTATGTAGGGGCCGATGCCGGTGTAGCTGAAATACGTGCCGGGCTCGTGCGCCAGCGGGGTCGCGAAGAAGTCGGCGGCCAGGTCCGGGACCACGACGGGGTCGTAGGCGGACCAGGAGTGCGGGCTGCCGGACGTCATCGTGAGCAAGTGCCGGAGCGTGACCTGGTCCAGGCCGGGCGCGGCGGAACCGGCCAGCTCGGGATAGTACACGAGGGCCGGGTCGTCGAGGGCGAGGCGGCCTTCGGCTTCGGCGATGCCGAGCGCTACGGACGTGAAGGTCTTCGAGACCGACCGCACGTCGACTCGGTCGTCCGAGCGCAGTCTGTGTTCCACCGGCTCGGCACCGCGGCGGTAGACGTGCACGCCGTAGAGTTCCATGCCCTCTCCTGCGGCGGACCGAACCAGGGCGTCAACGAGTTCTCGCATGGGGGCGAGCCTAATAGCGGGGTCTGACATTCGCGGCCGCGTGCGCCGCGTCACCCTGGCCTCATGGCCCCGGACCCCGGAGTCACCCTCGCCGCGGCGGTCGCCCCCGAGGCGCGTTCGGAACCACGTCACGCTGGGCGCATGGAGGCCGCTGGTGTGGAATCATCCGGTGCAACGCCCGGAGAGGCACTTACCCGGAAGGCAGGACATGGCGAGCGACGACAACCGCAAGCCGGCCGACACCCTGGTCGACTTCGGAATCACCGGCGACCTCGCGCGCAAGATGACTCTGCGCGCCCTTTACCGCCTGGAGCGGCGCGGGCTGCTCGACTGCCGGATCATCGGCGTCGCGGCCCAGGACTGGACTCTCGCGCAACTGATCGAGCACGCGAAGACCAGCATCGCCGACTCCGGCGAGAAGGTCGACGAGACAGTGTTCGAGCGGTTCGCCAAGCGGCTGTCCTACATCTCCGGCGACGTGACGGACGACGCGCTCTACGCCCGGCTCGCCGAGGAGCTCGGCCCCGACGCCCGCGCCGTCCACTACCTGCAGATGCCGCCGTCGCTGTTCGGGCCGATCGTCGAGAAGCTCGGCGCGCACGACATGCTGACCGGCGCACGCGTCGCCGTGGAGAAGCCGTTCGGCCACGACCTGGATTCGGCCCGCGACCTGAACACGCGGCTGCGCGCGGTGCTCGCCGAGGAGCAGCTGCTGCGCCTCGACCACTTCCTCGGCAAGGCCCCCGTCATCGAGGTCGAGTACCTGCGCTTCGCGAACCTGGCGCTGGCCGAACTCTGGGACCGGCACAGCGTCTCGGCCATACAGATCACGATGGCGGAGAACTTCGGCGTCGAGGACCGCGGCGCGTTCTACGATCCGGTCGGCGCACTGCGCGACGTGGTGCAGAACCACCTGCTGCAGGTGCTCGCGCTCGTCACCATGGAGCCCCCGGTCGGCGCCGGCGCGGACGACCTGCGCGACAAGACCGGCGAGCTGCTCAAGTCGGTCAGCGCCGCGGACCCGAAGCACTATGTGCGCGGACAGTACGCCGGCTACCTCGACGTGCCGGGCGTGCGCAAGGACTCGGACACCGAGACGTACGCCGCGCTGCGCCTGGAGATCGACAACTGGCGCTGGGCCGGCGTCCCGATCTTCCTGCGCGCCGGCAAGGCCATGGCCGAGCGCGTCACCGAGGTCCGCCTGCACCTGCGCCGGTCCCCGCGCCTCGCGTTCCTGCCGAAGCTGCAGCAGGCCGAGCAGAACCAGATCGTGCTGCGCATCGACCCGAACCCGGGCCTGCGCCTCGCGCTGACCGCCAAGGACAACGACGGCGGCTGGGTGCCCCTCACCCTCGACTCCTCGTTCGCCCAGGAGCTCGGCGAGCCCCTCGAGCCCTACGAGCGCCTCCTGCACGGCGCCCTCGTCGGCGACGCCCAGCTGTTCGCCCGCGAGGACAGCGTCGAGGAGTCCTGGCGCATCGTGCAGCCCCTGATCGACGCCGCACCGCCGGTCCACTCCTACGAACGCGGCAGCTGGGGTCCGACCGCCGAGGCCGACAAGCTGGTGCGCGGCCACGCCAAGTGGCACAAGCCGTGGACGCCGGACGAAGTATGAGGCTCTTGATGTAAGGCCAGAAGGCACACCGGACGGCCCGGCGCCCGCTCGTACGCGGGTTGCCGGGCCGTCCGCCGGTTCCCCTCTCCGCTTCCGGCTGTGCTTCTACTTCTCCGCGGTCGCCTTCTTCGCCCGCTCGGTGCCGCGGACGACGTCCATGACGGCGGCGGCCATGGCGTCCCACCTCACACCGCGGCGCACCCACGTCCGCGGCTACCGAACCCATCATGCAGCCGACCCGGCCCCTGACAAAGTGCGGCGGACGGTTCCCGCTGGGCGGTGAGCGCGCTCACGCCGGAGACCTCGGAAACCGCGGCGTAAGATCGGTGAGCGTGACGAGGACGGCCGGCCGTAGCGGGGACCTGCTCAAACGACTGCGCAAGGGCTACCTGCGCACGCTCAACAACACGCTGAACCGCGCCACCAGCCGCCTCGCGCTCGCAGGACGCGGGCCGTTCTCCGTGGTCGTCCACCGGGGGCGCAAGAGCGGTCGCGAGTACCGGACGCCGCTTCTCCTCGCGAGCGTGCCCGAGGGCTTCGTCGCCGAGCTCACCTACGGGCCCAACGTGGATTGGCTGCGCAACGTGGAGGCGGCCGGCGGCTGCACGCTCATCCACGGCGGCGCGACCCTTCGTGTGACCGGCGTCGGTCCCTGCGACGCTGAGCGCGGACGGGCGGCCTTCCCTTTCGCGGCCCGACTCGTGCTCACCGTCCTTCGCAAGAAGCACTACCGCATTCTGCGCGTCGCCCCGCCAGCGATGGGACCAGACGATCAGGCGTAGTCCGTCGCGGTCTCGGTGGCGTAGCTGCTCATGACCGTCGCCGTGGCGTCGGGGCTGAGCGGGGCGCCCGTCGACTCCATCATCTTTCGCAGGTCTCTGAAGTACTGCACGTACAGGTCGGGCGTGAACGTGTTGACCATGACCAGCGGCTCGTCGCCCGGGTTGGCGAACGTGTGCGGGGCTCCCGGCGGCACCATCACCAGCGTGCCCGCCGTCGCGCGGTGCCGGTCCTCGCCGACGGTGAACACCGCCGTGCCGGAGACGATGTAGAAGCCCTCGTCGTGCCGCGCGTGCCGGTGCTGCGGCGGGCCGTCGGTGTGCGGGGCGATGGTGATCTCGGCCATGCCGAGCCGGTGGCCGGTCGTCGAGCCGTCCTCCAGGATCCTGATACGCGCCGGACCGAGATCGATCGTCTCGCCGCCGTCGGCCGTGGTGATGGCGACGGGTACGGCCGCGGGGTTTGCGGGCATGGGTCCCCCTAAGTGATGAGAGTTTACTCTCACGAAGCTAGTCGTGTCGCACGCACTGCGCAAGTCGGCTCGCGGTACTCGGCACGCAGCATGCATGTACGCCGCACGCAGGCACGCAGCACGCCGCGCAGCGAGCACCGGAACGCCGCCAGCCGTGCAGCGCACGCCGCGTGCCACGGGCTGGGCGGGTAGGCTCGGCGAAATGCGTATTCTGTTCACGTTCATCGGCGGCAGCGGGCACTTCCGGCCGCTCGTCCCCTTCGCCCGAGCTGCTCAGGCGGCCGGGCACACCGTGGCCGTGGCGGGTTCCGGGAGGCGGTACGAGGAGATCCGGGGGGCCGGGTTCGCGGCCTTTCGGACGAGTGAGCCCAAGCCGCGGGCCGGCGTGGCGGCTGAGGCCGAACCGCAGCTCGAGCCGGTCGACCTGGCGCGCGAGGAGCAGGTCATGCGGGACGGATTCGCCGGGCGGGGTGCTCGGCGGCATGCGACGGCTGTGCGGGAGATCGCGCTGGAGTGGAAGCCGGACGTGATCGTGCGCGACGAGGTCGACTTCGGGTCGGCGATCGCGGCGGAGGTGCTCGGGATTCCGTGCGTGAACGTCATCGTGCTGCTGGCCGGCGGGCTGGCCCGGCCGGACGTCGTTCGCGACCCGATCGCGGCGTTGCGGACGGAGTGGGGGCTCGTGGCCGACCCGCAGATGGCGCGGCTGAACGGGGAACTGGTCATCATGCCTGCGCCGCCCAGCTTGCGTGATCCGCGGTATCCGCTGCCGGAGGGGACGTTCTGGTGTGGATCGGGTGACCGGGTGGTGCGACGCGAGCGCGCTGGAGGTGGAGGCGGAGGTGGAGGCAGGCCTCTGATCTACTTCACGCTGGGGACGTTCGACACGCACCGGAGTGTCTTCGAGCGAGTGCTCGCCGGGCTGCGCGACCTGCCGGTCCGGGTGGTGACGACCGTGGGTCGGCAGCTTGATCCCGCGTCGTTCGGGCCGCAACCGGAGCACGTGCGCATCGAGTCGTTCATTCCGCAGGACGAGGTGCTGGCCGAGGCGGACATGGTGATCGCGCACGGCGGGTCGGGCACGCTCATCGGCTCGTTGGCGCACGGCATCCCGTCTGTGCTGCTGCCGATGGGCGCGGACCAGCCGCACAACACGCGGCGGTGCGTCGAGCTCGGTACGGCGGTGGAGCTCGATCCGGTGGCGTTCAGGGCCGAGGATGCGGCTCGGGCCGTGACTTCGCTGCTGAGCGACACGTCGTACACGGCCGCCGCGCGGCGGATTCAGGACGAGATCAATGGGCTGCCGGAGCCTGCCGAGGCACTCCCGCTGATGGAAGCGCTCGCACAGCGGACGCGAGCCGTGTAACGGATGCGACGCATGAAGCGGACGCGACTCGTGTAGCGGATGCGAAAAGACCGGCGCCGCGTACGGGAGAGGTGTGCGCGGCGCCGGTCTCTTCGACCGTTCAGCTACTCGGCGGCCTCCGCTGCCTCAGTTTCCGCAGCCCCAGCCTCCGCAGCTCCCGCGGCGTCGCCGGCGACTGCGGGCGCGGGGACCGTGGCCTCGGCGGCTGCCGCGGCCGCCACGGGCGCCGCCGTCGTGAGTCGCAGGTGCGGGCGGGCGATGGCGACGTAGACGCCGCCGATGAGGAGCAGTACCAGCATGACGACCAGCGTGAGCCAGCCGTAGTTGAACAGGCTGCCGCGCGGGCTGCTCAGGCTGGAGGGCCAGACGATGTTCAGCAGCATCAGCGCCAGGTACGCGGCGGAGGCGATGCTGACCGGCCAGCCCCAGCGGCCCAGGCGGAACGAGCCGGCGGGCTGCCAGCCGCGGGCGCGGGCGATCATCGAGCCGATGACGGTGAGCAGGAATGACAGGTAGATGCCTGATACGCCGAAGGACACCAGGAGCGTCAGCGCGTTGACGCCTGCGGGGACGTCGAACCAGAGCACGTGCATGTTCTTCGACGGCGTCACGTTGACGAGCAGCGTGAACAGGATCGGGACCACGCCGGCGACGACGAGTGCGACGACCGGGGTGTGGAAGCGCTTCGAGACGGAGCTCAGCTTCTTGCTGAAGGGGAGCACGCCGTCGCGGGCGTACGAGTACATCAGGCGGGAGCCCGCGCCCTGGACCGCGGTGCCGCAGGAGAAGAACGCGACGCACACGACGACGAGGAAGAAGTCCTGCGCCCAGGACGGGAGCTGCGCGAGGATCGCGGGGACGCCGCCGCTGAAGGACGCGGCCGAGGCGTAGCCCTTCGCGTCGGCGGGCATCGCCAGCAGCAGGCCGACGACGAGCACGGCCGAGGCCAGGCCGCCGTAGAGCAGGGCGGAGCTCATCGCCTTCGGCACGGTGCGCGAGGCCGATTTCGTCTCCTCGGCGATGTCGCCGGCGGATTCGAACCCGTAGAAGATGTAGGCGTGCGCCAGGATCGCCACGAGGGCCGCGCCGGTGAGCCAGTTGCCGGAGAAGTCGACGCCGAGGGGGTTCGACGCCGCGTGCTCCGCGCCCTGCGAGCTGAACAGGAAGCCGAAGCCGTGGTGGAAGCCGGCGACGGCGAGCGCGATGGCGACGCCGAACGTGCCGATGGTCTCGACGAACACGCCGATCCGGGAGATCCGGCCCATCAGCTTCGCGCCGACCGTGTTCATCAGCGTCTGGATGACGATCAGCAGAACGGTGACGACGAGGATCGTGCCGTGCGAGCTGCCGTTGAGATCGGTCTTGAAGATGTTGTTCAGCAGCGTCGTCAGGTAGCTGACGACTCCGGTGTCGACGCTCGCGACCGTCACCAGCAGTGCCAGGCCGTAGATCCAGCCGATCCACCAGCCGTAGCGCGGTCCGACGCTCCACTTGCCGTACTGGTACAGCGCTCCGGCGATCGGGTAGTGGCTCGCCAGCTCGCCGAAGACGAGGGCGACCAGCAGCATGAATCCGACGACCGGGACCATCAGCCACAGATAGCGCGGTCCGGCGGTGCCCACGCCGAGGACGAACAGCGAGTACACCCCGACCATCGGCGAGAGGTAGGAGAAGGCCACACTGAAGTTGTCGAAGAGTCCGAGTACGCGGTGGAGTTCCTGTTTGTACCCGAGGCGCTCGAGATGGGCCGCGTCCTCGTCGTGCTCGGCCGGCGCGCCGGCGGTGTCGTTCATCGTGCCTCGCTCATCGTTGAGGGGGAACCGGGTTGGCTGACGTGCGGAATCGCGTAAATCATGTAACCTTAAATGTATGCCGTCAAGGCTTCTCGGCGAGCGAAGAGGGAGGGCTGCGATGGCGACGGCGCCCAGCGTCCCCGCACTGACCACCGCGGCGGTCCGCGCGATCGAGACCCTCGGCGGCGGGCAGCCGGGCCGCGCCGATCAGATCGCCGACCGGCTCGCGGAGGCGATCCGGCTCGGGCTGATCCCGGCCGGGGAACGGCTTCCCCCCGAGGCCGCGCTCTCCGAGCAGCTCGGCGTCTCCACGCTGACTCTGCGCGAGGCGCTGGCGACCTTGCGCGAGCGAGGCCTCGTGGTCACCCGCCGCGGGCGCGCGGGCGGAAGCTTCGTGGCGCGCTCGTCCGGCAGCATCCTGGGACGCGAGGGACTGGCGACGCTGACGGCCCGGCAGTTGCGGGAGGTCGCCGACCTCCGGCAGGCCAGTTCGGGCACCGCGGCGGCGCTGGCGGCGCAGCGCGCGACCGCTCTGGAGATCGAGGCGCTGCGCAGGCGAGCCGACAAGCTGGCCACCGCGACGACGCCGGACGAGCGCCGTCGCGCGGACAGCGAGTTCGCCACCGAACTCGCCGCCGCCGCCCAATCGCCGCGCCTCGCGCAGCAGGAGGCGAACCTGCGCGCCGAGCTCGGCGACTATGTCTGGTCCCTGATGGACGTCGAGCAGCACGCCGAGGCGGTCCGCGCCCGGCACGCACTGGTCGACGCCATCGCCGAGGCGGACCCGGACTTGGCCCGCCGGTCGGCCGAAACAGAGATCGCATACGAGGCGAAACTGCTGATCCAGCGGCGCATCGAGCTCTACCGAGCCGAGGGGCAGAGCGCGCCGATGAACCTCGAACGGACTTGGGCCGCGCTCGCCGACGACATCGCGCGCGTATTCCACAGCCTGCGCCAGACCGCCGATGCGTTCCAGGCTTCCTACGTGCGGGCCACGCAGGCGTCCGAGCGATACGCGCTCGCCGACCTCGGCATGCTCCGGCCCCGCCTCCACGAGACGCTGGAGTCGTTCAGCGACCTCGCCGTCGGCACCGGTATCGTCGTCGCGCCCGACGTTTTGCACGACGCGGCGCACTGGCTCGAGTGGTGGTGGCGGCGCAGCGACGGCACGCCTGAGGCGCTGCGCGTCAACCTCGATCCGGACGCGCCGGACTACTTCGACTACCTCAACGACGAATGGTTCGACGTGCCGATCCGCACCAGACGGCAGCACGTGGTCGGGCCGTACGTCGACTACGCGTGTACGAATGAGTACACATTCACGTTCGCCGTGCCGATGTTCGAGGACGGCGAACGGCCCCTCGGCATCGCGGCGATGGACGTACTCTGCGACCATCTCGAACGCCGCATCATGCCGGCCCTGTGCGCGGAGCCGGAACAGCTCGTGCTGCTGAACTCGGACGGCCGCCTCATCGCCGCGAACACGACCGGGCTGGCACCGGGCGATCGGTTCGCGGCGCATTCGGGAGATGTCGCCGTGGACCGATCTGCCGCGCTGGCCCGGTTGTGCGCGATGACCGGCTGGAGCGTCCGGTCGTCAGGCCCCTGACGCCAGCTCGCTGAAGGTCTCGGCGACCCAGTCGGCGATGATGCCTGCCGCGTAGGGCATGTTGTCGATGGAGATGTGCTCGGTGCCGCCCTCGGGGTCCTCGAACAGCCGCAGCTCGCGCTTGGGGCTGTTCACGGCCTGCTCGTAGGTCTGGTGGGCGTAGTCGACGGAGATCTGACGGTCGCCGACGCCGTGGGTGATCAGCAGGGGAACGGTGATCTGCTCGGCGACGCCGTTGAGGTGCATGCCCTTCGTCTTCTCGATGAACTCGTCCATGTCGGCCGCGCCCCACACCCACTTCACGTGGTCCCAGTAGTGCGGCACCGGGTTCTCGCCCTCGCGGTTGCGCCGCTTCTCCTGCACCTCGGCCCAGTTGTGGTTGGCGCCCCAGGCGACGGCGAGCTTGAGCCGCTTCTCGAAGGCCGCCGCGCGCGGGGCGTAGTAGCCGCCGAGGGACCAGCCGACGATGCCCACGCGCTCCGGGTCGACGCCGAGCTCGCCGGCGTTCTGCTCGATGTGGTCGATGATCGCTCCGGCCCACGCCTCGGTGTCGTGCCGGGCGGTCAGGCCGCGCAGCCGTAGCGCCTCGCCGGATCCGGGGGTGTCGACCATGAGCGTGGAGATGCCGCGCTCGGCGAGCATCTGCGGGAAGCCGGAGTAGTACATCATCTCCTTGGTCGAGTCCAGGCCGTTCCACTGGATGACGACCGGGTGCGGGCCGCTGCCCGGCGCGCGGTAGAGGTAGCCGGGCAGCGAGGCGCCCTCGTAGGGGATCTCCACGGTGCTCAGCGGCACGCCGCTCAGCTCGACGTGCTTGAGCAGCAGGTCGATCGACTTCTGATACGCGGCGTTGCGCCCCTCCCACTTCGGCGACTGGAGCCGCTCGGACTGCGAGGTGTAGAGCGACGCCCGGTAGTAGGTCTCCCCCGCGCCGATGAGCCGGCCGCGAGCCTCGTCGTCCTGCGCCTTGCGCACGAGCCGGTCCGCGACGGCGGCCCACGACGCGTACAGCTCCTCGGTGCCGGCGTCGTCGCCGTTCTGGGACGCCAGCAGGACCGGCTTGCAGGCGCGGTCGACCTCGTCGATGTAGCCGCCGTTGTTGAGCGTCGCGACGACGGAGAGGCTCCACACGTAGTTGGTGGGGAAGTACATGAACACGGTGCTGCTCCTGGAGAGTGATCGCTGGCGGCCCCTGCGACGCTATGGCATGAGCCGCCCTCGTCCCTAGGTCCGAGCCCCGTTCCGGATATCCGCGTTACGGATGGCATCCATTCGACCGAAGCCGCGACAGCCCGCCTTCCGACCCGCCACACGGCCACTGGGCTGCTGTTTCCCCCGATGGTAGGTATCGGATTTACGCATCACCGCCGGGCCCGGGTGATCCCTACTATCGGTAGCGGTACCGCAGGACGGCGCGGTCCGGTGACCTCCGAGGAGTTGAAGATGGCTCAGAGCCTGGGATTCGACGGGCGTCTGGTGCTGCCCGGCGACGCCGACTGGGAGGACGCGCGCGTGGGCCGGGTCTTCAACGGCCGGCGTCCCGACCGGCAGCCGGACGCCGTGCTCATCGCGGGCTCGGTCGAGGACGTGCAGCGCGGAGTGCGGCTGGCGAACGAGAAGGGCTGGACCGTCGCCGTCCGCTCGGGCGGCCACTCGTGGGCCGCCTGGAGCGTGCGCGAGGGCGGCCTGCTCATCGACCTCGGGGCGCTGCGCGAGATGTCCTACGACGAGGAGACGCGCGTCGTGACCGCGAACCCCGCGGTCAAGGGCGGCGACGAGCTCTCGCCGTTCCTGGAGCAGCGCGGCCGGTTCTTCAACGGCGGGCACTGCCCGTCGGTCGGGCTCGGCGGCTTCCTGCTGCAGGGCGGCCAGGGCTGGAACCAGCGCGGCTGGGGCTGGGCCGCCGAATCCGTCGTCGCGGTGGACGTCGTGACGGCGGACGGCGAGCTGGTGCGTGCGGACGAAACGCAGAACTCCGACCTGTACTGGGCCGCGCGCGGCTCCGGACCGGCGTTCCCGGGCGTCGTGGTGCGCTTCCACCTCGCGACCCGGCCGCTGTTCGGATTCCTGGGCCACACCGTGCACGGCTACGAACTCGAGGACTTCGCCGAGGTCATGGCCTGGCTCTACGAGGCGCACCACCGCATCTCGACCGACGTCGAGATCGTCGCCGTCTCCACGCCGATCCCGCTGCCGGACGGCACCGAGAAGCGCGCGTTCCTGATCACCGGCCTCGCGATGGTCGACGACGAGGAGACCGCCCGCGCCGCGCTGGCCCCGTTCAACGAGTGCCCCGCGATCGACCGGGCGATCTTCGTCCAGGACTGCGCCGCCTCGACCCTCGCCGAGCAGCGCGGCCAGCAGACGCTGCAGAACCCGGAGCACTGGCAGTACATCACGGACAACGCCTGGATCGACTGCGACAACACACCGGACGGCATCGCCCGGACCGTGGAGCACCTGCGCCCGCTTTTCACGACGAACCCGACCGACAAGGGTTTCGCCATCTGGATGAGCAACGCGCCGATGCGCGACCTACCGGACATGGCCTTCTCGCTGCAGACCGAGGCGTACGTCGCCAGCTACACCGTCTACGAGGACGCCGCCGAGTTCCCGCGCAACCGCGAATGGCTGACCGAGGCGATGGCCTACGCGCAGCCGGTCACCGCCGGCCAGTACCTCGGCGACTCCGACATGACCCATCGGCAGCTGCGCTTCATGGCGCCCGAGAACTGGGCACGGCTGCGGGAGATCATCGCGGCCCGCGACCCGCAGGGCCGCTTCCACCGCTACCTCGCCAAGGACCATGACAGCCTCAACGTGAACCATTGGCTCGCCGAGGTCGCCGACGTCGCAGCGGCCTAGCGCAAAGACTTCCGGCTCGGCGTTGCGGGGAACGGCGGACGCCGAGCCGGATGCGAACCGATCCCGGCCCTCGGCCGGGAGTTCTTGAGACGCGGCGATCAGTCGCGGGGGCCGTAGGCGGCCGCCCAGGCGGCGTGCAGGCGCAGCTGGGCCTGCTCGTTGCGGCGGCCGCGGTCCAGGGCGGCGCGGCAGACGGCGTCCAGGGCGGCGTCCACGGTCGCGAGTACGGCGTCGGCACGGTCGAGGCCGTCGACGGTCTCGGCCTCGATCTGGGCGAATCGGTTGTGGGCGCGGATGATCTCGCCCGGGCGGCCGGCGACCTGCGCCGCGCGCAGGGTCTCGCGGGCGGTGCGCTCCGCGATGCGGGCCGTGAGCGCCAGGCGCAGGCCCTCGCGGCGCATCTCGTCGAGTTCGTAGATCCAGGCCAGCGCCACGGTCTCCTCGGCTTCGTCCACCGCCAGCTGCCCGGCCACTTCGGCCAGCGTCCGCTCGTATTCGCGAACCGCCGACGGGTCGTGCTCGATCTCCGACATCCCGACGGCTCCTTCCGACCCGGTAACGCGCTTGTTTCGAGAGCTGCCTACTGCCCGCGCACGCTTGAAACAAACCTCAGAGTGGAAGGGTGCTCACCCTACGCGTCTGCGCGAGACCCTCAGGCGGTCTGCCGCGCCGTCTCCTGCGCGGTGGACGCCTCCGCGCCGAGCCGGTCGAGCCGCTCGAGCCGCTCGAGCCGGCGTGCGGCCTCGGATCCGCGCTCGGCGTGGTAGATCGCCAGGATCTGGCCGCCGGAGTCGGCGAGCGGCAGTTTCTCCCGGCGCAGTTCGAGCATGCCGACCACCGGGTGGTTCAGCCGCATCGCGCCGCCGGCCAGCGCGGTGACGTCGTGCCGGGCCCACAGCCGCCGGAATTGCTCGCTGGCCAACGACAGTTCGCCGACCAGCTGGACGATCCGCTGGTCCTCGACGTCGCTGCCGACCGAGGCGCGGAATCCGGCGACCAGGTTCCTGGCCGTCTGCTCCCAGTCGGGGTACAGCTCCTGCTCGCCGGGGTCGAGGAAGATCGCGCGCAGCCGGTTGGCGCCCGGCCGGATGTTCGGGGAGACGGCGGTGGCCAAGCGGTTCGCCGCGAGCACCTCGAACGTGCGGCTCTCCACGAAAGCGGGCAGGTTGATCACGTCGAGCAGCTGCCGGATCCCGGCTGCCACCGTCTCCCGGCGCACGCGGCGGGCCGGGGTCGGGCGGGCGGCCGCGAGGCTCAGCAGGTGCTCGGTGGCGGCGGCGTCCAGCCGCAGCACCCGGGCCAGGGCCTCGAGCACCTGCGGGGACGGATTGCGGTCGCGGCCCTGCTCCAGGCGCAGGTAGTAGTCGGCGCTGATCCCGGCCAGGGTGGCGACCTCCTCGCGGCGCAGGCCCGGGGTGCGCCGCACCCCCACGACCGCCAGACCCGCCTGCGCCGGGTCGATCAGCTCCCGGCGGGCCCGCAGGTAGTGCCCGAGTGCGTTCGCCGTCTTGCTCATGTCCTCCACAGTACGAGCCCGGGCGGCGGCGTGCCTGGTCCCCTCGCTCCCAGGATCGGCGCGGCTCAGGCTGTTTCCGGCCGCGGTGGCTAGCGTGGCCGCAGGAAAGCTCCCGGAGGTACCGGCGAGCGGGAAGGGACACATGAGCGGCGACGAGCTCCCCGGCGGCGGCTTCCGCATGGGGGACCTGGACGTCACCCGCTTCGGCTACGGCGCCATGCAGTTGGCCGGACCCGGCGTCTTCGGGCCGCCCAAGGACCGCGAGGCGGCGATCGAGGTCCTGCGCACGGCCGTGGAACTGGGGATCCGGCACATCGACACGGCCGATTTCTACGGCCCGTTCGTCACGAACGAGATCATCCGCGAGGCCCTGGCGCCCTATCCGGACGACGTGCACATCGTGACCAAGGTCGGCGCGCGCCGCGACGAGCAGGGCGGCTGGCCGCACGCCCGCACGCCGGCCGAACTGGTCCAGCAGGTGCACGACAACCTCAAGCGCCTCGGGCTCGAGACGCTCGACGTGGTCAACCTGCGCGTCGGCGGCTTCGACTCCCCCGAGCCCGGCTCCATCGCCGAAGGCTTCAGCGCACTCGCCGAGCTGCGCGAGCAGGGACTGATCCGGCACCTCGGGCTGAGCACGGTGAATCAGGAGCAGATCGCCGAGGCGCAGGCGATCGCGCCGGTGGTGTGCGTGCAGAACTTCTACAACATCGCCAACCGCCGCGACGACGCGCTGATCGAGCACCTCGCCGGCCAGGGCATCGCGTATGTGCCGTACTTCCCGCTCGGCGGCTTCTCTCCGCTGCAGTCCGACACGCTGCACAAGGTCGCCGCGCGCCTGGAGGCCACGCCGCTGTCCGTGGCCCTCGCGTGGCTGCTGCAGCGCTCGCCCAACATGCTGCTCATCCCCGGCACGTCCTCGGCGCGGCACCTGCGCGAGAACCTCGCCGGCGCCGCGCTCCGGCTGCCCGATGACGCGATCGCCGAGCTGGACACGGTGGGCAGCGAGAAGCAGTAGCCCCGCGAAGGGGGCTCGGGAACGCAGCCCGCGCCACGACGCGCGGGTTGCGGCGACGGCGGCGCCGCGCTTCGATGATACGAAGACCTCTGATACATACGCGACTCGCCACCGGAGTGCCGATGATCGCCGCCGTCCTGATCTTCTGCGTAGTCGTCTTCATCGCTACGATCGCGGTCTCGGTGTCCGGAGGCAAGGACGGCGGTGCCGAGCGCGAGGTGGATCCGCGGCTGCTGGAACTCGAGTTCCGTGGCGTGGTGGTGGAGAACACGGAGGTGGCGCACGCGTTCGACGCCGGGTACTCCCGCCGCGTGAAGATCAAATGCGACGACGGCAATACCGTCACCATGACCACGCCCATCTTCGGGGGCAACCAGTTCCGGGTCGGCACCCGGGTGGTCAAACGCGCCGGGGCGGCCAGGCCGGTGCCCGACAAGGGGACCGCGGGCCCGGGCGGTCCGTCGGCCTAGAGCAGGTGCGCGAGGCCCTCGATGGTGAAATAGCTGCCCACGGCCGCGGCGCCGAAGACCACGAGCATCCGGCCGTGCAGCGCCAGCCAGGCGTTCGCGGAGGTCAGGAACGCGGTGGTCCGCTCCGGGGACGCGGCGTAGAGCAGGATCGGGATCTCCGCCATCAGCAGCACCAGGAAGGCGATCAGCAGGACCTCGAACGTGCTGGCCACCGCGTCGGGCTGGCCCTTGCTGACCGAGTGCAGCGAGGCGAGGTACATCGGCGAGGGAGAGCCCGCGAAGAGGCCGAGCGCGATGACCGCCAGCACCCCGGCCTCCTCCCGACGGCGGCGCCGCCTCTTGCGCGCGGACCGCGACGTGCGCGGCGGCTTGGCGGACTTGTCCTTCGGCGGACGCGACGCGCGCCGGGCGAGGAAGGGCACGGACAGCAGGATCGCCAGGCCGAGGCCCAGATCGACCGCGGGCGAGAAGGTGGGGTGCCGCTGGTGGTCCTCCAGGCCGCTGCCGCCGAGCGCCTCGACGACGAGGAAGCCGACCAGCAGGGTCACGACGGCCGCCGCGGCCAGGAACACCAGCGCGCGGCGCAGCGGGCGCTCCTTGTTCAGCAGCCCCGCGACGATCAGCAACGTCCAGGGCGAGAAGGCCGCGACCAGCGCGGTGGGCACCGCTTCCAGCATCTCGTACTCCGCTCCGCACGTCGTACCTGAACCCGCGCGAGCACCAAATTAGGGTAATACGGAGCGAATCAGGCAGCACCCCGACGGCACGGCGTGGCGGGTCCGGTCCCGGCATATGCTCGGAAACGGCGGTGACCGCGACGTCACCCGCGCCCCTCCAGAAAGGCTCGTCCGACTTATGTCTGTCGTCAAGATCAATGTCCTGTCGGTATCGCCCGAGGCACGCGAGACCCTCGAGAAGCGCTTCGCCGGACGCGCCGGCGCGGTGGAGGCCAGCGACGGCTTCGAGTGGTTCGAACTGCTGCGGCCGGTCGAGGGGACGGACGACTACCTCGTCTACACCCGCTGGCGCAGCGAGGAGGACTTCCAGAAGTGGCACGCCTCCCAGGATTTCGCCCGCGGGCACGCCGGCGGCTCCGAGAGCGGCCAGCCGCCGCGCCCCGCCGCGCACGCCTCGCAGATCTGGTCGTTCGACGTCGTCCAGCAGAGCGGCCCGAAGGCGCAGTAGGGCACAGCGCGACGAAAGCCCGGGTGCCGGGCCGCCGTGGATCGGCGGTCGGGCACCCGGGCATCCGGCTTTCGCGGTCGTCAGCCGTCAGCCGCCGGTCGTCAGCCGCCGGCTGTCAGCTGTCAGGCGTCATTTGGCGACGATCGAGGCCACCCAGTCGATGAAGTTCGTCGTGGGGTCGCCGCCGGCGCGCTCGGCCTCGGTGTGGCCCTCGGCCCACACCGTGGCGAAGTCCATGCTCTTGATGCCGTAGTTCTCCAGCGCCAGCATCACGTTGATCTCGGTGGTGTTGGCGGTGTCGGTCTGCGCGATACCGGTGCGGATACGCCAGTTCGGCGCCACCTGCGACTGCCGGTAGCCGCCGAAGGCCGGCGAGATGTAGTACAGCGGGTTGTACGCGTCGACGCGCCAGGCGATGTCCTTGCCGACGGCGTCCTTCTGGGCGAAGTCGCTGTCGTACTCGGCGTAGCCGTAGGACGAGTCCCAGTCGGAGTACGTCGCGTACGTCGCCTGGTTCGCCTTGACGACGTCGCGGGTGAGCGGCGCGAAGTGCGAGGGCTCGTCGAGTCCCATCGCGAAGACGTTGTTCTCGGTCTGCCCGCGCGAGTATCCGTCGAACGCGCCGACCGGCTTGCTCGCGCTCTTCTGGCTGGTGACGAAGCCCTCGAGGCTGGAGATCGTCGCCGTGTTGGTTGCGGAGTCGTAGGTGGCCCACGTGCTGCTCGAGTTGAGGGCGGCGAAGTAGTCCGCGACCGTCTCATACGTGGTCGAGGTCCCGGTCTGGCCGGATCCGGGCGGGCCGCCCTGCGTGGTGACGGTGTACGGGAACGTGGTGTCGGACAGGAAGTTGTTCAGCGAGGTGGTGATCACCTCCATCACATAGTCGTAGTAGCTGCCGGCCAGGTAGGTGCCGCTGCTGGACTTGCTCAGCTGCAAGCGCTTGCCGTGCTTGTCGCGCAGGCCCAGGTTGTTGACGTAGTTCGGCCAGGCCTTCGCGAGGTCGGCCGAGTAGGCGCTCGTCCAGGTGCCGGAGGCCCGGGTACTGGTCGAGAAGAACTGGCCCATGTTCCACTCGTACGACAGGTTCGCCTCGTGCAGGCTGGTGATCGGGCACCAGGCCATGACACCGTCGACGGCATCGCTGAGCGGACGACCCTTGGCGTCCTGCATCGCAGCGCCGATCGAGCGCAGGTACGGCGTGTAAAGCGGGCTGTCGCCGGAAGTGCCGGCCACCGTGTCCTGGGCGCCGCCGCCGCTCATGCCGAACAGGTAGATGTTGTTCGTGCTGCCCGGCAGGGCGTCCCGGTTGTAGCGCAGGTAGCGCACCGAGGCCTTGAGGTCGGTCACGCCCCAGGGCGCTGCGTCGTTGCGCGTACTGGTCGAGGTGTCCCGACCGCGCAGGCCCGGCCACACGTAGATGAGGCCGGCCTCCAGGTACGCCGACACGCTGCTGTAGCTGTACGACGTGGCAGGGGCCTGACCCGCGTAGCCTGGGGTGTTGACCGGGATGACGAAGGGCGCCGTCTGCGCCGAGTACTTGCCGACGGTGCCCTTCTTGTTGACCGTCGCGGTATACGTCGACCCGTCGCTGTTCAGAGTCGCCGTCAGATACGCGCCCGGTACGTAGATCGAGAGGTTCTCGTAGTCGGTCGCCGCCGGGTTCGCGACGTACATCTTCCCGATCTGGTAGTAGACGTCGTTGGTCGCGTCGTACGACCACGCGGCGGAGTCGAGCGCGATCGAGTAGGCCGCGCTCGACGTCGACGAACCGCTCGTCGACGAGCTGCTCGCGAAAGCCGTGCCCGCGGCGCCTTCGGCGACTCCGATCGCGGTCAGGGCCGCGGCCCCCGCGGCGCCCCGAATCACGGTTCTACGATTGATTTCCACCCGTGTACCTCCTTGTGCATCGGGAAAGGTGGACACGGTCCGGCCCCTCCCCCCGGCCCGGGGGGCGTCGTGGGCGGGTCGAACCGCGCGGCTGGTACGAGACCCAGACCGTAGAACCCTGGTTTCAACATTGTTAACAATTTAGATGACAGTTTCGTGAGAGAGCGGGCGCCGGCCGGTCCGGCCGGGCCGCGCCGGACGCCGCGTCAGCATATGTTGACGCGGCTGGATCGTCAGCATATGCTGACGGCATGGAAAGCACGCTCGAGATCGCCGAGGGCGCCGCGAGTCAGGACCCGGACGTCGGGCTGCGCGCGGTGGCCGCGCTGCGGGAGCTGGCCGAGCGGCTGGAGGTGCTGCAGATCGAGAACGCGCGGCGGCTCGGCTGGTCGTGGCAGGAGATCGCCGACCGGCTGGGCGTGACCAAGCAGACCGTGCACCGCAAGCACGGGCCACGGATCGGGAGGCGATCGTGACGAGGCGCATCGAGGGCGAGGCACGGCGCGCGGTCATCCGCGCGCAGGAGCAGGCACGCCGCTTCGGCCAGCACTTCATCGGCTGCGAGCACCTGCTCTACGGGGTGGCCGGGGCCGATGACGCGGTCGGCGGCATTCTCCGGGCGCGGGGCGTGACTCCGGAGCGCGTCGACGAGCAGCTGGCGGCCCTGGTCCGTCGCTCGCGTTCGGCCGCCGCGCGGCAGAGGGATCTCGACGGTGAGGCGCTCGACACGATCGGCGTCGACCTCGACGCCGTCCGTGCGCGCGTCGAGCAGGCGTTCGGTCCGGGCTCGCTGGACCGTGCGGGCGCCGCACGGTCCAGCCGCGCGAAACGCGACGTCACCGGTCACCTGCGGGTGACCCGTCAGGCGCGCGCCTGCCTCAAGCGATCGATCCGCGCCGCCGAGGCCCGGCCGGACGGCCGCCCCGACACCGCGGAGCTGGCGCTGGTCCTGCTGGATGTGAGAGCGAGCGCGGCGCGCAGTATTCTCGCCACGCTCGGGGTTTCGGCGCCAGAACTCAGCGCGGAGATCAGCGGTGCTCTCTAGGCCATGGCCTGGCCGCGGCCGGTTCGCGGTGCGAACCTCCGCAATGGTCTGCGAGACTGTTACGATGCGCGATCTCTACAACGAGTCCGAACACGCCGGCCACGCCTTGGCGGAGATGGCCCGGCTGGTCGGCCAGGCGCTGTCCCAGGCGACCGAGGCGCTGCTCGAAACGGACCTCCGGCTGGCCGAGACGGTGATCTCGGGCGATCGCGCGATCGACGCGCTCTACCGCGAAATGGACGTGCAGGCCCCCGGCTCGCTGGCCGAGCAGCAGCCGGTCGCGAGCGACCTGCGCGCACTGCTCACCTCGCTGCGGATGAGCGCGGACCTGGAGCGCATGGGCGACCTGGCCCGGCACATAGCCACCGTGGCGCGGATGCGCTTCCCGGACTGCGCGGTCCCGGACGAACTGCGCGACACCTTCGCGCAGATGGGCGAGATCGGCGTGCAGCTGTCGAACCGGCTGGCGCGGATCATCGAGACGCGAGACGTCACGGCCGCCAACACCCTCGACGCGCAGGACGACACCGTCGACCGCCTGCACCGCGGCGTGTTCGCCGCACTGCTGAGCGCGGAGGACAAGTACCCGATGCAGACGGCCATCGACGTGACCCTGCTCAGCCGCTACTACGAGCGCTTCGCCGACCACGCGGTCTCGGTGGCGCACCGCGTGGAGAACCTCGGCACCGGCGAGCCCTGGGACGATCAGCCGTAGTGCGGACGGCCGGCCCTCGACGTCTCACGCGCTCGACCACGTCAGACGGCCGACATCAGCTTGCGCGCGAAGCGATGCATGTGTGGATCAAAGGCCTCGATCGGTTCCGCGAGTAGCTGCTCGACCGACAGCCAGCGCACGCCGTCGAACTCGCCGGGGTCCGGGCGAAGTCGGGCATCGGCCGGATCGACGTCGATCACGAACCACAGGCTCACGTCGGTGTGACGGCGGACCGCAGAGCCCTGCGTCTGCGTCACCGTCACGAACAGCGGGTCGGTGCCGAGCCCCGGTAAGGCGGCTGCCGGGACGGCGAGTTCCTCGACGCACTCGCGCTGCACGGTCTGCCACGGCAGCTCCCCAGCCTCGCAGTGGCCGCCGGGAGGGAGTTCGAGGCCGGACTTGCGATGGGCGGCCAGCAGTACCGAACCGGTACGGGTGTCGAAGGGTACGAAGTAGGAGACCAGGTGCATCGGCGGTTGGTCCGGCGGCACCGATCGGTACAGCTCGGCACCCGAATCAATCCACTCCAGCGCCGCGCGCCGGTGGTCTTGCTCGACGGCGTCGACAGGGTCGATCGACGCGATGATTCGGGCGATCTGTTCGCGGTTGCTGATCACGGACCGAAAACCTACCGAGGGCCGCCGACAGTGCAGCCGCGCACCCGTTCCCAGCACAGCTGCTCGCCGCGCAGCCGTTCACCGCACGGCCGTTCGCCGCCGTGCCGTGTTGCGGCAGCGCCGTTGACATAGTGATCACTATCTGGATAGTCTCGCACGATGGCGACAGACGAGGAGGCCCCGCAGCGGCCGAAGCGCCTCACCCGGGCCGAGTCGAAGGCGCGCACGCGCGAGCTGCTCCTCGACGCCGCGGCGGAGACGTTCGCGCGCAAGGGATACGCCGGAGCCTCGGTCGAGGAGATCGCGGAGAGCGCCGGGTTCTCGATCGGCGCGCTCTACTCCAACTTCGGCGGCAAGCAGGAGCTGTTCCTCGCGCTGCTCGAGTCGCGGGCGAGCGACCGCATCGCCGAGGCCGCGCAGCTGATCGACGGCCGGCAACCGGACGGCACGGCCGCCGCGGGGCTCGGCAAGCTGCTGATCGAGACCGCGGACGAGGACGTCGCCTTCGAATCGCTGCGCGCGGAGTTCTGGCTCTACGCCGTGCGCAATCCCGAGTCGATGGCCACGTTCGCCGAGCGCGTCGGCGAGTCGCGCGACGCGCTGACCGGGGTGATCGCCCGACTCCTGGAGGGTCAGGGGCGGGGCACCGACTACCCGCTGCAGAGCATCTCGACCGTCGTGATCGCGCTCTTCCACGGGCTCGTCCAATTGCGGCGCATCGACCCCGGCTTCGTCTCCGAGGACCTGTTCGAGCGCACCCTGGCCTGCCTGTTCACCGAGGCGACGATGACGGGTGTTCAGCTGCCCGGACCGAGTGCCGAGCAGTCAGGATCCGGCGAGAACGCCGACGACTGAGCTGAGCGCGGCGGGGTCCCGCCTCTAGAACATGTGATCGCCGTCGAACGGCCGCCGAGAGCGCTGCCCGGGATCTCCCCGGCCAGCGCTCTCGGCGTTCCCGGCGTTTCCGGCGGGCGCTCGGCCGTCGAATCCATGCCGTACCGCGCCTGCGTTCGCACTGTTCCCACCATGCCCAGAGTTCCCACCGTGCCCCGCGATTGTCCCACGCCGATGCGAGCAGGCGCTATTGCGATAGTGGCCACTATGTGAATAGGATCCACTTCGACAGGGCCGCCAGCGCGCGGACGCACCCGGGAAGGGCCTTCGATGCTCCGACGAAACAGAACCCGCACGCCCGATCTCCCCGCCTCGGACGGCGAGTGGCCGCGCGGCCTGCTCGCCCGGGCCGGCGGATGGTGCGCCCGGCACGCGTGGACCGTGGTCGCGGTCTGGCTGCTGATCCTGATCGGCGCGACGGTCGGCCACCGCGCACTGGGCGGCACGTACGCCGACGACTTCAACCTCTCCGGCTCGCCGTCGGTGACCGGCATCAACGTGCTGCAGGCGCACGATCCGGCGGCGGGCGGGCAGAGCGGCCAGATCGTGTTCGCGGTCGCCTCCGGCCAACTGTCCACCGCCGAGAGCGCGATCGAGACGAGCATCGGCGACGTCCGGAAACTGCCGCACGTCCTGTCCGCCACCGACCCGCTCGCCGGCGCGACGACCTCGAAGGACGGGCGCACGGCGTACTCGACGGTCCAGTTCGACACGAACCCCGTCGACCTCGGCAGCTCGTACGTCGCGCAGGTCGAGCAGGCCACGGCCCCCGCGCGCGCCGCCGGGGTGCAGGTCAACTACGGCGAGACGCTCGGCACGGCGGCCAGGCCCGTCACCAAGGACACCGCCTCCGAGGGCGCCGGAATCGCCGTGGCGATCATCGTCCTACTCGTCGGCTTCGGCAGCGTGCTCGCGGCCGGCCTGCCGATCATCAGCGCTCTGATAGGCGGCGCGGCCGGGCTCGGGCTGCTCGGGATGCTGGCCGCCGCGACCACCTTCGCGACCGTCTCCCCCACGCTGGCCATCATGATGGGGCTCGGCGTCGGCATCGACTACGGCCTGTTCCTGATCACCCGGCACCGGCAGCAGGTCATCGACGGCGTCGCCCCGGATCTCGCCGCGGCGCGCACCCTCGCGTCCAGCGGGCGTGCGGTGCTGACCGCCGCGCTCACGGTCATCGTCGCGCTGCTGGGCCTGTACGCCTCCGGCCTGTCGTTCATCGGCAAGCTCGGCCTGGCCGCCGGAATCACGGTGGCCGTCGGTGCGCTCAGTGCCCTGACCCTGGTCCCCGCGCTGCTCGGCATGGCGGGTCGGCGCATCGACCGGCTGCGGGTGCGCAAGCCGATCGCCGAGAGCGCGCAGACCGGCAGCGGCTGGCACGCGTACGCCGCGCTCGTCGGACGGCGCCCGGTGACTTTCCTGCTCGGCGGACTGCTCGTCCTGTGCGCGCTCGCGATCCCGGCGCTCTCCCTCCGGCTCGGCCACATCGACGCCGGCGCCGATCCGGTCGGCTACACCGATCGCGTCGCGTACGACCAGATGAGCGCCGCCTTCGGGCCGGGCACGAACGGCCCGTTCACCATCGTCGTCGACGTCCAGGGCATCGACGCGGGCCGGGTCTCCGGCCTGAAGACGTCGCTGCGGTCAGGTCTGTCTTCGACCGCCGACGTCGCCTCGGTCGCGCCGATCAAGGCCACCTCGGACGGCGACGTGCTGATCACCACGGTCACCCCGGTCTCGGGACCGCAGGACGCCGCGACGGTCACGCTGATGAGCACCCTGCGCGACAGCACACTGCCGAAGGCCGTCGCGGGCACGAGCGCGACCGGGTACGTCACCGGCACCATCGCCCTGCAACTCGACTTCCGCAACCAGGTCAGCTCGCGGCTGCCGCTGATCATCGTCGTGGTGATCGCCGCCGCGTTCCTGCTCCTGCTGGCCAGCTTCCGCAGCCCGGTGCTCGCGCTCAAGGCGGCGCTGTGCAACCTGTTCTCGCTCGGCGCCGCCTACGGCGTGGTCGTGGCGGTCTTCCAGTGGGGCTGGGGCAGCTCGCTGCTCGGCGTCGGCGAGAAGGTGCCGATCGAGTCGTACGTGCCGATGATGATGTTCGCGATCGTCTTCGGACTCTCGATGGACTACGAGGTCTTCCTGCTCTCCCGCGTGCGCGAGGCCTGGCTCGCCCGGCACGACAACCACGAGTCCGTCGCCACCGGCCTGTCCGTGACCGCGCGGGTGATCAGCTGCGCGGCGCTCATCATGGCCAGCGTGTTCTTCGCGTTCATGCTCTCGAACAGCGTCGTCGTGAAGATGCTCGCACTCGGCCTGGGAGTCAGCGTGCTGATCGACGCGACCGTCGTCCGGCTGGTCATCGTCCCCGCCGCCATGTTCCTGATGGGGAGCGTCAACTGGTGGATTCCGCGGTGGCTCGACAGGATCCTGCCGCACCTTGGCGAGGAGCCGATCGCAGAGCGCGTCGCGGAAGCCGATGCCGAACCCGTCTCGTCGTGACAGTGCCGCGCGCTATCCGCGAGACGCGGAGCGCCGCACCTGGAGCGCCCACGCGACGAGCGGGGCCTGCAACGGCAGCCGGGCGTAGGCCAGGTTGCGCGCCGTGGTACCGCGGCCGCGCCAGTCCCTGGCCATCTGGACGTTGGCCGGGAAGACGGCGACCAGCAGGCCGGCCGCCGCGGCGGCGGCGCTCCGGCGGGTGCGCGGGTGGGCGACCGCGGCGGCGACGGCGAGCTCGGCGGCCCCGCTGCCGTACGTCCACCAGCGCGCCGGGCCGGGCAGCACCCGCGGCACGATCCGGTCGTACGGCTTCGGGTATGCCAGATGGGTCAAGCCGGCCGCGGCCAGCAGCCCGGCCAGGGCGTACGCCGACTTCGCGGCCGTGGACTTCCCCGCCTCACGGGTCTTCGACACTCTGCCGCTCCTCGTCTTCGTGGTCTGAAATCATTCTCCGCCGACCCGATCTGCGTCCAGGGCGCCCGCCGACGAGCCGAACGCGGCCAGCGCGGCGAAGCGCACGACGAGCCGCCGCCACTCGCCGGGCCGGCGCAGCATCGCGTGGCCGTCGTCGAGCACCTTGAGGTAGACCGCGTCGGCCACGGCGCTCGCGCGGGTGGCGAACGCGACGGAGTCGCCGACGTCCGTGACCCGGTCGCGGCGCCCGTGCGCGACCAGCAGGGTGCGATCCGCGAGCGGGTCGACCGGCTCGTCCGGCGGTAGCCAGGGCGCGAGCGCGGCGACCGCGCGGACCGTGGGGTATTCGGCGACGCGCACCGCGGTCCGGCCGCCGAGGCTGTGGCCGACCAGGATCACCGGGACCGGGCCGAGGCCGTTCTCGACGGCCTCGAGGGCGAGCCACGCGTCGCTGACCGGGTCGGGGGTGCGCGACCCGCCCTCGTCGTTCCAGCCGCGCACCCGGTAGCGCAGCGCGAGGACCGGCAGCGTCCGCTCCCGCCGGATCCCCCTGGCCAGCGCGTCCATCCGCGCGGCGGCCAGGTTGCCCCGGGAGACCGGGTCGTACGAGTGGGCGCGGCCGCCGTGCAGCAGCAGCACGACGGCGGCCGGCTCGCTGGTCGAACCGGCCGCCGCCGCGAGCCCCACGAGCCTGCCGCCCGCGCCGCCCGTCTGCCCCATGTCGATATCGTGCACGAACCCGGTTCGGGGCCATCGGTCATCCGGATTGGTCACATGCTCTGTGATAGCCCACGGCGTGGTCCCTGGCCACTCGCGCGACCCGCGACACGCCGTCGCCGGCGCGGGCTACGCGGCGAGCACGTGCTCCTTCGCGCGCTGGAACTCCTCCTCGCTGATGTCGCCGTGGGCCCTGAGGTCGGCGAGCTTCGCCAGCTGGTCGGCCTGGCCGCCGCCGCCCTTCGCGTCGGCCGCCTCGACCGGTCCGCTGCCGGTTCCCGCGGCCTCCCGGACGTAGGCCCGGAACTCCTGCTCATTGCGCTGCGCCTGCGCGACTTCCCGGGCGCCCATGCCGCGCCCGCGCGCGATCAGATAGACGAACACGCCCACGAAGGGCAGCACGATGACGAACACGGACCAGGCCGCCTTGCCCCAGCCGCTCAGCTCGTGGTCGCGGAAGATGTCCCCGAAGATCCGGAACAGCAGGAAGAACCACAGGATCCACAGGAAGAACCACATGGTGGTGAGGAAGACGTTGAGCAACGGGTAGTTCACCGGGGTTTCCTTTCCCTTCGGCCCGGCTCGGGCGAGCCGGGCCTGTCGTCGAGCACCTGCCGAGGCCCGGCCGGCTAGGCCAGGACCTTGGCCTTCTGCGCCTCGAACTCGGCGTCGGTGAGCACACCCTGGTCGTGCAGCGCGCCGAGCTCCTTGAGCCGGGAGATCTTGCTGTCCATGTCGGAGC